>NZ_JVHG01000005.1:0-553 GCF_001055095.1 Parahaemophilus parainfluenzae
TTTGTCGCCGGTTGCGCCAGTAGCACCTGTGTCACCTTTCTCGCCTTTGTCGCCGGTTGCACCTGTTGCACCTGTGTCACCTTTAGCACCTGTGTCACCTTTAGCACCTGTGTCACCTTTAGCACCTGTTGCACCTGTGTCACCTTTAGCTCCATCTTTCACGATAGTAGTTGTGGTGTTACCGTCACCATCTGTGATCGTTACAGTGTGAGTGCCATTGCCATTGTCTTTAACTTCAGCCTTAGCATTCTTACCATCTTTAATGATAGTAGTTGTGGTTTTACCCTCGCCATCTGTGATGGTTACAGTGTGAGTACCGTTGCCGTTGTCTTTAACTTCAGCTTTAGCATTCTTACCATCTGCACCAGTGTCACCTTTCTCGCCTTTGTCGCCGGTTGCGCCTGTTGCACCTGTTGCGCCTGTAGCACCTGTTGCGCCTGTTGCGCCTGTTGCACCTGTTGCGCCTGTAGCACCAGTTGCGCCTGTAGCACCTGTGTCACCTTTAGCACCAGTTGCGCCTGTAGCACCAGTTGCGCCTGTAGCACCCGTGTCA
>NZ_JVHG01000006.1:0-70475 GCF_001055095.1 Parahaemophilus parainfluenzae
AGAACGGTGGACTGTTAATCCATATGTCGCAGGTTCGAGTCCCGCAGGAGGAGCCAAATTTCTCTTTTGGTTTAGCTTTCGTTTGTCTCCTTTTACGAATCCTAAATTTGTAGCCAAAAGAATTTAAGCCCATCGTGTTGATGGGCTTTATTTTTATCTAATCAATGCTTATTTGATGAATTATCAGGCTAATTTAATGATGAACGATCATCCATTAAGTTATCGCATTCCCAGCCAATATAGTCGCCTGAAAACTCCATAGCGAGTTTTTCAAAGCGCTCTACCCACTCGAAGATCTCATTACTGTCTAATGAAAGCTCTTGCTCCAATTTCACCATGAAATAAGGCTGTTCATCTTCTTCCGTCTGGATGGCTTGGCTTGAATATTTCAACGTACTAAAAGACACTTTCCCAAGTGTTAGTTCATCCATAAAGGGAAACATTTTTTCTTCTTCATCAAAATGGAAAGTATGCTCAATCAAATAAGTATCACTTAAATTACGCCCTTTGCTATTCAGCATACTCAAAATCTCTTCCGTCGCATTTAATTTCATTTCCAATGGAGAAGCCAATAAGAAATCGAAATAGGTATCCCAATTGGGATCATCCTGCACATTGATTTCTGAGACAAAATCAAGCTGTTGAAGCGTTTCTTTAAGCAACGCATCGTGTTCACAATAAAAATGCATTTTTGCCTGATGGTTGCAAATAAAGTGCCCTGCAAAGAAAACATTCGGAAGTGCGGTCAATTGTGCAAGGATTTTAAAAAGACGGTTAATCAATTTTTCATATTCGCCTTCATTTGGTAAACCGTCCTCATCTCCCTGATAAGGCACGGTAAATTGCACAACCTTACTGAGATGTTTACCATGATAAACATCTAAATCTTCAATATTTGCGGTAAACACGGCAGGCATACCATTCACTTGTGAACGGTAATTCTGCCAATTTGCCATATCCATGCTGCTTTCCTATTTAAACTCTGCCCAGATTGGTGCGTGATCGGACGGTTTTTCCATCGCACGAATATCCAATGCAATGCCAACGTCCACGCAACGCTCTGCTAATTGATGATTCACTAAAATATGATCGATACGTAATCCACGGTTATCATCGAAACCTTTTGAGCGATAATCAAACCACGAGAACTTGTCATTGACTGTTGGATTTAATTTGCGGAACGTATCTTCCAATCCATAATCGTATAAGCGTTGATACCATTCACGCTCTTCGGGTAAGAATGAACATTTACCAGTACGCAACCAACGTTTGCGGTTTTCATCGCCGATACCAATATCCAAATCGCTTGGACTGATATTCATATCGCCCATAATTAAAACCGGATTGGCTTTATCATGATCTTGTTCTAAATAACGTTGAAGATCCGCATAAAATTTTTCTTTTGCCGGGAACTTGGTTTCATGTGCACGGCTTTCGCCTTGTGGAAAATAGCCATTAATTACCGTTAACAAACCAAATGGGGTTTCTAAATCTGCCATAATAATGCGTTTTTGCGCATCTTCATTATCTGTTGGAAAACCACGACGTACCGCTTTGGGTTCTTGTTTAGTTAATAAGGCTACACCATAGTGGCCTTTTTGCCCGTGATGAAAAACGTGATAACCCAGATTTTCAGTAATCGCATAAGGAAAATCCTCATCCGCTACTTTGATTTCTTGTAAACCAATCACATCCGGTTGGTATTTTTCAATAATTGCTTCAAGTTGATGAGGACGGGCACGTAAACCATTAATATTAAAAGAGATAAATTTCATTTTTGTTCCTAATGTGAAAAATTGGGTCTATTATACAAAATAATTGAAATCTTAACCGCACTTTTCCTCTGTAATGGGAGAAGTTACGCCTATTAATGTGATTACGCTTCAGTTGCAATCAAATGAATTTTACCCTTCGTTCTCATTAAAATTTTTCCTAAAAACGCACTTTATAAATAAAACTAACTTGCTTATACTGGCGGCGCTTTTATTACTTTACTCGGATCATTTTATGAATATTTATACTTACTTGTGTTTTCTCACCACAATAGCCATTCTTATCAGTTTTATCACACGTAAACTGAACGATAATATCCAATATACTATTGCCATCACAGCCACCTCCATGGCGGGCTCGCTTTTCCTAGTGTTATTGGGATATTTCGGCTGGTTTAATTTGGATGACATTGCAACACGCGTCATCGAACGCATTGATTTTAAAGATTTCTTATTGAACGGGATTTTAGGCTTTTTGCTCTTTGCCGGCGCCTTGGGCATTAAGCTTCCAGTCTTAAACAATCAAAAATGGGAAATTACCATTTTTGCTCTATTCTCTACGCTTGCCTCCACCTTTTTCATTGGTTTTCTACTTTATGGTGTTGCCTTACTTTTCGGCTGGCATATTGATTTAATTTACTGCATCTTATTTGGTGCACTCATCTCGCCTGATGACCCGATTGCCGTACTTGCCATTATCAAAAACTTAAAAGCACCAAAACGCTTATCTATGCAAGTGGAAGGCGAATCACTTTTTAATGATGGGATTGGCTTGGTAATTTTTACCACGGTTTTTGCTGTCGCATTTGGCGGTCATGAACCGACAGCAAGCGGCATTCTCCATTTATTTTTTAAAGAAGCTTTAGGCGGGATTGCATTTGGATTGGTTTTAGGTCTCTTCGCCCATTATCTGATTTCAGCTACCGATGATGGTTCGTTAGAAATTCTTTTGACCTTAATCGTACCCACTGCGGGCTTTATGCTTGCTAATCTCTTACATGTATCAGGTGCATTAGCGATGGTTGTCGCGGGGATTTTAATTGGTAACTGGACAAGATACACAGGCTTTTCTCAACAAAGCCAACGCTATTTAGATCACTTTTGGGAAATGATCGATCACTTCCTTAACTCCTTACTCTTTATCTTGATCGGTTTAGCGATTTTATTGATTCATGTGTCTTGGCAAGGGTTAATCTTAATTTTCCTTGCTATTCCGGTTTGCTTAATCTGTCGATATGCAAGTGTCTGGTTACCATTCCAAGTCATGAAACGTTATCGTAAATACAATCCTTACACCATGAAAGTACTTACTTGGGGCGCATTACGAGGGGGATTAGCGCTCGCTATGGCGCTTTCTATTCCAAGTGGTCAATTTTATATTGAAGGATTAGAAATGGATGTTCGCGATCTTATTTTAGGTATGACGTATGCGGTAGTGGCATTCTCCATTCTCGTACAAGGTATGACAATTGAGACCTTAATTCGTAAATCAAAAGAAGCCACCATGCGTGAACGTGGCTATACGGGTATCGGATTAGCGAAATAAACGTTATTGATTATTTCTTTGGCTCAGCATTTGCTGAGCCAAATTTTTGAATCTGAGATTGAACGTTCTCACGATGCCACCACTCTCCTTCTTTCGGAGGGGTAAACACATCAAATGCTTGACCTTTAAATTCAAATTGCAATCTTGCAGCATGTAAATAAGTGCGGTCAATTTTTTCAGTGTTTTTACCATAAAGCGCATCGCCTAAAATCGGACTCCCTAAGCTTTTCATCGCCACACGCAATTGATGGGTTTTACCAGTTTGTGGCTTTAAGATAAATAATCGTAAATTAGGCTCACAACTTACACTTTCAAAACGCGTAATTGCGGGATTTTCTTTCGATTGGCAAAGTTTCCAAGCCCCATTACGAGCCTTTTGCATATCGCCGACAATCAATCCTTGCTTCTTTTTGGGCTTTTGATTGCTGAGTGCAAGATAAGTCTTTTGGATATGATGTTCAGAAAAAAGTCGGAAAAATTCAGCCGCACTTTCAGCATTCAATGCAAAGATGAGTAAACCTGATGTCACTTTATCTAACCGATGCACAAGCCAGACTTGTGGCACGCCAAACTGCTCAGCAAGCAAAGTGGTTAAACCAATTTCACTTTGATCTTTATGCACACTTATCCCACAAGGCTTATAAATAATGATAAAATCATCGGTCTGATAAATAATGTCTAATTTCATAAGTGCGGTCAAAAATTAATGAGTTTTGAACATATTATACTGGTTTATATTATTCCCGTGTTAATTTGGGTAGCAGTTATTTCTGTCACCTTGCGTTTACTCGTCAAAAAACAAGCGGTTTCTGCTACGTTGTCATGGCTGATGATTATCTACCTTGTGCCACTGATTGGCGTCATTGCTTATTTAATTTTTGGTGAGATTAAACTCGGTACGCGCCGAGCCAAAGCCTTTCAGTTGTTAAAACCTAAATATACCCAATGGCTTCAGCAACTGTCAGAACAAAAAGATCTGGTTACACATTCCCAGGATCCTCGTTATCGTGCTTTATTTAAACTAGTCCACCACCGCTTAGGTATTCCGAACATTCGAGGTAATGAATTACATATTCTCGACACGCCAGAAAGCATCATTCGAAGTATCATTCGTGATATTCAACAAGCACATCATTCCATTAATATGGTGTTCTATATTTGGAGCAATGATGGCATGATTAATGAAGTGAAACAAGCCTTAGAAGAAGCCGTGCAACGTGGAGTTAAAGTTTGTCTTTTACTCGATTCCGTTGGCAGTAATGCTTTTTTGAAAAGCCCTGTTTGTAAAGAAATGCGAGCAAAAGGCATTGAAATTACCGAAGCGCTACATGTAAATTTATTCCGGATGTTCTTCAGCCGAATTGATTTACGTCAACATCGTAAAATCATCATCATTGATAATCAAATTGCCTATACAGGCAGTATGAATATGGTAGACCCAAATTTCTTCAAACAAGACAGCAACGTAGGCAATTGGATAGACGTGATGGTACGAATCAACGGTCCTGTTTCACCGATTTTAAACAGCTTACATGCTTGGGATTGGGAAATTGAAACCATGGAAGAATTACCTCTTTTATTGCCAAATTGTCCACTTGTGGAAATTGACGATAACGACACCCATTCTGTGCAAGTTATTGCGAGTGGTCCCGCATTCCCAGATGATTTAATAGCTCAATCTCTTGCAACAGTCATTTATGCTGCAAGAGAAAGTATTGTGATCACTTCACCTTACTTTGTGCCAAGTCACAATATTGCTGAAGCATTACGCATTGCCGCATTCCGAGGTGTTGATATCACGCTTATTTTACCTAAAAACAATGATTCCTTGATGGTTCGTTGGGCGAGCCGAACGTTCTTTGATGATTTACTTGAAGCAGGTGTAAAAATTTATCATTTTGAAGCAGGACTTCTACATACAAAAAGTGTGTTAATCGATAATAAGCTCGCACTCGTTGGTACAGTAAATATGGATTTACGCAGTTTCCTGCTTAACTTTGAAATCACCGTTGCCGTAGAAGATCGTAATTTTGCCAATGAAGTGGCCACACTTCATGAAAATTATTTAGCGAACTCTTCCGCTCTCGATATGCAAGAATGGATCAATCGTCCTTTCTATCATCGAATCATCGAGCGGTTATTTTTCTTGTTTAGTCCATTACTCTAATTTTCACAATAAATACAAAAAGGGCGTACCACACGGTACGCCCTTTCTTTTTTTCACGTTTATGCTTAACGTTTTTTCACGATAAACACTAAAGCTACTAAAACAACTGCTGTTGTCACAAATCCAGCTAAACCTGATTCTGTAAAGCCTACTACAATGTAGCCCACAGCACTTGCTGTTGCAACAGTTGCTGCATAAGGTAATTGTGTGGTGACGTGATCCATGTGGTTACATTTTGCCCCAGTTGACGACAGAATCGTTGTATCCGAAACCGGTGAACAGTGATCGCCGCATACCGCGCCTGCCATAACTGCAGACAAACAAGGAAGTAATAATTCTGGTGCTGAGTTAGTCGCCATTGCCGCAGCGATTGGTAACATAATACCAAATGTCCCCCAGCTTGTCCCTGTTGAGAATGCCATTGCTGAACCAAGGATAAATAAAATCACTGGTAAAAATTGAACTGGAATGCTGCCACTCACTAAAGAAGATAAGTATTTACCGGTTTGTGCATCACCCACCACTTTATTGATTGTCCACGCAAAGAACAGGATTGCAATTGCACCTAACATAGATTTAATACCGGCAATCCATGCTTTTCCATATTCTTGTAAAGAAACTTGGCGCTCAAGAATAATCAATAATGTTGACATAGCAACCGCACTTGAACCACCAACAACAAGCGAAATACCTACTGTTGTATTTTCAAATGCACCTAAGAGGCTAAATGGTTTTCCATCCGCCGCTAAGGCCTCACTACCCGTATGAATCATCATGAAAACAGTGACGGTAATTAAGACTAAAATCGGTAAAATTAAGTTGCGAACTTTACCTTTCACACCTTCAATGACTTCTTCTTTATAATCGCGCTCCATCGCTAATTTTTCATGACGTGCCATTGATGCAATATCAAATGAGAAATAGGCCACAAAGAATACCATTAATAATGAGAAGATCGCATAGTAGTTCATTGAACTCATAGCAACGAATGCGCCCATTGGGGTATAAGAGGTAATAGAATACGTCGCCAATAAACCTGCTACAAGAGTAATAATGTATGCCCCCCAGCTTGATACTGGCATCATGACACACATTGGTGCAGCAGTAGAATCAAGAATGTACGCTAATTTTGCACGAGAAACTTTGAAACGATCAGTAACTGGACGTGCAATCGCACCGACAGCAAGACTGTGGAAGTAATCATCGATAAATGTCACAAACACTAAAGATGCCGCTAATAATTTCGCACCGCGACGACCTTTAATTTTATTTTGTGCCCATTCAGCAAACGCACGGTTGCTGCCTGACACAGTTAAAAGTGCGGTCAATACGCCAAGTAAAACTAAGAAAAACACGATATTCATATTTGAATTCATGCCTTCTTCGCTACTATAAACTAATGCCACAACATTATCTTTTAAATAAATAAGTGCATTCAATGGATTGAAATCAACCAACATTAACGCACCGACAATAATCCCAGCACTGAGGGACACCAAAACCCGACGAGTTGCAATTGCTAAAATAATCGCAAGTAATGCGGGTATAATTGAATAAATAGATGAAGAATAATCGACTAGTTCCATTAAGTTATACCTAATAATTTAATGGAGACAACGGCAAGAAAAGACACAATTATGACCAGACCGAACCGTAGCGCTCCATAGTTAATACACAAAAACTATGACAGTCACGTTCCTTTCGAAGACGTGACCAACCGAATAAGATGACGCCTATTCGATTTCGGCAATCATTCCTTTCCTTTCCCTTCAACGCTATCCACTCCAGGAAAATACTTATAATGACCGCACCTCTACTGTTGTATAGGATGGTGAGAGATTACATTAAAATGAATAAAATTACCAATAAAATCTTGCACTTTCAGTGAAATCTATTCTTTTATTAAAAATGACGTATTAAGTTGTTAATTCATTGTTACACAATTTTATGAGTGAACGATTGCAATAGTATAGAAAACAGGTCACTCCATAATATGGAGTATGATGAGATCAGACCAATTAATTCTTTAATTTAGACGAATTAATATTTACCAAATATATTATTTTCGTTATTATTGTCTTCCTTAAAATAATTAAGCATTCACACACATAAAAAAGAGGACATCATGAACGAATTAACAAAAGGTTTAACTAACCTTCGTAGTTTACGCGCCGCTGTACGCGATTTAACATTAGAACAAGCTGAAAGTTCACTTTTAAAATTACAAGCTGCTGTTGAAGAAAAACGTGCTCAAGCAGCTGAAATTGAACAAGCTGAACAAGAGCGTCGTGCGCGTATCGCAAAATATAAAGAATTAATTAAACAAGAAGGCATCACTGCGGAAGAATTAACCGCTATTATTGGTATTGCGCCTTCTTCAATTCGTAAAAAACGTGAACCTCGCCCAGCAAAATACAAATATACTGATGAAACTGGTCAAGAAAGAACATGGACTGGTCAAGGCCGTACACCTCGTGTGATTCAAAAAGCCTTAGATAAAGGTGCCTCTTTAGCTTCTTTTGAAATCTAATTTCACATTAACAATGTAGAACCCATTTTTATGGGTTCTCTTTTTTTATTTATCTTGCAAAATATTCATTATGTTAGAAAAGAAAATATTACTGACTGACTGCCCTGATGATAAAGGCTTAATCGCCAAAATCACCAATATTTGTTACAAACATCAATTAAATATTCTTCACAATAATGAGTTCGTTGATTTCGAAACAAAGCATTTCTTTATGCGTACCGAATTGGAAGGTATTTTCAACGAAGAAACTTTGTTAGCTGACTTAAATTATAGCTTGCCAGCTGGGACAAATTGCCGCCTAATCAGTGCTAAACGTAAACGTATCGTGATTTTAGTCACCAAAGAAGCGCACTGCTTAGGTGATATTTTAATGAAAAATTACTACGGTGCATTAGATGTAGAAATTGCGGCAGTAATTGGTAATCACGATAATTTACGCGAATTAGTTGAACGCTTTGATATTCCATTCCATTGTGTCAGCCATGAAGGCCTCACGCGTGTGGAACACGATAAATTACTTGCTGAAAAAATTGATGAATATGCGCCTGATTACATTGTATTAGCAAAATATATGCGTGTATTAAATCCAGAATTCGTGGCGCGTTATCCAAATCGTGTGATTAATATTCACCACTCATTCTTACCCGCATTTATTGGTGCCAAACCCTATCAACAAGCTTATGAGCGCGGCGTAAAAATTATTGGTGCAACAGCCCACTTTATTAATAACGAATTGGATCAAGGTCCGATCATTATGCAAAATGTGATTAATGTGGATCACACCTACTCTGCCGATGCCATGATGCGTGCAGGGCGTGATGTGGAAAAAACAGTATTAAGCCGTGCGCTTGATCTTGCCTTACATGATCGTATTTTTGTGTATAAAAACAAAACGGTGGTCTTGTAATGAAAGCTATCACCTTAGAGCCGATTTCTCTTATTGAAGGTGAAATCAACTTACCTGGTTCGAAAAGTTTATCGAACCGAGCATTATTATTAGCGGCATTAGCTAAAGGCACCACAACGGTCACTAACCTGTTAGACAGTGATGATATTCGTCATATGTTAAACGCCCTTAAAGCGTTAGGGGTGAATTACCAACTTTCTGAAGATAAAACTTGCTGTGAAGTTGAAGGCTTAGGTGGTGCATTTCAAGTTGAAAATGGCTTATCACTTTTTCTTGGCAATGCTGGTACGGCCATGCGTCCTTTGACGGCTGCACTTTGTTTAAAAGGCAAAACTGAAGGCGAAGTCATTTTGACTGGTGAGCCACGTATGAAAGAGCGCCCAATCAAACATTTGGTTGATGCGCTTCTTCAAGCGGGTGCCGATGTTCGTTATTTAGAAAATGACGGCTACCCTCCACTTGCAATTCGCAATCAAGGGATTAAAGGTGGCGTAGTTGAAATTGACGGTTCAATTTCTTCTCAATTTTTGACCGCACTTTTAATGGCTGCTCCGCTTGCTGAGGGCGATTTAGATATCCATATTGTGGGTGATTTAGTCTCAAAACCTTATATTGATATCACCCTCGCGATGATGAAAGATTTTGGTGTTTCGGTTGAAAATCAAGATTATCAAGTGTTTAAGGTGAAAGGTAACCAATCCTATGTGTCACCGGGCAAATACATGGTGGAAGGTGATGCTTCATCTGCTTCTTATTTCCTCGCCGCTGCCGCAATTAAAGGCAACGTAAAAGTGACAGGAATTGGCAAACATTCCATTCAAGGCGACCGTCTATTTGCCGATGTGCTAGAAAAAATGGGTGCAAAAATCACTTGGAGTGAAGATTTTATTCAGGCAGAACAAGCTGAGCTCCATGGCATTGATATGGATATGAACCACATTCCTGATGCAGCCATGACGATTGCCACAACTGCCTTATTTGCAAAGGGTGAAACCGTTATTCGCAATATTTATAACTGGCGAGTGAAAGAAACTGATCGCCTTGCTGCAATGGCTGCTGAGTTACGAAAAGTCGGTGCGGAAGTTGAAGAAGGTGAAGATTTTATTCGAATTCAACCGCTTGCCCTTTCTCAATTTAAACATGCCGAAATTGAGACCTATAACGATCATCGTATGGCAATGTGCTTTGCTCTAATTGCATTGTCGGATACCCCCGTCACGATTTTAGATCCAAAATGTACGGCTAAAACGTTCCCAACATTCTTCGATGAATTTGAGAAATTAAGTATTCGAAACTAATTGCTAAAATAACAAAAGGCAAACAAATTGATGTTCGCCTTTTTCTTTTTTAAAACACCGTCAAAAATGACCGCACTTTTCAACTACTCTGCTGAAGTTGGGATTTTATGGCGAATCATCCAATAGATACTCAAAGCAAGTAAGGCACAGATTAGAATAACGAAGGATGTTGAATAGAAAATATTGCCGATACCCACTAACGGAGATACTACACCACCTAAAAAGAAAGGTGCAAAACCTAACAAAGCGGATGCACTGCCTGCATATTGGCGCTCACTTTCCATGGCTAAAGAAGAAATAGCCGGGAAAGTAATACCCATTAATAACAACATTGCAAAGAAACCGATTTCAATAAATAACCAGTAAGGCTGAATAATCAATACCGCAATGGTATAAAGTGCAGCAACCACAAAAGCAAAAACACCAATAGCTAAAGCCTGACGATTTGGCAATTTACCGCCAATATTTGCTCCAATGACTAACGCTGCCCCATTTGCACCAAAACATAAACTAAAGATAAATGCACTCAACCCATAGAAGCTTTGGAAAATAAATGGCGAAGCCGCAATATAGGCAAACATGGAACCAAGCAAGAAACTTTGAATTCCTACATAGCTCATAAATAAGCGATTTTTGATAATCACACCAAAAGTCAAAAAGGTGGAAAATATTGAACCTTGTAAGCGATTTTCGACACTTAAGCTTTCTTTTAGACGGAAGCTGAAAATCAAAACAATCACACCAATCAATGCAAGGAAAACAAATACACCTTTCCAACTGATGTATTCCAACAATAAACTACCAAGGATTGGTGAAATAATTGGCGCGAGTCCATTAATTGTCATTAATAAACCAAAGAAACGTGTCATTTCACGCCCACGATAAAGATCCGTTGCAACCGCACGAGAAATAACAACACTTCCTGCCGAAGAAAGTCCTTGAATCACACGCAAAACAATCATCGTTTCAATATTTGGTGAAAACACAATTAAAACCGTACTGATGATATAAATGACTAATGAAATAATAAGCGGTTTTTTTCGACCAAATTTATCACTGAGTGGCCCAAGAAGTAACTGTCCTAGCGCTAAACCAATCATGGCTGTGGTAAGCGTAAGCTGTGTCATTGAGGCATTCGTTTCAAAAAAGCTCGCGAGTTGTGGCAGTGAAGGTAAATAAAGATCCACTACAAATGGTCCAAATGCAGAAAGGACGCCGAGTAATAAAACAAGAAAAAGTTTTGAATTTGCTTTCGCCATGAAAATCCTCAAGAAAAATAAAAATCGAAATAAAAATGAAAGGGCAGATTTTAACCTATATCCGTACAATTAATAAACAAAAAAGCACCGATTATTCGGTGCTTTTGCTCATTACTTCTGAATAGAAGATAAAAATTCTTTGCGAGTTTCGCGATCTTCTAAAAAGACCCCACCATAGGCTGATGTCACAGTATAACTGTGGGTATCTTTTACCCCGCGAGCTTTCACACAGAAATGTGTCGCTTTTACATAAACTGCCACATCATCGGTTTCTAAAATGGTTTGAAATGCCGTTAAAAGCTGTTCGGTTAAACGCTCTTGTACTTGTGGGCGCTGTGCAAAAAACGCCACAATGCGATTGATTTTAGACAAGCCAATCACCCAATCTTTTGGATAATATGCCACAGCAACATTGCCATCAATTGTCACAAAATGGTGTTCGCAAGTACTGGTCAACGTGATGTCATTCACTTGCACCATTTCGCTCACTTTCATTTGGTTTTTGATTTTTGTCATTTTCGGGAAATTGGCATAATCCATTCCACTGAAAATTTCATCAATAAACATTTTAGCTAAGCGATTTGGTGTTTCTTCTAGGCTATCATCACGTAGATCTAACCCAATCAATTTCATCACTTCTCGCATATGCGAAGCAATCGCCGCACGGCGCTCATCTTTACATTGAGTCGGATCAATCATTGGTGTTTCGATGCCTTTGGCTACCAAGGCTCGGCGGACACTTTCCGCATCAGGTGAAATAGCGTTCATTCACTTTCCATTTATAAAAAAATAATGCGTTATTTTAGCAAAAGATGAATTATTCGTAAAATGCGAAAAATCACCCTAATTTATTAATTTCCTTCATATTGTATTTCGGGCTACAATATATCCACTTTTATTTCGCTCAACCCAAAGGATTGATTATGTTGCCACTTGAAGATGCCTTGGCGCAAATGCTCAACCAACTTCCCTTCCCTACAAAAACTGAAACACTGGCTTTAACTGAAGCCGCTGATCGTGTCTGTGCGGAAGATGTGATTTCTCCGATTAACGTACCTTCTTTTGATAACTCCGCGATGGATGGCTATGCAGTTCGTTTAGCCGATTTACAGCAATCCATGACGCTTTCTATTGCGGGAAAATCCTTTGCAGGTAATCCGTTTCAAGGAAAATGGGGAGCACAAAGTGCGGTCAGAATTATGACGGGTGCAATGATTCCTGAAGGTGCCGATGCGGTAGTCATGCAAGAAGATGTCACGGTCAATGAAGATGGTTCTGTTACCTTTGCGGCCTTACCTAAAGCCAATCAGAATATTCGCCGTATTGGTGAAGATGTAAAAAAAGGTGATGTGGTATTACATCAAGGCGATGAGTTAAATGCCGTATCTTTACCTTTACTTGCTTCATTAGGCATCGCTGAAGTCAAAGCTTACCCACGATTAAAAGTGGCCGTGCTTTCAACTGGCGATGAATTAGTGCCTGTCGGTCAAGCGTTACAAGCGGGACAAATTTACGATACAAACCGCTTCACTGTGAAATTAATGCTAGAAAAATTAAATTGTGACGTGCTCGATTTCGGTATTCTGCCTGATAACCAAGCAGAATTTGAAGCGGCTTTTGTGAAAGCGCAAGCTCAAGCAGATCTTGTCATCACAAGCGGTGGCGTTTCGGTGGGTGAAGCTGACTTCACGAAAACTGTGTTAGAAAAAGTCGGTCAGGTGAATTTCTGGAAAATTGCGATGAAACCAGGCAAGCCATTTGCATTTGGTAAATTAGAAAATGCTTGGTTCTGCGGTTTACCCGGCAATCCGGTTTCTGCATTAGTGACATTCTATCAATTAGTTCAACCGGCTATTGCCAAATTAAGCGGTAAAAAACACCCGAAAAAACAACCGCACTTTCAAGCGATTGCCCAAACTAATTTGAAAAAATCACCAGGACGTTTAGATTTCCAACGTGGTTTCTATCAAATTAATGAAAATGGTCAACTTGAAGTGCACCCTGTTGGTTTCCAAGGCTCGCATTTATTCAGTTCTTTTGTGAAAAGTAACTGCTTCATTCGCCTTGAAAAAGATCGCGGCAATGTCGCTGCGGGCGAAATCGTCACCATTGAACCGTTTAATCACCTATTGGGGCAATAATGGCTGAATTAAGCTACGAAGAAGAACTGCGTTATAACCGCCAAATCATCTTAAAAGCGGTTGATTTTGACGGACAAGAAAAACTCAAAGACAGCCGCATGTTAATTGTCGGTCTGGGCGGTTTAGGTTGTGCGGCAAGTCAATATCTTGCAGCTGCTGGCGTGGGTCATTTAACCTTGTTAGATTTCGACACCGTATCGCTTTCCAATTTACAACGTCAGGTGTTACATACTGATAGCCGATTAAATATGCCTAAAGTGGAATCGGCAAAAATCGCGTTACAACAAATTAATCCACACGTCGAAATTGAAACCATCAATGCGCAACTTTCCGAAGAAAAACTCGCGGAAATCATACCGCACTTTGATGTGATATTAGATTGTACCGATAACGTGGATATTCGTAATGCGCTCGATCGTGGGTGCGAACAAGCGAAGATCCCGCTTGTTTCTGGTGCTGCGATCCGTTTAGAAGGACAGGTTTCCGTCTTTACTTATGAACCCAATACCCCAACCTATCGCCAACTTAGCCAACTCTTTGGACAAAACGTTTTAAGCTGTGTAGAAGCTGGCGTACTGGCGCCAATCGTGGGGATTGTTGGCTCTATTCAAGCCTTAGAAGCCATCAAAGTGCGGTTAAAAATCGGTTCAAATTTATGTGGACGCTTATTGTTAATCGATGGATTAACCATGCGTGTACGAGAAATGAAATTGCCTGTTTAACTTTTCTATCAATATTTAGACAGACAGTAAGTCTGTCTAAATCCTAAATTACCCACAAATAATTATCCCTCCCCTCGTGCATTGCCAAAAAACAAATGCTATTATCTTGCTCGACAATTCATTTGTCTTATATCGCAAGTTTTGTGTATAGGAAAATGGCAGACACTTCAAAATATCTTCATTTTATACCTCACTTGCAAATCATCATTTCAATTTAAGGATTTATTCACTAATGAAAGAGATTTTGCAGCAATTCAAACAAAATTATCTGATCAAATACTGGAATCCTGTCGCGGCAGTTATTGCTGCGGGGCTTATTTCAGCTTATTACTTTGGGGTAACTGGCACTTATTGGGCGGTTACTGGAGAATTTACCCGTTGGGGTGGACATGCTTTGCAAGCTCTAGGTGTCGATGTGTCCGACTGGAGCTACTATAAAATTATCGGCATGCAAGGCACGATCTTCACCCGTATTGATGGCGTGATGATTTTAGGTATGTTCGCGGGTTGCATTTCGGCTGCACTTTGGGCAAACAACGTAAAATGGCGTAATCAACCACACAAACGTCGTATTGTTCAAGCCCTCATTGGTGGTGCATTAGCCGGTTTCGGTGCACGTTTAGCAATGGGCTGCAACCTTGCCTCTCTCTTCACCGGTATTCCTCAATTTTCTGTTCACGCCTGGTTCTTTACTATTGCCACAGCCGTAGGTACTTATGCAGGGGTAAAAGTCACCTTACTTCCGATATTCCGTGTGAAATTAGAATTGAAAAAAGGTGCAGCAAAATTACAAGAAACGGATCCGAAACAAGCGAATCGTCGTTTTTGGATTGGTATGGTGGTCTTTTTTGCTTACCTGATTGCTTCACTTTATGTGATGACAAACTCCGTCAAACTGGGTTTTGCGATGCTTTGTGGGTTAGCTTTCGGCTTATTAATTGAACGCGCTCAAATCTGCTTTACTTCCGCTTTCCGTGATTTATGGGTAACCGGCCGTGCTTATATGGCAAAAGCCATCATCTTCGGTATTCTCGTGGGTACGCTTGGCGTATTCAGCTACATTCAATTAGGCGTGCCGGCCAAAATCATGTGGGCGGGTCCAAATGCAATTATCGGTGGTTTATTATTTGGCTTCGGTATTGTATTAGCAGGCGGATGTGAAACCGGTTGGATGTATCGCTCAATGGAAGGTCAAGTTCACTTTATGTGGGTAGGTGTGGGTAACGTTGTTGGTTCAACCTATTTAGCCTACGCATGGGACGATCTTGCCCCTGTACTTGCGTTAGATTACGAAAAACTTAATTTATTGAAATCCTTTGGCCCTGTTGGCGGTTTATTAGTGAATTACGGCTTGCTTATTCTTTGCTTAATCGCTGTTGTTTGGTGGGAACGCCACTTCTTGAAAAAAGCTAAAGCAAAAATTGCGGCAGCGAATCCACAAGCTTGTGGTTGCTAATTAAATATTAACGAATTCATTCAAAAAAGAGGACATTATTATGGCATTTACCGTTGTTCAAAAATTAGATAAAGATCCAAAAGACATCACCCCAGATTACACGTTAGATACGCTAGGTGAACCTTGCCCGTATCCAGCAATCGTGATGCTCGAAACCATGCCTCAATTACAAAAAGGCGAAATTTTAGAGCTATTAAGTGACTGTGCCCAATCTATCAACAACATTCCTGTTGACACTAAAAACCACGGTTACACACTATTAAGCGTTGAACAAGATGGCACCAAATTACGCTATTTGATTCAACGTTAATGTAAAAAAGTGCGGTCAAAATTGACCGCACTTTTATATTTAATGGAAAGAAAAATCGAGAAATAAACGAAAATTGTACTACCTAATACTTACCCCCAAGGCTTAGCATCAGGTTTACTGTGTTTTTTTCGCCATTGGGTACATATTGGACTATCCCACATTAGCCTTTCTTCACAAACTGGACCGCCTTCTAGATACCAACCTTTTTTCTCTAAACAAAGATTTACTTCTGGATTAACACTTTCCCCTATCACAAAATCCATACCGCAATCCGACATATCTTTTTGTCTTCTGTCAAGAAATTTAATACGTCCTTGAGGATCTGAGTTAGGAAATAAAACCCTAGAATTATGTAAGCGCCAATGATCATGTGGTGGCGGAGGCTGAAAACCACCAAAAGAACAACCAAACAAAGTTAGAGATAATAGTAGTGGTAATGTAAATCTCATCTTATCGTTTCCTCGCCTATTTTGATTTTAGAAAGTTAGTGTATAACTTCTTAAAGTTAGGTTATTTAATCATATAAGCACTAAAAAACATATAAAAAAAAACCGCACTTTAATCTCTCAAAGTGCGGTCAGTTTTACTTCAGTTTTTTGCTTATTTGTTTAATGCAGTAAGAATGTCATCAACACGTTCTTTTGCATCACCAAAGAGCATTTGAGTGTTTTCTTTGAAGAATAATGGGTTTTGAACGCCTGCGTAACCTACCGCCATAGAGCGTTTGAATACGATAACGTTTTGTGCTTTCCATACTTCTAACACTGGCATACCTGCAATTGGGCTGTTTGGATCTTCCATCGCCGCTGGGTTTACGGTGTCGTTTGCACCGATAACCAATACCACATCAGTATCCGCGAAATCATCATTGATTTCATCCATTTCAAGCACGATGTCATAAGGCACTTTCGCTTCGGCTAAAAGTACGTTCATATGACCTGGTAAACGACCTGCAACAGGGTGAATACCAAAACGTACGTTAATACCACGTTCACGCAATTTCGCCGTAAGTTCTGCGACTGGATATTGCGCTTGTGCTACCGCCATACCATATCCTGGCGTGATGATCACAGAGCTTGCATTTTTGAGTAATTCAGCCACTTCTTCTGCAGTTGTTTCACGGTATTCACCTTGCTCTTCATCTGAAGACACTTGAACATCATTACCAAAACCACCTGCAATAACGCTGATGAATGAGCGGTTCATCGCTTTACACATAATGTAAGAAAGAATCGCACCAGAAGAACCCACTAATGCACCGGTGACGATAAGCAAATCATTGCTTAGCATGAAACCTGCTGCAGCCGCTGCCCAACCAGAATAAGAGTTAAGCATTGAAACCACAACCGGCATATCTGCACCACCGATAGATGCCACTAAGTGCCAGCCGAATGCAAGTGCAATCGCGGTCATAAGTAACACTGGGAAGATATTATCTGGGTTGTTTAAGAATGCTACCATCAAGAAAGCTGAAACCACTAATGCCGCTAAATTTAATTTATGGCGATGTGGCAACATTAATGCTTTTGAATTGATTTTTCCGCTTAATTTACCGAATGCTACGATAGAACCCGTGAATGTTACCGCACCGATGAAGATCCCTAAGAATACTTCAACGTTATGGATATTCATTAACACAGGATCAGTTTCGTGTGTTAAGCCGTAGCTGTTAAAGCCTACGAGCACTGCTGCTAAACCTACAAAGCTGTGAAGGATCGCAACGAGTTCAGGCATTTCAGTCATTTCAACTTTTAATGCACGTTGAACACCGATCACGCCACCGATGATCATCGCAATGATGATCCATAATGTGCCTTCAGATTGCGGGCCGAAAATGGTTGCAACAAGGGCAATTGTCATACCGACAATACCATACCAACAACCAGCTTTTGCCGTTTCATGTTTAGAAAGACCGGCTAAGCTCATAATGAAAAGTAATGCAGCGATAATATAGGCTGCTTGTACTAAACCTTCAGACATCGTCTTCTCCTTAACCTTTTCTAAACATCGCCAACATACGTTGGGTTACACGGAAACCACCAAAGATGTTGATGCTTGCCACCAAGATTGCCACAAAGGCTAATGCATCAATAAAGAAGTTGCCTGTTGGTTGTCTAATTTGCAGTAATGCACCCACAATGATGATACCTGAAATTGCATTGGTTACCGCCATAAGTGGAGTGTGTAACGCGTGGCTGACGTTCCAAACCACGTAGTAACCGACTACACAAGCCAATACGAATACGGTGAAGTGAGAAAGGAATGCCGCAGGCGCCACAGATGCAAGCCAGAGGAATAACACACCTACACCCGCCATCACACCATATTTGATGCGAGGATCAGCCGGTTTTTCTTCCTCTTTTTTAACCGCACTTTGTGCCGCTTTCGCTTCTTGTTTTGGTTGTGCTGACACTTGGATTTGCGCTGGTGGAATTTCTTCACCATCACGTACCACAGTCACACCGCGTAATACCACATCGTCAAAATCGATATTGATCTTGCCGTCTTTTTCTTTACAAAGTAGTTTTAATAAATTAACTAAGTTTGTACCGTAAAGTTGGGAAGATTGTGTTGGTAAACGACTTGGGAAATCGGTGTAACCAATGATTTTCACTTGATTTTCAGTAGTGATGACTTTACCTGCTTCAGTGTAAGCACAGTTACCACCTGTTGCAGCCGCTAAGTCCACCACCACAGAACCTGGTTTCATGGAATCAACCATTTCTTTTGTGATCAAGCGAGGGGCTGGTTTACCTGGAATTGCTGCAGTGGTAATAATGATATCCACTTCTTTCGCTTGTTCCGCATAAAGCTCCATCGCGCGACGGTTAAATTCTTCTGACATTACTTTCGCGTAACCATCGCCGCTACCACCTTCTTCTTTGAAATCAATTTCTAAGAAAGACGCGCCCATACTTTGTACTTGTTCTTTTACTTCAGGACGAGAGTCAAAAGCACGTACAATCGCACCAAGGCTATTGGCTGCACCAATCGCCGCTAAACCAGCAACACCCGCACCAATGACTAACACTTTTGCCGGTGGTACTTTACCTGCAGCAGTAATTTGTCCGGTAAAGAAACTACCAAATTCATGAGCTGCTTCAATCACCGCACGATAACCAGAAATATTCGCCATAGAGCTTAATGCATCAAGCGCTTGCGCACGGGAAATACGTGGCACAGAATCCATCGCTAATACATTAATTTTTTTCGACGTGAGTTTTTTCATTAAATCCGGATTTTGTGCACGCCAAATGAAGCTCACAAGTGTTGCACCTTCCTTCATTTGATCAATTTCTGCATCCGTTGGTGGATTCACTTTAAAAATCACATCCGAATGCCACACTTCTGAATTTGAGCCAATTTTTGCGCCGGCGTCGATAAATGCTTGGTCTTCAAAACTTGCTTTGAATCCCGCATCGTGTTCTACAATGACGTCAAAGCCCAGTTTTAAGATCTGCTGAACCGTTTTTGGCGTCGCCGCCACACGATTTTCGCTCTCAAGCAGTTCTCTAGGTACACCAATTAACATAAATGTTTCCCTCTGGTTGATGAAATTTCAGACAAACTCACGCCTGTCCCTGTCTCTTAAATGACAAAAAGTCATGCAACGATAAATGTATCACTTATTGTGGTTATTTGGGGAATTTTTTTAACTGGTTTTACAAGATATTGTGATAGGGATCATAAAAGAATCGAGATAAACGTGTAGGGTGTTTAACTTTTAACCTAACGCAATGATTATTCATCAGAAACTGACTAATCAAAAATAGCTGAAAAATGGACCACACTTATATACGAAGGAAATAAAAAGCCCGATATGATTATCGGGCTTATGTTTAATTGGTTCCACCAACGGTAATTTCATCTATTTTCAAGGCTGGCTGACCAACACCGACTGGCACACTTTGGCCATCTTTGCCGCATACACCGATACCAAGATCTAAATCAGTTTCATCTGCAACCATCGAAACTTTTTGCATCACATCGATACCACTACCAATTAACGTTGCCCCTTTAATGGGTTTAGTAATCTTACCTTTTTCAATAAGATAAGCTTCAGACGTCGAGAATACAAATTTACCCGAAGTAATATCCACTTGACCACCACCAAAGTGCGGGGCATAAATACCGCGATCTACAGAAGCCACTAAATCTTCAAATTTGCTTTGGCCCGCTAACATATAGGTATTCGTCATGCGTGGCATTGGCAAATGAGCATAAGATTCACGGCGACCATTCCCTGTTGGTTTCACCCCCATTAATCGTGCATTGAGTTTATCTTGCATGTAACCTTGCAAAATCCCGTCTTTGATTAAAACATTACACTGACTTGGCACGCCTTCATCATCAATGGTTAAAGATCCACGACGGTTTTGCAATGTACCATCATCCACAATTGTACATAATGGCGACGTCACTAACTCACCAATTTTTCCTGTAAATAAAGAGCTTTCTTTGCGGTTGAAATCCCCTTCTAAACCGTGTCCCACTGCTTCATGAAGCAATACGCCAGGCCAGCCAGCCCCTAATACCACAGGCATTAATCCTGCTGGCGCAGCGACCGCATTTAAATTGACAAGGGCTTGACGAACCGCTTCTTTTGCAAAATTAACGGCACGAATATCCCCATTTACCACTTCAAAGAACCAATCTAATCCGAATCGGCCACCTGAACCACAGCTCCCGCGCTCACGTTTACCATCTTCTTCAACAAGAACAGAAATGGATAAACGCACAAGTGGACGAATATCTGCGGCAAGTGTGCCATCTGTTGCGACTACTAACACTTCTTCATAAATCGAACTTAATGCTGCAGAAACATGTGTAACACGAGGATCTTCAGATCGCGCTGTACGATCCACTAAGTGTAATAACTCGATCTTTTTCTCTTTACTTAAACTTTCTAACGGGTTAATCGCCGCATAACGCTGAACCGCATTCACCGCATTAAATGCTTGAGGCGAAATTAAATTGCCTTCTTTAATTTGCGCAATGCCTTTTACAGCTTCAGCACATTGTTGTAATGACGCTAAGTTAATTTGATCGGAATACGCAAAGCCTGTTTTCTCTCCAGAAACAGCGCGTACACCAACACCGCGATCAATATGAAAGCCACCTTCTTTAATAATGCTATCTTCCAATACCCAGCTTTCATCTTGGCTTAATTGAAAATAAAGATCCGCATAATCAATATGACGATGCGACATCACATCGAAAATATTAAGCAACGATTGATGCGATAAATTGCTTGGTGCAAGTAAGGTATCTGAAACCTGTTTTAACATTTGTTCTCCGAAATTTATAAAAATTAATTCTGCCAAATCTCCCCTAGCCCCTCTTTACTAAAGAGGGAAATAGTTTTTTGACTAATCTAAATTATCCAATCCAAATTGGTATAAGGCATTTTTCTTATAACCATAAAGTTCTGCCACAATCGCCGCAGCCTTTTTTAAAGGGAGTTCTTTGGCAATTAAAGTGAGCGCTTTAATTGCTTGTGGTGAAAATTCTTCGCTATCTTCTGATTTGGGTTTGCCTTCCACGATTAACACCATCTCACCTTTCGTGCGATTCGGATCTTCACTTAACCATTGACGAAGATCACTTAATTTATCCCCTGCAATGGTTTCCCACGTTTTCGTAATTTCACGTGCAAGCACAACATAACGCTCACCACCTAATACGTCTTGCATATCGGCAAGGGTATCTAAAATACGGTGGGTTGATTCATAGAAGATTAAAGTGCGGTCTTCTTCTGCGACGTTTTCTAACTTATCTTTACGCGCTTTAGTTTTCGCAGGTAAAAAACCTTCAAAGCAAAAACGGTCAGATGCAATGCCCGATGCACATAATGCAGTAATCGCTGCACAAGCGCCAGGTAACGGCACCACTTTAATGCCAGCTTCACGACATTGACGCACTAAATGAAAACCCGGATCGCTAATTAAGGGTGTCCCTGCATCGGAAATTAATGCGATATTGGTGCCTTGTTTTAACTTTTCTACCAATACGTGGGCTTTTTCTTGTTCATTGTGATCATGCAAGGCGAAAAAAGGCTTTTTGATACCATAATGACTGAGCAATAAACCACTGTGGCGCGTATCTTCCGCAGCAATTAAATCCACTTGTGAAAAGGTCTCTAAAGCACGTTGTGTAATATCTTGTAAATTCCCGATTGGCGTGGCGACAATATATAAAATTCCGGTTAAATCATTCATTTTTGTTTGCTTTTACATTGTGAGATAAGTAAGATCGACCATTATTGATTTATTCATTATGGAGCGAATATGTCTATTCTATTACAAGGCGGTCGTTTTAAAAAACGTTTAATGCCGATTTTATTGTCTGTTGCGTTAGCAGGTTGTTCTAACTTATTTGGTAGCAGCTTTACCCAAACATTACAACGTGATGCCAATGCAAGTTCTGAATTTTATATGAACAAATTAGGACAAGCACAAGATAAAGAAGATCAACAAACTTACAAGCTCTTAGCGGCACGTGTATTAATTACTGAAAATAAAGTGCCACAAGCCGAAGAGTTATTAAATGAATTGGTTGACTTAAACGAAGCGCAACAATTAGACCGTACTTTAGTCGAAGCACGTATCTCTGCAGAGAAAGGCGCTAATGAGATGGCTGAAAGTAAATTACGTGCGCTTGACCTCACGAAATTAAGTCCATCACAAAAATCTCGTTATTACGAAACTTTTGCTAAAACTGCAGAAAATCGTAAAGATGTGATTGAAGCGGTGAAAGCACGCATCAAAATGGATGAAAATTTAACAGACATGCAACGTCGTAAAGATAATGTTGATAAAACTTGGTCGTTACTCCGTTCTGCGAATACCGCTGTCATCAATAATGCCTCTGATGAAGGTAGCGTAGCATTAGGCGGTTGGCTCACCTTGATTAAAGCTTATAACGACAACATCCGTCAGCCGGTACAATTAAGCCAGGCGTTACAAAGTTGGAAATCAGCTTATCCAAACCACGTTGCGGCAACCTTTTTCCCTAAAGAGCTAGAAAGCTTGTTGAATTTCCAACAAACGAATTTAGCTCAAATTGGTTTAGTGTTACCTTTAAGCGGCGATGGCCAAATTTTAGGCTCAACCATTCAATCGGGTTTTAATGAAGCAAAAGGCGATTCAACTATTCCAGTACAAGTATTTGACTCTTCTACGACTCCAATTAACGAGATTATTGCACAAGCAAAAACTTCAGGTATTAAAGCGTTAGTAGGACCATTGCTCAAACAAAACGTGGATGCCATTATTTCAAACCCTGCAGAAGTACAAGGTATGGACGTGTTAGCTTTAAATGCAACACCAAATGCACGAGCGATTAACCAAGTGTGCTATTACGGTTTATCACCAGAAGATGAAGCGGAATCTGCAGCAAACAAAATGTGGAAAGATGGTATTCGTAACCCAATCGTTGCCATGCCGCAAAATGATTTAGGACAACGTGTTGGTAATGCGTTCAACGTACGTTGGCAACGCTTAGCGGGTACAGATGCGAATATTCGCTACTATAACTTACCAGCTGATATTACCTACTTCTTCCAAGGTGCTCCACAAGATACTGCTGGACTTTATGTTGTGTCATCGCCAGATGAATTAGCGGAAATTAAAGGTTACTTAGATACCAGCAATCCGAATGTTCGCATTTATGCAAGTTCTCGTTCAAATGCGGCAAGCAATACTGCGGAATACTATGCAAAAATGAATGGCGTTCAATTTAGTGATATTCCATTCTTTAAAGAAACGGATTCTTCACAATATCAAAAAGTGGCAAGTTCAACTGGTGGCGAATTCCAATTAATGCGTTTATATGCAATGGGTGCCGATGCTTGGTTGCTCATTAACCACTTTAATGAATTACGCCAAGTCCCAGGCTACACACTAAGCGGTTTAACCGGTCAGCTTAGCGCAGGTCCAAACTGTAATGTGGATCGTGATATGACTTGGTACCAAGTACAAGATAGTAACGTGGTGCCGGTTGCAAACTAATCCATGTTTTCATTAAATCGTCAACAAGGGGCGGGCTTTGAACATCAAGCCCGCCTTTTCTTAGAAGCCAAAGGCCTCAAATTCATCGCGGCGAATCAACATTTCAAATGCGGTGAATTAGATCTCGTTATGCAAGACGGGCAAACCATTGTTTTTGTTGAAGTACGTCAACGATCCAACTCAGCATTTGGATCCGCTGTTGAAAGTGTGGATTGGCAAAAGCAACAAAAATGGCTAAATGCTGCAAATTTATGGCTTGCCAAACACAACCTAAGCCTCGAAGATGCAGATTGTCGTTTTGATCTTGTCGCCTTTGGAAAAACTGCCAGTAATATCCAATGGATTCCTAATTTTCTCGATTAACCTTTTCCGATTATGTTACAAAAAGTTAAAGATATTTATAGCGAAAGTATTCAGATTCAAATTTCTGCTTCTAGCCTACTATCAGAAAATATTGCTACTGCCACACAAATGGTCATGCAATGTTTGTTAAGTGGTCATAAAGTGATTGCCTGTGGCGTCGCTCGCTCTTACGCGAATGCGCAATTCTTAGTGTCAAATTTGCTTAATCGTTACGATTTTGAGCGTCCTAGCCTACCATCCGTACACCTTAGCCTTGAAAGTGCGGTCGGTTCTTCACTGGTTTTTGATCAACCTATCGAGCAGCTTTATCAACATCAATTCAACGCTATCGCGAAGCCCGGTGACTTATTGATCGCTTTTGCCCCTTTAGGAACAGAAAAAGCCGTGCTAAATACGATTTCTAATGCAGTCAATAAAGAAATTCAAGTGATTGCTTTAACGGGTTCAAATAACGATGCTATTCAAGGTGTATTGGCTGAAACAGATTTAGAAATCTCCATTCCTGCCACTAAAGAAACACGTATTTTAGAAAATCATTTATTTGTGATTAATGCACTTTGTGAGCTTGTTGATAGCACACTTTTCCCAAGAGCTTGACATTAAAAGATTTTCTAACTAGAGTGTCTCTTAGACTAATTGACAAATTAGTTGACTCAACTCATTTTAATAAATAAGGAGATTATTAATATGAAACTAACCCAATTTAAAAAATTAGCCTTCATACTTGGCACATCAATTATATTACAAGGCTGTGCTGCTGCAGTTGTTGGTGGTACTGCTGCGGGCGCAAAAGTCGCGACAGATCCTCGAACAATGGGTACTCAGATAGATGATGAAACCCTAGAATTAAAAGTTGGGCACGCATTAGATAAAGATGCGCAAATTAAATCAGAAGGTCGTGTTAATGCTGTTTCTTACAGTGGTCGCGTATTGTTAATTGGCCAAGTTCCTAATGGAAGTGTAAAAGAAACAGCTACCAGTCTTGCAAAAGGTGTAGAAGGTGTAAACGACGTATACAATGAATTACGTGTTGGACCAAAAATTACTTTTGGACAAATTACAAAAGACAGTTGGATTACGACGCAAATTAAATCTAAACTTTTCGTAGGCGATAATGTAAAAGCAACAGATGTGAAAGTGATCACCGAAAACGGTGAAGTATTCTTACTCGGAAACGTCACACAATCACAAGGTGACTCAGCTGCAGAAATTGCAAGTAAAGTTACTGGTGTTCAAAAAGTTGTCAAAGTATTTAAATATTTGAATTAATTAATTTTTAAGTCTTAAAGTGCGGTCAAAAACGAGATAATTTTTGACCGCACTTTTTTTCTTTACAAAGATTTACAAAAAAGATCCTGCCTAAAAAAACATCACTTCTAAAAAAAAGTTATTCATTTTAAATGACTTATCTTTTGTCAATAATGTAAGTAAAAAATTTACCGCTTGAATTCAATTTTAAAACACTCTATCTTGTGCATTGTTATTTTTTATAACACTATATATTGTGTTTTTTTTAAAGTCATCTCTCTAGCAGGTTTTATCTCCCATGAACAAAGGATTAATGGTTACAAAGCGCGATGGTACGCTTGAACAAATCAATTTAGACAAAATTCACCGAGTGATTACTTGGGCGGCTGAAGGCTTGGAAAACGTCTCTGTTTCTCAAGTTGAATTGCGTTCTCATATTCAATTCTATGAAGGTATTCGTACCTCCGATATCCACGAAACGATCATTAAAGCGGCAGCAGACTTAATCAGCAAAGATACCCCGGATTATCAATATCTTGCTGCACGTCTTGCGGTTTTCCATTTACGCAAAAAAGCGTATGGCCATTTCGATCCGCCTCGTTTATACGATCATGTGAAAAAATTAGTGCGCATGGGCAAATATGATCCTGCACTTTTAGCCGACTATACTCGTGAAGAATGGGATGAAATGGATGGGTTTATTGATCACTGGCGTGATATGACCTTTTCTTATGCTGCTGTGAAACAGTTAGAAGGAAAATACTTAGTTCAAAACCGTGTAACCGGTGAGATTTATGAATCTGCACAATTCCTTTATTTATTAGTTGCAGCGAGCTTATTCTCAAAATATCCACAAGAAACCCGTTTGGATTATATTCGTCGTTTCTATGATGCGACCTCAACCTTTAAGATTTCTTTACCTACGCCTATCATGGCGGGGGTTCGTACACCTACTCGTCAATTCAGCTCTTGCGTATTGATTGAATGTGGTGACAGCTTAGACTCTATCAATGCTACCTCTGCAGCAATCGTGAAATACGTATCACAACGTGCAGGTATCGGGGTGAATGCAGGTGCAATTCGTGCGTTAGGTAGCCCAATTCGTGGTGGTGAAGCCTTCCACACTGGCTGTATTCCATTCTATAAACACTTCCAAAGTGCTGTAAAATCTTGTTCACAAGGTGGCGTACGTGGTGGTGCGGCGACAGTTTACTATCCGATTTGGCACTTAGAAGTTGAAAGCTTATTAGTATTGAAAAATAACCGCGGTGTGGAAGATAACCGTGTTCGTCACATGGACTACGGCGTACAGTTAAACAAATTAATGTATCAACGCTTAATTAAAGGCGCAGACATTACTTTATTTAGCCCTTCAGATGTACCTGGACTTTATGAAGCGTTCTTTGCTGATCAAGATAAATTTGAAGAACTTTACGTGAAATACGAACAGGATCCAAATATCCGCAAACGTTCTGTAAAAGCCGTTGAGTTATTCTCTTTATTAATGCAAGAACGGGCATCAACCGGTCGTATTTATATCCAAAACGTGGATCACTGTAATACTCACTCACCGTTTGATCCGCTTGTTGCACCAGTGCGTCAATCTAACTTATGTTTAGAAATTGCATTGCCAACTAAACCATTACAACATTTCCATGATGAAAATGGTGAGATTGCCCTTTGTACACTTTCAGCGTTCAACTTGGGTAAATTAGATGATTTAGACGAGTTGGATAACCTGGCAGATCTTGCAGTACGTGCATTAGATGCATTACTTGATTACCAAGACTACCCTGTTCCAGCGGCAAAACGCTCTTCATTAGGTCGTCGTTCACTTGGTATCGGTGTGATTAACTATGCGTATTATTTAGCGAAAAACGGCGTGCGTTATTCTGATGGCTCAGCGAACGATTTAACTCACCGCACATTTGAAGCGATTCAATACTATCTATTGAAAGCTTCCATGAACTTAGCGAAAGAATTAGGTGCATGTGAATACTTCAATGAAACTAATTACGCGAAAGGTATTTTACCAATCGATACCTATAAGAAAGATATTGATAGCTTAACGCAAGAACCATTGCATTATGATTGGGAAACATTACGTCAAGAAATCAAAGAATTCGGTTTACGTAACTCAACCTTAACCGCATTAATGCCGTCAGAAACCTCTTCACAGATTTCTAACGCAACAAATGGTATCGAACCACCACGTGGTCATGTAAGTATTAAAGCGTCAAAAGATGGTATCTTAAGACAAGTGGTACCGGATTATGAAAACTTAAGCGATAACTACGAGTTGCTTTGGGATATTCCAAGCAATGATGGTTACTTACACTTAGTGGGTATCATGCAAAAATTCGTGGATCAAGCGATCTCTGCAAATACCAACTACGATCCAAAACGTTTTGAAGACGGTAAAGTACCGATGAAAGTGTTGTTAAAAGATCTTTTAACCGCTTACAAATACGGCTTAAAAACCCTTTACTATCAAAACACCCGTGATGGTGCTGAAGACAGCCAAGAAGATTTAGATGATGGCTGTGCTGGTGGGGCTTGTAAGATTTAATAATTTAGGTGGGCTTGTTTACAAGTCCGCCTTTTGATATTTTTAGGCAATCAATCATTAAGTGGGTAAAAGCCCGCTATAAGTAAGGATATAACATGGCATATACTACTTTCTCGCAAACCAAAAACGACCAATTAAAAGAACCGATGTTCTTTGGTCAAAACGTTAACGTTGCGCGTTACGATCAACAAAAATATGAGACCTTTGAAAAACTCATTGAAAAACAACTTTCTTTCTTCTGGCGTCCAGAAGAAGTGGATGTGTCTCAAGACCGTATCGACTATGCCGCGTTACCTGAGCATGAAAAACACATTTTCATCAGTAACTTAAAATATCAGACCCTATTAGATTCTATTCAAGGTCGTAGCCCGAACGTCGCATTATTACCGTTAGTGTCTATTCCTGAATTAGAAACTTGGATCGAGACTTGGACCTTCTCTGAAACCATCCACTCTCGTTCTTACACACATATTATTCGTAACATTGTGAACGATCCATCTATTGTATTTGATGACATCGTGACGAACGAAGAAATCATCAAACGTGCGCGTGACATTTCTTCTTATTACGATGATTTAATCCGTGATAGCCAACTTTACAGCTTGTACGGTGAAGGTACTTACACGGTAGATGGTAAAGAATGTGTTGTAACATTACGTAACTTAAAAAAACAGCTTTACCTTTGCTTGATGAGTGTGAACGCACTTGAAGCAATTCGTTTCTACGTATCTTTCGCTTGTTCGTTTGCCTTTGCAGAACGTCAATTAATGGAAGGTAATGCAAAAATCATTAAATTTATCGCACGTGATGAAGCCTTACACTTAACCGGTACGCAGCATATTTTAAACATCATGGCTGCTGGTCAAGACGATCCTGAAATGGCAGAAATTGCAGAAGAATGTAAACAAGAAGCCTATGATTTATTCTTAGCCGCAGCGGAACAAGAAAAAGAATGGGCAGATTACTTATTCAAAGACGGTTCAATGATTGGTTTGAACAAAGACATTTTGGTGCAATACGTGGAATATATAACCAATATCCGTATGCAAGCGGTCGGTCTTCCATTGCCATTTGGTGCGCGTTCTAACCCAATCCCATGGATTAACGCATGGCTTGTTTCTGACAACGTACAAGTAGCGCCACAAGAAGTCGAAGTGAGTTCTTATCTTGTTGGTCAAATTGACTCTAAAGTAGATACCAATGATTTCGGCGATTTCGATCTTTAATTAATCATTCTACGTAAAGAGCGGTCAGTATTTTCAGCGTTTAAAACCTTTGAAAAATTGACCGCTCTTTTTGTTTGTATGAATATCAAGACATGATGATAAACGCATTGATTAAAAAAAATAGCACAATTTTGCTTTCCTGCATTTATCACCAACACTTTCCCTATAAAACAGATGACTTCATTAAAAAAGGCTTAACAAAAAACAATGCTATGGGTAGAATAGAAGAAACCTGTTTATTTTCAATAAATCACATTCTAATTACAAACTAGCGAGGTAAAGGATATGTCAGAACAAGAAGTGAAAGAATTAGATCTCAATGGCGAAATGCTCGTTCGCCGTGAAAAATTAGCCGCATTACGTGCAAAAGGTAATGCGTTCCCGAATCAATTCCGTCGTGACTCCCTTGCTCAAGATTTACATGATAAGTACGAAGCCGAAGATGGCGAAGTATTAAAAGACAAAGCGATTGAAGTGGCCGTTGCTGGTCGTATTATGACTCGTCGTGCAATGGGGAAAGCCACCTTTATTACCTTGCAAGATATGAGTGGCAAAATCCAGTTATATGTTGCTCGTGATAATCTTCCTGAAGGCGTTTATGCTGAAGATGTAGGTAACTGGGATTTAGGCGATATCATTGGGGTGAAAGGTACACTTTTCAAAACTAAAACCAATGAATTAACCATCAAAACCACTGAAGTTCAACTTTTAACCAAAGCACTTCGTCCGTTACCAAACAAATTCCATGGTTTAACAGACATGGAAGCACGTTATCGTCAACGTTACTTAGATTTAATTTCTAATGAAGAATCTCGTCGTACTTTTGTGATTCGTTCAAAAGTGGTGGCGGGTATTCGTGAATTCTTTATTTCTAAAGGCTTTATGGAAGTTGAAACCCCTATGCTACAAGTGATTCCAGGCGGTGCATCTGCTCGTCCATTTATCACTCACCACAATGCGTTAGATGTAGATATGTATCTTCGTATTGCACCAGAACTTTACTTAAAACGTTTAGTGGTTGGTGGTTTTGAACGTGTATTCGAATTAAACCGTAACTTCCGTAATGAAGGGGTTTCTGTTCGTCACAACCCAGAATTCACCATGCTTGAATACTACCAAGCTTATGCGGATTATCATGATTTAATGGATAACACCGAAGAATTATTACGCAAACTCGCGATTGATATTCTTGGTACAACCATTGTGAAATACGGAGATTTAGAATTTGACTTCGGCAAACCATTTGAGCGTATTACATTACATGATGCAACCATTAAATACGGTGCAGATAAAGGTATCGTAAAAGAAGATCTTTACGACTTCGATCGTGCAAAGGCAACCGCTGAACGCTTGGGTATCGAAGTTCAAAAATCTTGGGGCTTAGGCTCTATCGTAAATGCGATCTTTGAAGAAGTGGCTGAACATCACTTAATTCAACCAACCTTCTTAATGGCGCATCCAGCTGAGATTTCACCGCTTGCACGTCGTAACGATGAAAACCCAGAAGTAACTGACCGCTTTGAATTATTCATCGGTGGACGTGAAATTGGTAACGGCTTCTCAGAATTAAACGATGCCGAAGACCAAAACGAACGTTTTGATGCACAAGTTGCAGCGAAAGAAGCGGGTGATGATGAAGCGATGTTTAAAGATGATGACTTTGTAGTTGCACTTGAACACGGTTTACCACCAACAGCAGGTGAAGGTTTAGGTATCGACCGTTTAGCAATGCTTTATGCTAACGCACCATCTATCCGTGATGTAATCCTATTCCCTGCAATGCGTCAAAAATAATTAAATTGAAATAACATAAAAGGAAGTCTATCGACTTCCTTTTTTATTGTTTAAAAGTGCGGTCATTTTTTACCGCACTTTCATGAAAAAAAGAGATAACCATCTTAACGATTATCTCTTTTACATTCCAATTTGAAATTATTTACCCCAAACTTCTTCCACGATACTACGGATAAAGTCGAGTTTCTTCCATTGTTGTTCTTCCGTCAAGATATTACCCTCTTCCGTTGAAGCAAAACCACATTGTGGACTTAAGCAAAGTTGATTGATATCCACATATTGCGCTGCTTCTTTAATACGAGCAATAATTTCATCACGGTTTTCTAACTCACCCGATTTTGAGGTTACTAATCCTAACACTACTTGTTGATTCTTAATAAAGCGTAAAGGTTTGAAATCGCCTGCACGATCACTGTCATACTCCAAGAAGAAACCATCTACATTACAATGACCAAATAAGGTTTCTGCGATAGGCTCATAACCACCTGCCGAGAACCACGTTGAACGGAAGTTACCACGACAAATATGCATTGTAATCGCTAAATCAGCTGGTTTTGCAGCCACGATTTTGTTTAACATATACACATAATCTTTAGCAATTTGATCTAAATCTAAACCACGTTCAGTATAGGTTTTACGTTTATCTTCCGCACAGAATTCGCCCCAACTTGTATCATCCAACTGTAAGTTACGGCAGCCTAATTTATAGAAGATATTCATTGCATCAATATAAGCATCAACAATATCATCTAATAACAACTGATTGTTATCTTTATAACGTTCAATCGGCTGATAATCTGTGACACGTACGGTACAAATTAAATGGAGCATAGACGGAGAAGGAATTGTTAATTTAACTTCAGTCTCCCCTGCAATTTTTTGTAATGAGCGATAATGTTCAACAAACGGATGGCTCTCTGAAAAACCAATTTTATCCACAATTTTTAATGTTTTTGGACGTACATTATCATGTTTAAATTGTACTGAAAATTTTTCGGCATCCACTTCTTTCACGCCATCTAATGCGGCTAAGAAATCTAAATGCCAAAAAGTACGACGAAATTCACCATCAGTCACCGCATGTAATCCAACATTTTTTTGATGCTCAACCAATTTTGCAATTTCTGCATCTTCAACTTGCGTTAGATCAGCACAAGAAATATCGCCACAACTACATTGATGACGAGCCTGTTTTAAGGTTTCTGGGCGTAAAAAACTGCCAACAATATCAAAACGATATGGTGCAGAAGTACGAATAGTGGCATTGGGAAAAAGTTTACTCATTTTGCTTTCCTATATTTAATTAATTCTAAGATAGACTGAGTGTAACAAAATTAACGTCCTCATTAAAGATTTAGACGTCTAGATGGATGTGAATTTTATTGTGATTTTATATGAATGGAATTGATATAAAATTTAAAAAGAAAAGTGCGGTTAATATTCCTGATAATTTTGGGTATTCGGATTTTATGGTGGAAAAGGGCTTATAAATCACCCTTCTCCAAATTCTTAATAAGTGTGGAAAAATCGACACCTAAGTTGTCTGTAATGTCGTGATCATTCACTTCATACCAATTGAAAGTATCGTATAACATAGCTTTATTGAAAGCACTTGAATTAAATCGTGGCTTACGCTTTTTATGGAGCTTCTCATTGAAAAGGATTTTGGCTCGTAAGGCATCAAACGAGTAACCTCTACCCATTCGCTCTACCTGCCTAATAATGCTGTTAATTGACTCCGTATAAGCATTAGTGAGCCTTTTATCAAAGTAGTTGAATATTTCAACATGCCAGTTGTCTACGGCTCTCACGAGGTCTTTATATGCGTCTTTAGAGTTGCTGAATATACAACGGTGTCTCCATTGACTATAACGAAGATGACCTTCATCTGGATCAGGAGTATCCCATATCCAGTAAAACTCTTCTTTGAGTTCATAGGCTTCTTTTAAAGCAGGAAGATTACCTAACCAAGTATCTAAGAGGAATGATTCACGTTCATTTAGATCGTGTTTACGCTTTAGAAGGATAAACCTTTCACGCATAAGGTACGTCTTTCTTTTTGGCTCATATGGGCTTTCAAAGACTTTCTGACGTTATCTAAGGCTTGATTAGCCATTCTAACTACATGAAACTTATCTACGACACTTTAGCGTGTGGAAGGATAGTGTTCACTGCGTCTTTGTAGGGCTTCCACATATCCATTGTGACGTACTCAATGTAAGTCCTGTCACTGATTTCTGAAAGACGTTGGATGACTGTTTCCTTGTTACGGTTAGGCTTGATGTCATAAATAGTCCTGCGTTCAATATTAGTCAATACAAGCCGAGGTCTACGGATAATATGTATCTCGTCTATCCCAAGCCACTTAGGAGTTTCAAACTGGTATTCACGTTCTTTGAGTGCCACATAGTCCTTAAAAACGTTCCTAATGGTTTTCTCGTCAACACCAACGCTTTCTGCGACTTCTACAAAGGTCTTAGACATGGATTGCTCTTGAATGGACTTTAAAAGCCTTTTGGTCATACTACGCTTTTCATCTACAGATATTAGGCGTTCCCAGAAGGTAGATCCGCATTCACGACACTTGTATCGTCTACGGTTCAATTGTAAGCCCACTCGCTTTAAACGAATGGGCAAATCCATAATTAGTTGATTTCTTGAACTGTGTTTGTACAACTTGTCAAAACCACATTCAGGACAACGTTCAGGTGGTCCGACTGCTTCAACTTTAAACATCATATCGGTTTCATTTTATTGTGGCGGTTCTATTGTTTTAATGTCTGGTAGGGATAATAAGTCTGACATATTATTCATCCTTTATTACTCTGCGGTGTTAAGGTATCAATTATAGATTTGATGTCGAAATCATCAGTGTTAAATTATTTTTGTGACCACAAATGCACTTAGAAAATCCCTTAAAGCATTAGCTGGTTCACTTGAATAGGGAGTTGTAAAAAAGTTCCCTTAGCCTGCACAGCAAGATAATTTCGAAACATCTTTATCAAAAGTTAGGACAGCCAGCTTCAATCCTTCTGCCATTGTTAGATATGGAGCCATCGTTTCTCTCAGATCTCCAACAGTTAAACCGAATTTCACAGCTAATGTTGCTGCATAAATTACGTCTCCTGCGTTTTCTGCCACTACATGCGCCCCTAACACTTTCAATGTTTTCGCGTCTGCCACTAATTTGAAAACACCTGTTGTTTCCCGATTAACGAGCGCTCTTGGAACAGCATCCAACGGCAATACCGATGTTTTCACTTCATATCCTTTTTCTTTTGCCTGTTGCTCCGTTAAACCAACCGTTGCAATCGATGGAGAAGTAAACGTAACGCCTGGAACCACTTCTAAATTGACCTTTTGATTTAGTCCTCCGATTGCATTACGAGCAGCAAGTCCACCTTCATAAGCAGCTACATAAACAAATTGGGGACCGAGAGTGACATCTCCTGCTGCATAAATCTTTTCATTACTTGTTTGACCAAAATCATTGATCAGGATTTCATTATTTTTTCCAGTTTCAACACCTGCTGCACTTAAATTTAAAGAATCCGTATTTGGTTTTCTTCCAGTGGCAACAAGTAACTGATCTGATTCAATGACTTCTCTACTGCCATTTACTGTTACGTAAACCCTTTTTATCTCTCCACTTTGTTCAACACGCTCAAAAGTTGCCCCTTTGACAAGGTTTATACCCTGTTCAATTAACGCTTTTTCAACTGACTCTGAAATCTCAGGATCATACTCCTTTAAAAGTCGCTCACTTCTTTGCATAAGCGTTATTTCTGAACCTAAATGATGAAATAGTTGTCCAAGCTCCATTCCAATGTATCCTGAACCAATTACAGTTAATCGTTTTGGTATTTTCTTTAACTCAAGAAGTGTTGTACTAGTTAAATAGTCCATTTTTTCAAGTCCTGAAATTTGGGGCAACGAAGGCGATGCACCTGTTGCAATTAAAAAGCGTTTTGCAGATAACTTTGCCCCATTGACCTCAACCGTACTAGCATCAACGAATTTTGCTTCACCTTTAATTAAATCAAAATTATATTCATCAATTAAATCCATATATTTTTGATTCCGAAGTTCGCTCACCAATTTATCCTTTTGCGTGATTAAACTAGCTAAATCCACTTCTCCAGCGGATGTTTGTAAACCTATAAACGGATTGTCTTTTGATAAATGATTGATTTCCCCTGCCCTAAGAAGAGTTTTTGACGGAACACAGCCAATATTCACACAGGTTCCCCCAACCGTTCCACGCTCAATCATTCCAACTTTTGCACCGTATTCTATAGCTTTAATTGCCGAAGAAAAGGCAGCAGCACCAGAACCAATAATAAGAAGGTCATAATTGTCTTCATTAATTAACGCCACGTTTTCTAGTGATGATATTTCTTCAATTTCTCCGGCTTGGTAATTTGCTTCATCAATCGCCTTTATTGCACTTTCAACCTCAATATCATCGGGCAGTTCAAATACTGCTTCACCACGACGATAACTAGACTCAATATTTTTAGCACCTATCTTTTCAAGTGCTGATTCTACGTGTTTTTCACAACCCGTACAGGTCATTCCTGAAATGTTTACCTTAAATTTATTCATAAAAAAGCTCCTTTCGTTAATTAATCTCTCATGTTAATGTTTCTATTATTGGACACGAATGTAATTGCTTTTCAGCTGGACATCGTTGTTTTAAGTCGTCTAACATAGTTTCAATTCGTTTTAAATCCTCTATTTGTTTTTGCACTTCCTTTTGTTTTTTAGAAACAAATTCGAACATATCTTGACAACGAACTTCATCTTTATCTACAACACCAAGTAATTTATAAATCTCGCTTAAAGAGAAACCAAGTTCCTGTATTCGTTTAATAAACCCAACACGCTTAACGTCATCATATGAATATATCCGATAACCAGCTTCCGTTCGGTGAGGTTCTTGTAATAAATTTTTTCGCTCGTAATATCTGATCGTTTCTTTATTAACTCCACATTTATCTGCAAACTCACTAATGCGATAAATCATCTTATTTCACCCCCTGAATATTATAAACCATGTACTATAGTACACGGTCAAGTAAATTGGACTATTTTATTTTTTTCCCAAAGTATCACTCGTATGTGATTGATACTTTTATATAATACTATTGATTATCCTAACATCCCACCAGAAAATCCGATTTAAACACCAGTTGTTTTTAAACTATTAAGAAAGTAATTCCACTATATATTCCGAAGACCCATAATTTTTAACCACACTTTAATTATTGGGCTATTGTAATGCTTTCAGTGCCTTATGATATTCTTTCGATTGTTCCAATAAAATCTTGGCCGCTTCACGCAATTTGTCCACATCTGATTGGGGTAAATAGAAAGATGTTCCGATATTAAGCACATCATTTTTTAACTGCCCATCAGGCAAATCTTTCAAACTTAAATTCACAAAATAAGCTTTAATTTTTGCACCTTTTTTATGTTTAGTGTAAGCATTCCATTGATCAGCAAATTTTTGTGAATATTTCACGGTAGATTCCGTTGTTTTATCAATCGGTACATTTATCACCGTGTTCACCACTTCTTTGATTCCTGGCACATCAGCAGACTTATCAATATGGCTCGATAGCTCACTTTGCGCATTGACGTTTACCACGACAATATTGCGTAAATTGTAATTTTTCAGCTCTGCATACAATTTTTTGACAGTGAGTAAATTCGACATATCCAACAAGCTTGCCAAGCCCAAATTATCCGTTAAACCACCGTCAACCAAATGTAAATAAGGTTTTTCCTCATTATTTTGATAAGAAGCCGTACGTTTTTTCATGGTTTCAAAATTGTTTAGCCACAAACGATTCCCTACTTTCATCTGTGTCAATAATTCTTTTTTACTCTCGGCTTGGCAAGCACCACCATGATTATTTTGTGTAATGGGTGAAAAAATTAATGGAACAGCACTGGATGCTGCCACAGCTCTTGCAATTTCGACATCATTTAAATCTACACAAAGCCAATCAAAGAAATCTTGAGTGAAAGAGACCTCCTGTCCAGCGACCATGTCGGTGGCATTAATTACAGCAAAAGGTCCTTTACGTTGTTCAAGATCTGCAAATTTTTTTCCACGATATAAAGCAAGATTGAGCTGTTCCTGCAACAAATCGCTACGACCAAACTGTGGAGAAGTAAGCCGAGGCACATTACTCACCGAAAATACTTCATTGATGACTTTTTTCTGGAAATTCTTTTTCAAAAAAGAATTATTAAATTTAGGGATAATGTCCTGTCCTTCTAAAGCAAAATAGGCTGCTAATACTGAGCCGCCAGACACCCCATACACAATATCAATATTTTGCAATAAGGTGCTACCTTTCTCTGTTGGACGCACTGAGACATTTTGGAACTGCTCTAACACGCCATAACCTAAAGATGCCGCGCGAGAACCACCACCTGAAAAAGTCATAATCACCAAATTTTCTTTTTGTAATGCCTGCTGCATCGCATTTTCTAAACGATATCCCTTTTGTGGATCTATTTTCTCAATCGTTTTAGTGGGATGATAAGTAATTGAATTGCACGCAGCAAGCAAAGCAATACTGCAAGCAAGTAAACTTGATTTGAAAGGAAAATGAGTAAATTTCATAACAGTATTCCTTTACTGTGACGTTATTTATCTATTATATCTTTTTTAAAGGATATATACGTTTTGTCAAGGCTTTGTATCAAAAATAAAATGTGACAAAGATCTCATTCTTCACATTTTGATCTCAATCAAAAGTGCTAAATAACATATAATAAAAGGGTCTATTATTTATTTAACAATTATAAAAAAGGAATAAACATGAAAACATTGAGTGAATTTATTGTTGAACGCCAAGCAGAGTACCCAAATGCAAAAGGGGAACTTAGTGGTATTTTGTCTTCTATTCGTTTATTAGCAAAAATCATTCATCGTGATATCAATAAAGCAGGTTTAACCAATATTCTTGGTCAGTCTGGTGTCGAAAACGTACAAGGTGAAAGCCAAATGAAATTGGACTTATTCGCCCATAACACCATGAATGCGGCCCTTATGTCGCGTGAAGAGGTAGCTGGTTTTGCTTCAGAGGAAGAAGAAAGCTTTATCGCTTTTGATACTGAACGTGCTCGCAATGCAAAATATATTATTTTGACCGATCCTCTTGATGGTTCATCCAATATTGATGTGAACGTTTCTGTTGGGACGATCTTCTCTATTTACCGTCGTGTTTCACCGATTGGCTCACCTGTTACCTTAGAAGACTTTATGCAACCGGGTAATAAACAAGTGGCTGCGGGTTATATTGTATATGGTTCCTCTACCATGTTGGTTTATACAACTGGTCATGGTGTAAATGGTTTCACTTACGATCCATCTATCGGTACATTCTGTCTTTCTCATGAAAATATGCAAATGCCAAAAGATGGCAAAATCTATTCCATCAATGAAGGACAATATCTCAAATTCCCACAAGGGGTAAAAAAATACATTAAATACTGCCAAGAGGAAGATAAAGCAACTAACCGACCTTATGCGTCACGTTATATTGGTTCATTAGTGGCAGACTTCCACCGTAACTTATTAAAAGGTGGTATCTATATTTACCCAAGTGCAACTAACTATCCAAATGGTAAGCTTCGTTTGCTTTATGAAGGCAATCCAATGGCATTCTTAGCAGAACAAGCGGGGGGGATTGCCTCTGATGGTTACAATCGAATTTTAGATATTCAACCAACTGAACTTCACCAACGTGTACCACTTTTCATCGGTTCTGCAGAAATGGTGAAGAAAGCAGAAGAAATGATGAGAGAATTTAAAGAAGATTAAATTCCTAAAGTGCGGTCAATTTTGATCGCACTTTTTTTAGCAAACAAAAAGGCGAACTATATCAGTTCGCCTTTTTCATTTTTTATATTAATTAATCTCGTTTTCTTGCAAGTAGCCACCAAATAATCGCCATAAATAAGAGACTTGGCATCAGTGCACCTAAAAAGGCTGGTGCATTAAATACCACACTCATTTGTCCAAAAATTTCATTGACGACATAGAACAAGAATCCAAAGCAAATCCCCGTTACGATTCTCGCCCCTGCGGTGACACTACGTAGAGAACCGAAGATGAAAGATAACGCAAGCATCATCATCACACCTACAGAAAGGGGCTGTAAAATCTTACGCCAATAGGTTAATTCAAAACGGCGAGAATCCTGTCCTGTTTGTTTTAAAAACGCAATATATTCATACAAACCTGAAATGGATAATGATGTTGGACGTAATGAAACTGCGCCTAATTTATCTGGCGTTAAGCTTGTTGCCCAATCTTCTGTTAGGCGGTTTGTTGTGGTAATTTGCTCTTTTGATACTGCTGAATTATTCACTTGGCGCAACTGCCATTGATTATTTTCAGCAGAATATTGTGCTTGATTCGCGTGTTTCAAATGAGTGAGGTTACGCTGGTCATCAAAGGTATAAATATAAATATCTTCTAATTGTGCATCATCGGTAATACGACGAACATACACGAAATTATTACCATCTTTTGCCCATACACCATTTTTTACCGAAAGCATTGAACCACCAGAAAGTGCACGAGTACGCATATCACGGGCAAACTGTTCAGTTTGTGGAATCCCCCACTCACCAATAATCATGGTAAAAAGCACCAGTGGAAGTGCCGTTTTCATGACAGCTAATCCAATTTTAAAACGAGAAAAACCCGCAGATTGCATGACCACTAATTCACTACGGCTGGCTAAATTACCTAAAGCAATTAAGGCACCTAACAAAGCTGCCATTGGGAAAAAGGTTTCCACATCTTTGGGAATGGTTAATCCTGTATAAGCCACCGCTTGCCAAATATCATAAGAACCTTTCCCTACACTGCGGAATTGTTCTACAAATTTGATAATTGCCGAAAGACCAACTAACGTAAATAACGTGGCAAAAATTGCCCCTAAGATGCTTTTACCGATATAACGATCAAGAGTATTCATCAACATTGTTATTACCCTTTTCTGAATACACGACGGAATTTATGCATAGCAGTGCTATCCCAACTATTCAGCACAATTCCTAAAATTAAAAAGGCGATATTTACCAACGGCATTAACAAACCTGCATCAAGCTTACCTGCGCCACCCGCAGATTTAAATGAGCTTTGTAATAAGAAATAAATTAAATAAAGCAATAATGCCGGTAAGATTTTCGCAAAACGGCCTTGGCGAGGATTTACTTTACTCATTGGTACAGCAATAAGCGCCATTAAAGGCACCGCTAAAATTAAGGTAATTCGCCAATGCAACTCTGCTTTTGCTGCTGCACTTTTATCTTTTAATAATTGCTCAAAAGATAATTCAGCGGCTTCATCACTTTCCGAGTTTGTCTCTTGATGGCCTAAATACGCTTGGTAATCATCAAAATGTGTAATACGAAAATCAGGAAGCACGGATGTGCCTTCTACACGCAAGGTATTCTGTAAATTCAAGACTTGATCGCCATTCGGTAACGCTTTTAACTCACCTTTTTCAGCGGTAACCACTGATGGCTTCGTTTGCCCTTTGGCTTTCATTTGGAAAAGATAAACATCACTGATTTGATTACCATTGATCTTATCAATGAATAAAACGAAATTATTGTTACTTGTGGACATGAATTGCCCCGAAGTCAACGCGCCCATGGTGGGATTTGCTTTAGCATCTTCGACAATCGCCGCTTGCTTTTGAATGGCCCATGGTGAAAGCCATAAAGCGTTGTAAGCAGCCAAGCCAGCAGTGAACAAAGAAAGAATTAACGCCACACGAACAAGAATACGTTGTCCCACACCACAAGCACGCATTACCGTAATTTCACTTTCTGCGTAGAGACGACCAAAAGTTAGCAAAATGGCGATAAACAAACATAATGGCAACATTAATTGCGCCATTGTTGGCATCCCTAATCCGAGTAAAGAGAACACAAGATCGGCAGGCACTTTACCATTTGCCGCTGAACCAAGCACGCGAACAAGTTGTTGGCTGAAGAAAATTAAAAGCAAAATAAACAAAATCGCAATTTGGCTTTTAAAGACTTCTTTTGTTAAATATCGGGTTAATATCATTCTTTTTTCTAACTAAAAAACACGGGAAACTGGCTAATTTAGATGGCGTATGATACCTTATTTTCACTGATTTAAATAGCAAATTAGCAACATAAGGAAATAACATGAAATATCAAGCAAACTCAACCGCACTTTCTCAATCAACCGATTGCCTTATCATCGGCATTTATGAGAACAACGAATTTACAAAAAGTTTCAATGAAATCGATCAAATCACACAAGGTTACCTCAGCCAATTAGCTCAAAGCCAAGATCTTTCAGGCAAAATTGGTCAAGCGACTCTGCTTCATTCGTTACCAAATCTTGCCGCTAAACGCTTGTTAGTCGCGGGTTGTGGCAAAAAAGGCGAAACGACTGAGCGCCAATTTAAACAAATCATCCAGCGTGTTACCCAAACATTAAAAGAGTTAAATATTCAGCAAGCAGTGAATAATTTAACGGATGTGGAAATTAAAGATCGCGATCTATTTTGGAATGTGCGTTTTACCGTTGAAACCATCGAACATAGTCTTTATCAATTCGACGAATTTAAAAGTAAAAAAGCGGATGCTATCTCACTTCAAGAAATCATTTTTAATACCGATGACGCACAAGCTAAGCAAGCCATCGCAGAAGCACAAGCCATTGCAAATGGTGTAAAAGCTGCGCGTAATATCGCGAATATGCCGCCCAATATTTGTACCCCGGCTTATTTAGCTGAACAAGCTAAAAAATTAGCTGAAACATCAACCGTACTTTCCCTCGATGTGATTGATGAAGAAGACATGACAAAACTTGGCATGAATGCGTATTTAGCCGTATCTCGCGGTTCACAAAACCCAGCTTATATGTCTATTTTACATTTCAACAATGCGCCTGATAAAAACGCAAAACCAATCGTGTTAGTGGGTAAAGGTTTAACCTTTGATGCGGGCGGAATTTCTTTAAAACCTGCCGCAGATATGGATGAAATGAAATACGATATGTGCGGTGCAGCGTCTGTCTTTGGTACGATGAAAGCTATTGCTGAATTAAATCTGCCATTAAATGTCATCGGCGTATTAGCCGGTTGTGAAAACTTACCTGATGGCAATGCCTATCGTCCAGGTGATATTCTTACCACAATGAATGGTTTAACCGTAGAAGTATTAAATACTGACGCTGAAGGACGTTTAGTACTTTGTGATGCGCTCACCTATGTAGAACGTTTTGAACCGCAATATGTGATTGATGTCGCAACCCTAACAGGTGCTTGCGTGGTGGCGTTAGGCCAACATAACAGTGGCTTAGTTTCAACTGATGATGCCTTGGCTGAACAGTTATTACAAGCCGCACAACAAACTACTGATAAAGCTTGGCGTTTACCGTTGAGTGAAGAATATCAAGAGCAATTAAAATCTCTATTTGCTGATTTAGCCAATATTGGGGGGCGCTGGGGCGGCGCGATTACTGCAGGCGCATTCCTCTCCAACTTTACGAAAAAATATACTTGGGCGCATTTAGATATTGCGGGGACAGCTTGGCTTCAAGGCGCCAATAAAGGTGCAACGGGTCGTCCGGTGTCTTTATTAACGCAATTCTTAATTAACCAAACTAAATAATTAATACCTAGGGCTAACGTAACGTTAGCCCTAAAATTTCCCAAAAACCTGACCGCACTTTATTCTAATTCGAATTCCATCAGTAATGGATTATGATCTGATGAAGTGACCACTTCTGATGTTGCACTGACCACCTTTACGCCTCGCGTAAAAATATAATCCAGTGGATACCCTAAAAATCTAACCCGCTCATCTTGAGAGAGCACCACAGAATCTAAGCCGTATTTTTGTATCAAATTATTGACTAAATTCAGACGACGTTCATTCCACGCATTAAAATCACCAGACATGATGATAGGACCTTGATGATTTTCAACAAAGGAAAATAGCTGCTCTAACTGGGTTTGATAAGTGGAAATGCCCCATTCAAAATTAATTAAATGCACATTAATAAGTAGCAAACTATTGCCTTTTTCTAATGGAAAACTCATCACACTTGCCACTTTGGGAATTTGTATTAATGGTTCAGCTACGCCACCACCGCAATACCATTCTGGCTGTGTTTGGGTAAATGTTTTTACACCTGATAAGAGATCTTTAAAAGAAAAAGAGGACACAAAAAGTGCGGTCGAAAATGTACTTAAATTTTGATACTGCGTCGCCTCTTGTAATAACACAAAATCCGCTTGTTTAGAAAGTCGCGCTAAATCTTCTTGCCAACCTTTATCTTGCCCTTTATGTACATTCCAAGTTATCAAATTAAAACGAGAACTGGCTAATTTAGGCACTGAATAATCAGCCTTGTCACATTGCATATTTAACTTGTTTTTAAAAGGAATATAACTCACTTTTTGTGACGTTTTTAGTTGAATAAATGTATGGTCAAAAATCGTTAAATTCGTAAGAAAATATCCAACACCTAAAACCACTAACACTAAGCCAATAGCCAAAAATCGATAGATTCGCTTCATGATTATCCCCTCTCTATGCTCGAATAATAACACCTCATCAAAGCAATGCAACTTTCACTTTAATACGCATCAATACCTACCTACAACACGGTAACTTTAACTTTTAGCTTTGATTTAAATCATACTTTGCTAAAAAATCCGTTGCATTTTTCTTTCATTATCTTAGTATTTCACTCAACTTTTTAACTCTACCTAATCAATAAGGAGATTCATTATGTCTTTTGGAGATAAAAAATTAAGTGAAATCGCTGTCAGCGTACCCGGCTCAACATCTCTACTTCGCGAATACGATTTGGATTTCTGCTGTGGTGGTTCCGATACACTTGCAAATGCAGCGGCAGAAAAAGGATTAAATTTAGCAGAAATTGAAACACGTTTAACCGAGCTTCAAAATAGCAAAGCAGAAAACCCTGAAGAATATTGGGTTAATGCAACTTATCCTGAAATTATCGATCATATTTTAGTTCGCTACCATCAACGTCACCGTGAACAGCTTCAAGAATTAATCGTCTTAGCGGATCGTGTAGAAAGTGTTCATGGCGATCGTGAAGATTGTCCAATGGGTGTGGCAGCTGAATTACGCAATGTCTATGAGGATTTGAGCAACCATATGATGAAAGAAGAGCACGTGCTTTTCCCAATGATCAAAGCTGGTAATTATATGATGGCGCAAATGCCAATTCGTATGATGGAAATGGAACATGCAGAACACGGCGAACATTTAGATGTATTGAAATCATTAACAAATAATATGACGCCTCCAGTAGATGCTTGTAATACATGGCGTGCACTTTATAGTGGCATCCAAGAATTTGCAGACGATTTAATGATGCATATCCACCGTGAAAATAATATTTTATTCCCACGTGTGATTGATGAAAATCACTAAGCAAAAATCATATAAAGAAAAAGGGCGAAATCATTCGCCCTTTAAAATTAGCCTAAAACTGACCGCTCTTTATTTCTCTTCACTGCCTTTATATAAACGGTTTTTATATAAATAGCTGCCAAGTAAAGCATGTGCCAAGGCTTCTTTTTTCATTTCTTCCGGGACTTCTTTTTCAGTTAATGTGTCTTTTTCCTTATCGTAAACATAACCTTTTGCTTTGCTATTTGGTGTTTGGATAACGACATCATGATTGCCTTTCATTAACGCTTGGGCTTGATCGAATTGCATAAAGGCGCGATCCGGATTAACGTTTTGCGTTAAATCAAAACCAATCATCGGATAATTACCACTTACACCCGCAATAGAAAGCAAGGTTGTCGGCATATCAATTTGACTCACTAAACGACTGTCTCGGCGTGGCTCTACATGATCTCCTAAAATTAACGCCGGAATATGGAAATGCTTAATTGGCACTAAGCTTGCACCCGCTGCGCGGGAATCATGGTCTGCAATCACCAAGAACACGGTATCTTTCCAATAATTAGATTGTTTCGCTAATTTGAAGAAATAACCAATGGCATAATCCGCATATTTTGCGCTGTTATTACGGGTTGCTTTTGGTTGTTCGTAAAGCTCAATTTTACCATCCGGAAATTCAAAAGGATCGTGATTGCTCGAACTGAACACTAAGCTAAAGAATGGTTTTCCTTCATTCTGTAATTGGGTAAAGGTTTCGTTCGCTTTATCAAATAAATCCTCATCACTCACGCCCCAAGTCGCGGTAAATTTCGGATTTTGATAATCCTTTTGATCGATAATATTTTGGAAACCGTTACCATAGAAGAAGCTTGCCATGTTATCAAAGTGTTTTTCACCGCCATAAATAAAAGACGTGTTATAACCTTGTTTAGCAAGTAAATCTGCAATGGTAAAGAAACCACTTTGACTGTTATTTAATTTCACCACTGCACGTGCTGGAGTGGGTGTGAAACCTGCTGTAGTAGCTTCAATACCACGTACAGAACGCGTACCTGTCGCATAGAGATTTTCAAATAACCAACCTTCTTTGGCTAATTTATCAAATTCAGGCGAAAGTGGTTTTCCGCCTAATGTACCGACAAATTGCGCCCCAAAACTTTCTTCCAAAATAATGACGATATTTTTCGGTTTACCTTGGTAAGTGGCTTGGTTTTTCGTTAATGTTGGAATCTTCTCTGAAATATAATCACTTTCAGGACGGCCACGGCTAGCTTTGACTATACGCAACATTTCATCAGTATCCATTTTGCCGTACACTGCGGAAGACGAACCTTCATCTTTAAATTGCTGTGCCGCATAAAGGACAGAATAGCCAGAGTTCAACACTAGAGAATTCACTAAACCATCGGAAGAAAAGGCGACCATTGCAGGGTTAACACCACGGTGTTGGAAACTCGAACGCGCACCTAAAAAAGCAACGGCAATCACGAGCAATGCTACAACAGGGCGTAATTTCCAGCTCATTGGGCGTAAGTTTTTCACCGCATAACCAGATAGTTTCCAATAACAGAAGAAAGCCGTAACGGTGAAAATAAGACTAAAAATGACCGCAGTTAAATGGCCTTCCATCAACATTGAAAAGACTTCTTTCGGATAAATTAAATATTCAATAAAGAGTCGGTTTGGACGGAAGTCATAGGTTTCGATAAATGCAGGCGTAGCCAGTTCCATAAATAGAATGAACACACTACCGAGAGTAAGCCAAATGCGTAAAATCATTTTCCAAATTCGGCTATGATGAAATAGCACCGTCAATAATGCCGGCACACCAAATAAATAGCACAAGGCCACGATATCCATACGTAAGCCTTGTAAGAATAATTGCCCCCAACCCGCTACCGCAGAGACACGGTCTGCTTGCCAAATCGCAAGCCCAAGACGAGATAAGGTGAAAATGATCAGATTAATGATGACGAAGAGAAAAATCGGATATAAAGGAGAACGTGTTTGTTTCATTTTGACACTCATAAGTCCTAAGGGAATCGCTACCCCTTGATTAATTTAAAGCACATTAATGTGCCATTCCTTCCATAGACAGATAAAAAAACACAAAGTGCGGTTAAAAACATCATCATTTTTGACCGCACTTTGAAAGAGAAGGATTAAGCTGCAACTAATGCTTTTAATTGTTTTTCATAATCTGCCCAATCGGTAATTGGACGGGTTGCCACATCTGTTTCCATTGCTTTTTTCGCTACCGCAGAAGATACGGTAAATAATAAACGAGGATCGAACGGAGTCGGAATTACATAATCCGGCCCAAATGATAACGCACCATAATTAGCAATAATTTCTAATGGAACCGGTTCTTTCGCAAGACTCGCAATGGCATGAGAAGCCGCTAATTTCATTTCTTCATTAATCGCTGTTGCACCTACATCTAGTGCACCACGGAATAAGAATGGGAAACAAAGTACGTTATTTACTTGGTTTGGAAAGTCTGAACGACCAGTACAAACAATCGCATCTGGACGCACTGCTTTCGCTTCATCAGGTGTAATTTCAGGTACAGGGTTAGCTAATGCAAGAATCAATGGATTTTCCGCCATGGTTTTCACCATTTCAGGTTTTAATGCACCTGCTTTAGAGCAACCTAAGAACACATCGGCTCCCTTAACGGCATCCGCTAATGTGCGCCAACCATTATCTTCAATGGCGTAGAATTGTTTGGTTTCATCCATGTTATCGCCTCGGCCTTTGAAAATCACACCTTTAGAGTCACACATGGTGATGTTTTCTTTTTTGAAACCTAATGCACGAAGCAAGTTAGTACAAGCAATAGCAGAAGCACCGGCACCATTAACCACTAAGCGTACATCTGCGATATTTTTTCCAATAATTTCTAAACCATTTAATGCAGCCGCACCGACGATAATAGCTGTACCGTGTTGGTCATCATGGAATACCGGAATTCCCATACGTTCACGCAACGCTTTTTCAATGTGGAAACATTCCGGTGCTTTGATATCTTCAAGGTTAATTCCACCAAAAGTAGGTTCTAATGAAGAAATAATATCGATTAATTTATCTGGATCATGTTCATTGATTTCAATATCGAATACATTGATGCCGGCAAATTTTTTGAACAATACACCTTTCCCTTCCATAACAGGTTTTGAGGCAAGTGCACCAATATTTCCTAAACCTAATACGGCAGTACCATTTGAAATCACGGCCACTAAATTAGCACGAGCAGTATAACGGCTTGCAGCAGAAGGATCTTTTTCAATTTCGAGACAAGGCTCTGCAACACCTGGAGAATAAGCAAGGGCTAAATCATGCTGGGTTTCTAGAGATTTGGTTGGGGTAACGGCAATTTTCCCCGGAATTGGGAATTCATGAAAATCTAATGCGGCTTGGCGTAATTGTTCGCTCATATAAAATACTCCATTTTCACTTAGGTTAAATAAAATTTGCGCCATTATACTCTCTTTTTAAGAGAATTTTGTGACATACCGCAAAAATTTTACAAATTTATTACAAAATATGAGTGAAATCGACCGCACTTTTTGCCTTTTCTTCACATTTAGAGCCAAAAACGTTACTATGTCGCAAAAAAACATGCAGGATGTAAATAATGAGTTTATTTTCTAAATTTAGAAGTGCCATCAATAAATTACAACGGAAAGCGATTAACAAAACCTTCCAACAACGGTTAACCAACCAAGGCATGTCAGTAATTTCGGCAAACTGTGTCGGTGCATTTATTTTGCACGACCTCAATCAGCCTTTTAATTCTCCGTTTGTTAACCTTTATTTAGATCCAAGCGATTTTGTTCGCTATCTACAGAACATCGCATTCTATCAAGCACAACCGCTTCAATTTATACAAACAGAAAAACCATATCCCGTTGGTCTATTAGGTGATCTTAAAGTACACTTTATGCACTACCACTCTGAACAAGAAGCTCAGGAAAAATGGGAAGCTCGCTCACAGCGTTTAAACCTCGATAACTTGTTTATTATGATGACCGATAAAGATGGTGGAAAAGGTGCAAAATATGAAGACTTGCAAGCCTTCGATAACTTGCCTTATCCAAACAAAGTCGTCTTTACCCACAAGCCATATCCTGAATTAAAATCCGCTTTCTACATTAAAGGCTTTGAAAACGAAGGCGAAGTGGGCGATTTATTTACTTTTTCCGGTTGGAATGGCGAAAAATATTACGATCAGTTTGATTACGTCAGCTGGTTCAATCAAAAATAAGAGTTTACGATGCGACTAGATAAATTTATTGCTGAGAATACAGGCTTAACCCGTTCACAAGCCACCAAGGCCATTCGCCAAAGTGCGGTCAAAATTAATGGTGAAATTGTGAAAAATGGTGCGACCAAAGTAAGCCTAGAAGATGAAATTTATTTTGAAGATGAATTGTTGCCTTGGGTAGAAGAAGGGCAATATTTTATGTTGCATAAGCCACAAGGCTACGTTTGCTCTCACGATGATGGAGACTACCCAACCATTTATCAGTTCTTTGAACCGCCTCTTTCTGGCAAGTTACACAGCGCTGGACGATTAGATGTGGATACCACCGGGCTCGTGCTATTAACGGATGATGGTCAATGGTCACATCGTATTACTTCACCAAAACATCAATGCGAAAAAACCTATTTAGTCACTTTAGCCGATCCAGTTGAAAACCATTATGCTTCAGTCTGTGAAGAAGGCATTCTGCTACGTGGTGAAAAAGAACCCACTAAGCCGGCGAAATTAGAAGTATTAGATGATTACAACGTTAATTTAACTATCTCTGAAGGACGCTATCATCAGGTGAAACGAATGTTTGCTGCACTTGGTAATAAAGTCGTTGCGCTACACCGTTGGAGAATAGGTAACGTTGAATTAGATGAAAGCTTAGAAGAAGGCGAATTTCGTCCACTCACTCAGGAAGAAATCGACAATTTAGTGAAATAATATGAGCCAAAATATTAAACCTACCTTTATTTTTATCGCCACGCTCGGCATCCTCTCGATGCTACCGCCTTTGGGCGTGGATATGTATATTCCGTCCTTTTTAAATATTGCTGAAGACCTAAATATCAACTCCGAGCAAGTTCAGCACACGCTGACATTCTTTGCTTACGGCATGGCTGCAGGACAATTATTCTGGGGGCCCTTTGGCGATAGTTTTGGTCGTAAACCAATTATTCTGTTAGGTGTCATTATTGGTGCTATCACCGCTATTATTTTAACCGGTATCCATTCTATTGGTAGTTTCACTGCTCTGCGTTTCATTCAAGGTTTCTTTGGTGCAGCACCCGTTGTGCTTTCTGGGGCGTTATTACGGGATTTATTTAGCAAGGATCAACTCTCTCGAGTCATGTCCACCATCACGCTTGTCTTTATGATCGCGCCGCTTGTTGCCCCTGTGATTGGCGGATATATTGTGAAGTATTTCCACTGGCACATGATTTTTTATGTGATTGGTACGATGGGATTTCTTGCAGCATTACTCGTCTTTTTCATTATTCCTGAAACCCATAAGCAAGAAAATCGTATTCCACTTCGCCTAAATATCATTGCTCGTAACTTTATGATGCTTTCAAAACAAAAAGAAGTGTTAGGTTATATGGCGGCCGCCTCTTTTGGATTTGGCGGTTTATTTGCTTTCGTCACAGCAGGCTCTATTGTCTATATCGGTATTTATGGCATCCCTGTCGATGAATTCGGTTATTTCTTTATGATCAATATTGCCATCATGACAACGGCTTCTTACCTCAATGGGAAATTTGTATTGAAATTAGGTGCTGAAACCATGTTACGAATTGGTATTGCGGTACAATTCATATCAGGAATTTGGTTATTTTTAACCGCACTTTTTGATTTCGGTTTTTGGCCAATAGCTATTGGCGTAGCCTTTTTTGTTGGACAAAATCCATTAATCTCCTCCAATGCCACCGCCTCTATTCTAGAGAAATTCCCAACAATGGCGGGGACTGCAAATTCATTAATGGGAAGTGTACGTTTTGGTGTCGGCGCGGTGATGGGATCCTTAGTCGCAAGCTTTAAAATGGAAACCGCGGCACCAATGCTCTATACAATGACAGCTTGCGTGGTTATTTCAGCTCTTTCTTATTACTTCCTGACTTATCGAAATGAACGATAAAGTGCGGTCAATTTTCGAGTCAATTTAAAATAATAAAGGCGGGATGTCCCGCCTTTTTTATGTCTATCAAGATTTATTTCCAAATTCGATGCTCTAATACTCGTTTTTTAATTTCAGGATAGAGATCAATTTTAAATTCAGGCTCTTTTCCTTCTTTTAATTGACGTTGATAGTCTTTCATTAACTTCCACACAATAGGGGAAAGTAAAACAATCGCGACTAGGTTAATGATTGCCATCACAGCCATCACAGTATCCGCAAAATTCCACACAACATTGCCTGATTTTACTGAACCGAAATAAACAAAGAACAATACCGATAAGCGGAACAACCATACAAACCACGGCTTATTTTTAATAAAGCGAATGTTACTTTCCGCATAAGCATAATTACCAATGATAGAGGAATAAGCGAAAAGCAATAAAATGAAAGCTAAGAAGTGTACTCCGAACTCCCCTACATGATAACGCAATGCATTTTGCGTTAAGGAAATACTTTTCAGCGTTTCACTGCCGTAATTATCTGAAAGTAGGATAATCACTGCCGTACAAGTACAGACGATCATCGTATCTACAAACACACCGAGCATTTGTACTAAGCCTTGGCTAACCGGATGTTTTACGTGAGCAGCTGCTGCGGCATTTGGTGCAGACCCCATCCCCGCTTCATTAGAGAATAATCCACGTTTAATCCCCATCATCATGGCTTTGGAGACTAAAGCACCAAACATCCCACCTGCGGCTGATTGGAAAGTAAAAGCACTTTTGTAAATATTAGCTATCACCGTCGGGATCATATCAATATGCATGCCTAAGATAATTACCGCCATGATTAAATAAAAGAGTGCCATCATCGGTACGACGCTACTAGAAATGGTTGCAATACGTTTTACGCCACCGAAAATAATGGTGGCGGTCAATATCACTAAAACAAGACCAACATATTCACCTTGCCAATTCCAAGCATTTTTAGTTGCTTCTACGATTGAGTTTGCTTGTACTGAATTAAATGCAAAACCAAAAGTAAAAATAAGTGATACCGCAAACGCTACCGCTAACCAACGAGATTTTAAACCTTGTGTAATATAATAAGCGGGGCCACCACGGAAAGAGCCATCTTTATCTTGAATTTTAAATACCTGTGCTAAAGTTGATTCTGCAAAAGCACTCGACATACCAATAAATGCCGTTACCCACATCCAGAACACCGCACCTTCACCACCAAGCGCAATGGCTGTTGCCACTCCACTGATATTACCTACGCCAACTCGACTTGCAAGCCCGGTTGCAAACGCTTGGAATGGCGTTAAAGAATTACCTTCCGCCGCACGTCCAAACCACATTTCGCGTATACTTGTAGGGAAAAGACGTAGCTGTACTAAACCTGTAGTAATAGTAAAAAATAGACCTACACCTAATAAAATAACAATGGTGATATTCCATAATGGCTCATCTAAATGTTCAACAACCCATGTTAAACCTTGCTCAATCCAGTTCCCAAATTCTGTCAACATAAAAACCTCACTTAAAAAAATCAATATTTTGATTGTAGAGAGATAAAAGAAAAAATCCAGTTTTCTTAAAAAGAAACTGGATTTTTATCCTATAACACAAAATTTATTCAGATTTTTGCTGTATTTTTAGATTAAATCTATTCACGTTTTAAAAATAATGCTGCAGCACCACGCACTCCACCAGAATCACCATGTTTTGCTTTTTTGATTGGTGGCACTTTTGCACTACGCATTAAATGAGGTGGCAATGCTTTTGGTAACGCTTCATAAAGATAATCAAAATTCGATAAACCACCACCAAGCACAATCATATGTGGATCAAACGCAGTGATAATGTTACCGATAGAAATAGCCGCTAACTCCACAAAAATGCGAACAAAATCAACCGCACTTTCCTCTTTCGCATAAAAACGATCGATAATGTCTTTAGCTGATAATTCTTCCCCTTTTAAATCACGGTACAACATTTCAAAGCCGCGACCAGAAATATACGTATCCAAACAAGCGTGATTACCACAACCACATTGATAAATAGGGGCTTTATCCCAACCCAATAATTTTAAGGCATGATAATTTAATTGAAGATGCCCTAACTCCCCTGCCATCCCCACTTGTCCTGAGTGAATTTTGCCGTTAATCACAAAGCCACCACCAAAACCAGTGCCTAAAATCAGCCCTAATACGGAAGGATATTGGGTATTCTCTTCGTCCCAAGCTTCAGAAAGCGCGAAACAATTTGCATCATTTTCAGCTCGCACTTCACGCCCGAGTATTTTTTCAAGATCAGTTAAAATGGGCTTATTATCTGCGACACGAATATTCGTCACTTCAGCAAGCCCTGTCGTTAAATTAACAAATCCTGGCAACCCAAGACCTACCGTGCCTTTTTCATCAAAGTGGGCATCAGCACGTTCTACTAAGGTTTTGATCGCTTGCAACCAATCTTGATAATCCGTTTGTGGCGTTGGCACGCGTTCGGTATAAAGCTTTTCTAATTTTTCATTAAAAGCGGCTAATTCAATCTTCGTGCCACCGATATCAATACCGTAATACATATTGTCTCCTCAAAAGAGCGGTCAAAATTGTTGGAATGTCTGGACTGTATTTTCCTTGAAATCAAAATGAAAATCCATGATAAAAATCATATTTTCTACAAGCAATAAAAAAGACCGGCTTTATCGCTCAAACCGGTCTTTGATTCTATTTATTGTTAAATAAGCCTTTCTTCTGTAAGAAACCAAAAATAATCAAATGAACAAGCCATGCCGAAATTATCGCCACAAATAAATCGATAGGATAATGCATTCCAAGGCGTACGCGGCTAATCAACATTAATACGCCCCAAATGGTCATGGCACCAATCAGTAATTCCGCTTTAAAAGAACGATTGCCTAATAATTGGCTAAACCCGACGGCTAACATTAGCCAAGTGGCTGCAAAAATAGAATGTCCAGATGGGAAAGAATAACCCGTTTCATCTTCATAATGCGCTTTTAACCAGGCTGGTGTATCTGCCTGTGTAGAATAAAATTTATCGACTAATTTTGCTCGCTCTGAACGATCTTGATGATAAAAAGCGTCTGTCGTGCTGTCTGTTTTTTCCGCTAAATAGACGGTAAAAGGACGTGGCTCGGCAAAAACTGTTTTTAAACCTGTTTTAATTACTTGTGTAGATAATACCGACAGGCCCATCACAATTACGCCCATAATCCACTGTTTACGGTTTTCAAAAAGAAAACGGAAAAGTAAAGCAAACACACCACAGGTAATTAAAGCATAAGGTACGCTACCCGTTTCGGTTAAAAGATAAAGCCAATAATCCCATTCCATTAATTGGTTGTTTCCATGCCAATGATAAGCAAAACCCCAAACAAAAAATGGTACAAGACAAAGGAATAACGTATATAATGACAGCCTTTTAAACATTGTTGCCTCTTGATAATAAAAATAAAGTGCACATTTTAGCAGAATAAAGTTGAAAAAGGATACGTTATGTCAAAAATCCAACTGGTTGCTCAAGCCAATTTGCCTACCGAATATGGCATATTTAAAATGGTCGGATTTGAATTTCCCGATACAAAAAAAGAACATGTCGCTTTAGTGATGGGTGATATTTCAAACCAAGATGAGCCTGTGCTTGCCCGTATTCATTCTGAATGCTTAACGGGTGATGCATTACACAGTTTAAAATGTGATTGCGGTTTCCAGCTTGCAGCCGCATTACGTCAAATTAGCGAAGCAGGTCGAGGTGTATTGATCTATCATCGTGAAGAAGGTCGTGGCATTGGGTTAATTAACAAAATTCGTGCTTATTCATTACAAGATCAAGGCATGGATACTATTGAAGCCAACCTTGCATTAGGCTTTAAAGCTGATGAGCGTAACTTTAATGTGTGTGCCGATATGTTTAAATTATTAGGTGTGAAGCAAGTTCGCTTGATGACAAACAACCCGCAAAAAGTAGAAACCATGAAAAAAGCGGGAATTAATATCGTAGAACGTGTACCGTTGAATGTAGGTGAAAACCGTTACAATACGAAATATCTTGATACTAAAGCGAAAAAAATGGGCCATTATATTGTGCACAATAATGAAGAACATTTAATGACTTGCCCACATTGCCAAGAAGAAGTGATTTAACAAAAAAGCCATACAACTAACTGTATGGCTTTTCTTTTATCAAAACAATTATTGATTAACGCCCCAATGACGAGTGTCTTTATCAAATTTCATGCCTGAATGAGATCCTTCCGAACCATTAAAATAAACGTCTTTATTTGCGCAAGCTGAAATCACTAATGCACCAATAACGATAAGAATCAATTTTTTCATTATGTTTACCTTTTCAAAACTAACTTGCCAAAATTGTATCACAACTTTTACCGATTTATCCTGCTTAAATTAGCTGATTTCTTGCAAAATTCATACTTGGCTTCTACAATACCGCCTCATTTTTAACTTGTAGTTCGTAAACCTCCTACATAAAAAAACTAGGTATCCTATGAATATTTCAAATCCTAATCACAATCGTAAAGCCCTTGTGATCTTCTCTGGTGGACAAGATTCCACAACCTGTTTAATTCAAGCTATTGCCGAATATGGCGTAGAAAATGTCGAAACCGTCACCTTTCAATATGGCCAACGCCATGCTATTGAATTAGAAAAAGCCCGTGGGATCGCCAAAGATCTCGGCGTAAAACAAACATTGATTGATACGTCCGTCATCAAATCTATTACCCATAATGCCTTAATGGATGCAAACGCTGATATTGAACAAAAAGACGGAGAATTACCTAATACCTTTGTGGATGGCCGCAACGCACTATTCTTATTGTATGCGGCGATCTACGCAAAAGGACAAAGTATTAATGACATTATCACGGGCGTGTGTGAAACAGATTTCAGTGGCTATCCCGATTGTCGCGATGTGTTTATCAAATCCATGAATGTCACCCTTAATTTAGCCATGGATTATCCGTTCAATTTAAAAACGCCTCTAATGTATCTCACCAAAGCGCAAACCTGGGCATTAGCTGATGAATTAGGTGCGTTAGATTATATTCGTCAGCATACTCACACTTGCTACGAAGGTGTTGAAGGAGGCTGTGGAGAATGCCCGAGTTGCAAATTGAGAGATAAAGGGTTACAGGAATATTTGGCAACAAAAGCAAAAGCTTAGTATCTCAATCACTCAATCTACAACAGATTAAATAGGTTCAAATGAATTTAAAGTGCGGTCAAAATTCACGTCAAATTTTGACCGCACTTTTCCTTGATATAGTATCCTTATCTTTTCTCATCTTTGATTTTATAAACGCGTCATTTTTTGATAAAATCACGCTAATTTTTTTGTAAATAAGTAACTAATTTTAAAAATGACTACAAATTATTCTGCTCAAGAAATTACGGTTCTAAAAGATCTCGAACCGGTGCAAATTCGCCCCGGCATGTACACGGACACTACCCGTCCAAACCACCTTGCTCAAGAAGTTATTGATAACAGTGTGGATGAAGCCCTTGCGGGTTTTGCCACCAAAGTTGAAGTGATTTTACACGCCGATCAATCGCTTGAAGTCATTGATAATGGCCGTGGGATGCCAGTGGATATTCACCCAACTGAAGGCGTTTCTGGTGTGGAGGTGATCTTAACCAAGCTTCATGCAGGCGGTAAATTCTCGAATAAAAACTATGAATTTGCCGGTGGTTTACACGGGGTGGGAATTTCTGTCGTCAATGCCCTTTCTGAACGTGTTGATATTCAAGTTAAGCGTAATGGCGAAGTATATAAAATTGCTTTTGAAAATGGTGCAAAAGTAGAAGAATTAGAAGTCATTGGGACTTGTGGCAGACGTACAACCGGCACCACCGTTCACTTCAAACCGAATCCAAAATATTTTGATAGCAAGAATTTTTCTGTTAGTCGTTTACGCCACTTATTGCGTGCGAAAGCTGTGCTTTGTTCGGGCTTAGAAATTAAATTTGTCGATAAAGTGAATAACACCGAAGATGTGTGGTGCTATCAAGATGGTTTATCCGATTACTTAACCGAAGCTGTGAATGGTTTTGAAACCTTGCCTGAAAAACCTTTTGTCGGTGAATTTAAAGGCTCAACAGAAGCGGTAAGCTGGGCATTATTATGGTTGCCGGAAGGTGGCGAGCTTATTGCAGAAAGCTATGTAAACTTGATTCCGACAGTACAAGGTGGAACACACGTAAATGGTCTTCGTCAAGGTTTGCTCAATGCCATGACTGAATATTGTGAATTCCGCAATAAATTACCACGTGGCGTGAAATTAACGGCAGACGACATTTGGGATCGCTGTGCTTATATTCTTTCACTGAAAATGCAAGATGCTCAATTTGCCGGCCAAACAAAAGAACGTTTATCTTCCCGTCAAAGTGCGGTCTTTGTTGCGGGTGTTTTAAAAGATGCCTTCAGTTTATGGTTAAATCAAAACGTACAAGATGCGGATCGCTTAGCTGAAATGGCGATCAGTTCTGCACAACGTCGTCTGAATGCAGCCAAAAAAGTCGTGCGTAAAAAATTAGTGAGTGGTCCTGCTCTACCGGGTAAATTAGCCGATTGTGCATCACAAAATTTAGAAAAAACCGAATTATTCTTAGTAGAGGGTGACTCTGCGGGCGGCTCGGCCAAACAGGCGCGTGACCGTGAATATCAAGCGATCCTACCGTTACGCGGAAAAATCTTAAATACTTGGGAAGTTGCCAGTGATCAAGTGCTTGGCTCAACGGAAATTCATGATATTGCTGTGGCGCTTGGTATCGATCCTGATAATGAAGACTTATCTCAACTTCGTTACGGGAAAGTCTGTATTTTAGCCGATGCGGACTCTGATGGTTTGCACATCGCCACCCTACTCTGTGCCCTCTTTTTACGCCATTTCCCGAAATTGGTACAAGATGGACACGTTTATGTAGCAATGCCCCCACTCTATCGTATCGACTTAGGCAAAGAAGTCTTTTATGCCCTTGATGAAAATGAGAAAGAAGCGATTTTAGAACGTTTAAAAGGTAAAAAAGGTACCTTAAACGTACAACGATTCAAAGGTTTGGGTGAAATGGATCCTTCACAATTACGTGAAACCACCATGGATCCGAATACTCGTCGCTTAGTTCAATTAACTTACGATCTGGAGGAAGATCAAGGCGCAGCAACATTAGAATTAATGGATATGTTACTCGCTAAAAAACGGGCAGAAGATCGCAAAAATTGGTTACAAACTAATGGCGATCAAGTGGATTTAACAGTTTAATTATTTGAGGTCAATCATGAACGAACAACGTCGAGATTTTTTTAGAAACAGCGCATTAGGCTTAGCAACGATTACATTAGGTGCAGGTTTAAGCCTTATTCCTTCTGCTCAAGCAGAAGAAAAAGCCTCAAATACTGCGACGACTGCAGTTGAAAATTTACCAGAGATTGAAGCTGAACTGACGCTTGCGCCAAATGTGCCAAAACCGATTGATCGTAACTATCCAGCAAAAGTCGTGGTAAAACTGACCGCACTTGAGCAAATTATGGATTTAATGGATGGTGTGCAATTTAAATTTTGGACATTAAATGGTAGCGTGCCTGCGCCGTTTATTCGTGTGCGCGAAGGCGACATGGTGGAAGTGCAACTTTCCAACTCAGCGAGTTCAATGATGCCGCACAGTATCGATTTTCATGCTGCCGCTGTGCCAATGGGGGGGGCTATCGCAAGTGAAACCCCACCAACCCGCACATCCACCTTTCAATTTAGAGCGTTACGTTCGGGGATTTATCTATACCACTGTGGCAGTCAGCCTGTGGATATTCACCTTGCCAAGGGGATGTATGGTTTAGTTTTAGTTGAGCCCAAAGAAGGTTTACCAAAAGTGGATCGCGAATTTTACATTATGCAAAGTGAATTCTATACCAAAGGTGAATTTGGCGATCCTGGCTTGCAACCATTCAGTATGCAAAAAGCCATTGATGAACGCCCTGAATACGTCCTCTTCAACGGTAAAGTCGGTGCAACTATGGACGGAAATGCCTTAAAAGCGAAAACCGGTGAAAGCATTCGTCTATTTGTAGGAAATGCTGGACCAAATTTATGCTCTTCTTTCCACTTAATTGGTGCCGTATTTGATAATGTGTATGTGGAAGGCGGTACGCTTGTTAATCATAATGTTCAAACTACCCTGATTCCATCCGGCAGTGCCACCATGGTGGAAACACTAATTGATGTACCTGGCACTTATGTCTTTATGGATCACTCGATTTTCCGTGCTGTAAATAAAGGTACGATGGGACAAATCGTGGTCGAAGGCGAAAAAAATCCGAATATTTATTCCGGAAAACTAAAAGACGAAGCCTTTAAAGAAGCCAATCCACAAAAACCACAACCTGTTCCTTACGAAATTGACAGTCATAAAGGAATGGATATGGGGCATTCTCATCACGAACAGTCTGATGCGAGTTCCGGTGCAACAAGAAAATAGATTAAAAAAATATGAGCAATATTAATTACGAAGGCATCGAGCAGATGCCACTTCGCACCTTTACAGAAAAGGCTTATCTTAATTATTCAATGTACGTCATCATGGATCGTGCATTACCTTTTATTGGTGATGGCTTAAAGCCTGTTCAACGTCGTATTGTTTATGCGATGTCTGAACTGGGTTTAAATGCTGCAGCGAAATTTAAAAAATCTGCGCGTACCGTCGGTGATGTGTTAGGTAAATTCCATCCACACGGCGACTCCGCTTGTTATGAAGCCATGGTATTAATGGCTCAGCCCTTTTCTTACCGTTATCCTTTAGTGGATGGCCAAGGAAACTGGGGGGCGCCAGATGATCCTAAATCATTCGCGGCAATGCGTTATACAGAATCTCGTCTGTCCAAAATTTCTGAGATTCTATTAACTGAATTAGGTCAAGGTACCGTTGATTTCCAACCGAACTTTGATGGTACTTTAGAAGAACCACAATATTTGCCTGCACGTCTGCCTCATATTCTGTTGAACGGCACCACCGGGATTGCAGTCGGGATGGCAACCGATATTCCACCACACAATATTAATGAAGTGGCGGATGCCGCTGTCCTGCTATTAGATAATCCAAAAGCAAGATTAGATGATGTACTCAATATCATTCAAGGCCCAGATTTCCCAACTGAAGCGGAAATTATTTCGCCAAAAGATGATATTCGCAAAATGTACGAAACCGGTCGTGGTTCTATCAAAATGCGTGCAACATGGCATAAAGAAGACGGTGAAATCATCATTAGTGCACTTCCTCATCAATCTTCACCCTCTAAAATCATTGCACAAATTGCTGAGCAAATGACGGCGAAAAAATTGCCTATGGTAGAAGATATTCGTGATGAAGCGGATTACGAAAATCCTGTGCGTATCGTGCTTGTGCCACGTTCAAATCGCGTTGACACGGACGCCTTAATGGCGCATTTATTTGCGACGACCGATCTTGAAAAAAGCTATCGTGTGAATATGAATATGATCGGGCTTGATCATAAACCCGCCGTGAAAGGCTTACTTCAAGTTCTTACCGAATGGCTGACATTCCGTCGTACAACAGTAACGCGTCGTTTACAACATCATTTAGATAAAGTACTCGCTCGTTTACACATTTTAGACGGTTTGATGATTGCCTTCCTCAATATTGATGAAGTGATTGAAATTATTCGTACTGAAGATGAACCTAAACAAGTTTTAATGGCTCGCTTTAACTTAAGTGATGAACAAGCAGAAGCCATTTTAAACTTACGTTTGCGCCATTTAGCCAAATTAGAAGAACATCAATTACAAGCTGAAAAAGATAAACTCGAAGAAGAGCGGTCAAATTTAGAGTTAATTTTAGGATCTGAGCGTCGCTTAAATACCTTGATCAAAAAAGAAATTCAAGAAGATGCGAAAAAATACGCCAGCCCTAGAATGTCTCAATTAGTTGAGCGTGAAGAAGCGAAAGCCATTTCTGAAAGTGAAATGACTCCAGCAGAACCCGTTACTGTTATCTTATCTGAAATGGGATGGGTACGCTGTGCAAAAGGGCATGACATTGATCCGGCAGGCTTAAGTTATAAAGCAGGCGATAAATATCTCGCTCACGCTTGTGGTAAAAGCAATCAACCCGTAATCTTTATTGATAGTACTGGTCGTAGCTACGCTTTAGATCCATTAAGCTTGCCTTCTGCGCGTTCCCAAGGTGAACCGCTCACCGGTAAACTTACATTACCGGCAGGTGCGACTATTGAACAGGTTATTATGGAACCTGAAAAACAAGAATTATTGATGGCATCAGATGCAGGATATGGTTTTATTTGCAAATTTGAAGATTTAATTGCACGTAATAAAGCTGGAAAAGCCTTGATTTCTTTGCCAGAAAATGCGAAAGTCTTGAAACCTGAGACACTTTCCGAGTCGGCCTCACTTCTTGTGTCCCTCACTTCAGCGGGTCGAATGCTGATTTTTCCGGTACGGGATTTACCGGCATTATCAAAAGGGAAAGGCAACAAAATCATCAGTATTCCAGCAGCGAATGCAAAAGCGCGGTCAGAATTATTGGTGAAATTGTTCTTAATTTCAGAGCAAGCCAGCCTTGAGTTCCATTCCGGTAAACGAAAAATTACTCTAAAACCGGAAGATCTGCAAAAATTCCGTGCTGAACGTGGCAGAAAAGGCTCCCAATTACCACGTGGATTACATAGTAATGTTGACATTGTGGTGGTTGAACCTGAACACAACTCATAAGAATTCTCGAAACCAAACTAAATAGGAGGATATTTCGTGAATATTGTTTTTGATACCTATCAAACACTTGCTTTAGCAAGTTTTGTATTATTACTCGGTTTTTTTCTAGTAAAACGCATTCGAGTTTTACAAACATTTAATATCCCTGAGCCTGTTGTTGGCGGCTTTATTGTGGCTATTGCATTAACGGTTTTATACAAAGTAAATGGCACTTCATTCACTTTTGAGAAAAGCTTACAAACATCGATGATGTTAGTCTTCTTCTCCTCTATCGGTTTAAGTGCAAACTTTGCTCGCTTAATTAAAGGCGGAAAACCATTAGTTATCTTCCTCTTGGCAGCGGCAATACTCATTGTTTGCCAAAATATTATCGGTATTCTGGGTACTCAATTATTAGGCATTGATCCTGCTTACGGTTTACTTGCCGGTTCAGTTACCCTAACTGGTGGTCATGGTACAGGTGCGGCATGGGCAGAAACTTTCACTAAAGAATTTAATCTACCTGCTGCCACAGAAATCGCCATGGCATGTGCCACATTCGGTTTAGTCTTTGGTGGTATCTTAGGTGGTCCAGTATCTCGTTATTTATTAAATCATCAAAAACAAGGTGAAAATCCAGAGAATGATGAAATAGATGACGTACAAGAAGCATTTGAGCACCCAACTTACAAACGTAAAATTAATGCGCGCTCAATCATTGAAACCATCGCAATGCTTTCTTTATGTTTACTCATCGGTCAATACTTAGATGGCTTAACAAAAGGTACACACATTCAATTACCAACCTTCGTATGGTGTTTATTTACAGGTGTAATCATTCGTAACAGCTTAACCCACTTATTCAAATTCCAAGTGGCTGATTCAGCGATTGACGTATTAGGCAGCGTAGGTTTATCTATCTTCTTAGCGATTGCTTTAATGTCTCTAAAACTTTGGGAGCTAGCAGGTCTTGCAACAGATGTATTGGTTATCTTAGCGGTTCAAGTTGTCTTCATGGCTTTCTTCGCTATCTACGTCACATACCGTATGATGGGTAAAGATTATGATGCGATTGTATTAAGTGCAGGTCACTGTGGTTTCGGTCTCGGTGCTACACCAACAGCCGTTGCTAACATGCAAGCGATTACCAGCCGTTTCGGACCATCTCACAAAGCGTTCTTAATTGTACCAATGGTAGGGGCATTCTTTATCGACTTATTAAATGCCGGTATCTTAAAAATGTTCTTAAGCGTTGTTGAAGCGCTTCACTAATAAAACGTAAAAAAGAAAGGCTGACATGTTGTCAGCCTTTTTATTTACTTGCTACTCAGTAAGCGTCTTCACCAAATCCATCACAAATTCTAACCGCGCTTTGTTTTCTGGAAGGGCTTTTACAAACTTAAATTTTAATGGACCATCAAAGCGATAAACAATTGGATTTTGTTGAATTAATTTGATGAATTTTTCAGGATCAACTTTTGCTGAAGGAGAGAATTCAATAAAACCACCTTGAGCCCCTGCATCGATTTTCAGTACTTTTAATGGTTTCACCATTAAACGTATTTCAGCAATTTGTAAAAGATTTTTAGTTGCTTCAGGTAATAGGCCAAAGCGATCAATTAATTCAACTTTTAATTCATCTAACTCTTGTTTACTTTCCGCTTCAGCAATGCGTTTATAGAACGACAAACGCATATTCACATCACCCAGATAGTCATCTGTTAATAAGGCTGGAACACGTAACTCAATTTCAGCTTGCTGATGTGTAATCTCTTCTAATGAAGGTTCTCTGCCCTCTTTTAAGGCTTTCACTGCTGCATCAAGTAATTCCATATAAAGTGAGAAACCGATACTTTCAATTTGCCCACTTTGTTCATTCCCTAATAATTCACCGGCACCGCGAATTTCTAAATCGTGCGTCGCAAGAATGAAACCTGCACCTAAGTTATCTAAACTTTCTAATGCCTCTAAACGACGTTTCGCATCTTTCGTCATTAATTTCGGCGGCGGTGTAAGCAAATAAGCATAAGCTTGGTGATGAGAACGCCCTACTCGACCTCGCAATTGGTGAAGCTGAGCTAAACCAAAATTATCTGCACGTTCAATAATGATCGTATTTGCCGTAGGTACGTCAATCCCTGTTTCAATAATGGTGGAACAGACTAAAACGTTATAACGTTGATGATAAAAATCACTCATCACACGTTCAAGTTCTCGTTCTCGCATTTGACCATGTCCAATCACAACTCGCGCCTCAGGCACAAGTGCAGTCAGTTTTTCAGCCGTATTTTCAATACTCGTCACATCATTATGTAAATAATAAACTTGCCCGCCACGCAAAATCTCACGCAGGATGGCTTCACGAATAATTAAATCATCTTTCTGGCGAACAAACGTTTTGATACTCACTCGACGAGCCGGTGGTGTCGCAATAATAGAAAGATCGCGAATGCCATTCATCGCCATATTCAAAGTACGAGGAATTGGTGTTGCAGTAAGCGTTAAAATATCAATATTCGCTCGAAGTTGTTTAATTTTCTCTTTTTGTCCCACACCAAAGCGATGCTCTTCATCAATGATAAGTAAGCCAAGATCGGAAAACTTCACATCAGATTGAATCAATTTATGAGTGCCAATCAGAATATCGACTTTTCCTTCGGCTAAATTTTCTAAGATTTGTTTTTGCTCTTTAGCTGTTTTAAAGCGAGAAAGCACTTCCACATTAACTGGAAGATTAGCAAAACGATCTTTAAAATTCTCGTAATGCTGTTGAGCTAACAAGGTTGTTGGGACTAATACAGCTACTTGTTTATGATTCATAACCGCCAAAAATGCCGCGCGCATCGCCACTTCAGTTTTTCCAAAGCCCACATCACCACAAACTAAACGGTCCATTACTTTGGACTGACACATATCCGAAATGACGGCATTAATAGCCATGGCTTGATCATGTGTTTCTTCAAAAGGGAAGGTTGCAGCGAATTGCTGGAATTCCTCACGATCATATTTAAATTCAAAGCCTTTTTTCACTTCTCGCTGAGCATACACATCAAGTAATTCAGCTGCCACATCACGAATTTTTTCTGCAGCCTTTTGACGCGTTTTCGCCCATGATTCATTACCTAATTTATGCAATGGTGCGGTTTCATCTGAACCACCTACATAACGACTAATTAAATGAAGAGAACCAACAGGCACATAAAGTTTGGATTCATTCGCATAATTGATTAGCAAATATTCTGCTTTTAAACCACCTGTATCAAGCGTGACTAACCCACCATAACGCCCCACACCATGATCTAAATGCACCACAGGCTGCCTAATTTTTAATTCTGCCAGATTACGCACTAAGGTATCTGGATTGACAGCCTTACGTTTATCACGCTGACGTTGCTGTTGTACCCGCTCACCTAAAATTTCATGTTCAGTAATGACGGCTAATTTAGCCTCATCAAGAATAAAACCTTGCTCAAGACGGCTTACCCAAAGATTAAACTTGTCTTGATTGGCGTCAGATAAGGTTTTAATCTGTTTAGGTTTAATTTTTAATGGTGAAAGCAAATCTACTAAAGTTTCACGACGTCCTTCAGTTTCAACTGAAAATAAAACATTTCCTTTGAAATGTTCAATAAACTGTCGAAGTTGCGATAACGGTTCTTTTTGCTGTGATTGAATGGTCACTGCTGGTAATGCGGACACCGCTAAATTTTTCTGACGAACAGATGACCGCACTTTTTCTGCTTTAAAATTAATTTTAGGGTAATTTTTTAATGCATGATTTACTGCATCAATGCTTACCCACAAACGTTCTGGAGGCAAAAGAGGACGCATTGGATCGACTTTTCGATGTTCATAACGCTGTTTAGCATCAAGATAAAAACGTTCACCTTGTGCTTGATTTGTCTCCATATCCACAAACAATGTTTTTTCTGGCAAGTAATCAAACAACGTTGCCATTTCATCAAAGAATAACGGCTGCCAATATTCAATCCCTGAGATTAGTGTGCCTTTACTGATTTGCTGATAAATATGTTCTGGATCACGACGAATTTCTCCAAAAGTTTCTCTAAATTGTGTACGGAAAAACTCAATACCTTTCTCATCTGTTGGAAATTCGTGTGCAGGTAATAAATTAATAGATTGAATTTCATCTAACGTTCTCTGCGTATCAACATCAAAAGTACGAATCGAATCAATTTCATCATCAAAAAAATCTAAGCGAAATGGAACCACACTTCCCATTGGGAAAAGATCTAAAAGTGATCCGCGTACGGCATATTCGCCATGTTCTAGCACTTGTTCTACAGAACGATATCCTGCTGACTCTAATTGTAATCGCAATTTTTCAATGACTAGACGATCACCTTTTTTAATCAAAAGGACATTATGCTGTAGATATTTCGGCGGGCACACACGTTGCATTAATGTGCTAATCGGCAAAACAAAGATGCCTTTTTTAGTATTTTGTAAATGAAACAGCGCACTTAAACGAGAAGAAATTATTTCTTGATGAGGAGAAAAAGAATCATAAGGCAACGTTTCCCAATCAGGAAAAAACTGAATGGGCTGAGAAGTTAAATCCGGTAAAACTTGTGATAAACGAACCGCGCTTTTGGTATCCGGTGTCACAACCACCGTCAATCCATCATATTGCTCTGCAATTTCACTAACCGCAAGTGCATCTGCACTCGCCAATACATTGCCAAGAATTTTATGGTCATTGGGCTGAGTTGGAATATCAAAATTAAAATAGGTTGTTTTCATAAGTGCGGTCAATTTTTATCTCATTTTTGCCTAAACAGCTTGTTAGTTTAGCAAATTCACTCTACTTTTCAATAATTATCTGTATAAAAAAACAGGGTTAAATTAACCCTGTTTTCTTTTATTTTTTGAGTGGTTCTAGTGGTTTCTCTTTTTTTACCTTACCATCATCATCAAATTCAATGCGTGGCATACAACCTCGACAGCTACCTTTATCTAAACCAAGCTCACTACAAAATTTATTATATTCATCTACTGCTTTACGGAACCAACCTTTTTTTTCTTGTTCGCTCATTTTGCCTCCTTTTTTAATTTTTGTGCAATTTCCGAACGTAATAATTTTAACCCATTTTTCTTATTATAGGGTATCTGTTTTGTGATGAAATAATCTCTTATTAAAGGGCAATCTTTTTCATCTAAATTCATTAAAAATCGACGAATTGCCGGCAAAGCGGAAGCTAAAGTGCGGTGAAAATAAGCAAAATTTTTTAAGCTTAACCAATCTTCGTCAATCAATTCCCAATCTACTGATGTGCTATTAAATTCCTGAACGAGCGGATGGAAAGACAAAGGCATATTCCGTTGAAAAGATTGCATTGCTTCTTTTTCTAATTCAATCCCTTGTGCAGAAAGTCCTTTTAGAGCGATAGTTGAATAACAGCCACTACTTGCCTCTAAATGCTCGCCTAAATAAACAAGAGAAAAACCACATTTCTGCCAAAATTGAGCCAGTTCTTTGGTATAACCAAAACTCACTGATAAATAATCCAGATCGGCATTTGGTGTGATGTATTCAATAAGTTGTGTACCAATACCATGCTGCTGCCACATAGGCTGGACCGCAATTCTCGAAATACGTAAAGAATGCAATTCACAAGCCTTTTGTTGTTGAGCATGAAAACAAAGTGCTTGAGGCACGAGATTGCCTTTCGGGCGTCTAATCCCTTGTTGAATTGCTTCAATGAGGGCTGAATCTTCAATCCCGCCTTCTTTTAATGCCCAAACAGCGCCTAGTAAATTTTGCTCACTTTCAGCGGTAAAAAAACACTGTGAATTGACATCAAATAATCGCCGTAGATCTAATGGTGATGTACGATAATGAGCTAATGTCATCAACCCATAGAATTGAGACAATGAAGAAAGTATTTCCTCTTGTGAGCGTTCAGTAATTTGACAGAACTTGCTTTTATCGTATACCGTTTGTTTAAACTCATCCTCTACATTCAATAATAAAAGCTCATCGATAAATGCCTCTAAAGCATCATCTTTCGACCAACGTAGCGGTTCAATAAGCTCAAAGTCAGAGAAAGTGCGGTTAATTTTTTGCTTAAATTTAAGCTCAAAGCCTCGCCCGGTTCCCTCATAACTATGAATAGTTGTCGTAAATAAAATATGCTTAAAATGATGGGAAAAAGCAGTAAGTTGAGCAATCGGCAACATTGCCGCCTCATCAACAAAAAGCCAAGCATTTTCAGAAAAAGAAGGATCATTTTGCAAAGCAAGGAAAAGCGCATCTGGTGCAATAAAGATAATCTTTTTTTGTGAAAATTCACCCAAAATATTGACCGCACTTTTATTTGGAGCTGTGAGGTAAATTTTAGTATCCAGTTGATTCGCTAATAAGCCTGCTAGAGCTGATTTCCCTCTTCCTCGTTTGGCAGTAAGAAAGTAAAGTTCAGATTCTTTTTGTAAGATTCGCTCAATAATTTTCTGCTGATCTAAGGTCGCGTTGTGATTTACAAATTCTCGTTGAAAAGTGCAGTCAAATTTTAAATCATTTTGATGATAAAGGACGGGGAAGCCATATTTATGAATACAATGCTTAAAATATGCAATAAATCTTGGCGTCGTAATTGTCTCAAGCGAACCTGACCAACGAAGACTATCTTCGTCTATTTGGAAATGAAGTTTCTCCCAATTTGATAGCAAGACAATTAAGGCACCATTCATTTTCAATGTACCGGCCGCAATGGCGAGCGCCTCTAAATGGATACCTTTTCGTGCATCAAACAAGATCGTCTCAAACTCTTGCCCAAGAAGATTTTGAATTTTAGAAAACTCATTAATAATCAAGGTATTTGCCGGCAAATTAGACGGCATATTCTCACTGACCAAAATTTGAAAATAACGTGTCATGAATTATTTTTCTAAATATGCTTCTAATTCAGCTACATTTTGAGACCATTCATTACTGAGTTGCTTTATCCATAAAGCAATATCAGATGCCCAATTAGGTAATGACGTGTCTTGAGCCTGTTTTGCGATATTTTGAATATTAACAAGCCCCACTGATGCTGCTGCGCCTTTTATTTTATGTGCCACATCTGACACCATTTGTTGCATATCTGCGTTTGTAAGATAATCTTCATACGCCGTTTCTAATTCATCTAAATAAATTGGCATCCACTGTTTGAATAACTCCACATTAGCTTTAGCTTGTGATTTTCCAATTAACTCAATAAGTGAAATATTAATACCTTCTTGAACTTGAGGGAGCTCTTCCTCATCAGAGGTAGTCTCGATATCATCTCCTAAGAATGTTTTAAAACACTGACGTAATTCCGTCAGAGAAAGAGGCTTACGCAACACGCCATCCATCCCCTGATTTTGATATTCCTCTTCGCTGTGCATAACGTTTGCCGTAAAAGCAATTAAAGGTGGAAGAAAATCGTAAATTCCTTCTTCGTAGTTTTTACGTAGATAGTATGCAATATCAAAACCTGACATATCTGGCAATTTAATATCAAGAAAAACAATATCATAAGTATTTTTCTCAAATAATTGGATAGCCTGTTCACCATTCATCGCAACATCAACATAATGACCTTGCTTTTCAAGAATACTTTTGGCTACAACCACATTTAATTCAACGTCTTCTACTAATAAAATGGAAAGATGCTGCATGGCTTTTTCAGCGTTTCCATCATGAGCTTGCGCTTTTTCTGCAATGATCGTTAAGTAAAAGGTTGAACCTTCGTCCAATTCACTTTCAACCGTTAAATCCCCTTGCATTAACTGCGCAAGATTCTTAGAAATCGCAAGACCGATGCCACTTCCCGCAGAACGATGGATATTATCTTTAACCTGATAATACATGGTAAAAATCTTATCTAATTCACAAGGTGCAATACCTGCTCCCGTATCAGTAACACTAAATTGATACTGATTATCTTGCATTTTCTGCACCCTTAGAATCACTTCACCCTTATCAGTGAATTTGACGGCATTACTAATTAAATTCCAAAGAATTTGGCTAAGGCGAGCACGATCGAGATAAAGCCAATTAGGTAAATTCTCATCCTGTTTTAAAGAAAATTTTAGCCCCTTTTGTTCTGCCATCAAGGTCCCAAAATTATAGAAATCATTAAGTAATGAATGGAAATCGCAGGGTTGAATATTCAATTCAATGCGCTTGGAGTCGATTTTATCTAGGTCAATAATATCACTAAAAATATGACCTAAACTGACCGCACTTAGGTTAATTGTATTAAGATAATTTTGTTGTTGTTCTGTTAATTTATCATCCAATAAAATTCGGCTTAGACCAATGATTCCATTTAAAGGCGTACGCAATTCATGACTAATCGTTGCAAGTAAGGTACTTTTATCACGGCTATTTTTTTCTAATCGAGCAAGTGTTTTGGAGAGCTCTAAACGGGAACGTTCTAATCGCTCAACAAGCAGCGTAAAAAAATAAATAACAAAAGGAGCGGTAAATAAACCAAAAGTAATTGAGCGGGCAATGTCACTCCAGTGAATACCATCACTAAGGAGCGTGCTTAATAGGATTTGTATACAGATAGCTAAAATAGCAAGAATAGCGATACCAAGTAAAGAGAAGCGAACTCGACCTAATCGAATAACCCAATCAACATAACGTTGCGCAAAATATCTAAAGTTTTTCATTGTTTATATTGAGAAATAAAAATTGAGATCATTCTATATAATTTTTAATAAAAATCCATAAACAAAAACCCCAAGCTCTTCAGCTCGGGGTTCACATTCACTACCTGGCGGTGT
>NZ_JVHG01000007.1:0-91272 GCF_001055095.1 Parahaemophilus parainfluenzae
AGAACGGTGGACTGTTAATCCATATGTCGCAGGTTCGAGTCCCGCAGGAGGAGCCAAATTCTAAGAAGCCGCTAAAGTAATTTAGCGGCTTTTTGCTTTTTAGAATTCAGCATTATTCTGTTGTTTTCCTCTCTTTAAAATTTGCTCAAATTTCTCACCGCAGTTTTTTGATCTAGATAAATATTTATGTAAAAAAGTTACATAAAATTGTTAGTGAGATCACACTTTATTATTTTGCACTTTGCAATCAATCCCTAATCTCATCATAATGCAGCCACTAATTTAATGAATGAATAGTCATTAAATAAACGATTTTATAATTTTAACTTTAGAAGGTGATGTATGGACACTACAACTAATAAAAAATGGAATAAATTTGATACAGCTTGGGTATTAAACTTATTTGGAACTGCGGTGGGCGCAGGGGTATTATTTTTACCAATCAATGCAGGGATGGGCGGTTTTTGGCCTTTGGTTGTGATGGCGATTTTAGTCGGACCGATGACATATTTTGCGCATCGTGGCTTGGCTTATTTCGTGTTGTCTTCTTCTAAACCAGGCAGTGATATTACTGAAGTGGTAGAAGAACATTTCGGCCCGACTGCTGGGAAATTAATTACATTATTATATTTCTTTGCGATCTTCCCAATTTTATTGATTTATGGAAACGGGATCACCAATACGGTTGATTCTTTTATCGTCAATCAATTAGGCATGGCTTCACCAAATCGTGCTATTCTTTCTTTTGTATTGATTGCAATATTGATTTCAGTCATGTTGTTCAGTGAAAAAGTGATGTTGAAAATCACCGAATTACTGGTGTATCCATTGGTGTTGATTCTTTTTGCGTTATCAATTTATCTCATTCCTCAATGGAATGCATCAATGCTTTATGAGCTTCCTACAGCGAGTGGTTTTGTGACGACATTGTGGTTAACTATTCCAGTGTTGGTTTTCTCTTTTAACCATTCTCCGGCAATTTCGTCTTTCACTCTTTCTCAACAACGTGAATATAAAGATTTTAATACAACGGAATATCACATCGGTCGTACAGAAAAAGGCACTTCAACCGTATTACTGTTCTTCGTGATGTTCTTTGTATTTAGCTGTGTATTAACCTTAACACCAGCAGAGTTATTAGAAGCAAAAGCACAAAATATTAGTATCTTGTCTTATCTTGCTAACAAATTTGATAACCCATACATTTCTTATTTCGCACCATTAGTGGCTTTCTTCGCGATTACAAGCTCATTCTTTGGCCATTATTTAGGAGCACGTGAAGGTTTAGAAGGTTTATACCTCAAAATGAAAGGCGAAAGTGTGAATCGTAAAAAATTAAATTACGGTACTGCAGTTTTCTTCTTATTGACTTTATGGGGTGTGGCGATCATTAACCCAAGTATTTTAGGTTTGATTGAATCTCTTGGTGGTCCAATCATTGCGATGATCCTTTTCATTATGCCTATGTATGCGATCCGCAATGTACCAGCTATGAAACGCTATCAAGGTCGTTTTAGCAATGTATTTGTTACAGTTATGGGATTAATTGCTATCTCCGCGGTCGTATATGGATTATTATAAGCGGCTTTTTAGTTTAGCTTAGGATTTAAAATAATATGATTAGTGTATTTGATATGTTTAAAGTGGGAGTTGGGCCGTCCAGCTCCCATACTGTTGGCCCGATGAAAGCAGGCAAGCAGTTTATTGACGATTTAATCGAGCGAGGTAAATTTGATGCTGTTGCAACCTTGCACGTTGATGTGTATGGCTCTCTCTCAATGACGGGGCATGGTCATAATACAGATATTGCGATCATTATGGGATTGGCCGGTTATCTCCCGCATGATGTGGATATTGATTTAATCCCAACCTTTATCGAACAGGTTAAACAAACTAAAAAACTGTCGATTGCACAGGGCAAAAAAACCGTTAATTTCGATTGGGATGCCAATATGGTATTCCATAATTCCTTTTTATCATTGCATGAAAACGGTATGACCATTACTGCATTAGATGCTGATCGTAACGTGCTTTATCGCCAAACTTATTATTCTATTGGTGGTGGATTTATTGTAGATGAAGCGCATTTTGGTCAAGAGGAAGAAAATCCGGTGACTGTGCCGTATCCTTATCAACATGCTGAAGATATTTTGAAACATTGTCAGGAGAGTGGCTTAATGCTCTCAACAGTGATGATGAAAAATGAATTAGCATTGCGTGATAAAAAAGAGGTTGAAGCTCATTTACAGAATGTTTGGAAAACCATGAAAGATTGTATTGAACATGGTATTAAAACAGAAGGTGTGTTACCAGGGCCATTAAAAGTTGCTCGTCGTGCGCCATCACTTTATCGTCTCTTGGAGGCAAATAGCGGCCGTTTAGCCCATGACCCAATGTATGTGATCGACTGGGTGAATATGTTTGCTCTTGCGGTAAATGAAGAGAATGCGGCAGGTGGTCGCGTCGTAACAGCACCAACTAATGGTGCGTGTGGCATTGTGCCGGCGGTACTTTCTTATTATGAAAAATTTGTCGCACCTTTAACGCCAGAAGTCATAGAACGCTACTTATTGGCTGCCGGTATGATTGGTTCCCTTTATAAGATGAATGCATCTATTTCGGGGGCTGAAGTCGGCTGCCAAGGTGAAGTGGGTGTGGCATGTTCAATGGCTGCCGCAGGTTTGACTGAGATTTTAGGTGGTACACCAGTACAAGTGTGTATCGCAGCTGAAATTGCAATGGAACATAATCTTGGCTTAACTTGCGACCCGGTTGGTGGTCAAGTGCAAGTACCTTGTATTGAACGTAATGCTATTGCTTCGGTGAAAGCGATTAACGCTAGCCGTATGGCATTACGCCGAACTACTAATCCTCGCGTAACCTTGGATAAAGTGATCGAAACCATGTATGAAACAGGTAAAGACATGAATGCCAAATATCGCGAAACATCGAAAGGTGGCTTAGCGGTGAAAGTAGTGTGTTCTTAATAGCTAATTGATAATAAAAGAGCGGTCATTTTTGACCGCTCTTTTTTATTTCCCTTTCACGTCAATAATAATTACTTCCGACTGTGAACCTAAACGCATTGGAATGCCCCAAAAGCCATAACCTGAAGTGACAAAAACATGTGGATTGCCAATTTTTTCATGACCATAATCCAAACGATACATCATTTTTGTGATTAAACTGGCGGGAAATACTTGCCCTTTATGTGCATGCCCTGAAACTTGAATGTCAAGAGGGAGTGAAGCATGTTTTTCGATATCTGTTGGTCGGTGATCCAATAGAATAATCGGTAAGTCAGTATTCACTTGTTTTAATAACGTCTCGGTACTTGGTCTATCGTGAGCAAGATTGTCATTTCGTCCAATCAGTACCAATTCATTATTTAATGTTAATGTTTCATCTCTTAATACCGTAATACCGGCTTTGCGAATTTCTCGATCAATTCTATCTTGGTCACCGAATAAGTCATGATTGCCTAGTGTGGCATAAACGCCCATTGGGGCTTTGAGTTTCGCTAAATGGGGTTGCATTTTTTCGGCTAAATAAGCATTGACATTATCGTCCATAATATCGCCAGGCAGTAAAATGATATCGACCTTTTCCTGCTGCATAATATCAGCCAGTTTATCCAATTCTTTCCCGCCAAATAATTTACCTAAATGGAGATCGCTTGCCATGCCAATTCGCAATGGTTTAATGGGCTTATCTAGCGTGATTTCATAATGAATAACACGGGTAACATAGGCGTTATACACACTTAAGGCCGTGATACCAATAAATAAAACAGGGTAAGCAATGCGTAAAGTGCGGTCGATTTTGGTGATGGATTTAGATTTTCGGAAAAGAAAATGAATACCTCCCACGGCAATGCTTGCAAAGACTGAAAAAAGAAGCAGCGCGAGCACTAAAGCAATAAGTCGAAATGCCGTAAAAAGCTTTAAAAAATGACAAATAACTAAGACATTAGGAAGCAAAAAACTGGTAAAAGTGATAGTTCGTCTTGTCTTTTGAGAGAGTGGTTTGTTCAGCCACCAAATCAGCGTTTTATTAAAAATATAAATCAGCAGTTGCAACAAAATAATAGCTGCCGTAAATATAAAGTAATAACGAGTTTCCATCTGCAATTCCTAAATAAAAGAGCGGTCGTTTTTGACCCAGTTTTGAAGTGTGGAATAATAAATTTCTCTGTTCCCAAAGGCAAATTTTTTCGCTAAAATGCGGCTCGTTTTAGTTAATTTAAGAAGGAAAATCCCATGTTCGGAAAAGGCGGTTTAGGCGGCTTGATGAAACAAGCCCAACAAATGCAAGAAAAAATGCAAAAAATGCAGGAAGAAATTGCCCAATTAGAAGTAACAGGCGAAAGTGGTGCAGGTTTAGTAAAAATCACGATTAATGGTGCGCACAACTGCCGTCGTATTGAGATCGATCCTTCTTTAATGGAAGACGATAAAGAAATGTTGGAAGATTTAATCGCTGCCGCATTCAACGATGCAGTCCGTCGTGCAGAAGAATTACAAAAAGAAAAAATGGCTTCTGTAACCGCAGGCATGCCATTACCGCCAGGAATGAAACTTCCATTTTAATTCATCGGGTGTGTGAGTTTATCGATTCACACACCATCCATTTTCTCCCATCATAAATACTATGCAAAGCAGTCCACTTTTAGAACATCTTATTGAAAATCTTCGTTGCTTGCCGGGTGTCGGTCCGAAATCAGCGCAGCGTATGGCTTATCATCTTTTACAGCGCAACCGTAGCGGTGGGATGAACTTAGCACGCGCGTTAACGGAAGCAATGTCTAAAATTGGGCATTGTTCACAATGTCGTGATTTTACCGAAGAGGAAACGTGCAATATTTGTAACAATCCTCGCCGTCAAAATTCAGGCTTGCTTTGTGTGGTGGAAATGCCGGCGGATATTCAAGCCATTGAGCAAACAGGCCAGTTTTCTGGGCGTTATTTTGTCTTAATGGGGCATTTATCGCCTTTAGATGGTATTGGTCCGAAAGAAATTGGTTTAGATTTATTGCAAAAACGTCTGGTTGAAGAATCTTTCCACGAAGTGATTTTAGCGACCAATCCAACGGTGGAAGGCGATGCCACAGCCAATTATATTGCTGAAATTTGCCATCAACATAATATTAAAGTGAGTCGTATTGCTCACGGGATCCCTGTCGGTGGGGAATTAGAAACCGTGGACGGCACCACCTTAACCCACTCTTTCTTAGGTCGTCGTCAGATCGACTAATCTTATGCGTCTGTTTATTGCCGAAAAACCCAGTCTTGGGCGAGCTATTGCCGATGTATTACCAAAACCTCATCAACGGGGTGATGGTTTTATTAAATGTGGCAATGATGATGTGGTGACTTGGTGCGTGGGGCATTTGCTCGAACAGGCAGAACCCGATGCCTATGATCCAAAATTCAAACAATGGCGTTTAGAACATTTACCTATCATTCCTGAAAAGTGGATTCTGTTACCGCGAAAGGAAGTAAAAAAACAACTTTCTGTGGTAGAAAAACTCATTCATCAAGCTGATATTTTAGTTAATGCAGGTGACCCGGATAGAGAAGGTCAGTTGTTGGTGGATGAAGTGTTTAGCTATGCCAATTTATCCGCCGAAAAACGTGATGGCATTTTGCGTTGTTTGATTAGCGATCTTAACCCAAGTGCGGTCGAAAAAGCGGTACAAAAACTCCAACCGAATCGTCATTTTATTCCATTGGCTACCTCCGCACTGGCGCGTGCTCGTGCCGATTGGCTTTATGGCATTAATATGACTCGCGCTTATACCATTCGTGGTCGCCAAGCCGGTTATGATGGTGTGCTTTCCGTTGGGCGAGTACAAACGCCCGTATTAGGTTTGATTGTTCGCCGTGATTTGGAAATTGAAAATTTCCAACCCAAAGATTTCTATGAGGTGTTGGCGTGGATAAAAGAAGAAAAAACATCTGAAAATCCGACCGCACTTTTTTCTGCACTTTGGCAACCAAGTAAGGCTTGTGAAGACTACCAAGATGAAGATGGTCGCGTACTGTCTTTAGGCTTAGCCGAAAATGTGGTGAAGCGCATTACCGATCAACCTGCCGAAGTGACTGAATATGTGGATAAGCGAGAAAAAGAAACTGCGCCTTTGCCTTATTCCTTGTCAGCATTGCAGATTGATGCGGCAAAACGTTTTGGCATGTCAGCGCAAAGCGTGCTGGATACTTGTCAGCGGTTATATGAAACCCATCGATTGATTACCTATCCACGTTCTGATTGTCGTTATTTGCCGGAAGAGCATTTTGCTGAACGACATAAAGTGATGAATGCGATTTCACAGCATTGTCAGATTTATCAAACCTTGCCATCAGTGGTGGATAGCGAGCAACGTAATCGTTGTTGGAATGACAAAAAGGTGGAAGCGCACCATGCGATTATTCCAACGGCTAATACACGCTCGATCAATTTAAGTATTGATGAACAACGTATTTATGAATTGATTGCACGCCAGTATTTATTGCAATTCTGTCCAGATGCGGAATATCGCAAAAGTAAAATTACCTTAAGTATTGCGGGCGGTACTTTTGTGGCGCAAGCGCGCAACTTGCAAACCGCAGGTTGGAAGGAATTGCTTGGTAAAGAAGACGAAGATGAAAATCAAGAGCCGCTATTGCCGATCGTGAAGAAAGGACAGATTCTGTATTGTGAACGAGGTGAAGTGGTGAGTAAAAAAACGCAACCGCCGAAACCATTTACCGATGCAACATTACTTTCTGCGATGACGGGGATTGCGCGCTTTGTGCAAGATAAAGAATTGAAAAAAATTCTGCGTGAAACGGATGGACTTGGCACAGAAGCCACCCGAGCAGGCATTATTGAATTGTTGTTTAAACGCGGTTTTTTGACGAAAAAAGGGCGCAATATTCACAGCACAGAAACGGGGCGGATCCTCATTTCAGCGCTACCGGATATTGCCACACAACCTGATATGACGGCACATTGGGAAGCGCAATTAACGGATATCAGCCAAAAACAGGCGAGTTATCAGCAATTTATGTTTACGCTTAATCAAATGTTGCCAGATTTAGTGCGCTTTGTGGATTTCACTGCATTACGTCGTTTAAGTCAGATTTCAAAAGGTTTAAATGCGGCACCTGCTAAACAAAAAAGAGCGGTCAAAAAATCGGAAGATTTAAACGCTGAAAATTGATTAAACTTAATACAATTAAGTAAAAAAAATGGGAAAGCGCTTGCGAAAAGCATGAATTTTATATAACATTTGCTCCCAGTTTTCTTGCGGAATCGCAATTTAGAGAAGAAAGAATAATGTACAATATTTTATTATTTATTTATGTATTAGTTTGTATCGCCTTAATCGGCTTTATCCTTGTTCAACAAGGTAAAGGCGCGAACGCGGGTGCGTCATTTGGCGGCGGTGCATCAGGTACCATGTTTGGTTCTGCAGGTGCAGGTAACTTTTTAACCCGTACCAGCGCAATCTTAGCAACTGGCTTTTTTGTCATCGCTTTAGTGTTAGGTAATATCAACTCTCACCGTGGTAACGTACAAAAAGGTTCATTTGACGATTTATCTCAAACTGCTGAACAAGTTCAACAACAGCAACAACAAGCTGCTCCAGCAGTTGAAAACAAAAATAACGATATTCCGCAATAAGGAATAAAAACAGAATAAACGCTCTGGTGGTGGAATTGGTAGACACGCTATCTTGAGGGGGTAGTGGCCGCAGGCCGTGCGAGTTCAAGTCTCGCCCAGAGCACCAACTATAAACCGACTTAATCAAGTCGGTTTTTTTTTCGCCTAAAATTTGCTTGAATAGCTAGTTATTATCCCCTGTTTTGGTTACAATCGGTCAATTTCTTTTTCTAAAACCCCATTAGGAGAGCACTATGAACTTCCCTCAAATTGCCCAGCAAGTGATTGATAAGCTTGGCGGCAAAGAAAACATCGCCACAGCAGCACATTGTGCAACGCGTTTACGTATTGTGTTAAACGATGAAAGCAAAGTGGATAAAGAAGGCATTGATAACATTGAAGGCGTGAAAGGGCAGTTTGCTGTCGCCGGTCAATATCAAATTATCTTTGGTTCAGGCACAGTGAATAAAGTCCATGCTGAACTTACCAAATTACTTGGTATCGGCGATGTGAGCAAAGCCGAAGTGGCAGAAGCAGCGTCAGGCAACCAAAACTTATTGCAACGTTTGGTGAAAGGCTTAGCAGATATTTTCGTGCCAATCATTCCAGCAATCGTCGCAGGCGGTTTGTTAATGGGTATTCACTCCATGCTTACAGCGAAAGGTTTCTTCGTTGATGAATTAAGCGTGATTGATATGCACCCAGGTCTTGCAGATTTGGTGGACTTCATTAATACCATCGCGAATGCACCGTTTGTGTTCTTACCAGTATTACTTGGTTTCTCTGCGACCCGTAAATTTGGCGGTAACCCATTCTTAGGGGCTGCGCTTGGGATGTTATTAGTTCACCCTGCATTAGCAGATGGTTGGAACTACGCATTAACCCTTGCTCAAGGCAAAATCCAATACTGGAATGTATTCGGTCTTGAAATTGAAAAAGTCGGCTATCAAGGCACCGTTATCCCAACATTAGTTTCTGCTTGGGTATTAGCAACCTTAGAAAAAACCTTCCGTAAGTTTGTGCCTTCTTACTTAGATAACCTCATTACCCCATTATTCTCGCTCTTTATTGCGGGCTTCTTAGCATTTACCGTAATCGGTCCAATTGGTCGTGAAGCAGGGTCATTAATTGCATCAGGTTTAACTTGGTTATATGACACTTTAGGTTTCGTGGGTGGCGCGATCTTCGGGGCATTCTATGCACCAATCGTGATTACCGGTATGCATCAAACCTTCATTGCAGTTGAAACACAATTATTGGCTGAAATGGCAAATACAGGCGGTACCTTTATTTTCCCAATCGCCGCAATGTCAAACATCGCACAAGGTGCAGCCTGTTTAGGTGTGGCTGTCGCATTAAAAGATCCAAAAGTACGCGGTTTAGCGGTACCATCTGGTATTTCTGCATTATTAGGGATTACTGAACCGGCAATGTTCGGGGTGAACTTACGCTATCGTCAGGCTTTCTTTGCAGCGATGATTGGTTCAGGCCTTGCAAGTGCCTTTATCGCATTCTTCAATGTAAAAGCCATTGCATTAGGCGCGGCAGGTTTCTTGGGTATTCCATCTATCAAACCAGATAGCCTTGCGATGTATAGCATCGGTATGGTGATTTCATTTGTGGTGGCATTCACGCTTTCAGTCGTTTTCGTGAAACGCGCACAAGCAAAAGTATAATCGAAATAAAAAAGAAAAAGCACGAGTTTAACCTCGTGCTTTTTTGTTTGGAAAAATGTGCCTAAAAATGACCGCACTTTCAGAGAAAATTAGCCTTCTCGACAGTTTAACCAAGTGCTTCTCATGCCTTGATTATTCTTGTAGTACACAGAATTATTTTCACGTGCGATTAAATCAACATAACTGCCATCAATCGGCTCATAAGAGCGATAAATCACTTCAAAGCGATTTCCTCGTGCATTTAAGGTACGATTTTCCACATGATCAAACGGCACCGCTTTTCCACCATCTAATTGGAAATAAATACCAAAGTTATCTTTCATGCGGCTTTCTCTTGAAAGCGGGAAGTAAGTGGTTAAATAAGAATTTGAACCCGTTTCTGAATTACGGCAAGAATAATAATAACGCTTGTAGTCTTTTGGATTGTTTAATTCCGCTTGGCTAATGTTATTTTTAAGGTATCGTGTTTTTACGGTTTTCTTTGGTTGTTGTGTTGTGGTACAAGCAAACAAACCTACGAATGCCGCCGTCAGTAATGCTAATTTAAATTTATTCATCGATAAAGTTCCGAGAGTAGAGTGAATGAGAAAGGGAGTATGATAGCGGAAATTGGGGATTGTGCAAGGGCGGTATATGTTATTTGGTAGTTAAAGCGCTTGTAGTTTTGATTTGAAGTTAGTGGTGCACTCATCTGAGATGTGTGCACCATGTTTTAGATTATTTTATTAATGGTATTTTATTAATAAGGTTAAGCAATATAGATTTATCAAAAATAATAAAATAGAAAATAAGAATTGCTAGTAAAAAAATGATGATTATACCTGTTAAATTTATGACTTTTTCTAATGTTAATGAATATTTAAAGAATGCAATTGTGAAAAATATATTTATACCAAGTAATAGTGTTACTAATGTTGTGCAAATAAAGAAATAAATAGATCTTACCTTCCACTCTCTTTGCATATTCCAATATTCTGAAAAGTTTTTATTATATGCGTGATTAGCTAATGCCTTAAACTCATCCATTGAGAATAATTCTTTTGCGCATATAAATGATAGCACTCCTATAATTAATATAAGTGATGATTTTAAAATATTGTTTTTTGATAATACTTCTTTTTTATAAATATTATATAAAGCTATAGGTGTTAATGCTAGGATTACATGAGTGTACTTAATTATATTTGATATATAATATGCATGCTTGAATAGAATATAATCCATAAATATTATGAATCCAGTTATAAGAATTCCAAATAGAATAAGCTCATTTCCATCTGATGATGAATTTTGATTGGTTTGATGATAGTGATTATGTACAATATTATTACTATTGTTCTGATTTCCGTAGCCAATTTGGTTAACATTATTTCCATCACCAGAAGTATTATTTTTTCCAATTTGGGCTTTAATGTTATTTTTCATAGATTTCTCCTAATATTTATAAATATAAATTAACATAAACGATAGTTTTGTTTTCTGGTTTGTAGTGTATATCTCCTAACCACATAGCATCTCTATGAGAAGTTTTTATATCAACTATTTTAGCTATTGGAGAATCTAAGATAATAACTTCATACTCTCCATATTCATCTGGAATGGGTAAACATCTAATACCCTCATTTTTAATTTGTATATACCAGTAGATATCATCATTACTATCATGTACATTCGCAATATAGGGATCTAATGTAGCAGAGAAGATCGTATGTAATTGGAATTCCTGTCCTATAGCTAAAGAAACGTTATTCGGTAAGTTACCTGAGTGAAACAGGATTTCATTTTTAGGTAAATACAATTCTACATTGGCTAATTCTTTGGACACTTCTGATAAAGGAAAGGAATTTGGATCGTCAATGTAGCTTAAAGTTTTCGGGAAACAATCAAGTGTGGGATAATCCTCTAACCAGAGTTTTCTATTACTAGAATTAAACAAAGGGTTATCTAAGTCATCAATATTTTTTCTAAAAATAAAATATTCAAAATATTCCTTTATAGTTTGAAAGTTGCCTAGAGGAAATAGATGCTTGTATATATTAGGAAGTTTTTTCATATTAGCTGTTCATTTAATAAAGGTAAAGATGGTATAAATCCCACTCTATAAGTGCGGTCAATTTATGATGAGTTTCTACTTCATCGTCACCCCTAACCATTTCATCATCTCTCTCTCATCCCAACCTTTACGTTTGGCATAATCTTGAGCTTGGTCTTCATCAATGCGACCTAAAGTGAAATAGTTACTTGCCGGGTGGGTGAAGTACCAACCGCAGACAGAAGCTGCTGGCCACATCGCGTAGCTTTCGGTGAGTTTCATGCCGATGCGTTGTTCTACTTCTAATAAATCCCAAATCAAGGCTTTTTCCGTATGTTCTGGGCAACTAGGATAACCCGGTGCAGGGCGGATACCGACATAGTTTTCATTGATTAAACCTTGATTATCGAATTCTTCTTGCGTGTAGCCCCAAATGCGGGTGCGGAGCTCAAAGTGCAGGTATTCTGCCATGGCTTCTGCTAAGCGGTCACCCACAGCTTGTAGCAAGATAGCGTTGTAGTCATCGCCTGCCGCTTTATAGCCTTCCACTAATTCCATTTCTTCAATTCCCGCACAGACTGCAAACATACCCATCCAGTCTTTTTTGCCACTTTCGCGATCAGCAATGAAGTCACTTAAGGCAAAGTTAAACGGACTTTTGCTGTTTTTGCCACGTTCCGTTTGTTGGCGTAAGCCGTAAGCGGTGCCAATGGGGTGTGAGCGTTCTTCATCAGCGAAAAGCACCACATCATCGCCCACACGTTCTGCAGGGAAAATGCCTAAGATACCGCTTGGGTTGAGTTTGTGGTTTTGCTCTAATTCATCTAATACCACTTGCGCATCGTTCCATACTTTGCGTGCTTCTTCGCCGCCTTCCGGATAATCAAAGGCATCAGGATAGCCACCCATCAAGCCCCAAATGCGGAAGAATGGCGACCAGTCGATAAATTTACGTAATGTGGCAATCGGTACGTTTTTAAATTCTACAATACCGGTTTGGTTTGGTTTTGGCGGCACGTAATCTGCCCATTCGCCACTAAAGCCATCAAAGCGGTTTGCACGTGCTTCTTCAATGCTCAGTTGTTTACGAAGTGGTTTACGGTTAGAGAACGATTGCTGAATTTTCTCGTAATCTTTCTTGAACTGTTCCCATAATGCCGCACGGCTTTCAGGGTTCATCAAGGTTGCACACACCGTAACCGCACGGGAGGCGTTAGAAGTATAAAATACGCCGTGTTCTTTATATTTTGGATAAAGTTTAATCGCCGTATGTTCTTTAGAAGTGGTTGCACCGCCAATCATCACAGGTAGATTCAAACCTAAGCGAGTCATTTCCCCCAAGAAATATTCCATCTCATCTAGAGAAGGGGTAATCAAACCACTTAACGCGATGATATCCGCTTTTTCATCAATGGCGGTTTGAATGATTTTGTCCGCTGGCACCATCACGCCCAAGTCAATCACTTCAAAGTTATTACATTGCATCACCACGCTTACGATGTTTTTACCGATGTCGTGTACGTCGCCTTTTACGGTTGCAATCACCACTTTACCGTTGCTTGAACCTTTTTGTTTGGTGGCGTTAATAAATGGCTCTAAATACGCCACGGATTGTTTCATTACGCGTGCCGATTTCACCACTTGTGGGAGGAACATTTTACCGTCACCGAATAAATCGCCCACCACGTCCATGCCTGCCATCAACGGGCCTTCAATTACATCTAATGGACTTGGCAATGTTTGGCGAGCTTCTTCCGTATCTTCCACAATGTAAGTGGTAATCCCTTTTACCAACGCGTGTTTTAAACGTTCTTCAACTGGCCAAGTGCGCCATTCTGCCACGGAATCGCCCGCACTTTCATCGTTGCCTTGATTGCGATATTTTTCTGCAATATCGAGTAGTTTTTCGGTGGCATCAGGGCTGCGGTTTAATACCGCATCTTCTACAATTTCACGCAATTCAGGATCGAGATCGTCATAAATTGCAAGTTGCCCTGCATTCACAATCCCCATATCCATGCCTTGTTTGATGGCGTGATAGAGGAAGACCGCGTGAATGGCTTCACGCATCACGTTGTTACCACGGAATGAGAAAGAGACATTCGACACCCCGCCTGAGATTTTCGCATGCGGTAGTGCGCGTTTAATACGACCTGTGGCATTGATGAAATCCACGCCGTAGTTGTTGTGTTCTTCAATCCCAGTACCAATGGCGAAAATGTTCGGGTCGAAAATAATATCTTCTGGCGGGAAGCCGACTTGATTCACCAAAATGTCATAAGCACGGCTACAAATTTCAACTTTGCGATTTTCAGTGTCGGCTTGTCCCACTTCGTCAAATGCCATGACCACCACGGCTGCGCCATATTTACGAACCAGTTTAGCGTGTTCGATAAAGATTTCTTCGCCTTCTTTCAATGAGATCGAGTTCACAATCGGTTTACCTTGCACCGACTGCAAACCCGCCTCAATCACTTCCCATTTAGACGAGTCGATCATGACTGGCACTTTGGCGGCATCTGGCTCGGTCGCCATAATATTGAGGAAGCGGGTCATGCATTTTTTGCCGTCTAATAAGGCTTCGTCCATATTGACGTCGATCACTTGCGCTCCGTTTTCTACTTGGTCGATGGCAATTTCAATGGCTTCGGCAAATTTGTCTTCTTTAATTAAGCGTTTGAATTTCGCCGAACCTGTCACGTTATTACGTTCGCCCACGTTTACGAATAGGCTTTCATCATCAATATTGAGAGGTTCTAAGCCTGATAAACGCATCGCAGTTTTAATTTCAGGCAATTTACGCGGCGCAATACCTTGCATGGCATCGGCAAAGGCTTTGATATGCTCTGGCGTTGTACCACAACAACCGCCGACAATGTTTACAAAGCCACTTTCAGCCCATTCTTTAAGGTGTGCAGCCATCTCTTCAGCACCTAAATCGTAGCCACCAAAGGCATTGGGTAAGCCCGCATTTGGGTGGACAGACACATAGGTTTCGCTGATTTTAGACAGTTGTTCTACATACTGGCGGAGTTCTTTTGGACCAAGCGCACAGTTTAAGCCGAAAGTCAGTGGTTTAGCGTGACGAAGTGAGTTGTAGAACGCTTCGGTAGTTTGTCCTGAAAGCGTACGGCCGGAAGCATCGGTAATGGTGCCGGAAATCATAATCGGCAATTCCACACCTAATTCTTCAAATACGGTTTCAATGGCAAAAATGGCGGCTTTTGCGTTTAACGTGTCGAAAATGGTTTCGATCATGATTAAATCAGCACCACCTTCGATTAAGCCTTTAGTGGCTTCAGCATAGGCATCGACTAATTCCATAAACGTCACATTACGGAAACCCGGGTCGTTTACGTCAGGAGAAATAGAGGCGGTGCGGTTAGTTGGCCCTAACACGCCAGCAACAAAGCGAGGTTTTTCTGGTGTGCTGTATTTATCTGCGGCTAAACGCGCTAGTTTTGCACCTGCAAAATTCAGTTCGTAGGCAATAGACTGTAAATCATAATCCGCTTGCGCAATGGTGGTAGAACTGAAAGTATTGGTTTCAATAATATCGGCGCCCGCTTGTAAGTATTTCTCATGAATCGCAGAAATTAGCAGCGGTTGGGTTAAGGTGAGCAAGTCATTATTGCCACGTAAATCAACCGCACTTTCTTTAAAACGCTCGCCTCTAAAATCAGCCTCGGTGAGTTTATATTTTTGGATCATCGTCCCCATCGCACCATCTAAAATGAGGATGCGTTCAGCGAGGGATTTTTTCAGTAATTCGGTTTGATTATGTGACATAGACAGCTCTTTTTAAAATCAATCAATATTGGTCGGAATAATAGGGATAAGCATGGATACTGTCAAATAAAAGGGGAGAAAGTGCAGTAAAAAAATGGAATGTTTTCAAAAAGAAAGGCGGACGGACTGTCCGCCGAATGGTTAGCAATATTTGCTGTCCGAGTAAAAAAACAGATTAACGTAAAAATGCCGGAATATTTTTTTCGTATTCACTGATGGCATCTTCGTGTTGTAACGTCAAACCGATGTTATCCAAGCCGTTTAACAAACAATGACGGCGGAATTCATCCAGTTCAAAGTGATAGACTTTGTCACCTACAGTGACCGTCATCGCTTCCAAATCTACATGGATTTGTTTGCCTCCATTTGCCCACACCCATTGGAAGATTTCTTCCACTTCTTCTTCGCTTAAACGAATCGGCAACATGTGGTTGTTTAAACTGTTGTTATAGAAAATATCTGCAAAGCTTGGTGCGATCATCACTTTGAAACCGTAATCGGCTAATGCCCAAGGTGCGTGTTCACGAGATGAACCACAGCCAAGGTTTTTACGTGCTAATAAAATGGTCGCACCTTGATATTGTGGATAATTCAACACAAAATCTGGATTTGGTTTAGTGCCTTCTACATCCAAATAACGCCATTCATGGAATAAGTGTTTGCCAAAACCTACGCGGGTAATGGCTTGTAAAAATTGTTTTGGAATAATCGCATCCGTGTCCACGTTTGCCGCATCCAATGGCACTACTAGGCCTGAAAGTTGTTTAAATCCTGCCATTTTCTGCTCCTTAGTTTAATGTGACGTCACGAATATCAACGAATTTACCGAACATTCCCGCTGCCGCTGCCATCGCAGGACTTACTAAATGGGTACGCCCATTACGACCTTGGCGACCTTCAAAGTTACGGTTTGATGTAGAAGCACAGCGTTCCCATTCACCCAAGCGGTCATCATTCATGCCTAAACACATCGAACAGCCTGGGTTACGCCATTCAGCGCCCGCTTCGATAAAGATTTTATCCAAACCTTCTTTTTCTGCTTGTTCTTTCACTAAACCAGAACCTGGCACCACTAAAATACGTTTTACATTGTCAGCTTTTTTGCGACCTTTCATCACGGCTGCAGCGGCACGTAAATCTTCGATACGAGCATTGGTGCAAGAGCCAATAAACACTTGATCTACTGGAATGTCTTTTAAATCGGTATTCGGTTCTAAACCGATATAATTCAAGGCTTTTTCAGCCGAGGCACGAGTCACCGGATCGGTCATTTCTGCTGGATTTGGCACTGGCTGATCGATACCGATTACTTGGCCAGGGTTTGTTCCCCAAGTTACCTGTGGCGCAATATCTTTCGCTTCTAATGTGATGACCGTGTCAAATTTCGCATCATCATCGGATTTTAAGGTTTTCCAATAAGCAACTGCATCATCCCAATCTTTACCTTTTGGTGCATGTGGACGACCTTTTAAGTATTCGAAAGTCGTTTCATCTGGTGCGATTAAGCCGGCTTTCGCGCCCATTTCAATCGCCATATTACAAACAGTCATACGGCCTTCCATAGAAAGGTCACGAATGGCTTCACCACAGAATTCCACCACATGGCCTGTACCACCAGCCATGGTGGTTTTACCGATAATAGCAAGAATAATATCTTTTGCGGTAATGCCTGGCGCCACTTTGCCACGCACTTCAATTTTCATATTTTTCGCACGAGCTTGTTTTAAGGTTTGGGTGGCTAATACATGTTCTACCTCGGATGTACCAATACCAAATGCTAAGGCGCCGAATGCCCCGTGGGTGGCAGTATGGGAATCACCACACACGATAGTCATACCTGGTAAGGTTAAGCCTTGTTCAGGCCCCATGACATGCACAATACCTTGTTCTTTTGTGGTCATGTCGAATAATTGAATACCGGTCGCTTTCGTATTTTTTTCAAGTTCCAATACTTGAATTTTCGCTTGGCCTTCAAGTTTATTTACATCACGTACTTGGGTAGAAATACTGTGATCCATGGTGCCGAACGTTTTACTGACTTGACGTACTTGGCGGCCTGCCACACGTAAACCATCAAAGGCTTGTGGGCTGGTCACTTCATGGATTAAATGACGGTTAATATATAAAATCGGCGTTTCGCCTTCAGCTTCGTATACCACGTGGGCATCGAATAATTTTTCGTAAAGAGTTTTTGCCATAATTTTTCTCAATTCGTTAGAGGCTTTTGTTAGAGTAGTAAGTGCGGTCAAAATTGAGGGTGTTTTTAAGCCGCACTTTAATTGTTTTTATTAGATTGCGTTAGCGATTAATGTACCCATTTCTGCCGTTGAAACAGGGGCAGAGTCATCGGCTAAATCTCCCGTACGGTGACCACTTGCTAAGACTTTTTGTACGGCATTTTCAATGGCATCCGCTGCTTCGTTTAAGTTGAAGCTATAACGCAACATCATCGCCGCAGAAAGAATTTGTGCGATTGGGTTGGCAATGCCTTTGCCTGCGATATCTGGTGCAGAACCGCCAGCAGGCTCATATAAGCCGAAACCGTCTTCATTTAAGCTAGCAGATGGCAACATCCCCATAGAACCAGTGATCATCGCCGCTTCATCAGAAATAATATCGCCAAAAATGTTAGAGCAGAGGAGCACATCGAAAGATTCAGGCGCTTTGATTAACTGCATGGTCGCGTTGTCGATATAAATGTGATCTAAGGTGACCTCAGGGTAGTCTTTAGCCACTTCAGTCACAGTTTCACGCCATAAGATTGAGGCTTGTAGTACGTTGGCTTTATCCACAGAAGTGACGTGTTTACGACGTTTCATTGCTGCATCAAAAGCCGCACGCGCAATGCGTTCGATTTCATATTTGTAATAAACTTCAGTGTCGAATGCTTTGGTTTGTGCGCCTTCACCTTCACGGCCTTTAGGCTGACCGAAATAAATCCCGCCCGTTAATTCACGCACAACCACCATATCAAAGCCTTTCGCTGCAATATCTGCACGTAATGGGCAGAATTTTTCGAGTCCTTTATAAAGGGTTGCCGGACGAAGATTGCAGAATAATTTGAAATGTTTACGCAATGGCAACAATGCACCGCGTTCTGGTTGTTGATCCGGTGGTAAATTTGTCCATTTAGGACCGCCAACAGAGCCAAACAAAATCGCATCAGCCTCATCACAGCCTTTTAAGGTTTCTGCCGGTAATGGGCAACCACAATGATCAATTGCAGCACCACCTACATAAAATTCATTGAAGTTAAGTTTAAAACCGAATTTTTCTTGAACTTTGTTTAATACTTTAATGGCTTCAGCCATCACTTCAGGGCCAATACCGTCTCCCGGTAGAACAGCGATGTTGTATGATTGCATATTGTTTTTCCTATTTCTTTCACACTAAAGTGCGGTTAATTTTCTCCCCTCTTTTGTAAAGAGGGGCTGGGGGGAGATTTTAACGATATAAAATTCACTGCTGAGGTTGATGTTACTTCTGCCAAATCTCCCCTAACCCCTCTTTGCTAAAGAGGGGGACTCAATCAATTAATGATGTTTATGATTTTTAATATCTGCGACTTTATGTGCACGATAAATGGCATTAATTGCATGAACTAAAGCAAGCGCGGAAGATTCAACGATGTCTGTTGCTAAACCAACACCGTGGAATTTACGGCCTTCGTGTTCAACCACGATATCCACCTGACCTAAGGCTTCAGCACCTTCGCCTTTTGCAGTTAAGTTATAGTGGGACATTTTGATATCTAAGCCGGTTAAATTCAAGATCGCATTGTAAACTGCATCAACTGGACCATTACCACCGATAGAAGAGGTGCTTAATTTTTTGCCATCTAATTCCACTTGAACAAACGCAGTCGCTGGATATTCTTTAGTGGAATGTGCAGAAAGTTTATCTAACACTAAACGATCCTCATCCCCTTGTTGCATATCGATAAAGGCTAAAGCTTCTAAGTCATAATCGAATACTTGGCCTTTTTTGTCTGCTAATTTTAAGAAGGATTCATACAATTTGTCTAAATCGTAATCTTGTTCGGTGTAGCCCATATCCGCCATGTGACCTTTTACTGCTGCGCGACCAGAACGGGCGGTTAAGTTCAATTTCTCTTTCTTCAAGCCGATAGTTTCTGGTGACATGATTTCGTAGGTATTTTGGTTTTTTAACATACCATCTTGGTGAATACCCGATGAATGTGCGAAAGCATTTGAACCTACAATCGCTTTATTCGGTTGGATTGGCATATTGCAAAGTTGGCTCACCATTTGGCTGACACGATGAATTTCTTGTGTGTTGATACGTGTATCCACGCCCATAAACTCTTGACGAACTTTCATTGCCATCACGACTTCTTCAAGTGATGTATTACCCGCACGTTCACCGATGCCGTTTACGGTACATTCAATTTGGCGAGCACCATTTTGTACTGCGGTTAAGGAGTTAGCCGTTGCCATACCTAAGTCATTGTGGCAGTGCACAGAAATGATTGCTTTATCAATATTTGGCACGCGGTTACGTACTTGAGCAATGATATTGCCGTATTCATTTGGTAAGCAGAAACCAACGGTATCTGGAATGTTTACGGTGGTTGCCCCCGCATTGATTGCCGCTTCAACAATACGACAGATATTATCGATGCCCGTACGACCTGCATCTTCGCAAGAAAATTCCACATCATCGGTGTAGTTACGTGCACGTTTTACCGCGGCTACAGCCATTTCAACGACATCATCAAAGGTACGTTTTAATTTGGCTTCAACGTGTAATGCGGAGCTCGCGATAAAGGTGTGAATACGGAACGCTTCCGCGACTTTTAAGGCTTCGTAAGCCGCATCGATATCTTTATTTACCGCACGGGAAAGTGCCGCAACACGACTATTTTTGATATGACACGCGATAGTTTGAACAGATTCAAAATCGCCTTGAGAAGAAACCGGGAAACCCACTTCCATTACATCCACACCTAAACGTTCAAGCGCTAAAGCAATTTGTAACTTTTCTTTTACGGTTAAGCTTGCTTTTAATGCTTGTTCTCCATCACGCAAGGTGGTATCAAAAATAATAACGCGATCTGACATAATAATTTCCTTCTGTTGTCACTCAAAGTGCGGTCGCTTTTAGCACTGTTTTTGAAACAAAAAACCCGCAATCTTGAAAGTGCGGGTTGATAATAGATCTTTTACATAAAGGTGTTTTTTATCCACAACTTAGCCGCACAAAGAATGTGAGAGCAGGAGATTGAGAGATAAAGAAACAGCTTGGTACATAAAAAGATAATCCTGTAAAAAATTCTGTAAAACGCTGTCCATATTACGGATAAAAATGTTGCTGTCAAATCATTTATCAGTGATTTATATCTAAAATGAATATCTCAACATAATCTTAAAAGTTTATTTCTCTTGATATAAGTTTTTTATCAGAATTAATCTCTAAAAATGGCTTTTAAGAAGCAGTTTTTGTCCTGTTTTATTCTTCGTTTCTGGTATGCCGATTTTTTATAAAATTTTTTCTCTTTTTGCGATCTGAATCGCAGAATTAAGACAAACTTTTCATTTTTTGAGACAAATCTCACCATAATTCTCTTTTTAAAGGAGAGATAGATGAGCAATTTTACCTCGATTTTGTTGCGATTAGCTCAAGTGCCCAAATTGGGCAGTGTGCGGATTCAACAAATTTTGGCCCATGTGAATATAGAAGACTTGTTAAATTATGATGAAGTGGCATTTCAACAAATGGGGTGGGATGCGTTGCAGATTCGTCGTTGGTTTCAGCCAGAAATGAAATTTATTGAACCTGCTTTGAGCTGGGCAGAAAAAGAAGGCCATCATTTAATACATTGTTTTTCAGATGAGTACCCTTTTTTACTCAAACAGATTAGTGGCTTTCCGCCTTTATTATTTGTGAAAGGCAATCTGACCGCACTTTCTGCGGAGCAGATCGCCATGGTTGGGAGCCGTTATTGTTCGGCTTATGGTGAATATTGGGCAAAATATTTTGCGACAGAACTTTCTCTTGCAGGATTGACGGTCACGAGCGGGCTTGCATTAGGTATCGATGGATTTAGTCATCAAGCCGTGGTGGATATTCAAGGGCAAACTATTGCCGTATTGGGTAGCGGATTAGAGCATATTTATCCTGCTAAACACCGACGATTAGCGGATCAAATTATCGAGAATAACGGCGCGTTAGTTTCTGAATTTATCCCTACGCAAGCACCGATTGCTGAAAATTTTCCTCGTCGTAATCGCATTATCAGCGGGCTTTCATTGGGGACATTAGTTATTGAAGCCACAGAGAAAAGCGGTTCATTGATTACGGCGTGTTATGCCTTAGAACAAAATCGCGATATTTTTGCGTTGCCAGGGAATATTCAAAGTGAATACAGTCAAGGCTGCCATAAACTGATTAAGCAAGGTGCGATGTTGGTGGAACATGTTAAAGATATTTTAGATAGCCTCAATCACAGCGTTGCTTTTCAGCCGCCAGTACATACGCCAATCAATCAGTCGATAGCGAAACCACTTACAGCCAAAATACCTACAGTGGAGCCGAGTCATCCTGAACTTTATCAACATATCACTTATACACCGATAAGTCTTGATGATTTATCTGCAGCATTGAATTTGCCGGTGGATTTGCTTTTAGTGCAGTTATTAGATTTGGAGTTACAAGATTTAATCGTCAATGAGAATGGACTCTATAAGCGGATAGCATAAACGGGGTAGAGCGATGAGGCAATCCTGTGCTAAGATACGGTTCAGTTTTAGAAAGGAGAACCTATGTTAGCCATTATTTCCCCGGCAAAAACCTTAGATTTTGAAAGTGCGGTCAGAAATCTTCCTGTTTCTCAACCGCACTTGACGGATTATAGTGAGCAACTGATTGAAATCTGTCGTCAATTATCTCCCCAAGATCTTTCTTCCTTAATGTCGATCAGCGACAAGCTTGCAGGATTAAATGCGGCTCGTTTTGCGGAATGGACAAAATCTCACAACGAAAAAAATTCATGCGCAGCCATTTGGGCATTCAAAGGTGATGTTTACACTGGCTTAGATGCTGATAGTTTATCTGATGAAGATGTACAATTCGCTCAACGCCATTTACGTATGCTTTCCGGCTTATATGGCTTATTAAAACCCCTTGATTTAATGCAACCTTACCGTTTGGAAATGGGCACAAAGCTAGAGAATCCAAAAGGAAAAGATCTTTATGCTTTTTGGGGAGATATCATCACTCAATCAGTACAACAAGCGCTTGATGAGCAAGGCGATCGTGTGTTGATCAATTTGGCTTCAGACGAGTATTATAAATCGGTGAAGGAAAGCCAATTAGAGGCACAAATTGTTAAGCCAGTTTTCTTAGATAATAAGAATGGTAAATACAAAGTGGTCAGCTTTTATGCAAAAAAAGCCCGTGGTTTAATGTGTCGTTTTATCATTCAAAATCGTTTGGAATGTGTTGAACAACTGAAAGAGTTTGATCTTGGTGGTTATTGGTTTGATTCAGCATCCTCAACTGAAAAAGAATTTGTATTTAAGCGAGATATCAATGAATAAATTCCTGGTTATATTGACCGCACTTTTACTTTCAGGTTGTGCGGCAAAAGTGAGTCAGCTTCAAACACCTGAAAAAATTGAGTATAACGGTAAAACCTATAAGCTTACCGCAAGCCAAGATTTAGATACGATTGCACGTTACGTTTATATTGCTGAGCCAGAAACCTTGGAAAATTGGAAATCTCAAATTGAAGTATTGCTTGATCGTGATGTCACCCGTTCTATTGAGCAACGTGTAGCATTACGTGAAAAAGTGTATCGTAATTTGGGTGTGCAAGATTTCAAAATTCGTGCCAATTCAACGAATCCGAAAAAGCCCGCGACAGAATTAAACGGTTATGTCATTTATGCACCAACAGAACAAAATCCGTCTTGGCAGGTGGATATTGCGAAAGGGAAAAATATTTCCCATTGTGGTTTTGTGCAATACCAATATTCCCAAAAAATGGAAATGAAAAAGTTTCAGCGCTTAAGCAAAGTAAAAATTGTGAAAAATTTACAAAAGTATCTTGTCGCAAAAGAAAGTAAAATATTACAAAAAGCCGATCTTTCTTGGAAGTGTGAAAGTTATTTCAATCACTAAAATGTATAACTAGATCAAATCTCAAGTAAATTTTTCAAATTTTGCTAGAGCAGAAATTATGGATGGTGTAATCTTAGCACCAATTGTTTTTAAGAATTCAAAGTAGGTAAATATGATTAAAAAAATTGCTGTATTAACCAGTGGTGGTGATGCTCCTGGTATGAATGCTGCTATTCGTGGTGTTGTGCGTGCAGCACTTGCAGAAGGGCTTGATGTATTCGGCATTTATGATGGTTATCAAGGCTTATACAACAATAAAATCAAACAGTTAAACCGTTATAATGTATCAGATATTATTAACCGTGGTGGTACATTCTTAGGTTCTGCTCGTTTCCCTGAATTTAAGGATCCTGCCGTACGTGAGAAATGTGCAGAAATTTTACGTTCACATGGTATTGATGCCTTAGTTGTTATTGGTGGTGACGGTTCTTACATGGGGGCTAAATTGCTTACTGAAGAACATGGTTTCCCTTGCGTAGGTATCCCTGGCACAATTGATAATGATGTGGCTGGAACAGATTACACAATCGGTTATGAAACCGCACTACAAACAGCGGTGGATGCGATTGACCGTTTGCGTGACACTTCAAGTTCTCACCAACGTATTTCTATCGTGGAAATCATGGGTCGTCACTGTAGTGACTTAACCATTTCTGCAGGTATTGCTGGTGGTTGTGAATACATTGTGGCATCTGAAATGGAATTTAACCGCGAAGAATTAATTCGCCAAATTGAGCGCAGTATTATTCGTGGAAAACGCCACGCCATCATTGCGATTACTGAGTTAATCACAGACGTACATTCTCTTGCTCGTGAGATTGAAGCTCGCGTAGGTCATGAAACCCGTGCAACCGTATTAGGCCATATTCAACGTGGTGGTTCGCCTTGTGCCTTCGACCGTATTTTAGGCTCACGTATGGGCGTATATGCGGTAGATATATTGCTACAGGGTAAAGGTGGCTACTGTGTGGGTATTCAAAACGAAAAATTAGTTCACCACGATATTATTGATGCAATCAACAATATGCGTCGTGAATTTAAAGCAGATTGGTTAGAAATGGCTAAACGCTTAGAATAATCTTCTAAAGGTTTATTTAAAACAAAAGAAATCGGGCTAAAACAATCATTGTTTTAGCCCGATTTTTATATGCTCTAGATTAGGCTTTTAGTTTATTTTTCTTACGCTGCAAAATTAAAGAACGACAATCATAGGGATTATCTGCATCTGCTTGGCGATATTCTTCAAACTCGATGCTCCATTCAGCCCAATTAATTTCAGGGAAGAAGGTATCGCCGTCAATGTCAGCTTGAATTTGCGTGAGGTATAGTTTATCTGCTTTAGGTAAATATTGTTTAAATAACTCGCCGCCGCCAATCAACATAATTTCATCAAATTCTTTGACAAAATTGACCGCACTTTCAAAATTCTCTTTCCAGATGACACCTTCATATACGTAAGGCGTGCGTGAAAGGACGATATTGGTGCGTTTAGGCAATGGGCGACCAATACTTTCAAAGGTTTTACGGCCCATAATCACTGGTTTGCCCGTGGTGTTTTTACGAAACCAGGCTAAATCAGCAGGTAAGTGCCAAGGCATTTGATTATCTTTTCCGATGACGTTATTTTTTGTTGTCGCAACGATCAAACTTAATGTCATATTTTCTATCCTATTTTTATTTTTTTGCATTATATCATAGCTATTCACAAAATCTGTATATGAGGTTGGATTTTTCGTGATTTTTATTAATTTTAGTGCTAATTTAACCGCACTTTTCTATTTTTTCACTGAGGATAAACTATGTCGGCAAATCGCAAAACAATCGTCGTAAAATTTGGTACTAGCACATTAACACATGGTTCCCCAAAATTGAATGCGCCTCACATGGTCGATATTGTTCGCCAGATTGCACAACTTCATCAAGCGGGTTTTCGTGTCGTGATTGTGACATCAGGGGCGATTGCTGCTGGACGACATTATTTAAATCATCCTCAACTTCCTCCAACCATTGCGTCAAAGCAGCTTTTGGCTGCAGTAGGGCAGAGTCAACTGATTCAAGCCTGGGAAAAATTATTTGCAATTTATGATATTCATATTGGACAAATTTTATTAACTCGCGCCGATATTGAAGATCGTGAACGTTTTTTAAATGCGCGCGATACATTACATGCGCTGTTGGACAATCACATTATTCCAGTGATTAACGAGAATGATGCGGTAGCAACGGCTGAGATTAAAGTAGGGGATAACGATAACTTATCGGCGTTAGTTGCGATTTTAGTGCAAGCAGAACAACTTTACTTATTAACGGATCAACAAGGCTTATACGAAAGCGATCCTCGTAAAAATCCAGATGCGAAATTGATTCCAGTGGTTGAGCAAATTACTGATCATATTCGTTCGATTGCAGGCGGTAGTGGTACAAACCTTGGTACTGGCGGGATGAGTACAAAAATTATTGCAGCAGATGTGGCAACGCGTTCAGGTATTGAAACGATAATTGCACCAGGTAGCCGACCTGATGTGATTGTGGATTTAGCCTACGATAAACCAATTGGTACGAAATTTATTGCACATCATTCAGATCGTCTCGAAAGTCGTAAACAGTGGTTATTTGCAGCTCCATCAGCGGGTATGCTGACGATTGATGAGGGTGCTGAAAATGCCATGTTAGTACAGAATAAATCGTTGTTGCCTGCAGGGATTACGGCTGTGGAAGGGCGTTTCTCACGTGGTGAAGTCGTCAAAATTAAGAATACCTCAGGTAAAGTGATTGCACTCGGTATGCCGCGTTATAACAGCGATGCGTTGGAATTAATCAAAGGGAAAAAATCCCAAGAAATTGAACAAATTCTTGGCTATGAGTATGGTGCAGTTGCGTTACATCGTGATGACATGATTGTGCTATAGCTTAAAATAGAAATCGGATCTCTTATATTTTCTGAACCTTCCTTTTATTTTGTTGGTCTATAAAACCATAAAAAGGGCAATAGCCCGATATTAAGTAGTAAAAGGAGACAACATGAGATTAATAGCGACCGTTTTAGCTGTTGGGCTATTAAGTGCTTGTACGCAGGGCAATTATGTAAAACATCGTAGCCCAATTTCAGTGAGCAAACACGTAAAGCGTTTAAATACGACGGTCTGTCATGATAAAGATGACTGGTATTTAGATGGTTATCGTGTAGGAAAAGATTTCCAAGCGCAAAGCCAATCTCAATTGAATAAACGAATTAATTATTGTGGCCGGCGTGTACCTGAAGAGCTGAGAACCGCATGGTTTAACGGTTTTGATGCAGGCTCAAATGGCGTTCAGATTGATATAGAGGGGTATGATGAGGATGCTCTCTTAACCTATGATTATGACGATGATGATCGTTATAGCGAAGATGAAGAAGAATAAAAAAGTGCGGTTAATTTTAACCGCACTTTTTCTTTTTAAAGGATATCGAGTAATTCAACTTCAAACACTAAGGTTGAGAATGGTGGGATAGATGCGCCCGCACCACGTTCACCGTAAGCCAGTTCGTGTGGAATAGTGAGTTTCCATTTAGAACCAACAGGCATCATTTGTAATGCTTCAACCCAACCACGAATTACGCCATTTACTGGGAATTCAGCTGGTGCACCACGAGCAACAGAACTGTCGAATACGGTACCATCTGGTAATGTACCTGTGTAGTGAACACGTACTTTATCAGTTGCAGATGGTTTGTTTCCGTTACCTTCGGTTAAAATTTCGTATTGTAAACCGCTGTCAGTGACGTTTACGCCTGCTTTTTTTACGTTTTCTTCTAAGAATTTTTTACCTTCTTCTTCAATCGCTTTGAATTGCGCTTGTTGTGCTTCAGCCGCTTGTTGTTGAAGCGCTTGAACGGAATGCATTAAATCATTAATTTCTAATGCAGGTTGATTACGGTTTAACGCATCGAAAATGCCTTTTGCTACCGCTTCAACAGAAATATCCATTTGGCTATCTGCTAATTGTTGACCGATTTGTAAACCGATACCGTAGCTGCCTTTTTCAGAAATACTTTCTAATTTTACTTGTTCAAAAATTTGAGCTGTCATGTTTTTTCCTTTGTTGTAAAACTATTTTTTCAATGCCAAGATTTCACCCATGCGAACAGGTTCATCAACACTTAAATGATCGGCAATTTTCACTTGGCCGGCTTGGAATAAGTTAATCACGGTAGAACCAAGTTGGAACCAACCCATTTCTTGACCCTTGCTTAATTTAACCGCATTTTCACCTTCATAAGTCCAGACTTTCACTTCGTTATGACGTGGCGGATTAATAACGCCAGCCCAAACAGTGCCGATACTTGCAGTGATTGTTGCGCCCACTAAGATTTGTACCATGGTACCGAATTCAGTATCAAAGACACAAATTACACGCTCATTACGCGCAAAGAGGTTCGGCACATGTTTCGCTAAAAACGGATTGACGGAGAATAAATCACCCGGTACGTAAATCATTTTGCGAAGAGTACCATCACATGGCATATGCACACGGTGATAATCACGTGGTGATAAATAAGTGGTGACGAATTCCCCATTTTTAAAGGTTTCGGTTAAATCTTTATCTTCCGCTAATAAATCGTTTAAGCTGAAGAAGTGACCTTTTGCTTGTAATAGGCGATCATCATCAATGTGTCCACATTCACTCACACGGCCATCCGCAGGGCAGCAAAGTGCGGTGGGATTTTGGTTAATTGGTCGTGCATTTTCTTTTAATGGACGGATAAAGAATTCATTAAAACTGGCGTAATCGCTGAATTTTTCTTTTTCAGCAATGCTCATATCAATGTTGTATTTTTTTGCAAACGCTTTAATCACAAAATGTGTCACTGCGCCCCATTTTTGTTTAGCTAACCAACCTGCTGCTTGTGTCATATAGATTTGTGGCATCACATATTGAAATGCAACTTTTAGGCGTTGCCAATAAGAAATTGGGTTCATTGATTTCTCCGATAAGATTAAAAAGTTGGGCGATTATAACAACTTATTTCACTTGCGCAATGTTAGTTGATATTTTTGCGTAAGATCAAAGCAATAAGCCGACATTTGCCGGCTTATTGTTATGTTTATAAAATCATTTTGACTAATTTATCTGCTTGAATCCGCGCAAATTTCTTCAAGAGTTTTTGCACTGGTTCAGGATATTGCGTTAATTCTTCTAATTCAGAATAATCTTGCAATACTTTGGTATGTTGTCGGATATGCGACAATTCTTTTTCCACTTGTGGCAGAAGTTCTTCTTTCGGGTCGTGGATTAATAATCCATTTTCCGCATCTAAACGCCATGCACGAGGGTTCAGGTTGTTCCCCGTTAAAAGAATATACTGGTTGTCCACCCAAACACCTTTGAGGTGATAAGTGTTATCGCCGTCTTTCCATAAACGCACCGTTAAATGGCCGTTTTTAATGTAAGCATCAAATTTCTCGCAGAAACGACGAAGATTGCTTTCATATAAATAAGGCAATGCACCTGCCATTTTAAATGGCTGCTCTGGTGGAATATAGAAATCGTTTGCGACTTTATCACCCACAATAATTTCGATACGTTTTCCTTGTTCTAATAAGCGTGCTAGCTTACTTCTTAACGTGCGAGGAAAGTTGAAATAAGGCGTACAAATCACCAGTTTTTCCTGCACTTGTAAGAATAAATCTTCGATAACTTGGTTTAATTCATTGCCCGATGCACCTAAACCAAAAAGTGGTGAAATGGTTAAAACATCTGAAAAACCAACCGCACTTTCCAACTGATATTCCGCATGGGCAGATAAGTTTTTACGATAAGCTTTTATTGCACTACGAATTTCTTTGGTGCGAGGACGATTAGCCACATCTAATGGATGTACAGCGCTGAAATCCAATAAATAATCATTGATGAAATTCACCATAGAGTCGGCAAGTGCCGCATTGTGAATTTTTTGATAGCGGTCGTAACGGTATTTATCTTGTTGTTGTAAATACACGTTATTGATGCTTGCGCCGCTATAAAGCACGGTATCGTCAAAGACAAAGCCTTTAATATGCAACACGCCGAAGACTTCACGGGTATTAATTGGCACACCGAAGAACATATTCGGTTCATCGGGAAGTTGATAGGTTTGGCGTTGTTCACAATACCAATCAGCGTTAGTGGCAGATTTTTCTGCACCGAGTAAATTGCGTTGTCCGCGATGCCAATCTACTAAAATTTTCACATCCAATTCAGGATGCTCTTGTTTCACGCGATAAATTTCATTGAGAATTTCTTGTCCCGCTTCATCTTTTTGCCAATAAAGCGCGGTCACGTAAATGCGTTTTTTAGCTTGGCGAATTAATTCTATAATTTGTGCTTTGAATTCAAGCGGACTAAACAGAAACTCAACCTGTTCAGCCTGTAAAGGAAGAAAAGGCAAATTTTTTAAATTTTGTTCTGCTCGTTTAGCTTTATTGATTAACATAATCGATCTCTACACTAAAAATTAATGCTCTAGTTTACAATATTTCCTTTGTGGATTGATAGAAAAAAGGTTTTTTTTCGTTATAATGCTCACAAATTTTCGCATTTTTTGGCGAATTATTATCCAATTTTTCCTTCGAGAAGCAAATTATGAGCAATTCACGCAAACTATCATTCCAAACAAATTCCACCAAATCTTTTCAAGAGCGTAGCCCAAAACGTGCATTTAATGACAAAGAACGTCGTTTTGATGATCGTCGTAATAATGAAAAACGTGAGGGAAATCGACCGCACTTTGATAAAAAACGGGATGATCGTAAACCTTCTCGTGGCTTCCAACAGCAAGAAGTGAGAGAACCGAAAATTGCTGAACTTTCATTAAATAAAGCCAATGGTGAAAGGGGCTCGGTAAAAGTAATGGTGAAAAGTACTGGCGTGAGTTATAAACCGAAAGAAAAGAAAACAGGCGCATTATCACCACGCGCACCGGAGAAAATTAAAAAGAACCGTGCTGAAGAAATGAAAGTGTATGGTGAAAATGCGTGCTTAGAATTGTTTTCTGAGCGTCCAGAGAGCATTGTTCGCGTATGGGCAACGGTGCAAATAGCACATCGAATTGGCGAGATTTTCAGTTATTTAGCCGCGAATAAAAAAGTGTATCACGTGGTGGACAGCGATGAGCTAAGCTTAGTAAGTGGCACGGAGCATCACGGCGGAATTTGTATGTTAGTGAAAAAACAACGTACTTTTTCTTTGCAAGGTTATTTAGATGTACCGCGTCAAGAAGACTGCTTAGTGTTGCTAGATCAAGTTAATAATGCGCAAAACCTAGGTGGCGTTGTGCGTACTTGCGCCTTCTACGGCATTAAAAATGTGGTAACAAATCAAGTTGAACAGCTTTATGCGCCCGCTGCTGTGCGTGTGGCTGAAGGCGGGATGGAGCATATTCGTATTTTAGAAACAGAAAGTACGGAAATTGCGTTAGAGGCTTTACGTAAGGCTGGTTATCAGATTATTCATGTCTCAACCAATAAACAAGGCGTTGCGTTGGAACAACTCAAATTTGCAGCCAAAGTTGCATTAGTCTTGAGTGAAGGCAGCACAGATGATATTCGTGAGAAAGAAGATGTGAATGTGCGTCTTTCTTTAAGTAATCCATTAAAAACCGGATTAAATATTGCGGTAAATACAGGAATTTTATTAGCGCATTGGTATGTAAAATAACCTCAAGTGCGGTTATTTTTACACTTATTTTCAAGGCTGGCAGATGTCAGCCTTTTTTCTTTTTTAAAATGTGTGTCACTCAATTTTTCATCTTTCTTTCATAAAGTTTTTGGGGGAAGTTAGACAAAAGATCTATACTATTCGGAGTAGTTATTTAACAGGGAGTTTTTATGCCTGAACGTTCAGCCAATATTAGTACACATGATCCTTTCGGAAGTTTATTAGGTTATGCACCGGGTGGGATTGCGATTTATTCATCAGATTATCATACAGCCGATGAGAAAGAGTATCCGGATGATGCTGCCTTTCGCAGTTATTTAGGAAGAGAGTACATGGGCTACAAATGGCAGTGTGTAGAATTTGCGCGCCGTTATTTATATCTCAATCATGGCATGGTGTTTACTGATGTAGGAATGGCTTACGAGATCTTTTCTCTACGATTTTTACGTCAAGTGGTAAATGATGCCTTATTACCCTTACAAGCCTTTGCAAATGGCTGCAAACGTAAGCCTGAAGCAGGCGCCCTTTTAATTTGGCAAGAGGGGGGCGAATTTAAACATACGGGGCATGTGGCGATTATTACCGAAGTCTTAGAGGATAAAATCCGCATTGCTGAGCAAAACGTGATTCACTCTCGCTTACCAAGCGGGCAGCAATGGACGCGTGAATTACCGATGACGGTTTCTGAAAGTGGTTATTTTCTACATGATACCTTTGATGATACCGAAATTTTAGGTTGGATGATCCAAACGGAAGACACCGAATACAGTCTTCCACAGCCAACGCCAGAAAAAGAGAAACTTGAAATTCATGCAGAACATATTGAAAACAACGGTCAGTTTGAACACAAATGGCTGAATGAGCAAAATGAATTTGAAGCTGCCTATGTGAAAGCCATGGGAGGGCATAAAGTCAGTCATTCTGATCAATATCGTTACTTTACGATGTCTGAAACAGCACAGCATGAGTTGATTCGTGCAACCAATGAATTACATTTAATGTATTTGCATGCCACAGATAAAGTTTTAAAAGACGATAAATTATTAGAATATTTTAATATTCCAAAATTATTATGGCCTCGCTTACGTTTATCTTGGCAAAATCGCCGTTATCAAACCATTACAGGGCGTTTAGATTTCTGTATGGATAGTCGTGGATTGAAAGTGTATGAATACAACGCAGATTCAGCCTCTTGCCATGCGGAAGCCGGTGAGTTTATGAATCGATGGGCAATCCAAGGCGGATTGAATATTGGTGAAAATCCTGCTGATGGTTTACGTAATGCATTAGCGGATTGTTGGAAACACAGTGAAGCGACGCCGCTTGTTCATATTATGCAAGATCATGATGATGAAGAAGATTACCACTCATTGTTTATGCGTAATGCACTGGTCCAAGCAGGATTTCAAGCCAAAATTATTCATGGTACAGAGGGGCTACATTGGGATAGTCGTGGTCGTTTAATTGATGATGAAGATAACCAGATAAAAACGGTGTGGAAAACATGGGCTTGGGAAACCATGTTAGAGCAACTTCGTGAAGATGCGACAGGCATGGAAGTGGCTCCACCAATTCGTACAGGCTACCCGGAAGATAAAGTGCGGTTAATTGACGTGTTACTTCGTCCGGAAGTCTTAGTTTACGAGCCACTTTGGACTGCCATCCCAAGTAATAAAGCGATCTTACCTGTATTATGGTCATTATTCCCGAATCATCGGTATTTACTTGAAGCAGGATTTGAACTGACACCAGAGTTGGTTAAAAATGGTTATGCACAAAAACCAATTGCAGGCCGTCGAGGTGATAATGTGAAACTCATTGGTGAGTGTAAATCTGTACTCGATAGCACGGACGGTCGTTTTGATAAGCAGGAAAGTATTTATCAACAGCTTTGGTGTTTGCCAAAAGTGGAAGATCAATATGTTCAGGTTTGTACTTTCACTGTAGGTGGGCATTATGGTGGTAGCTGTTTACGCTCAGACCCGAGTTTGGTCATTATGGGAAACAGTGATATGCAACCGTTAAGAGTATTATCTGATAAAGATTTCCTTAAGAAATAAAAACAAAATCGGCACTCAATGAGTGCCGATTTATTATCATCAATTTATTAAATTATTTCGCATCTTTGTTATCAGCAGGTTTTTCATTTGCTTTTAACATATCCGCAGGAATAAAGCTTTGTTGTACTTTTGACATATCTGGAAGATGGTGTGCAATCCCTTTGTGACAGTCGATACAGGTTTTGTTTTGTTCCTGTGCAAGTGCGTGCATTTGTTGTGCCACAGTTTTTTGTTGTGAGTAATCCATATCATTAAAGTTATGGCAGTTACGACACTCTTGTGAGTTATTCGCTTTCATACGCGCCCATTCGCGTTCAGCCATTTCTAAACGATGTTTTTCGAATTTTTCTTTAGTATCTACTTTACCTGTAAAGTATGCATAAACTTCAGTCGATGCCTGCATTTTACGAACCATTTTTGGAATGAATTCATGTGGAACGTGACAGTCTGAACAAATTGCTTTCACACCTGAACGGTTACTAAAGTGGATTGACGCTTGGTACTCAGGTACAACGTCATTAGTATGACAGTCTGAACAGAATTGCTCTGTATTGGTTGTCGCCATTCCAGCATTAAACAGGTTAGTGCCAACGATAGTACCAATGATAGTTAATAAAATAACCCCACCAATTGCCATTTTGCTCGGAGAGCGTAACCAACGGCAAACTTTCTGAATGCTTGATTTAATCATGGTTTAGCTCCTTATTTACCTTGCATTTGACGAATAGTTTCAAATTTATTTTGAATAATTGGATTTACGTTAGTTTGCTGAACGTGGCATTGTAAACAGAAATAACGACGTGGTGAGGTACCTTCTGTTTTTTGACCATCACGTGTTAAGAAATGACTCTCAGGAACACGTGGCGCACCCGTTGTTGGGGCAACATCTGGCGCGTGGCAACCTAAACATTGATTCGCATTTTTAGTCACTTGTAAGCCACGAATGCTGTGTGGAACAAGTGGGGGTTGGTTCGGAAAAGTAACAGGAATATTGCCTACATCTTTATAAGGATTATTAAATGCAGGTGCAAGACTTTCTGCTGTTTTATCGATGCTGTTTGCAACTTGTGGTGCATCAGCAAATGCCAATCCACTACATAAAGCCAGCATGAAAATAAATGATTTTTTCATGAAATCCACTCCATTAAATAATTAAATATTTTTAATTTTTATTTGTTTCTCAAAGCGAGAGCCAAATGTAAATACATTTTCTGCGCACACGTCAATACAGCGTCCACAAGTAATACAATCTTTTGCCAATACAATTTGGCTATCTTCTGGTCCACCGTGTAAAGGAAGCCTTAATACTTGCGGCTCTGGGCAAACATTATAACAATCCATACAACGGTCACAGCGATCACGATCGACTACATTAATTTTTATCAGGCTTTTAGCACCAATGACACCATATATCGCACCAATTGGACAAAGGTGACCACACCAACCATGTTCAGCAACGAGTAAGTCAAACAAAAAGATGACAGCAACTAACCAAAGAGTTGCACCTGTTCCAAAGACAAAGATGCGTCCAAGTGCTGCAACAGGATTTATCCACTCCCATAAGAGTGTACCCGTTATTGCACTACCAACTAAAATCACGACTAAAATCACATAGCGAAGCTGACGGGAGATTTTTAATGATTGTCGAATACCTAATTTTCTACGTAACCAAGCTGCAGCGTCAGTCACCATATTCATTGGGCAGACCCAACTACAGAAGGCTTTGCTTGCAATGACAGCGTAGAATATAACAATAATCAGGGCACCAATAATCGTCGTAATTTCAGGTAAGTAACCTGTCGCTAAACTTTCCGCGGTAATCAATGGATCCGTTAATGGCACGGTATCCAAAAGCATGCTTGAGCTGTAATTGCCTTTTAGAATCCAAACTTGCCAAATCGGGCCACTTAAGAACATCAAAATAATACTTAATTGACTGATTCGACGTAGAATTAAAAAGCGATAAGCATGCCACCAACCGAGTTTTTGGCGAGCTTCTAAGCCTGCATCTTTAGGCTTATTCGGGGTATATTTTTCAGCCATTATTTAACCCCCTTAATGTTTAAGTCCAGATTTGGGAATTGCTCTGCTTCCGGAACTGTTGTTGGATTTGGTACATAATCCATTGTTGCACGGTTTGGTGTTGCAACTTTTTGGTTCGGTTGAACTTGCATTGGCTGATAAACCGGCTCATGTGAGCCTTCTGGCATACGAGCATCCATTGCTGGACGTAAGCCATCTGGATGTTGCTCCTCAATTAAGGATTTTCCGGCGTTTTGTTTTTCTTTCCAGCCTAAGCGATAGTGACGACCGAGTAGCCCTTTGGCGATATCCATCGGTAAGACTTTAATTGCCGCTTCTTCTAACACACAAGCTTGTTCGCATTTACCGCATCCGGTGCAAGCATCAGAGTGAACAGTTGGAATAAGCTTTGCATGAATCCCAGTACGATCATTGTGGATACGCTCAAGTGTAATCGCTTTATCTACTAATGGACAAACGCGATAACACACATCACAACGCAACCCCTGCCAGTTAAGACAAGTTTCATGGTCTAGCAATACGGCTAACCCCATTCTCGCATCATTGATGTCTTTAAGTTCCTCACTTAATGCGCCACTTGGACAAGCATTCATACATGGAATATCCGGACACATTTCGCAAGGTTTATCCCGAGCGATAAAATAAGGTGTGCCAGCTTCCATTGATGAAATCAGCGAAGCTAAATGCAACATATCATATGGACACGCTTGGACGCATTGTCCGCAACGGGTACAAGCTGCCAAGAAATCCTTTTCCGGTAAAGCACCAGGTGGACGCAAGGCGATCCCTTCTTTAGCTTTAGCTTGTTGTTGCTGTAAGCCAAGAATAATACCAACCCCACATACTCCGGCAGCCGTTCTTGTCACATTTTTTAAAAACTGACGACGGTTAGGATCAAGTCTCATCTGCGTTTCCTTTTATAAGCGGCCTGATTTTGTAAAAATATTGCAAAATTTGACCGCTCTTATTTTAAATTCCCTTCTCTTGAAAGAGAGGAGCGACTAGAAACAAAAGGAAAATCCTACGCTTTTTCCACTTTTACCGCACATTTTTTGAAGTCGGTTTCACCTGAAATTGGATCGGTTGCATCCAATGTTAATTTGTTAGCAAGCTGACCCGCATCAAAGAAGGTGGTGTAAATTAAGCCCTGAGGACATTTGTTACGACCACGGGTATCTAAGTAAGAAACCATTTCACCACGACGTGTAATTAATTTCACTTTATCCCCATGACGTAAGCCATATTTTTTCGCATCCGCTGGGTGCATCCAAACTAAGTTATTCGGGAACGCACGGTGTAATTCAGGTACACGACGAGTCATGGTACCGGTATGCCAGTGTTCAAGTACACGACCAGTACATAACCATAATGGATATTCTTCATCTGGTGATTCTGCAGGGTCTTCATAAGGCACACCTAAGATAATTGCTTTTTTATCCGGATAACCGTAGAACGCAACATCTTCGCCTGCTTTAACGTACGGGTCAAAGCCTTCACGGTAACGCCATAAGGTTTCTTTACCGTCAACAACCGGCCAACGTAAACCACGTACTTGGTGGTAAGTATCAAATGGTGCTAAGTCATGGCCATGACCACGACCAAAGCTTGCGTATTCTTCGAATAAGCCTTTTTGTAGGTAGTAACCAAAGTGATCTGCTTCATCATTGATGTATCCTGGAACATCCGTTGGTACTTTATATTTGTTTACTTCACCATTCTCGTAAAGTACTTCATATAAAGTCTTACCACGATATTCTGGCATTTGAGCTAATAATTCTTCGCCCCATACTTCATCTGTTTTGAAGTATTTAGAGAATTCCACAATTTGCCATAAGTCAGAACGAGACTCACCAGGACCTTTCACTTGTTGACGCCATAATTGGGTACGACGTTCTGCGTTACCATAGCCCCCTTCTTTTTCTACCCACATACAAGTAGGGAGAATTAGGTCTGCTGCAACTGCAGAAACGGATGGGTAAGGGTCTGAAACAACGATGAAGTTTTCAGGGTTACGCCAACCAGGGAAAATTTCGTCGTTAATGTTTGGACCACCTTGCATGTTGTTGGTACAAAGTTGCCATAAGAAGTTTAATTTACCATCTTTTAATGCACGGCTTTGTTGTACAGCTGCGTATCCAGGTACAGTTGGAATGGTACCTTTTGGTAATTTCCATTTTTTCTCAGCGATTTCAACGTGTTTAGGATTGGTTACTACCATGTCCGCTGGTAAACGGTGAACGAAAGTACCAACTTCACGCGCTGTACCACAAGCTGAAGGTTGACCCGTTAATGAGAACGGACCACAACCTGGTTTAGAAATTTTACCGGTTAATAAGTGTACGTTATAGATCATATGGTTAACCCATACAGCACGAGTGTGTTGGTTAGCGCCCATTGTCCAGTAAGATACTAAGTTCTGTTCTGGATCCGCGTACATTTTCGCGAGGGTTTCAAGCTGATCTTTTGGTACACCAGAAATACGGTGTGCTTCGTCTAATGTATAAGGTGCAACGATTTTCTTGAATTCTTCGAAGTCAGAGTCATACATTTTACCTGCAGTTTTACGGTTTTTCGCTGCAACTTCAAGTGGGTGTTCTGGACGTAGACCATAACCGATATCAGTTTCACCACGTTTGAATTTAGTATGTTTATTAACGAAGTCCCAGTTTACTTTATCGTTTTGGATAATGTAGTTTGCAATGTAGTTAAGGATTGCAAGGTCTGCATGTGGATTAAATACAATAGGCACATCAGCTAATTCAAACGAACGGTGTTCGAATGTTGACATAACCACCACTTTCACATTATCAGAAGAAAGACGACGGTCAGAAATACGAGACCATAAAATTGGGTGCATTTCCGCCATGTTTGAACCCCAAAGCACAAATGCATCGGTTTTTTCGATGTCGTTATAGCAACCCATTGGTTCATCCATACCGAATGTACGCATAAACGCAACCGCTGCAGACGCCATACAGTGACGAGCATTAGGGTCGATAGTATTTGAACGAAGACCAGCTTTCCAAAGTTTTACTTTTGCATAGCCTTCATAGATAGTAGTTTGACCGGAAGAGAACATCCCAACAGCATTTGGTTCTTTTTTCTTCAAGATGTCTTTGATTTTTTCCGCCATGATAGTGAAAGCTTGATCCCAAGAAACTGGTGTAAAGTCACCTTCTTTATGGAATTTACCATCTTTCATACGTAATAACGGAGTTTGTACACGGTCTGCACCGTACATGATTTTAGAAAGGAAGTAACCTTTGATACAGTTTAAACCGCGGTTTACTTCTGCATCTGGGTCACCTTGCGTTGCGACAACTCGACCATCTTTGGTTCCTACCAATACGCTACATCCTGTACCACAGAAACGGCATGGGGCTTTATCCCATTTGATGCCCATATCTTCGGTCGCATTAACCTGTTTAACAGGGATGGTCATACCGGCAGCCGCTGCCGCTGCAAGTGCAGCATTGGCTTTCATAAAATCTCTACGATTAAGTTCCATAGTTTTCCCCACTCGTTGTTGAATGTTTTAGAATATACAAAAGAGTATGTATTCCTAAATTATTTATTTTTCATCTAAGTAATTAGAAATTAAAGAAACGACAATTACTCCTGGGATATCTTTAATTTCATCCATAAGATCCGCTAATGCTAATTGACGGTTACTTTCAAGGGTTACCACCAATTTGCCTTCATCAGATTTTTCGCCATGAATCTCAGCGGTTGGAATCGCTAAAATGGCTTCTTTGACTTGGTTAAGTTTTTCTGGTCTGGCTTGCACAACAATGCTGCATACATACCAGTTCTCATTTTCGCTAAATTGACTCATCGATATTTGTTTCAATATTAAAAATTTTTATTGCTTTTGTTGGGCAAACACTTAGGCAAGCACCACAACCATTACAACTTTCTAAATCCAATATGGGTTTTGCGACGCCACCAAGTTGTAATCGAAAACGGATGGCATTCATCGGACAGCTATCTTGGCAACTTCGACATTCCACTCGATTTTCTGTGAGACATTGCGTTGTAATTTCAACTTTATGTGCCCAAGGCTCTTCTTCTAATGAACGAAAAATCGGTTGTTCACAGACTAAAACACATTTTTGGCAGAACGTGCATTCGCCCTTGTCAAATTGTATTTCAGGAAAACCGCCATCGCCTTTTACGATAATTTGGGTTTCACATACTAGTATGCAATCACCGCACCGCGTACATTTCTCCGTAAAATCACTTTCGTTTATTGACCAAGGTGGACGTATAGCATTAATACCTTGAATTTTCGCGTTTTCAGAATGTAACGATTGTAAAAATTGCCCACGTAATAATTGTCTGCGAGAAGGATTTTCAATCGCCATATTTTTCTTTAAAGTTCGGTATTTTCAAGGGATGCATTATCTAGTGCTAATAAAAAAATAGTAACTACCTAAAAGGAGTAGTTTTTAAGAAATATACACTTTTGTTGAGATAGATCAATGATATTTTGAAGAAATGTTATTAGTGTAAATAAATTGTTAAAATATAAGTGAAAATGATTATTAAATAGGGCGGAGGATCCGCCCTGAAGTGAGTTTAAAATATTATGCGTTTTGGGTTGGGTAATCCCACCAAATATCGAATAATTCACTGATTTCGATTTGTTGTAATTTATTTTCTTCTAACCATTTTTTCACTAATTGACGATGGCTTTCATCACATTTACCGATTTTCTCTAAGCAAACTAAGCCTTCCCAATGTAAATAGCCGCTACCTTCATAAGCTAAGCCGTTTGGTTGAATCACTTCAGCAATAAAACGATCAACGGTTTCATCGATAGTTTCGATGCTGGTACCTTCAGCAAATTGCCAATTCACTAAAAAGCCTAATTCTTGGAATTCTGCTAAGTGAAGTTTTTTACGTTGACGTTGATTACGAGTTGTCATTTCAATGTTCTCCTATGTTAAGGTAATGGGTATCGTCATCATCTCGATGATTATTTTTTCTTAAAGTATAAATCCCACACGCCGTGACCTAAGCGATGACCGCGCGCCTCAAATTTTGTAAGAGGGCGGAAATCAGGACGTGGAATATAATCTTGTTCGGCAGTATTGATTAAGTTTTCATTGGCTGAAAGGACTTCGAGCATTTGTTCCGCATAGTTTTCCCAGTCCGTTGCCATATGAATAAAGCCATTTGGTTGTAATTTTTGAACGACTTGCTCTACAAAGTGCGGTTGAACAATGCGGCGTTTATGATGTTTTGCTTTATGCCAAGGGTCTGGGAAGAAAAGCTGTAAACCACCTAATTCACCATCTTTCACACAATCACGTAAAATTTCAGTGGCATCATGGCAAATCACGCGAAGGTTTTTCACGCCTTTTTCTACCGCATAAGCAATACAGGCACCCACACCAGGCGTGTGCACTTCAATACCGAGATAATTTTTATCAGGATTCGCTTCAGCCATATCCACTAAAGATTTCCCCATCCCGAAACCAATTTCTAATATAACAGGATTCGTATTGCCATAAATAGCAGCAAAATCAAAAGGGGCGTTTTGATAATCTAATCCAAGATCAGCCCAGTGATCGTTCATCATATTTTTTTGAAAATCACTTAAGCGACCCGTCCGCAACACAAAACTACGAACTTTACGTTTATAACGACCATCTTCTGTAAATTCAGCCGTTTCAACGGTTTTACGTTTTTGATCAGCAAAGGTTTTTTGCTCTTCTGTCATGGTATTTATTCGCTCAATTAAAATTGGCGGCGATTATACACTAAAAGGCAAGGTTGTGGGATTTTTCCACCTAATTCCCGTATAATAGCGAAAATTTTTAATTGTTTTTTGTTATGAATATTGTCCGAGTTGCATTAGCCGTACCGCTTCCCCGATTTTTTGATTATCTCTATTCGCCCGACTTGACGCCAATTGTTGGTGGACGAGTGTTGGTGCCTTTTGGTTCGCAAAAACGAGTCGGGATCGTGGTGGATTTGCCGGCTTCTTCGGATGTAGCAAAAGAAAAGTTAAAACCGATTATTGATGTACTTGATGCTGAATCACTCTTTAATTCGACAACTTGGGATTGGTTGGCTTGGTCCGCTAATTATTATCGTGCAGCATTAGGCGATGTGTTGTTTCAAGCCTTGCCAGTCAAACTTCGTAATGGAGAAAGTGCGGTTAAAAATGACCGCACTTTTTGGCGTATTACGGACCTTGGAAAACAAGCGTTAGAATCAGGTGAATTAAAACGCGCTAAAAAACAAATTGAAGTCTTAAATTTATTGATAACGCAAGATCTAGAAAAAGGTAACAATGAGATTAGTTCCGCGATTTGGTCAGCCTTAAAGGGCAAAGATTATGTGGAAGAGATTATCGTGCCTACTGAACAAAAAAGTTGGCAACAAGCTTTAGGGGATGAGCCTTTAGTTAATCTTGATAACCGATTGACCTTAAACAAGCAACAAGCCCTTGCATTTAGCCAGTTGCTTTTCCAAGAAGGCTTTAATGTGTGGTTGTTAGAGGGCGTGACTGGTTCGGGTAAAACTGAAATTTACCTGCAATACATTGAAGAAGTTTTAAAGAAAGGCAAACAGGTTTTAGTGCTTGTTCCTGAAATTGGGCTTACTCCTCAGACTGTTAGACGTTTCCAAGCTCGCTTTAATGTCGAAATTGATGTATTGCATTCCAACTTGAATGATACACAGCGCTTAAATGTTTGGGAACGCGCAAGAACAGGACAAAGTGCAATCGTAATTGGCACGAGATCGGCGCTTTTCACCCAGTTTTCAGATCTCGGCTTAATCATTTTAGATGAAGAACATGACGGCTCATTTAAACAGCAAGATGGTTGGCGCTATCATGCGAGAGATTTAGGCATTGTGCTTGCTCAAAAACTCAATATTCCTATCTTATTAGGTTCTGCCACACCAAGTTTGGAAAGTGTGAATAATGTACAAAATGGCAAATATCATCATTTGGTGCTATCAAAAAGGGCTGGAAATGCGACCGCACTTCGTCAATTTGTGATTGATTTAAAACATCAACGAATTCAAAACGGCTTATCTGAACCGCTGTTGCAACGTATGCAGGAACACTTAGAAAAAGGTAATCAAGTATTGTTATTCCTTAATCGACGTGGATTTGCGCCTGTGTTGTTATGTCATGAGTGTGGCTGGATTGATGAATGTCATCATTGCGAAAAACCTTATACCTATCACCAACATCAGCGCGTTTTACGCTGCCATCATTGTGGTGCACAAAAAATAGTGCCGATGCAATGTGGTCATTGTGGTTCAACGCATTTAGTCACAACAGGTTTAGGTACAGAACAACTGGAGGAAACTCTAAAAGCACGTTTCCCTCAATATAATATTGCACGTATCGATCGTGATAGTACAGCGCGAAAAGGCAAGCTTGAAGGTTATTTAGACGATATTCAGCAAGGTAAAAGTCAGATTTTAATTGGCACCCAAATGTTAGCCAAAGGGCACCATTTCCCGAATGTCACCTTGGTTGCTTTAGTGAATGTGGATAATGCCTTATTTTCCCTTGATTTCAGAGCCGAAGAACGTTTGGCTCAGCTTTATGTGCAGGTTGCAGGACGCTCAGGCAGGGCGGAAAAACAGGGCGAAGTGGTTTTGCAGACGCATTATCCGGATCACCCGTTATTAACCACCTTACTTGAAAAGGGCTATCAAGCCTTTGCAGAAGAAACCTTGAAGTTGCGGCATAATATGGGTTTGCCTCCATTTAGTTTCCAAGCGTTGTTTAAAGCACAATGCCGTCATTCTGAAGAGGCGGAAAATGCATTATCGCAATTAGCGTCTTTCTTCTATGAACAAAAAATAGAAGGCTTGCAAGTATTGGGGCCGATTCCTGCACCGTTTAGCAAAAAAGCGGGGCAGTATCGTTGGCAGTTATTATTACAGCACGCGTCTCGGAAACAATTACAGGCAGCATTGAGTCGATATTCACCAGAGCTGATAAAGTATTCTCAAGTACGGTTAATTTTAGACGTAGATCCATTGGATTTGAGTTAGCAAAAATTCCCTAGAAAAATGCACAGTTTTTCAGTAGAATTAAGCGTTTTTTATACTCTAAGTTTAATTTATCGAATATTTTAGGATTTTATCGTGGCTCATCGAGATTTTGCCGGTCGAAGCGGCTCAAAAAATAATAAAAAGAAAGCAAAGAAACGTTTTAATCGTAATACCTTAATTGGTCTTGCGTTGGTGGCGGTATTAGGTTTTGGTTTAGGGCTTTACTTCTTAAAAAGTAAAACGCCTGAACCTGTCGTGACAACAACGGTTCAACCGGAAAAACCGCAACCGAAAAGTGTACTACCAAATCGCCCAGAAGAAGTGTGGCACTATATTAAAGAATTAGAAACTCGTACGGTGCCGGTGGATAATAATCCTTCTTCTGTTGAAAAAAATATGCGTTTGACGGAAGAGCAGCGTCAAGTGCTGATTCAAATGGAAAAGGAGCAAAAAGCGGCAGAAGAAGCGAAAAAATTAGAAGCTCAACGTAAAGAGCAAGAAGCGGCGAATGCAGAAAAAGCCGCGGCTCAAGCACAGCAAGCTCAACCAGCACAGACAGCTCAAACTCAGCTAGCTCAGCAAACAGCAAACCCAGAAGCGAAAAAGCCTGAGCCAGTTAAAAAAACAGAGCCAGTTAAAAAGCCTGAACCTCCGAAAAAAGTAGAAGTGGTGAAAGCTGAACCCGCAAAAACGGAACCTGCTAAAACTGAGCAACCGAAAAAAGTAGAACCGAAACCCGCTGAACAACAAGTACAGGCTGGCGGCAAAAAATTCGGTTTACAATGTGGAGCATTTAAAAATCGTGCACAAGCAGAAAGCTTACAAGGTCGTCTAGCGATGGCTGGCGTAAATGCACAAATTGCGACAAGTGAAGAATGGAACCGCGTACGAGTGGGACCATTTGGTAGTCGAGATGCCGCAACAGCAGCACAAGATAAAGCAAAATCAGTGGCGAGTTGCGTAGTGATTGGAATGTAATTCAGAATTTAAAAGTGCGGTTAAAAATAACCGCACTTTTTTTATATTTTCACTTGCCAAAAAACGAAAAATCAATAAAATGAACGTTTATTCATTTTTGATATTCATCTTAAATGACCTTTCTCATATATAACCCTAAGAATTTAATTTTTTATTATGCGACAAGTAAAAGCCTCTAAAACGAAGCTTGGTGTCAGCGAGCAGATCTTTGATGCAACAGATCGTCTTATGGCAAAAGAAGGATTACATCATCTTTCTATGCATAAGTTAGCCAAGGAAGCAGGCATCGCAGCTGGCACGATTTATCTTTATTTTAAGAGTAAAGACGAGTTATTAGCACAATTTGCTCGTCGAGTGTTCAATAAGTTTGTTATGGCGATTGAAGAAGGTTTTGATGAAAATCAACCTTTTTTCGAACAATACAGAAAAATGTGGTGGAATATTTGGCATTTTCTTCAAGAAAATCCAACGGTTTTGTCAAATATGAACCAGTATAAATCTTTGCTGGAGTTTATTGAAACCTGCAAAGAAATGGAGCATTCGTGCTGGGATCAGTTTTGTCTCAATGGACAAGCAGCAAATGTGTTAGCTAATTTAGAACCTCGAATTTTATTTTTGCTGAGTCTAGATACTGCAATAGTTTTAGCCTCAGATAACAAATTTCTCGGTATAGCGGTTACCGATGTTGTGTTAGAATCTGTCATTGAACGCTCTTGGCGTGCAATTCAGAAATAGTCATTTTATTGTCTTAATGGAGTTTTCCAAATGAGTATAACTCAAACTGATAAACCAAAGCGTTCACACGTTTTCTTTTTGAAATTAGCGTTAGGCGTATTTGTGTTAATTTTTGCAGCAATGATTTTCCTTAATCAAATGAAGGCAAAAGGCATTGCTGATTTCTTAGCAAATAAACCAGAAACAGCCTCTCCTGTGACTGCAATGACAGTTAAGGCTTCAGAATGGACGCCGATCATTGAAACAACAGGTCTTGTTCGTCCAAATCAAGGGGCGATGTTAAGTGCACAAAGCGCTGGAACCGTGTCTAAAGTGCTCGTGCAAAATGGCCAAAGCGTGAAAAAGGGTGATTTGTTAGTTGAGTTAGATAGTTCCGTTGAGCGTGCAAGCTTACAAGCGGCTCAAGCTCAAGTGGTGTCATTACGTCAAACTTATCAACGTTATGCAAACCTTGCGGGCAGCGGTGCCGTTTCTCGTCAAGAATTAGATAACGCAAAATCAGCTTATGAAGCACAAGCGGCAAATATTGAGTCATTAAAAGCAACCATTGAACGTCGCCAAATCGTGGCACCATTTGATGGTAAAGCGGGTATTGTAAAAGTAAATGTCGGTCAATACGTTTCAAACGGTGCTGAGATTGTGCGTGTTGAAGATCGTTCTTCCATGAAAGTAGATTTTGCCATTGCGCAAAATCTATTAGATAAATTGCATATCGGTCAAAAAGTAACGGCTACGGCAGACGCACGTAAAGGTGAAACCTTTGCAGCAAAGGTTACCGCAATTGAGCCAGCAATTAATTCTTCAACGGGTTTAGTCGATGTTCAAGCAACGTTTGAACCAGAAGACGGTGCAAAATTATTATCCGGAATGTTTACTCGCTTACATGTGGCTTTACCAACTGAGCATAATCAAATCGTTGTGCCACAAGTGGCAGTGAGCTACAACATGTATGGCGAATCGCTTTATATTTTGACCGCACTTTCCGATGAAGATATTGAGAAATTAGGCGGCGCAGAAAAAGCGGCGAATATGTACCGTGCAAAATCAATCACTGTATTTACGAAAGATCGTCAAGGTATTTATGCACAATTAAAAGGCGATGAAGTTAAAGTCGGCGATAAAATTGTGACCGGCGGTCAGCAAAACTTAAGTAACGGTGCATTAGTCTCTGTTGCAGATAAAGCGGGCGTAGGTACTGAACAACCTGCGAATAAAACGAATCTTTAATTAGGAAAAGCGAATGAAATTTACCGATATATTTATTCGTCGTCCTGTTTTGGCGGTTTCGATTAGCTTGTTAATCATTATTTTAGGATTACAAGCGATCTCGAAATTGGCTGTGCGCGAATATCCGAAAATGACCACGACGGTGATTACGGTGACCACTGCATATCCAGGGGCGGATGCGAACTTAATTCAAGCGTTTGTTACTTCCAAAATTGAAGAGGCGGTAGCGCAAGCAGATAATGTGGACTATATGTCTTCAAGCTCTAGCCCAAGTACGTCAACTGTCACCGTAAAAATGAAATTAAATACGGATCCGAATGCGGCCTTGGCAGATGTTTTAGCTAAAGTTAACTCAGTTCGTTCTGAATTACCAAGTGGTATTGAAGATCCAACGATTTCTTCATCAACCGGTGGTTCGGGGATTATGTATATTAGTTTCCGTTCTGACAAGCTTGATGCAAGCCAAGTGACTGACTATATTCAACGCGTAGTCAAACCTCAGTTCTTTACTGTAGAAGGGGTGGCGAGTGTGCAGATCTTTGGTGCATCTGAGTACGCACTTCGTATTTGGTTAGATCCAGAAAAAATGGCGGCTCAAAACCTTTCAGCCACAAAAGTGATGTCTGCATTATCAGCGAATAACGTTCAAACGGCGGCTGGTAATGATAATGGCTATTTTGTAACCTATAAAAACAAAGTAGAAACCACAACAAAATCGGTTGAAGAATTAGGTAACTTAATTGTGACGTCTAACGGTGATAAGTTAGTACGTTTACGCGATATCGCTGATATTGAGTTAAATAAATCAAGCGATAGCTCACGTGCGGTAGCCAATGGCGCAGATTCTGTTGTATTAGCGATTAACCCAACCTCATCAGCAAACCCATTAACGGTAGCTGCGAAAGTACGTCCGCTATATGACAGTATTAAAAATAATCTACCGGATGCTATTGAATCTGACATCTTATATGACAGTACAATTGCGATTAATAACTCAATTAATGAAGTAATCAAAACGATTGTTGAGGCAACGATAATCGTGTTAGTGGTGATTACCATGTTTATTGGTTCATTCCGCGCGATTTTAATCCCGCTTATCACCATTCCGATTTCATTAATTGGGGTAATCATGTTGCTTCAATCATTTGATTTTTCTATTAACCTGATGACGTTGCTGGCATTGGTTCTAGCCATCGGTTTGGTGGTGGATGATGCAATTGTGGTATTGGAAAACGTAGACCGCCACATTAAGTTAGGTGAAACGCCATTCCGTGCGGCGATTATCGGTACGCGTGAAATTGCCGTTCCGGTTATTTCCATGACCATTACCTTGATTGCGGTATATTCTCCAATGGCGTTAATGGGCGGTATTACGGGTACGTTGTTTAAAGAGTTTGCTTTAACCCTTGCTGGAGCAGTATTTATTTCCGGTATCGTAGCATTAACGCTTTCACCAATGATGACCAGTAAATTGCTAAAATCCAATGAGGCTCCAAGTAAATTGGAACAACGAGTAGAGCATACCCTTAGTAAAGTGAATGCAGCTTATGCGTATGTACTTGATTTGGCGATGGTAAACCGTAAATGTATGTTGATGTTTGCGGCAATCATTTTTGCAACCTTACCGGTGTTGTTTAAATCACTTTCAAGTGAATTAACACCAACGGAAGACAAAGGCGTATTTTTGGCAATCGGTTCTGCACCGTCTAACGTAAACGTGGATTATGTGCAAAATGCGATGACACCTTATCAAGAGATTTTAACCAATACGCCAGAAGTACAGTTTGCGATGACGATTTCAGGGGCACCAAGCTCTAACCAATCTTTAAACGTTGTAACTTTAAAAGATTGGAAAGAACGCTCAAAAAGCCAAACAGCTATCATGAATGAGCTGAATGAAAAAGCGAAATCTATTCCTGAAGTGTCTGTACAAGGCTTTGCGTTCCCAGAAATTAATACAGGGGAGCAAGGTCCTCCAATTGGTTTTGTGATCAGCACATCACAAGACTACGGTGATTTAGCAAATGTGGCGGGTAAATTCTTAGAGGATATGCAAAAATCCAGCAAGTTCGTTTATACCAATCTCGATCTTAAATTTGATACTGCTCAAATGCGTATTAAGATCGATCGTGAAAAAGCAGGAACTTATGGCATTACAATGCAACAAATCAGCCGTACGTTAGGCAGCTTCTTATCTGCCGCAACCATTGAACGTGTGGATATTGATGGTCGAGCTTACAAAATTATTTCCCAAGTAAAACGTGACAATCGTTTATCTCCGGAAAGTTTTAATAAGTATTACATCACCGCAGCAAATGGTACCTCTGTTCCATTAAGCAGCTTGGTGACGGCTACATTGGAACCACAACCAAGTACATTGCCTCGTTTCAGCCAGTTAAACTCTGCGGTGATTAGTGCTGTACCGATGCCAGGTACTTCAATTGGTGATGCGATCCAATGGTTACAGGACAATGCGAAAAATACGTTACCACAGGGTTATAACTATGACTTTAAAAGTGAAGCGCGTCAGTTAGTACAAGAAGGTAATGCGCTTGCTGTAACGTTCTTACTTGCGGTAGTGATTATTTTCTTAGTCTTGGCAATTCAGTTTGAATCAATTCGCGATCCAATCGTGATTATGATTTCTGTGCCGTTAGCTGTAAGTGGTGCGTTATTAGCCTTAAATGCCTTTGGATTTGTAGGGATTGCTGGAACGACACTCAATATCTACTCACAAGTGGGTTTGATTACCCTGGTTGGTCTTATTACGAAACACGGTATTTTGATGTGTGAAGTAGCGAAAGAAGAGCAGTTAAACCACGGTAAAACGCGTATTGAAGCGATCACTGAAGCGGCTAAAGTACGTTTACGTCCAATTTTGATGACTACCGCTGCGATGATTGCAGGTCTTGTACCGTTGCTTTATGCAACAGGTGCGGGTGCGGTATCTCGTTTCAGTATTGGTATCGTTATTGTGGCAGGCTTGGCTATCGGTACATTGTTTACCTTGTTCGTGTTGCCAGTGATTTATTCTTACATTGCAAGCGAACACAAACCGTTACCAGTGTTTGATGAAAATGTAAAACCAATTGAAGGTCACATTAACGAACAACATTAATTGAAAATACGATAAAAACAAACCGCACTTTGATTTTTCAAGTGCGGTTTTCTTTGAGAGATTAAAAAAGCGAACATAATGTTCGCTTTTTATTTATGAAAGTGCGGTCAAATTTTTAACCATTTTTATTTAGCCATTTTTATTTTTAGTGGCTTTGTAAAGTTCCATCGCTTCTGGTAATAAGCGTTGTAAGTTTTCTTGGCGGGATTCATCACTCGGGTGAGTAGAAGCTAACACATCAAGTGCACCTTTAGAACCACCAGAGGCTTTTGCCATTTTTTGCCATAAACCTGGGGCAACTTCAGGATTGTAACCTGAGCGAGCCATTAGCATTAATCCAACTTCATCCGCTTCAGTTTCTGCGCTACGAGAGTAAGGTTTATCTAAAGCAAAGTCTTTGGTCAGTGTGACTAAATCAGTCACGTCGGCTCCAACGACAACAGACAGAGCTGTTCCACCAATAGCGCCCGCAATCGCACTCATGGTGCCGAAGTTGGCTTTGGCTTTACCGTGCTCTTTTAAGGCGTGTGCCATTTCATGACCCATTACAACCGCGATTTCGTTATCGTTTAGTTGTAAAGTATCCACTAAACCTGTGTAGAAAGCCATTTTCCCCCCCGGCATAGCCCAAGCATTGAGCTCTTTAGATTTAATAACATTGATTTGCCAATTAAACTTTAAGCCGGTTTCATTCTCTTGGTTTGCATAAGGCACCATTTTGTTAAAGACATGATGAATACGTCTTGCAGTATTTGATGTAGTATCAATCGCACCTTGTGAGCGAATTTTCCCCATTTCTTGTGTATAGCTGCTTGCTGCTTCTTGATTGATTGAGGCAGAATCCGCACAAGACGTGATAACCGTCCCTGCTAATACAGCAAAAGCAAAACTTTTGAGTTGTTTTTTCATAAATTATCCTTTTGTTGAGATGGCTGATTATATGAATTTATTGCGTTTTGTCGATACAAAAAGATTGTCTTTTAAATTTGTACTACTATAATAGTGCAAATTTTTATTTTAGGACTTAACGATGACAATAAAAAAATCTCCTTCTTTATTAGGCGGCGCCATGATTATTGCGGGTACCGCAATTGGTGCAGGTATGCTTGCAAACCCAACCTCAACGGCTGGCGTATGGTTTATCGGCTCTATTCTTGCTTTGGTTTACACTTGGTTCTGTATGACCACATCAGGTTTGATGATCTTAGAAGCCAACTTACATTATCCTACCGGCTCAAGCTTTGACACCATCGTAAAAGATTTGTTAGGTAAAGGCTGGAATATTATCAATGGTCTTTCAGTTGCTTTTGTTTTGTATATTTTGACTTATGCCTACATCACTTCAGGCGGTGGTATTACACAAAACTTGCTTAACCAAGCTTTTGGTTCTGCTGAAAGTGCGGTCGATATTGGACGTACTTCTGGATCCTTAATTTTCTGTTTTATTCTTGCGGCTTTCGTGTGGCTTTCCACTAAAGCTGTGGATCGTTTCACCACTATATTGATTGTTGGGATGGTAGTCGCTTTCTTCCTTTCTACCGCAGGTTTATTGAGCTCTGTAAAAACAGAAGTGTTATTCAATACTATTGCAGAAGGTGATCAAACTTATTTACCTTATTTATTGACCGCACTTCCTGTTTGCTTAGTGTCTTTTGGTTTCCATGGAAATGTACCGAGTCTCGTCAAATATTACGATCGCGATGGTAGTCGTGTAATGAAATCGATCTTTATTGGTACAGGCTTAGCCTTAGTGATTTACATCTTATGGCAGCTTGCGGTGCAAGGTAATTTACCACGTACAGAATTTGCCCCCGTGATTGAAAAAGGCGGCGATGTATCAGCATTATTAGAAGCATTACACAAATATATTGAAGTGGAATACATTGCGGTTGTATTGAATTTCTTTGCTTATATGGCTATTGCAACCTCATTCTTAGGGGTAACGTTAGGTTTATTTGATTATATTGCCGATTTATTTAAATTTGATGACAGCTTATTAGGCAGAACAAAAACCACATTGGTAACATTCTTACCTCCACTATTGTTAAGTTTACAATTCCCTTATGGTTTCGTGATTGCCATTGGTTATGCTGGATTAGCTGCAACTATTTGGGCTGCAATCGTGCCAGCACTGCTTGCTAAAGCAAGTCGCCAAAAATTCCCAAATGCGACTTATAAAGTGTATGGAGGTAATTTTATGATTGGCTTTGTGATCTTATTCGGTGTGTTAAATATTGTGGCACAAGTAGGCGCAAACTTAGGATGGTTTGCAAGTTTCGCAGGATAAGTTTTCGCGTTAATATTGTAGGGGCGTATCGAATACGCCCTTTTTAATTTTACATAGGAAACGAGATGAGTAACCAAACGAGCGTTTATGATAAAGAAAACTTCTTTGCGCTTTATCAAAAACTTCGATCTAACCCAATCAGTCTCAATGAAATAGTGGAAAAGCCGACTATGCTTTCCCTGTTACCTGATTTACAAGGAAAAAAATTGCTCGATCTAGGTTGTGGAACTGGCGGACATTTGCAACGCTATTTAGAACGCAATGCGGAGAGAGTAGTAGGAACAGATCTTTCAGTTAAAATGCTCGAGCAAGCTGAACAAGATCTGCAAAAGTGCGGTCAATTTTCAGGATGTTTTTCGTTATATCAGTTACCGATGGAAAAATTAACGGAATTGCCAGAAAGTGATTTTGATGTCATTACCAGCTCTTTTGCTTTTCATTATATTAAGGATTTTCCCGCTTTATTAGCGATGATAGGCAACAAGCTTAAGCCTAACGGCACATTAGTTTTTTCCCAAGAGCATCCGATTGCGACTTGCCATAAAGAAGGGGAACGCTGGGAAAAAAATGAGCAAAAACAGCAAGTCGCTTATCGTTTAAATCATTACCGTGATGAAGGACTGAGAGAACGAAATTGGTTTCAACAACCTTTTAAAACGTATCACCGCACGACAGCAACGATTATTAATGATTTAATTGCCGCAGGTTTTCAAATTGAACAAATGGCGGAACCAATGTTAGCCGAGCAGCCACAATGGCATGATGAATTTAAAGATTTGCGGCATCGTCCCCCTTTATTGTTTATTAAAGCAAGAAAAGTGATGAATTTAACAAAATAAACTGGTTTTTGACCGCACTTTATGGTATAAATCGCACCGCTGTTTTTGGGTTTCAAAAGCAGCGTTTTTAATTATTAACAACACACACATATCATTAAGGCTTAATCGGGGTGCCAAACGGTCGATTAGCTGATATGTGGAGGCTCAACCCCAACAAAAGGAAAATATTATGGCACAAGTTTCAATGCGCGACATGATCAACGCGGGCGTACACTTTGGACACCAAACTCGTTACTGGAACCCACAAATGAAACCTTTCATTTTTGGTGCTCGTAATGGTGTTCACATCATCAACTTAGAAAAAACTTTACCTTTATTCAACGAAGCTTTAGCGGAATTAACTCGCATTGCTAGCAACAACGGTAAAGTATTATTCGTTGGTACTAAACGCGCGGCTCAAGAAGCAGTACAAGCTGCAGCATTAGACTGTCAACAATATTACGTAAACCACCGTTGGTTAGGTGGTATGTTGACTAACTGGAAAACCGTTCGTCAATCAATTAAACGTTTAAAAGATTTAGAAACTCAATCTCAAGACGGTACTTTTGACAAATTAACCAAAAAAGAAGCGTTAATGCGTACCCGTGAGATGGAAAAACTTGAATTAAGTCTTGGTGGTATCAAAGATATGGGCGGCTTACCAGATGCGTTATTCGTTATCGGTGCAGACCACGAACATATCGCTGTTAAAGAAGCAAACAACCTAGGTATTCCTGTATTTGCTATCGTTGATACTAACTCAACTCCAGCTGGCGTAGATTTCGTTATCCCAGGTAACGATGATGCGACTCGTGCTATCCAACTTTACGTTTCTGCAGCTGCAGCAGCGGTTAAAGAAGGTCGTGGTAACGAAGCTCAAGTTGCTGAAGAATTAGCAGCTGACGCAGAATAATTTAAGTTTTGCAATAAGGCGAAGCCCTTAATAATCAAACGATTAATTGGCATAGGGGCTAAAATTTAGCCCCTATATTTTTATCTAAAAGTGCGGTCAAAATAAATCGCATTTTCGACAGAGGATTTTTAAAATGGCTGAAATCACAGCATCATTAGTAAAAGAACTTCGTGAACGTACCGGTGCCGGTATGATGGAATGTAAAAAAGCATTAGTTGAAGCAAACGGTGATATCGAGTTAGCAATCGACAACATGCGTAAATCTGGTCAAGCTAAAGCAGCTAAAAAAGCAGGCCGTGTTGCCGCTGAAGGTGTTATCCTTGCTCGTGTAGAAAATGGTTTCGGTGTATTAGTTGAAATGAACTGTGAAACTGACTTCGTAGCAAAAGATGCTGGCTTCTTAGGTTTAGCAAACGAAGTAGCTGATTTCGCAGCAGCACACAAAGGCACTACTATCGAAGCATTACAAGCACAATTTGAAGAAAAACGTGCGGCATTAGTGGCTAAAATCGGTGAGAACATGAACATCCGTCGTGTTGCTTACTTAGAAGGTCAAGTTATTGCTCAATACTTACACGGTGCAAAAATCGGTGTATTAGTGGCAGGTGAAGGTTCAGAAGATGAACTTAAAAAAGTGGCAATGCACGTAGCGGCATCTAAACCAGAATTCGTGAACCCAGAAGATGTACCTGCAGATGTTGTTGAACACGAGCGTCAAATTCAAATTGATATCGCAGTTAACTCTGGTAAACCAAAAGAAATCGCAGAGAAAATGGTTGAAGGTCGTATGAAGAAATTCACTGGTGAAGTTTCATTAACAGGTCAACCATTCGTAATGGATCCTTCTGTATCTGTAGGTGACTTCTTAAAATCAGTAAATACTTCAGTGTCTAACTTCATCCGTTTAGAAGTGGGTGAAGGTATCGAGAAAAAAGAAGAAGATTTCGCAGCTGAAGTTGCAAAAATCACTGGCGGTAACGCTTAATTTTCTCCATTGAGATATAAAAAAGCCGATATTGAATATCGGCTTTTTTGTTGCCTTAAATTTGAGAGATTTCCCTATTTATTCGGACGAATATCAATGGCAGGGTCTGCATCTTTACGATATTTCTCTTCAATCAGTTTTTTCAGTCCATAGTCATCTTTGTCAGCTTGTTCAGAGAATAAATCTTCCTCTAATGTGAGTTTCGGATTTTTAATCCCTATCCAATTAGCAATACCTTCTAAGAAATTCAAACCAGATTTAAAGGCTTTGTATTCTTTACGTGCCGTATCATCAGATGAAATCTTAAAGAGCGGAATATTATGATGTAATTGGCTGTGACAGTTTTGATTAAATAAGGTTACACCATGTTTATCATCTTCTTGGTGACATAAACCATGATCGGAGAAATAAATCATTGAGAAAGTGCGGTGCGTTTTTTGCTCGTTTTCTTTGAGGGTTTCATACACTTTCTTGATGAAATCATCGGTTTTCTTAATGGATGTAATATAGCAATTTAAGTATTCGTTCTTTTTCTCAATGTCATTGTCATTGAAAATTTTCGGGTAATCTTCAACGCGATCGCAAGCAAGCGGATGTGAGCCATAAATGTGTAATACAATAAAGCGTTTACCTTGCGTTGGATCTTCTAAAACTTGGGCAAATTTAGGGATTAAATCAAAATCGCTGTAGTTTGTCGAATTAAAGCTCCCGCCTTTTTTCAAGAAAATGGTTTCATCAGATTTTGATGCAAGCGAAGCAACTGGCGTGTCATATTCACCTAAGAAACCTTGATTAGAAAGCCAGTAGGTTTTCAGACCAGCAGACTTAATGAGATCCACTAAGCTTAAGTCATAGTTTGGTTCCCATTTTTCTTTATCAGGTAACGTTAACATCAATCGCAATGAGGCGACAGTGTTGGTTCCGGCGGATGTCATGCCATCAATCAGTGTACCATTTGCTGATGACATAAATGGTGTGTCATTGATGGGGTATCCATACGCATGCAAGTAGTCTTTTCGCGCACTTTCACCCAAAATAATCACATAATCTTGGTATTTAGAATTTTCTAATGTGGATTGTCCCCAGCTGCTTTCCTGTGACATTTTTTTCAATTTTTGCCATTCATTAACAATTTCCACACTCGAATCTATCGTTTCTTTTAATGGCGCAGCAATCGGTAAGTTGTAGCCAATCAACAGGGTAGCGAGGGCAATGAATGTTTTATTGCGATAAAATTTCACCCCAAATTTGACCGCACTTTTGTAATGTAAAAAGACTAAAACTGGAATAGCTAATGCGGCTAAATAGCTGCTCACAGGGATTTGCATGAGAAACTCTTTGGTCTCTAACATATCTGTCGCGAGAACCGATGCAATATATTGGTAGCTTGGCGCACCAAAATTTAAGCCTGTCGGCGTATAAATTGCGTGTAAGCAAACTAAGGGTAATAAAATAAAATAGAAAGATTTTCGGCTACTACTTAATAAAATAATGAAAATAGCCGTGAGTAAAATTAGACTAATAGATGGCTCAGGAAACATCCCTGAACCTCGTAAAATCAAATAACCCGCAGCAATGGCGCAAGCCAAAGAAAAAAGTGCGGTTAAAATTTGTGAGGTTTTTGAAATCTTCATAAAGTTTACCTATAAAATCAAAACGGCGATATTTTATCGCACTTTTCTGACCAATTTCCATTTTTAACTTTTTCGCTCTTTTGCTAGAATAAGCCAATTTTTGTAACCGATAAAGGAAAAGACAAATGAGCCAACCAATTTACAAACGTATTTTATTGAAATTAAGTGGTGAAGCATTGCAAGGTGATGAGGGCTTCGGTATCGATCCTTCGATCCTTGATCGTATGGCGTTAGAGATTAAAGAATTAATTGAAATGGGCGTGGAAGTTGGTGTTGTGCTCGGTGGTGGTAACTTATTCCGTGGTGCAAAATTAGCTAAAGCGGGGATGAATCGAGTAGTAGGCGATCATATGGGGATGCTTGCAACCGTGATGAATGGTTTGGCGATGCGCGATGCGCTTCACCGTGCAGATGTGAATGCAAAATTAATGTCTGCTTTCCAATTAAATGGGATTTGCGATACCTATAACTGGTCTGAAGCCATCAAAATGTTGCGTGAAAAACGTGTAGTGATTTTCTCAGCCGGTACGGGTAGCCCGTTCTTTACTACAGATTCAGCTGCATGCTTGCGTGGTATTGAAATTGAAGCGGATATCGTGTTAAAAGCGACCAAAGTTGATGGCGTGTATGATTGCGACCCTGCAAAAAATCCTAATGCGAAGCTATACCATAAATTATCTTATGCAGAAGTGATTGATAAAGAATTACAAGTAATGGATTTAGCTGCGTTCACACTCGCTCGTGACCACGGTATGCCAATTCGTGTATTTAATATGTGCAAACCAGGTGCGTTACGCAAAGTCGTACTCGGTACAGAAGAAGGCACAACGATTAGTTAATTTTTTAAAGAATAAAATGGCGAGAGACTATCTCGCCTTTTTTATGAATAAATTTATTCAAAACTCCCTAAAAATCCAGTAAAATCACTGTGTTTTATCTTTATTTATTGAAAAGGACAGATGAATGATTAATGAAATCAAACAAGATGCTGAAGCTCGCATGGAAAAAAGCCTTGAAGCCTTACGTGGGCATATTGCAAAAATCCGTACAGGTCGTGCTCAACCTAGCTTATTAGACGCAATCCAAGTGGAATACTATGGTGCAGCGACCCCACTTCGTCAATTAGCTAACGTTGTTGCAGAAGATGCACGTACTTTAGCGGTAACAGTATTTGACCGTTCTTTAATCAGTGCAGTAGAAAAAGCAATTTTAACGTCTGATTTAGGTTTAAACCCATCTTCAGCAGGTACAACAATTCGTGTGCCTCTTCCTCCATTAACTGAAGAACGCCGTCGTGATTTAATCAAAATCGTAAAAAGCGAAGGTGAGCAAGGTAAAGTTGCGATTCGTAATGTACGTCGTGATGCAAATGATAAAATCAAAGCATTATTAAAAGACAAAGAAATCAGCGAAAACGATCAACATAAAGCGGAAGAAATCATTCAAAAAGTGACTGATAGTTATATCAAAAAAGTGGATGAGATCTTAGCAGATAAAGAAAAAGAATTAATGGATTTCTAATTGTCGAACCATGTTTTGGGGCAGACCAAGTGTCTGCCCTTGTTCTATTCTGATAAAAAAATAAAAGCACAAAGTGCGGTCGAAATTTTATGCAAAAACAAAATCTTGTTATTTTAGGATCAACTGGTTCTATTGGTCATAGCACCCTTTCTGTTATCGAACATAATCCTGACAAATACCATGCCTTTGCGTTAGTAGGGGGCAAAAATGTTGAGACAATGTTTGAACAATGCGTGAAATTTCAACCGCACTTTGCTGCATTAGATGATGAAAATGCAGCAAAGATATTGCGAGAAAAATTAGCTTCACACCACATTAAAACGGAAGTGTTAGCAGGCCCAAAAGCGATTTGTGATTTAGCAGCACATCCGGACGCAGATCAAGTGATGGCAGCCATTGTTGGGGCAGCTGGATTACTACCGACTCTTTCAGCAGTAAAAGCGAGTAAGAAAGTCTTGCTTGCGAATAAAGAATCGTTGGTGACTTGTGGCCAGATCTTTATTGATGCAGTGAAACAGTCAAGAGCAAAATTATTGCCTGTTGATAGTGAGCATAACGCGATTTTTCAATCTTTGCCTCCAGAAGCCCAAGAAAAGGTTGGCTTTTGTCCTTTGAAAGAATTGGGGGTCAGTAAAATTGTCTTAACTGGTTCTGGTGGCCCTTTCCGTTATACGCCATTAAACGAGTTTGAGCATATAACTCCCGCACAAGCTGTTGCTCACCCAAACTGGTCAATGGGTAAAAAAATCTCTGTGGATTCTGCCACAATGATGAATAAAGGTTTAGAGTACATTGAGGCACGCTGGTTATTTAATGCATCAGCAGATGAAATGGAAGTGATTATCCATCCTCAATCTATTATTCATTCAATGGTGCGTTATGTAGATGGTTCGGTCATTGCTCAAATGGGCAATCCGGATATGCGTACGCCCATTGCGGAAACCATGGCTTATCCAAATCGTACTGTCAGTGGTGTGGAACCATTAGATTTCTTTAAAATCAAAGAATTGACGTTTATCGAACCTGATTTTAATCGTTATCCAAATTTAAAATTAGCGATCGATGCTTTTGCTGAAGGACAGTATGCGACAACCGCAATGAATGCGGCAAATGAAATTGCAGTACAAGCCTTTTTAGATGGCTATATTAAATTTACGGATATTGCAAAAATTAACCAGGCAGCGGTTGAGCAAATGCCATCTTCTATCATTTCAAGCATTGATGATGTATTAGCCGTAGATAGGCAAGCACGTGAATTAGCCGCTTCACTGATTAAAAAGTTAATGTAGAATACACCAAAGTGCGGTCATAAAATCCGAATATTTTAGAATGAAAGAACTTGATAACGATAATATTCCCGAACACGTTGCCATCATAATGGATGGTAATGGGCGCTGGGCAAAACAACAAAATAAGCTGCGTATTTTTGGCCATACAAATGGGGTGGCAGCCGTACGCCGTGCAGTGAGTTATGCACGACAAACCGGTGTTAAGTTTTTGACGTTATATGCGTTTAGCAGCGAAAACTGGAATCGTCCCGAGCAAGAAGTGAGCGCTTTAATGACGCTCTTTATGCAAGCACTTGATCGAGAAGTCAAAAAATTACATAAAAATAATATTCGTTTAAAGATTATCGGTGATGTTTCTCGTTTTAGTGAAAAATTGCAAGAGAAAATCGCAAAAGCAGAAAAGTTAACGGAAAATAATACCGCACTGACTTTAAATATTGCGGCTAATTACGGTGGTTGTTGGGATATTGTTCAAGCGACTCAACAATTAGCTGAAAAAGTAAAAAATAATGAGATTTCGGTGAGTGATATTAATGAATCACTTTTCCAGCAACATTTAGTCACACAAGATGAGCCGCCGGTCGATTTGTTAATTCGGACGAGCGGTGAGCAACGCATTAGTAATTTCTTGCTTTGGCAAATTGCGTATGCGGAATTGTGTTTTTTAGATGTGCTTTGGCCGGATTTTAGTGAAAAAGATTTTAATCAGGCAATTGCCTGCTATCAACAACGTCATCGCCGTTTTGGCGGGACAGAATAAGCGGAGAACTTATGCTTAAAGAACGTGTATTATCAGCCATTGTATTGATTGCTTTGGTATTATGTGCCTTGTTCTTATTTACCCCATTTTATTTTGCCCTAGCCTTAGGCTTTGTGGCGACGCTTGGTATTTGGGAGTGGGCTCAATTTGCTCGTTTTAAAAATCCTTTAGCACGCCTTTGTATCGCGGCATTTTTAGGTGCATTTATTTTCCTTTGGCTTTATAACGAAGGTAATTATTTAGATGCGGGTCGAGTATTTGAAAACTACTTACCGTTGTTATTGCTAAACTCTGTCGGTTGGTGGGCACTTGCATTGGTGTTAGTGGTGACTTATCCAAGCTCAGCGAAGTTTTGGGGTAAAAATATTCCTTTACAACTCCTGTTTGCGTTTTCTACGCTGATTCCTTTTGTTGCCGCCGTCTTACGTTTGCGTTTAGATAATTATACTGCTGATCCACATCATGGTTTATTCTTATTACTCTATGTATTTGTATTAGTATGGGCAGCTGACTCAGGTGCCTATTTTGCCGGACGAGCTTTTGGTAAGCACAAACTTGCACCGAAAGTATCACCTGGGAAAACATGGCAAGGTGTATTTGGTGGTATGATCACGGCAGCGGTATTGGCATTTGTGTTTATTCACTTCTCAGGTGAAACCTTATTAGGTAGTCGTGCAATGAGTGGTTTTGTTGTGCTTTCTGTGGCAACAGTGGCTATTTCTGTATTAGGCGACTTAGCAGAAAGTATGTTTAAACGTGAATCAGGCATTAAAGACAGTAGTCAATTAATTCCAGGCCATGGCGGTATTTTAGATCGAATTGATAGCTTAACGGCAGCAGTACCATTCTTCACATACTTCTATTTCTTTGTGCTATAGGATAGAACATGTCATTTTTGTGGTCGCTTGGCTCATTTATTGTTGCAATTGCCGTACTGGTAGCAGTGCATGAATACGGTCACTTTTGGGCAGCAAGAAAGTGCGGTATTAAAGTTCATCGTTTTTCGATTGGCTTTGGTAAAGTAATTTGGCAACGTACAGATAAATTAGGCACAGAGTTTGCGATTTCAGCCATTCCGCTTGGCGGTTATGTCAAAATGCTTGACGGGCGAAATGAAGAAGTTCCCGCAGAATTAAAATCGCAGGCATTTGAAAGTAAATCTGTTGCGCAACGTGCTTTTGTCATTGCTGCAGGCCCGCTTGCCAATTTTATTTTTGCGATTTTGGCATATTGGGTGATTTATTCTGTTGGGATTCCGAGTGTTAAACCGGTCATTGAAAACGTCACGCCAAATTCTCCAGCTGCGATGGCTCAAATTGAACCGAATAGCCAGATTTTGGCAATTGATGGGAAGAATACACCCGATTGGGAAACCATTAATTTATTGCTCACGGATAAGTTAGGTTCTGATTCGGTTGAACTCACATTAATGCCTTTTGGCGAAGATCAACCTTATCAACGAACCATTAATCTGCAAAATTGGACATTTGAACCGGATAAAGAAACAGCATTTGAAACATTAGGGATCAATCCCGTTTCAAGTAAAGTGGAGATGACATTATCAAAAGTGGTGGAAAACTCTCCAGCAGAAAAAGCGGGCTTATTGATTGGCGATAAAATTTTAGCAGAAAATGCGACTGCACTTGACTGGAAAGCTTTTGTTGCACAGGTACAACAAGGTCAGCCTTTTACAATTAAGGTCGAACGTAACCAAGAAATTTTTGACAAAACCTTGCAACCTGAGAAGAATCGAGATGGTAAATGGTTTGTTGGGTTAAGTCCGACGTTCTTAAAAGTTGGCGAACAGTATCGAACTGAATTAAAATATGGTATTCTTGATGCCCTACAAAAAGGTGTGGAAAAGACAGGCCAAATTTCTTGGTTTATTGTGAAGGCAATCGGGAAATTGTTTAGTGGAGAGCTTTCATTTTCCAGTTTGGCGGGGCCAATTTCAATTGCCCAAGGTGCAGGCGCATCTTCTAATGCAGGCGTGATTTATTTCTTAAGTTTTCTTGCGTTAATTAGTGTCAATTTAGGCATAATGAATTTATTTCCGTTGCCAGTTTTAGATGGTGGACATCTCGTATTTTTGGCAGCGGAAGCTATCAAAGGAAAACCTGTTTCAGAACGGGTACAAAATTTAAGTTATCGTATAGGGCTTACAATCTTGTTAATTCAAACAATTTTTGTGCTTTTTAATGATTTCTTACGTTTATAACTATTGTTTTTTATAGGATAAAGTCGATGAAAAAACTTCTAATCGCAAGTTTATTATTCGGTACTACAACGAGTGTATTTGCGGCACCATTTGTAGCAAAAGACATTCGTGTTGACGGTGCTCAAGGAGACTTAGAACAGCAAATTCTAGCGAGCCTTCCTGTTCGTAGTGGTCAGCGTGTAACGGATAAAGATGTAGCCAATATTGTACGTTCATTATTCGTAAGTGGACAGTTTGATGATGTTAAAGCTTTCCAAGATGGCGACGCATTAGTTGTGAGCGTTATTGCGAAACCAATCATTTCTGAAGTGAATATTAAAGGTAATTCAGTTATTCCAACAGAAGCATTAAAACAAAACCTTGATGCAAATGGTTTCAAGAGTGGTGATGTCTTAAATCGTGCGAAATTAGAAGAGTTTGCGAAAACCTTAAGAGAACATTATAAGAGTGTTGGTCGTTATAATGCGAAAGTTGATCCGATCGTGACAACTTTACCAAATAACCGCGCAGAAATTACGCTTCAAATTGATGAAGATGATACGGCAAAACTTCGTTCAGTGACTTTTAATGGAAATGAAGCGATTTCGAGCAGTAAGTTACAAGAACAAATGGAGCTTCAACCAGATGCTTGGTGGAAACTTTGGGGTAATAAGTTTGATGGTTCTCAGTTTGATAAAGATATTCAAGCTATCCAAGACTACTACCAAAATAATGGTTATGCCAAAGCCAGAGTGACAAAAACAGATGTTCAGTTAAATGAAGAACATACAAAAGCAGATGTGACCATTGATGTAAGTGAAGGTGAAAAATACAATTTAAGTTCTGCTCGTATTGTCGGTAACTTAGGTGGTATGGCTGATGAATTACAACCATTATTAGGTGAACTTCACTTAAACGATACATTCAGTCGTGCGGATGTGCAAAATGTAGAAAGCTTAATTAAAGATAAATTAGGTGAACGTGGTTATGGTAGTGCAACAGTGAATACTGTACCAACTTTTGATGATGCAAATAAAACATTAGCATTAACCTTTGTGGTTGATGCAGGACGCCGTTTATCTGTACGTCAAGTTCGCTTTGAAGGTAATACGGTTTCAGCAGATAGCACATTGCGTCAAGAAATGCGTCAGCAAGAAGGGACTTGGTATAATTCACAATTAGTTGAGTTAGGTAAAGTACGTTTAGATAGAACAGGTTTCTTTGAGAGCGTAGAAAATCGTGTTGAACCAATTCAAGGTTCTAATGATGAGGTAGATGTTGTATATAAAGTAAGAGAACGTAATACCGGTAGTATTAACTTTGGTATCGGTTATGGTACAGAGAGTGGTATCAGCTATCAAGCAAGTGTGAAACAAGATAACTTCTTGGGAACGGGCGCTGCGGTAAGTTTAGCCGGTACACGTAATGACTACGGTACAAGTGTAAACTTAGGTTATACAGAACCATACTTTACTAAAGATGGGGTAAGTTTAGGTGGAAACGTATTCTATGAAACTTACGATAACTCGAAAAGTGATACTTCATCAACCTATAAACGTACCACTTACGGTGGTAATGTTACATTAGGATTCCCTGTTAATGAGAACAACTCATATTATGTGGGATTAGGTTATACTTATAATAAAGTCAGCAACTTCGCGTATGAATACAACCGTGATTTATACATGAAGTCAATGAATTTAACTGGAAACTCAATCAAAACTAATGATTTTGATTTCTCATTTGGTTGGAACTACAACAGCCTAAACCGTGGCTATTTCCCAACTAAAGGTGTGAAAGCAAGTTTAGGTGGCCGTGTCACCATTCCAGGATCTGATAATAAATATTATAAATTAAGTGCTGATCTTCAAGGTTTCTACCCATTAGATCGTGATCATCGCTGGGTATTATCTGGAAAAGCAACTGCTTCTTATGCAAATGGCTTAGGTGGTAAACGTGTACCGTTCTATCAACTTTATACGGCGGGTGGTATCGGTTCATTACGTGGTTTTGCTTATGGTGCAGTAGGTCCTAATGCGATTTATCAAGACAAATATGGCCAATGGTATCAAAGTACTGATGTCGTTGGTGGTAACGCGATGGCTACAGCAAGCGTGGAACTTATTGTTCCAACCCCATTTGTTGGAGATAAAAGCCAAAATAGCGTAAGAACCTCACTTTTCGTTGATGCTGCGAGTGTTTGGAATACAAAATGGAAATCAGATAAAGAAGGCTTAAAATCATCTCCTGTTTATGCAACATTACCTGATTACAGCAAAGCAGGTCGAATCCGTGCATCGACTGGTGTAGCTTTCCAATGGCAATCACCAATCGGACCATTGGTATTCTCTTACGCGAAACCAATCAAAAAATATGAAAATGATGATGTAGAACAATTCCAATTTAGTATTGGTGGTTCTTTCTAATAAATTGAACTTTTACGTTCTATTTAAGTCAAAATCTTCGTTCTGTGTCAGTGAGTTAGCTGACACAGAAATATTTACTCAACTAATTTAAGGAAATTCAAATATGAAAAACGTAGTAAAAGTTACCGCACTTTCTTTAGGTCTTGCACTTGCATCAGGTTTTGCTGCTGCAGATGAAAATATCGCATTCATCAATGCGGGTTACTTATTCCAAAACCACCCGGATCGTCAAGCTGTAGCAGATAAGTTAGATGCAGAATTCAAACCAATGGCGGATAAACTTGCTGCAAGTAAGAAAGAAATTGATGACAAAATCGTAGCATCTCGTAAAAAAGTAGAAGCAAAAGTGGCTGCTTTACAAAAAGATGCACCTCGTTTACGTCAAGCTGAAATTCAAAAGCGCCAAGAAGAAATTACTAAATTTGGTTCAGATGAAGAAGCTGCATTAAATAAATTAATGGAAGAGCAAGATAAAAAAGTGGCAGAGTTCCAAGAGTTAAACGAAAAACGTCAAACTGAAGAGCGTGGTAAATTATTAGAAAGCATTCAAGTTGCAACGAATAACTTAGCAAAAGCAAAAGGTTATACTTATGTTTTAGATGCTAACTCTGTAGTATTTGCGGTAGATGGTAAAGACATTACTGAAGATGTATTAAAATCTATTCCTGCAACTGAAAAAGCAGCTCCAGCAAAAACTGAAGAGAAAAAATAATAGGTTCTCATAATGCAAAAATCCTATTCTTTACAGGAATTAGCAGCAAAAGTCGGCGGTACCCTTCGTGGTAACGCCGACGTTGTCGTTAATAATATCGCCGCACTGTCAAAAGCAGAACCTAACCAGCTTACCTTCATTTCTAATGCAAAATTCCGTCCTTTATTAGCGGAATCTAAAGCAGGTATTCTTGTCGTGTCAGAAGCGGATGTGGAGTTTTGCTCACCTGAAAGTAATTTACTTATCGTCAAAGATCCTTATGTTGCTTACGCTGTATTAGCTCAATATATGGATACCACGCCGAAAGCTGCTCAAAATATCCACCCAAGTGCGGTTATTTCTGAAAAAGCTTCAATTGGTGAAAATGTATCAATTGGTGCAAATGCCGTTATTGAAGAAGGTGTTCTATTAGGCGATAACGTGATTATTGGCGCGGGTTGTTTTGTTGGTAAATTCACAAAAATTGGCGCGGGTACACAGCTTTGGGCAAACGTAAGCGTTTATCATGAAGTAGAAATTGGGCAAAATTGCTTAATTCAATCAGGTGCAGTCATTGGTAGTGATGGCTTTGGCTATGCGAATGATCGTGGCCGTTGGGTGAAAATCCCACAAGTTGGGCAAGTGATTATTGGTAATAATGTCGAAATCGGTGCTTGTACTTGTATTGACCGTGGTGCCTTAGATGCGACAGTCATTGAAGATAACGTTATTATTGATAATCTTTGCCAAATTGCCCATAACGTTCATATTGGCACAGGCACAGCAGTGGCTGGTGGTGTGATTATGGCGGGTAGCTTAAAAGTAGGTCGTTATTGCTTAATTGGCGGAGCAAGTGTGATTAATGGTCACATGGAGATCTGCGATAAAGTAACCGTGACAGGCATGGGTATGGTGATGCGCCCAATTACTGAGCCTGGCGTATACTCATCGGGCATTCCACTACAAACCAATAAAGAGTGGCGAAAAACAGCCGCACTTACCTTGGGAATTGATGGTATGAATAAACGATTGAAAGCCCTTGAGAAAAAACTTGGCTAAGATTTTAAAACGTACCTTAGGGTGCGTTTTATTTTTATACAGAAATATCGTATAATCTCAATGTTTTATTATTATTTATTTTAAAGGTATTAGTCGTGTCAGAGAATCAAGTAAGTAAAGTGATTGAAGCAAAAGAAATTATGACCTTATTGCCACATCGTTATCCATTTTTATTAGTGGATCGCGTGTTGGATTACAAAGAAGGTGAGTGGTTAAAAGCAATTAAAAATATCAGTGTAAACGAACCTTGCTTTACTGGTCATTTCCCAAGTGAACCGATTTTACCAGGTGTGTTAATTCTTGAAGCTTTGGCACAAGCAATGGGATTACTTGCATTTAAAACCCATGAATTAAAAGGTGGCGAATTATTCTATTTCGCAGGTATTGATGAAGCGCGCTTCAAACGCCCAGTATTACCTGGAGATCAAATGGAATTGAAAGTTCAAGTGATAAAAGAACGTCGTGGTATTACAGCATTCACGGGTATTGCAACCGTAAACGGTGAAGTAGCTTGTGAAGCCAAATTAATGTGTGCTCGTCGATAATTAAAGAAAATTAAGGGGTAAGTATGATCCACCCAAGTGCAAAAATTCACCCGACCGCGATTGTTGCTGATGGCGCAGTTATTGGCGAAGATGTTGTTATCGGTCCTTTCTGTATTATTGAAGGGAGCGTTGAGATTAAAGCACGTACAGTTTTAAATTCTCACATTGTCGTGAAAGGCGATACCGTGATTGGTGAAGATAACCAGATTTATCAATTTGCCAGCATTGGTGAAGTGAACCAAGATTTAAAATATAAGGGCGAAGCAACAAAAACCATTATTGGTAATGGAAACCGTATTCGCGAGCATGTGACGATTCATCGCGGCACTATCCAAGGTGGTGGTGTAACACGTATTGGTAATAACAATTTACTCATGGTAAACGTACATGTTGCTCATGACTGCCAAATCAAGAATAACTGTATCTTAGCAAATAACGCAACACTTGCAGGTCATGTTGAATTGGATGATTTTGTGATTGTTGGTGGTATGTCTGCGATTCACCAATTTGTGATCGTCGGAGCACACGTTATGCTAGGTGGTGGTTCAATGGTTAGCCAAGATGTGCCGCCTTATGTGATGGCTCAGGGTAACCATGCTCAACCTTTCGGCGTTAACCTGGAAGGATTAAAACGTCGTGGTTTTGATAAACCAACCATGCACGCGATTCGTAACGTTTATAAAATGATTTACCGCAGTGGTAAAACCCTTGAAGAAGTCTTGCCAGAAATTGAACAAATTGCACAAACTGAATCGGCAATTAGTTTCTTTGTGGAGTTCTTCAAACGTTCTACTCGTGGCATTATTCGTTAATTAACGTTTCTTTTCTCATTAAGAGAAAATGATGAATAATAAAGAGACCGCACTATGATTTGTTCAAAGTGCGGTCGTTTTTTAGGATAAATTTAATGATTAAAGAAAATCCGACTATTGCGATTATTGCTGGCGAGGTCTCTGGCGATATTCTTGGTGCCGGTCTCATTCAAGCGCTAAAACGTCACTATCCGCAAGCTAAATTTGTCGGAATTGGTGGTGAGCGAATGATTGCTCAAGGCTTTGAAAGTTTTTTTGATATGGAAGAGCTCTCTGTCATGGGGCTAGTAGAAGTTCTCAAACATTTGCCGCGATTGCTAAAAATTCGTCGCAGTATCATCGACCAACTCTCTGATATTAAACCTGATGTATTTATCGGTATTGATGCACCGGATTTTAATCTCACCGTTGAACTGAAATTAAAAGAAAAAGGGATTAAGACCATTCATTACGTGAGTCCATCTGTATGGGCTTGGCGTCAAAATCGTATTTATAAAATTGCCAAAGCGACCCATCAAGTATTAGCCTTTCTTCCTTTTGAAAAAGCCTTTTATGATCGTTTTAATGTGCCTTGCCGTTTTATTGGTCATACCATGGCAGATGCGATTCCATTAAAACCAAATAGAACGGAAGCTTGCCAGATCTTAGGTATTGATGAAAAAGGACGTTATCTTGCCATTTTAGTGGGGAGTCGGGGGAGCGAAGTTGGGTTTCTGACAGAGCCATTTCTAAAAACCGCTTTGTTATTAAAAGAAAAATATCCAGACCTGCAGTTTTTAGTCCCTTTAGTGAATGAAAAACGTCGCCAGCAATTTGAGGAAATAAAGGCTCAGATTGCACCTGATCTTGATATGCATCTCATTGATGGTAAAGCACGCCAAGTGATGATCGCTGCTGAGGCAACTTTACTTGCTTCAGGTACTGCTGCACTTGAAGCGATGCTATGTAAATCACCAATGGTGGTGGGCTATCGAATGAAACCGTTCACGTATTTCTTGGCAAAACGATTAGTCAAAACAAAATATATTTCATTACCTAATTTATTAGCGGATGAAATGCTTGTACCAGAAATGATTCAAGAAGATTGCGAACCGAAAAAATTAGCAGAACAACTTTCTCAATATTTGGGCGATGATGAAAGTGCGGTCAAATCTCGCAGTGTTTTAATTCAACGTTTTACTGAATTACATAAATTAATTCAATGTGATGCGGACAGTCAAGCCGCACAAGCTGTGATTGATTTATTGGAGCAAAACCATGACTGATTTTGTTTATCCTGAAGGTTATCAACTATTTGCTGGGGTGGATGAAGTAGGCCGAGGCCCTTTAGTTGGTGCAGTTGTCACGGCTGCAGTGATCTTAGATCCGAATAACCCGATTGCTGGTTTAGCAGACTCTAAAAAGCTCAGCGAGAAAAGACGTCTTGCACTCGCGGCAGAAATTAAAGAGAAAGCCTTAGCTTGGGCAATGGGTCGAGCAGAGCCAGCTGAGATTGATGAATTGAATATTCTTCATGCCTCTATGTTAGCCATGGAGCGAGCCGTAAAAGCCTTAGAAATTCAACCGCACTTTGTATTGGTGGATGGCAATCGTATTCCGCCTAACCTTGGTTTACCAGCTCAAGCGGTAGTGAAAGGGGATTCACTTGTGGCGGAAATTAGTGCCGCCTCTATTTTGGCAAAAGTCGCACGCGATCAGGAAATGGAAGAATTAGATAAAAAGTATCCTGAATATGCTTTTGCTCAACATAAAGGCTATCCAACCAAATTACACTTGGAAAAATTAGCGGAACTGGGCCCTTTACCAGAGTATCGTCGAAGTTTTTCACCTGTGAAGAAAGCGCTAGGCATAGAAGACTAGCGAGCTTGAAGGTTTTAAGATTGAAGGATATAAAATGGACATTTATTGCCTTGTCTTTGATGACTATGAAACGTTAGATCTAATGGGGCCTGTTGAGTTTTTAACAAGAGTCCCTAATGTTAAGCTTCACTATGTATCCCAAGTCGGTGGATTAATTCGTAGTAAGCAAGGATTTTATATTGAAACAGAAAAGCTAGAACATTTATTACCTCATAGTGCGTTATGGGTTATTGGGGGGCAGGGAACGCGTCAGTTAGTAAACGATGAACAATTTATTAATCAGCTTGGTAAATGGATTGATGAGTCAGAGATTTGTCTCAGTGTTTGTACAGGTTCAGCATTATTGGCTTGTACGGGGCGATTAGATAGTTTAAAAGCGACTTCTAATAAAAAATCTTTTGAATGGGTAAAACAATGTCGTCCAGCTGTAAAATGGCAACCCATTGCAAGGTGGGTGAAAGAAGGGAAGTTTTACACTTCATCAGGTGTTTCTGCTGGTATGGATATGGCACTTGGGTTTATTGCTGATTACTATGGCAATGACTTGGCTCAAGACATTGCTAACCACACCGAATATCATTGGCAAAAAGATCCTTGTGTAGATAATTTTGCTCGACTCTATGGATATGAATAATAGTTTTAGATTAAACAAAAGAGCGGTCAAAATTGACCGCTCTTTTTATACCTCAGCGAGATTATTTATTTAATTTCGCTTTATAAGTTGGGTTCATTAAGTTTTCTACAGAAAGGATATCATCCAATTGTTCTGCTGTTAATAAACCTTTTTCTAATACAACTTCACGTACGCCTTTACCGGTTTGAGCACAGATTTTACCCACTAAGTCGCCATTATGGTGACCGATAAATGGATTCAAGTAAGTCACGATACCGATTGAGTTGAATACGTAGTTTTCACAAATTTCTTTGTTTACAGTAATACCGTCTACACATTTATCGCGTAAGTTCACGCAAGCATTGGTTAAGATGTCGATAGATTCAAACATTGCTTGACCAATCACTGGTTCCATTACGTTTAATTGTAATTGACCTGCTTCAGATGCGAAAGTAACGGTAGTATCGTTACCAATTACTTTAAAGCATACTTGGTTCACCACTTCTGGAATAACTGGGTTTACTTTTGCAGGCATGATAGAAGAACCTGCTTGTAATTCAGGTAAGTTAATTTCTTTAATACCTGCACGTGGACCAGAAGAGAGTAAACGTAAGTCGTTACATACTTTAGATAGTTTTACTGCGGTACGTTTTAATGCACCATGAACCATGACATAAGCACCACAGTCAGATGTTGCTTCGATTAAGTTTTCAGCGGGTACGCAAGGTAATCCAGTTACCTTGGCAAGGTGTTTTACTACTAATTCTGTATAACCTTGTGGTGTATTTAAACCAGTACCGATTGCGGTTGCACCAAGGTTGACTTCAAGGAGCAACTCAGCGGTACGTTTTAAGTTACGTACTTCTTCTTCAAGTAATACGGCAAAGGCTTTAAACTCTTGACCAACGGTCATAGGTACCGCATCTTGTAATTGGGTACGACCCATTTTTAAAATTTTAGCAAATTCTTTTGCTTTATTATCGAAACCATCATGTAAGTATTGGATTTTGTCGATAAGTTTCAAAATGCTGTTATATACTGCAATACGGAAACCGGTAGGATACGCATCGTTGGTAGATTGGCTAGCGTTCACGTGGTCCATTGGGTTAATAACATCATATTCACCTTTTTTATGACCAATTTTTTCAAGTGCGAGGTTAGCAACTACTTCGTTGGTATTCATATTAACAGAAGTACCCGCACCACCTTGATATACATCAGATGGGAATTGATCTAAGCATTTCCCCGTGGTAAGAATTTCATCACAAGCCGCTACAATCGCTTTTGCAATATCACTTGGAATAGCACCTAATTCACCATTCGCTAGGGCAGTTGCTTTTTTTACCATTACCATGCCGCGAACAAATTCTGGTACATCAGAAATGGTTACATTAGAAATATTGAAGTTTTCAACCGCTCTTAAGGTATGGATACCCCAGTATGCATCAGCTGGCACATCGCGTTCACCTAATAAATCCACTTCTTTTCTGTATTGAGTCATTTTAATCACCTTTCCTGGTTGTTAATTAATTTGAGTTAATTATAGGAATTTAAATAGAAAATAAATTTGACGTGGATCACATTTCAAATAAGACGTATAAGAGATATTTTTATTTCTGGCATAAATTTTTTTAGGGTGAAATTTTTTTATTTATCCCCTTGAAACCGAAAAAGTTATCCCCACATTTAAAACACTTTATTTTAATAAGAAGGAAATTAATCATGAATATTCGTCCTTTACACGATCGTGTAATCATTAAACGTGAAGAAGTAGAAACCCTTTCAGCTGGCGGTATTGTATTAACCGGTTCAGCAGCGACTAAATCAACCCGTGCGAAAGTATTGGCAGTGGGTAAAGGCCGTATTTTGGAAAATGGTACCGTTCAACCTTTAGATGTGAAAGTTGGCGATACAGTTATTTTCAATGATGGTTATGGCGTGAAAAGTGAAAAAATCGATGGTGAAGAAGTGTTAATCATTTCTGAAAACGACATTTTGGCGATTGTGGAATAATTTAAATTAAGGAAAAAAGAAAATGGCAGCAAAAGACGTAAAATTTGGTAACGATGCACGCGTAAAAATGCTTAAAGGCGTGAATGTATTAGCAGATGCAGTAAAAGTGACCCTTGGCCCTAAAGGTCGTAATGTCATTTTAGATAAATCATTTGGTGCACCAACCATCACTAAAGATGGTGTATCTGTCGCACGTGAAATTGAATTAGAAGATAAATTTGAAAACATGGGTGCACAAATGGTGAAAGAGGTTGCCTCTAAAGCCAATGATGCAGCGGGTGACGGTACAACGACTGCGACAGTTCTTGCTCAAGCTATCGTAAATGAAGGTTTAAAAGCTGTGGCTGCGGGCATGAATCCAATGGATTTAAAACGCGGTATCGATAAAGCAGTAAGTGCGGTTGTTACTGAGCTTAAAAATTTATCTAAACCTTGTGAAACCTCTAAAGAAATTGAGCAAGTAGGGACAATTTCTGCTAACTCTGACAGCATTGTGGGTCAATTAATTGCTCAAGCAATGGAAAAAGTGGGTAAAGAAGGCGTGATTACTGTAGAAGACGGTACAGGCCTTGATGATGAATTAGCAGTTGTGGAAGGGATGCAATTCGATCGTGGTTACTTATCACCTTATTTCATCAACAAACCAGAAACGGCAACTGTTGAATTAGATAACCCATACATTCTTTTAGTGGATAAAAAAGTATCAAATATCCGTGAATTACTTCCAGTATTAGAAGGTGTCGCAAAAGCGGGCAAACCATTATTAATTATTGCTGAAGACATTGAAGGTGAAGCGCTTGCAACCTTAGTTGTGAATACCATGCGCGGTATCGTGAAAGTGGCAGCAGTGAAAGCACCTGGTTTTGGTGATCGTCGTAAAGCAATGTTACAAGATATTGCGATCTTAACTGCTGGTACCGTGATTTCTGAAGAAATCGGTATGGAACTTGAAAAAGCGACATTAGAAGATTTAGGTCAAGCAAAACGTGTTGTCATCAACAAAGATAATACCACGATTATCGATGGTGTGGGTGATGAAGCGCAAATAAAAGGTCGCGTAGCGCAAATTCGTCAACAAATCGAAGAATCAACTTCTGATTATGACAAAGAAAAACTTCAAGAGCGCGTGGCTAAACTTGCCGGCGGTGTCGCTGTAATCAAAGTTGGTGCAGCAACTGAAGTTGAAATGAAAGAGAAAAAAGATCGTGTGGATGATGCATTACACGCAACTCGTGCAGCAGTTGAAGAAGGTATCGTTGCTGGTGGTGGTGTTGCATTAGTTCGTGCTGCAACCAAAGTAGCGGCAACCTTAAAAGGTGATAACGAAGAACAAGATGTAGGTATCAAACTTGCATTACGTGCAATGGAAGCGCCACTTCGTCAAATCGTCACTAACGCAGGTGAAGAAGCATCTGTTGTGGCAAGTGCGGTTAAAAATGGCGAAGGTAACTTTGGTTATAACGCAGGTACTGAACAGTATGGCGACATGATCGAAATGGGTATTCTAGATCCAACTAAAGTCACTCGTTCTGCATTACAATTCGCGGCTTCTGTAGCAGGCTTAATGATTACCACAGAATGTATGGTGACCGACCTTCCAAAAGATGATAAAGCCGATTTAGGTGCTGCCGGCATGGGCGGTATGGGAGGCATGGGCGGAATGATGTAATTCCCCTTTGCAAAAGAAAGTGCGATCGTTTTTCTTTATAGAAATGCGATCGCATTTTTATTTGTGTGGTGCTACACTTTAGTGGTTTTCGATGATTTTATAGGTATAACAATGACAATTTCCCAAACTGAACTTAATCAACAACTCAAATCTGCCGGTATTGGTATTAATGCAACTGAATTACATGGCTTTTTGAGCGGCTTAATTTGTGGTGGACTGAAAGATCAAAGCTGGTTACCGCTTTTATATCAATTCAGTAACGATAACCACGCCTATCCAACCGCATTAATTCAGCCGATTACCGAAATCTATGAACAGATTGGTAAAACCTTAGGGGATGTAGAAGGATTTGATTTTGAATTAGGCTTAACCGAAGATGAGAGCGTGTTTGCACGTGCAGACAGTCTATCAGACTGGGCAAACCAATTTTTACTGGGTTTAGGGCTTGTTCAGACTGAATTGGGTAAAGAAAAAGGCGAAATTGGCGAAGCGGTAGATGATTTACAAGATATTTGTCAGCTTGGTTATGAAGAAGATGATGATGAAGAAGAGCTTGCCGAAGCCTTAGAAGAAATTATTGAATATGTTCGCACCATTGCCATGCTGTTTTACACCCATTTCAACGATGATGCACAAGAAATAAAACCGATATTACATTAAAAGGAACGAAACATGGATCTCGCATACATGGCGGCATTACCGCAAGAAGAATTTACAGAACGTCGTCAAAAAGTATTCGCACAAATGCAGCCAAATTCTGCTTTATTGCTATTTTCCGAAATTGAGAAACGTCGTAATAACGACTGCGATTTTCCTTTCCGTCAAGACAGTTACTTTTGGTATTTAACGGGATTTAATGAGCCAAATGCAGCGTTGTTATTGATTAAAACGGAAGATGCAGAAAAGGCAATGATATTTCTTCGTCCGCGAGATCCTTTGCTTGAAACCTGGAATGGTCGCCGATTAGGCGTTGAGCGCGCACCGCAAAAACTCAATGTCGATGAAGCCTATTCTATCGATGATTTTAAAACAGAATTTCCAAAATTAACGGAAAAATTGACCGCACTTTATCATGTGGCCGATCGTCATCCTTGGGGTGATAAATTATTAGCCGAAAGTGCGGTGAAATTTTATGCTGTTTTTGATTGGCAGCCGATGTTAAGTGAAATGCGCTTAATTAAATCTCCAAACGAAATTCGCTTAATGCAACAAGCGGGACAGATTACGGCATTTGGGCATATTAAGGCGATGCAAGTGACTCGCCCAAATCGTTTTGAATATGAAATAGAAAGCGAAATTCTGCATGAATTTAATCGTCATGGAGCAAGATTCCCGTCTTACAATTCCATTATTGCCGGGGGCGATAATGCCTGTATCTTGCACTACACTGAAAATGATCAACCTTTGAAAGATGGCGATCTTGTGTTAATTGATGCTGGTTGTGAATTTGCTATGTATGCAGGTGATATCACACGTACATTCCCGGTGAACGGTAAATTTACTCAGCCACAACGTGAGATTTATGAATTAGTTTTAAAAGCACAAAAACGTGCGATTGAGCTATTAGTGCCTGGTAATTCAATTAAACTGGCAAATGATGAAGTGATCCGTATTAAAACTCAAGGCTTGGTGGATTTAGGCATTCTGAAAGGGGATGTCGATAAGCTGATTGAAGAAAAAGCTTATCGTCAATTTTATATGCATGGTTTAGGCCATTGGCTTGGCTTGGATGTGCACGATGTTGGCCGTTATGATGATGAACGTAGCCGTACACTTGAAGTAGGGATGATCATCACAGTTGAGCCAGGTATTTATATTTCAGAAGAGGCGGATGTGCCTGCTCAATATAAAGGCATTGGCGTGCGTATCGAGGATAACTTGCTCATGACAGAATATGGCAATAAAAATCTGACCGCGGCGGCACCAAAAGAAATCGATGACATTGAAAATTTAATGAAAAATTGAGAAGAATTCTCAAAAATGTGATCTAGTGCAAGTTTTTTGTCCAGTTAAGCTGCTAATATACTGTCAGATAAAAAAGACCAATCAAATCAGTAAGGAGTCGATTATGTACAAACACGTTTTAGTTGCGGTAGATCTTTCTGATGAAAGTGAATTTCTACTCAAAAAAGCTGTGGGAATTGCAAAACGTAATGATGCGCAACTTTCCATCATCCATGTAGATGTAAACTTCTCGGATCTCTATACTGGTTTAATTGATGTCAATATGTCATCTATGCAAGATAGAATCTCGAGCGAAACCCAAAAAGCGCTAATTAATTTAGCGGAACATGCGGGTTATCCAATAAAAGAAAAATTGAGCGGTAGCGGTGATTTAGGTCAAGTTTTGACAGACGCTATTGATCAGTATGATGTAGATCTATTAGTGACAGGTCATCACCAAGATTTCTGGAGTAAATTAATGTCTTCAACACGTCAAGTGATGAATACGATTAAAATTGATATGTTGGTTGTGCCACTTCGCGACGAATAGTGATCAAAAATTATTTTTAGCCCTATTAAAATAACGTAAATTTTAACCGCACTTCTCAATTAATGCAGTAGAGTGCGGTTTTCTTTTTTAAGATCAGTGAAAAAGCCTTTTTCTCTAGGTCAAAATATGCAAGAATAGTGAGCTTTTTTATAAATCGTGATCGAGATAGAGACACAAGGTTTTATCAATGAAAACAACAGCAGAAATTAGACAGTCATTCCTTGATTTTTTCCATAGCAAGGGGCATCAGGTCGTCGCAAGTAGTTCGCTTGTGCCTGAAAATGATCCGACATTGCTTTTCACTAATGCCGGTATGAACCAATTTAAAGACGTGTTCCTTGGTATGGACAAACGTCCTTACACACGTGCGACAACAGCACAACGTTGTGTACGCGCAGGTGGTAAGCATAATGACTTAGAAAACGTCGGTTATACGGCGCGTCACCATACTTTCTTTGAAATGCTAGGCAACTTCAGCTTTGGCGACTATTTCAAACATGATGCGATTAATTTTGCGTGGGAGTTCTTAACCTCTCCACAATGGCTCGGGTTACCAAAAGAAAAATTATGGGTAACCGTGTATGAAACTGATAATGAAGCTTATGATATTTGGCATAAAGAAGTTGGTGTGCCAGCAGAGCGTATTATTCGTATCGGTGATAACAAAGGTGCGCCTTATGCATCAGATAACTTCTGGGCAATGGGTGATACCGGTCCTTGTGGCCCATGTACCGAAATTTTCTACGATCACGGTGAGCACATTTGGGGGGGACCTCCAGGTTCACCTGAAGAAGATGGTGACCGTTATATCGAAATTTGGAACGTGGTATTCATGCAATTTAACCGTCAAGCAGACGGCACAATGGAAAAATTACCACGTCCATCTGTTGATACTGGGATGGGGTTAGAGCGTATTTCTGCTGTATTACAGCACGTAAACTCTAACTATGAGATCGATATTTTCCAAAAATTAATTGCGAAAACAGCTGAAATCGTCGGAACAACAGATTTAACCAATAAATCATTACGCGTAATTGCAGACCACATTCGTTCTTGTGCCTATTTAATTGCAGATGGCGTAATTCCATCAAACGAAGGTCGCGGTTATGTATTACGTCGTATTATCCGTCGAGCGGTACGTCATGGTCACTTGTTAGGTGCTAAAGAAGCATTCTTCTACAAACTTGTGCCAACCTTAATTGAAGTCATGGCGGAAGCCGGCAAAGAAGTTAAGGAAAAACAAGCGAATGTCGAAAAATTACTTCGTTTAGAAGAAGAACAATTTGCTCGTACATTAGAGCGCGGATTAAGCTTATTAGACGATGCGCTTGCTCAAGTGAAAGATGGTGTGTTGTCAGGTGAAGTCGCCTTTAAACTTTATGATACTTATGGCTTCCCACTTGATTTAACAGCGGACGTATGTCGCGAGCGTGATATTGCAATTGATGAAGCAGGTTTTGAGCGTGAAATGGAAGCACAACGCTTACGCGCACAATCTGCAAGCCAATTCGGCATGGATTACAACAGTGTTATTCGTGTAGAAGGTGAAACAAAATTTGAAGGCTATACTGAATCAGAATCTTTAGCCAAAGTGACCGCACTTTTCCATGATGGTAAATCAGTAGAGAGTATTACTGCAGGCCAAAGTGCCGTGGTGATTTTAGAAAACACCCCATTCTATGCAGAATCAGGTGGTCAAATTGGTGACAGTGGTTATTTAACCTCTCAAGGTATTCAGTTTAATGTAAAAGATACTCAAAAATATGGTCAAGTATTTGGTCATATTGGTGAGTTAGAACAAGGTACTTTAAAAGTCGGACAAACAGTCAATGCGGTTGTAGATGCAGCAAGACGTCATCAAACGTCACTTAATCATTCTGCAACACACTTATTACATGCCGCATTGCGTCAAGTTTTAGGTCACCATGTAGTGCAAAAAGGATCGTTAGTATCTGATACAGCATTACGTTTTGACTTTGCTCATCCGGAAGCGATTACCAAAGCACAGCTTAATGAAATTGAAACATTGGTAAACCAAAAAGTGCGTGAGAATTTTGTAGTTCAAACGGACATAATGGATATCGAAGCGGCAAAAGCGAAAGGTGCAATGGCGTTATTCGGTGAAAAATATGCTGATGTGGTACGCGTTTTAACAATGGGAGATTTCTCCGTTGAACTTTGTGGTGGCATTCATGCTAAACGTACCGGTGATATCGGTTTATTTAAAATTGTGGCGGAAACTGCAGTTGCAGCAGGTGTTCGTCGTATTGAAGCGGTAACGGGTGAAAATGCAATTCATTGGTTACATAACCAACAACGTATTCTTACTCAAAGTGCAGATTTATTTAAATCTGACGTTAATACCCTTGTTGAGAAAATTCAGCAACTTCAAGATAAAGCGAAGAAAGCAGAAAAAGAATTACAAGGATTAAAAGAAAAAGCCGCAATGCAAGCGGGTTCCGATTTAGTGAAAAGTGCGGTTAAAATTAATGATGTTTCTGTAATCGTACATCAACTAGACGGAATTGAAACTAAATCGTTACGTGTGATGGTTGATGATTTAAAAAATCAACTTGGTTCAGGCGTAATTGTATTTGCATCTATTTTAGATGATAAAGTCAACCTCGTCGTTGGCGTAACAAGCGATTTAACTACTAAAGTGAAGGCTGGTGAGCTAGTGAATTTAATGGCTCAGCAAGTTGGTGGGAAAGGCGGTGGTCGCCCTGATATGGCAATGGCAGGAGGCTCCCAACCAGAAAATGTGAATCTAGCATTAACTGTCGCACAAAACTGGTTAAGCAATAATCTGTAGTACAAGCAGGTCGGTGGGATGCCGATCTTTACTTGATTGATAGGGATATCTAATAAATGCAAACTAAGGAGATAAAAGATGTTAATCTTAACTCGAAAAGTTGGCGAAAGTGTTCTCATTGGAGACGATATTTCTATCACGGTTTTGAGTGTACGTGGAAACCAGGTCAAACTCGGTGTGCAAGCGCCTAAAGAAGTATCCGTTCACCGAGAGGAAATTTACCAACGAATTCTGCAGTCAAAAGATGAACATATAGATGAGGCATCTTAGACCTAGAGTTTTATGAATGTTTTACATTCTATTTATAATTTAATTAACGTTTTTTCAAAAATTAAACCCATTGGTTTGCAAGATTTTAAATAACGGAAATTTGAGTTATAAAGGTAGAGAAGGAACTTTTCCAACTTAAATCTATCAAAATTTAATAAATAATGACCGCACTTTTGTATTGCAGAAGTGTGGTCATTGAATATTTAAACAAAAAGGAAATCTAATGAAAGCAATTATTCCTGTAGCCGGTCTCGGCACCCGTATGTTGCCAGCAACAAAAGCGATTCCAAAAGAAATGTTAACGCTTGTGGATAAGCCTCTGATTCAATATGTTGTAAATGAGTGTGTGGCTGCTGGTATCAAAGAAATCGTGTTAGTCACACATTCTTCTAAAAATGCGATTGAAAACCACTTTGATACGTCTTTTGAGTTGGAAACCATGCTTGAGAAGCGTGTTAAACGTCAACTTCTAGAAGAGGTGCGTTCTATTTGCCCTAAAGATGTAACAATTATGCATGTTCGTCAAGGCAATGCGAAAGGTTTAGGTCATGCGGTGTTATGTGGTCGTCCAGTTGTTGGAAATGAGCCATTTGCAGTGGTGTTACCTGATGTGCTTTTAGCGGATTTTACAGCAAATCAAAAGAAAGAAAATCTTTCAGCAATGATTAAACGTTTTAAAGAAACACAAGCAAGCCAAATTATGGTAGCGCCTGTTGCCGCTGATGAAGTGAGTAGCTATGGTATCGCGGATTGTGGTGGTGTAGAGTTAAAAGGCGGTGATAGCGTTAAGATTAATAGCATTGTTGAAAAACCATCTGTTGAAGAAGCTCCATCAAATCTTGCGGTTGTCGGTCGTTATGTATTCTCTGCGGAGATTTGGGATTTATTAGAAAAAACACCAGTTGGTGTGGGTGATGAAATCCAATTAACGGATGCAATTGATATGCTTATCGAGAAAGAGATCGTTGAAGCGTTCCATATGACAGGCAGAAGCTTTGACTGTGGTGACAAGATTGGCTATATGGAAGCCTTTGTCGAATATGGTCTTCGTCATGATAAGTTAGGTAAAGAGTTTAAAGCTTTCCTAAAAGATCTTGTAAAAACCTTATAATTGACTGAAACCACCGAAAGGTGGTTTTTATTTATATATTTGGATTACACAATATAAAAGATAAAAAAAGAAGGCATCTGATGATGCCTTCTTCTTTCTCTATAAACGAAATCTTAGTTATTTTTCGCTAATAAAGTGCGGTAGATAATACCACCTAAAATACCACCGATAATCGGTGCCACCCAGAATAACCATAATTGGTCGATTGCCCAAGAACCTTGGAATAGCGCAACAGCAGTACTACGCGCTGGGTTTACAGAGGTATTTGATACAGGAATGCTGATTAAGTGGATTAGGGTTAAACCTAAACCGATTGCGATTGGCGCAAAACCTGCAGCTGCATTTTTATGAGTTGAACCCATGATGATTAATAAGAAGAATGCAGTTAATAATACTTCTGCTACGAATACTGCTTCTAAAGAATAACCTTCTGGAGAATGTTCGCCGTAGCCGTTAGATGCGAAACCTGCAGTCACATCAAAGCCAGCTTTACCTGATGCGATAAGATAAAGTGCTGCACCCGCTACTAAACCACCAACTACTTGAGAAACGATGTATGGAAGGGCATCTTTCGCAGAGAAACGACCGCCAGCCACTAAACCAAGTGTTACAGCTGGGTTAAAGTGACCACCAGAAATGTGACCTACAGCGTAAGCCATGGTTAATACGGTTAAACCGAAGGCAAATGCAACGCCCACATAACCGATACCTAGGTTGACAGAAGCAGCAAAGATTGCACTACCACAACCACCGAAAACTAACCAAAATGTACCGAAAAATTCAGCAAAAAGTTTTTTTGACATAATAGACCTCAATATTAAACATGTCGTTATCTTCAAATAACAATAATGCATTGCGAATGCAACGGGTATTTAGTCAAAGGTAATGGTTTTTAGTTCTGCAAATTATTGTAAATGTTTGTAAGTGAATGTAAGGGAAATAGCATGCTATACTTTTAGCCGTCTAGATTGTCATTTTGCTTATTTTTCATTAAAATACGGATAAATTATCAGGTTATTTAAGGTGCATTATGGCAAACTGGGATGGCAAATATATTAGCCCTTATGCAGAGCATGGCAAAAAGAGCGAGCAAGTCAAAAAAATTACAGTTTCTATTCCAATTAAAGTATTGGAAATTCTGACAAACGAGCGTACGCGTCGTCAGTTAAAAAGTTTGCGCCATGCAACAAATAGTGAATTGCTTTGTGAGGCATTTTTACATGCTTTTACGGGGCAGCCATTACCGACTGATGCAGATTTAATGAAAGAACGCCATGATGAGATTCCTGAAAATGCCAAAGAGATCATGCGTGATTTAGGCATCGATCCTGAAAGCTGGGAATATTAATTTATCCTTTTAATCCTTCCAAAATACTGCATTCAGGGTAATCATTGCCCTGACAAGCGTTATGCCATCGTTCTAATTCCTCTACCATTTTTTGCAAGTGATGAATTTGCTCATTCAATGCTTTAATATGCTGCGTCGTAAGTGCTTTAACTTCTCGACTACTACGATTGGGATTATCCTGTAATTGCAAAAGCTGTTGAATTTGTTGGAGTGAGAACCCAACATCTCGAGAGTGACGAATAAAACGTAGTCGTTCTAAATCCTTTTCTTCATAATGGCGATAACCAGAAAGGCTTCTCTGTGCAGGCTTTAATAAGCCGGACTTTTCATAATCCCGAATTTGTTTACTTGATAAACCGACTAATTTTGCCACTTCACTAATGTTCATAAAAAATCCTTGACCTTAACCTTATGTTAAGGTTTATAGTAAGCTTAATTTCAATCTATATCAATAATTAAGGAGTAAATATGAAATCAATTACATTACATGTAACAGGAATGACTTGTGGTGGTTGTGTGAAAAGCGTCACTAGAGTATTGGAAGAGCTTAATGGCGTAGAAAAAGCCGTAGTGACACTTGATGACGGTAAAGCAGTAGTTACCTTTGATGAAAGTGCGGTCAGTATTCCACAATTAATTGAAACAATTGAAGACGCAGGTTTTTATGCAACAGAATAAAAAAATAGCCATTCAAATCGAGGGGATGACCTGCCAATCCTGTGCTAATAGGATTGAGAAGGTGTTGAATCGAAAAGATTTTGTCTCTGAAGCGGGTGTGAATTTTGCTGCGGAGGAAGCCCATGTAGTATTTGATTCATCTCAGGCTTCAGAACAAGATATTTTAACAATTATTCAAAAAGCGGGATTTAATGGCATTCTAAAGCAAAATGTGTTGCCTAGCACGCCCAATGAAACGAAGATTAGTCCACGTTTATGGTTGCTTTTGTTCATTAACATTCCTTTTTTAATCGGAATGATCGGGATGATGTTTAATCATCATTCTTGGATGATGCCGCCAATGTGGCAATTTGTTCTTGCGAGCATTGTGCAACTCTGGTTAGCCATTCCTTTTTATAAAGGTGCGATTGGTAGTATTCGAGGTGGTTTAGCCAATATGGATGTACTAGTGAGTACAGGTACGTTGGCGATTTATCTCTATTCAGTCTTTATGCTTTTTTATCATCAGTCAATGGGGCATGATGGCGCATCTCATGTTTATTTTGAAGCATCGGTGATGGTCATCGGTTTCGTCAGCCTTGGGAAATTTCTTGAGGAAAGAACGAAGAAACAAAGCTTAAATAGTTTAGGATTATTATTACAACTCACCCCAAAACAAGTGAGTGTTCAACGTGAAAATCGTTGGAAGACGATTTCTCTCGATCAAGTAAAAATAGGCGATATTTTACGAGCTAATCAAGGTGAACGTATTGCCGCGGATGGTATCGTTGAACAAGGGACAGGGTGGTGTGATGAAAGCCATTTAACTGGTGAATCTCAACCATTAGAAAAAATGTCTCAAAGCCCTGTGCTTGCAGGAGCAATGGTGACACAAGGTAGTCTTATTTATCGAGCTAATCAACTCGGCCAGCAAACGCTATTGGGCGATATGATGAAAGCGCTTTCCGAGGCGCAAGGTACAAAAGCACCCATTGCTCGTTTTGCTGATAAAGTTGCAGCTGTATTTGTGCCTGCCGTGTTGTTGATTTCCGCGATAACATTTGGATTAACCTGGTGGATAAAAGGAGATTGGGTTACCGCTTTAATTCATGCGGTTGCCGTGTTAGTTATCGCTTGTCCTTGTGCGTTAGGGCTTGCTACACCTGCTGCCGTAATGGTGGGAATGGGGAAAGCAGTCAATGCAGGGATTTGGTTTAAAGATGCGGCATCTATGGAAGAGGCGGCGCATGTGGATACGGTGGTATTAGACAAAACAGGAACGCTAACTCAAGGAGAGCTCAAAATTGCCGCTGTTTGGCAACCACAAAGTGCGGTCTATTCTGAGGAAGATTTGTATCGTATTACGGCTTCCGTTGAGCAAAATGCCAATCATCCTTTAGCTAAAGCGATAGTCCTGGCTGCGCAGGAAAAATCACTTGAAATTCCGACCGCACTTTCAGTTCATTCAGAAGTGGGTATGGGCATCTCAGCTCATATTGACGGAATAGGTTTGGTTAAAGTCGGTAAGCCGACTTATTGTGAATTAACCTTACCAGATAATATGCCTCAAATTTGGCAAATTGCGAGTATTGTTGCGGTATCTGTAGATAACAGTCCAATCGGTGCTTTTGCATTAGCAGACAGTCTAAAAGAGGATAGTTTGCAAGCGATTCAACGCTTACATCAACATAATATTGATGTGGTGATGATGAGTGGTGATCAACAATCTGTCGTTGATTATGTTGCCCAGCAAGTAGGTGTGAAAACTGCACAGGGTAATTGCAGTCCACGTGACAAAGCGACTTATATTGAGAGATTACGTCAGCAAGGCAAAGTGGTCGCAATGGTTGGTGATGGTGTGAATGATGCACCCGCATTAGCAATGGCTAACGTAAGCTTTGCGATGAAATCGGGTTCTGATGTAGCAGAACAAACTGCATCGGCGACACTCATGCAGCATTCAGTTGAACAGTTAGTTGATGGGTTAATGATTTCCAGAGCAACATTAAAGAATATTAAGCAAAACTTATTCTTTGCTCTCATTTACAATGTACTAGGTATTCCACTTGCCGCATTGGGCTATTTAAGTCCTGTATTAGCGGGCGCAGCAATGGCGATGAGTTCACTTTCTGTGCTATCCAATGCATTGCGATTAAAACGAGTGAAAATTAGATAAGAAAAAGGCGATATGAAAATATCGCCTTTTGTTTGAACTAACTTTGTTTCCATACTGGAAGTTGAATCGTGACGGCAAGTCCACCTAAATTACTGGATTCCGCCCATACTTTTCCATTGTGTTCATTCACTACATTATAGACAATTGTTAAACCTAGTCCTGTTCCGCCAGTGGCACGTGTTCTGGTTTCATCAACTCGATAGAATGGTTTAAAGATTTTATCAAATTCTTCTGGTGGTAATCCCAAGCCATTATCATCTACTCGAATTTGCAGACAATTATCATCCTGTTCATTTTTATGTAAATCAATGGTTAAGAAAATACGATCTTTCGTGTATTTCAAGGCGTTTCGAATAATATTTTCAATCGCACTGGTGAGCAAACTTAGGTTGCCATAAATCATATGTTTTTCAGGATGTAAAATAGAAATATTGATATCGCAGGTAATATGGCGCTGTTCAGCTTCAAATAAGGCATCTTTTATCACATCATCCCAAAGCTGATTGATAGGGAATAAATTATGCTCCATTTGAGAATGCATTTGTTGACGAGAAATGAGTAACAACTCGCTAATCATTTTGTCCATTCGTTGGATTTCTTTCTCAATGCGTTTAACTGGCTCAATATCACCCGTTTGATGGCGAACCAAGGCTGTGGAAAGTTGTAAACGTGTCAGTGGTGTTTTTAATTCATGAGAAATAGATGACAGTAGATTGTGTTGATTCGAAATGAGATTATCAATCGCAATCGACATCTTGTTAAAGCTTTGACCGACTTCTCGTAATTCTGATGGACCATGATTCGCTAGCTCATTATCAACTTTGAAGTTACCTAATGCCACGCTATTAGCGGCTTTTTGCAAATTGGTAATCGGTTTGACGATGGTATGAGTGAACCACCAAAGCAAAGGAGTCGTGATAATTAACGTTAAGAGCAGTAAGATCCAAGGGTGATCAAGCATATAACGTAAGATTTCTTGTTGGCCATTTGCTCGAGACACAAAGAATAATTCGGATGCTTGGTCGGAATCACCAATATAGACTTTAAAAGGTCCTGCAATTTGAATATCTTTAAACGTTTTGCGTTGTGGCTGGGCGAAGTTACTTGATTCTTGGGCGAACTGAGCAATATGTATTCTTTCTTCGCCTAAAGCGCCGAAGATTTCTTTTTCAGGCGTCATGATGACTGGGCGAGCAGAGTCGAATTTATCAGTTGGAAGCACAGGAACGCCTGCGAGAATACCATTGATTCTATTGTTACGAATTGATTCAACGAGTTTCTTTTGATAGCTCGATATTTCATTTTGATTTAAATCTGAGTATAAGCGGCTATCAAAATAAGGGAGTGCGACTAAAAGCGCGGTCATGGCAAAGAATGCCAACCAAAAGACAGTGAATGTGCGTATAGTGAGCTGATTTAAGCTAAATTTCTTAATAAGCATTATTCACAAACCAATAAGTAACCACGACCACGTAGCGTTTTCAGCCATGGTAAGCCATTGTCTCTTTCTGGAAGTTTTTTGCGCAAGTTTGACATATGCATATCAATCGAGCGATCGAAAGGAGAAAGGTGTTTGCCAAGCACATTCATACTTAATTCTTCACGCGAGACAATTTGTCCAGGACGAAGCACAAGTTTATGAAGTAGGGCAAATTCAGAGCCGGTTAGACCGAGATCCTGCCCTTTATAAGAGGCTTGTTGAAGACCAGAATGAAGGACTAAACCATAAAATTCCAATGTATTCTCTTCTGATGGAAGTGCGGTCGAATTTTGAGTATTTTCTTTTTCTACTGGCGTAGCACGACGTAAAATAGCTTTAATGCGAGCAACCAGTTCTCGATCGTTAAAAGGTTTTGGTAAATAGTCATCGGCACCGAGTTCTAAGCCAAGAACACGATCGATTTCTTCACCTCGAGCGGTAAGCATCATTACAGGGACATTTGATGTTTGGCGAATTTTCTTGAGTGTTTCAATCCCGTTTAATACGGGCATCATGATATCGAGTAAAACTAACTGGTGGCTTGCATTTAGCTTATCTAACGCTTCTTGGCCATTATTCGCGACTTCGACTTCAAAACCGGTCAGTCGTAAAACTTCAGCAAGTAAATCTGTTAGTTCAATATCATCATCAACTAATAGAATCTTTGACATTTTCATTCCCTTGTAATACAACGAACCTGCTTGATATGACAAGCAGGTGTTATTTTTAAATGATTACCAGAATTTCCACCAGCTTTTCTTACCTGAGTTTTCAGGTGTGCTGATAATAGTATTATTTTCGTCTTGTTTTGCCACTTCAGGTAATGGCTTATCTAATTCTGCACTACTTACTAAACCGTTTTGATCAAATTTCACTGTAAATGTGTGCTGCTCAGGTTTTTGGTAAGAGTGTTGTTGTAAGAATACGTAATACCAAGTTAAGTTACTATAAGGATCAATTAAAACCGGTGTACCAAGTAAATATTGTACTTGTTGGGCGGTCATGCCTGGTTTTACTTGTGCCACAGTGGCCGCTTCTAAATAGTTACCTTGTGGTACATCAATACGATAAACTACTTTTTGTACAGTTGAACAAGAAGTTAAGCTTAATGCCAAAACAACTGCACCTAAAAATGTTTTTAATTGCATATTTTTTACCTTTTACTGCAAAGTTATGTCGAATGATACCGAAACTTTATGATCTTGCCAAATTAATTATCGCACTTTAATGCTTTTTGAAGTTGATCTTTCAGATTTGGTGGTATCCCTTTGATTGTTAAAGTATCTGTAAGTGGATCCCATTCAATACGGTTATTCAATAAATCCGCATCAAAACTTAATGTCACCCCTTTACCGGAACCTGAAAATTTCGCTAATGTTTTTAAGGCTGAACGTACTGGTGGAATCGTTTCTTCCAAGCCGTAATCTTGCTCTTCTGTAAAGGTGACAAAAGGGCGCTCGTTTAGAGTCGGCAAATTAGCTGAAAGTTCAGTTAATGCGATCTCATCACCGCTTGCTAATTGACCTTTGCAGTACTCAAATACCTGTTTTTTGACTGCTTGGGTTTGCTCTTTGTTCAATTCACCCTGTTCACAGTAGTCATTTACCGCTTGTAATAAGCATTGGTTTTGAACTTGTGGATTTAACCCTTCTTCTGCACCCAAGAAATCCATAAAGAAGTCACTAATTTTACGGCCTACACGACCTTTAATGAAGGTGAGATAGCGGTTTGAGTTTGCGTTCACTTGCAAATCCGTTAAGTTGATACGTGCCGCAATATCAAATTGCGTGATATCTAAGTATTCTGTTCGGCGAATTTCAAGATTTTCGTCAACTAACATACTGATACGACTATCTAACAGGGCGATGAATAAGTAATCCGTTGCTAAAAAGTTATATTGGCATAGGATTAGTGTGCCACTGTCAGCAAAATTATATTTGCCCAATTCTTGCGCTAATAATTTCGTGGATTGTTGGCTGAAATTTAAAAAGTTGATTTCATTTTCTAATAAACGATTCAGATCTTGTGCAAAAATGGAATTCTCTTGGAAGACACCAAATGCTTTACCTTTATTTTGATAACCTTGATGTAATTGCAACATCATTTGTTCGACTTCCGGCGTAATGGCAAGAAGTTCATCACGCAACACGCTTTCCATGGTAGTGGTTTCATTTTCAGCGTGCTTAACTAATTGATGTAGCACGATTTGATTAACCGTAATGCTCATAATTTTTTCCTTCGTAAAATTTACCTTAAATTATAACCGCACTTTTTAAGCAAGAAAAAAGAAATTATTCAGATTGGACAAATTATCGGGTATGATATGAGAAGTTTTTTTGTATTTAGAACAGGCTTAAACATTCCAAATGGCTCAACATTCAAAGTATTCCGATGGGCAAGTTAATGCCATCATTAACGACATGATTAGCGTACTTGAAACTCACAAAGCACCCGTTGATCTTTCTCTTATCGCTTTAGGCAATATGGCCAGTAATTTATTGACCACTAGCGTGCCAGCCGCACAGCGTGAAGCTCTAGCTCAAGCCTTTGCCAACTCTCTAATGAATTCGGTAAAAATAAAATAAAATGTTTTGGTTTAAAAAGAGCAAATTCAACGGGCGTGAATACCGTGAAGAAACCTCACGAAAAATTTCGTGGGGACATTGGTTTGCTTTTTTTAACATTATCATCGCAATTCTTATTGGCAGTCGTTATGCCTTTCTCATTGACTGGCCCGACACATTACTCGGCAAAATTTATTTCTTCATCAGCTTATTAGGCCATTTCAGCTTTTGTGTTTTTGCCCTGTATTTGCTGGTTATTTTTCCACTGAGTTTTATCATCAAAAATCACCGCACTTTCCGTGGCCTAACGGTGATTATTGCGACAATTTGCACCACATTACTGCTGTTTGATACAGAAGTATTTAACCGCTTTAATATCCACCTTTCTTCTATTGTTTGGAATTTGTTAGTGAACCCTGAAAAGGGCGATCTCTCACGGGATTGGCAAATTTTCTTTGCGCCAATGCCGATTATTTTGCTAATCCAAATGCTTTTCTCCCGTTGGAGTTGGGAAAAATTACGTAGCTTAGAACGTCAGAAATGGCTGAAGAAAGTGGGATTAGTGCTGACTTCCACGTTTGTCGCGACACACTTAATCTACGCTTGGGCGGATGCATTTTTATATCGTCCGATTACTATGCAGCGTTCAAACTTCCCACTTTCTTATCCAATGACAGCAAGAACCTTTTTGGAAAAACAAGGGTTTATTAATGCGGAAACATACTCACAGCGTTTAGAGCAAGAAGGGCGTTTGGATGCATTAAAAATTGATTATCCGAAAAAAGATCTTCAGTTTGAGCAAGTTGAAAACAAACCAAATATTCTCGTGATTACCATTTCAGGCTTACGTTATGATGCGCTAACGAGCGAGAAAATGCCTAAATTGTTTGAGTTTGCCACAAGTTCTACTCAATTTACGAATCATTACAGCAGCGGCAATACGAACAATGCCGGCTTAGTAGGCTTATTCTATGGACTGAATGCGAATTATACGGACAGTATTTTGAGTAATCATACGCCGTCAGTGTTAATCAAAAAGTTGCAAGATGAAAAATATCAATTTGTCGCTTATTCATCTACAGTATTTAAAGACAGCTTGTTTAAACAAGCTTTATTCCGTAATGTGAAATTGCCTAAAGTGAAAGCTTCTTCGCCAAAAGAAGCGATAAATGGTGTTTTATCTCTTTTAAAAGAGGATAAACCTTGGTTTGCTTATGTGGATTTAGATATTGCGGATCTAACGGAAGAAAATTACACCAAATCGCTTGCGGAGATTGATCAACAAATTGATGACACTTTAGCATCAGTTTCCTTAGATAATACGATTGTCATCATTACGGCAGAGCATGGTACAACGTTTAATAAGCTGGATGAAAAAGCGAAAGAAAACTATTTTGGTCGTGATGAAATCCAAGTGCCATTTATTGTTTACTGGAAAGATTTGCCGGTACAAGAAGTGACAAAATTAACAAGCCATACCGATTTATTGCCAGCATTGATGTCATCGATCTTTAAAGTGAAAAATCCAATTTCGGATTATGCACAAGGTCGCAATTTATTTGAGCTTAATGGCGATCCTTGGGTGTTGGCATCAAATTTCCGTTGGAATGTCATTATTCAACCGGATGGCACACAGTATCATATTGATCGCAAAGGAAACTATAAGAAATTTGACCGCACTTATACTGAGCAATCTTCAAGCCGCCCACCACTCGGCTTGTTCTTAGACGTCTTCAAACAAGAGCGTTCTTTTGTCAATAAATAGATAGCTTTTTTGTGCTTAAAATCTTATACTTTGCACTCAGTTGAAAGACTGAAAAGATGTTATTAATTAAAATCTGCGAATTTTTCATAACATTGCAAACAATTCACAATAGACCAGATCCTTATTGGGTTTGCTTTTCAATTAATACACTTCTCGTCTCTCTTTTCCTTTCTTTTTTGGCGGAGTTATTATGAGAAATCACGTTCGTAGCTTTAAAACGTTTATTCGAGACGAAATCATTAAAAAAGGTGGCTGGGTCAATGCTCATGCTCACGCAGATCGTGCTTTTACAATGACACCCGAAAAAATCGGCATTTATCACAATAGTAATCTTCAACAAAAATGGGATTTAGTGGACGAAGTTAAACGTACATCAAGTGTTGATGATTATTACGCCCGTTTCTGTCAATCGATTGAGCTGATGATTTCCCAAGGGGTAACTGCATTTGGTACTTTTGTAGATATTGACCCAATTTGCGAAGACCGAGCTATCATTGCTGCGCATAAAGCTCGCGAAGTTTATAAGCATGACATTATTTTGAAATTTGCCAATCAGACCTTAAAAGGGGTGATTGAGCCGGAAGCACGCAAATGGTTTGATATTGGCTCAGATATGGTGGATATGATTGGAGGCTTACCTTATCGCGATGAGCTTGATTATGGTCGCGGCCTTGAAGCAATGGATATTTTACTCGATGCGGCTAAGTCTCGAGGCATTATGTGTCATGTGCATGTGGACCAATTCAACTCTCCGAAAGAAAAAGAAACAGAGCAGCTTTGCGACAAAACTATCGAGCATGGTATGGAAGGTCGAGTCGTGGCGATTCATGGAATTTCCATTGGTGCGCATAGCAGAGAATATCGTTATAAACTTTATGAAAAAATGCGTCAGGCAAAAATGATGATGATTGCTTGCCCAATGGCATGGATTGATAGTAACCGAAAAGAAGATTTAATGCCTTTCCATAATGCCTTGACACCTGCAGATGAAATGATTCCAGAAGGGATTACAGTCGCGTTAGGTACGGATAATATCTGTGATTACATGGTGCCACTTTGTGAAGGGGATTTATGGCAAGAATTAAGCTTGCTTGCTGCGGGCTGTCGTTTCCCTCATCTTGATGCAATGGTTGATATTGCGAGTATCAACGGACGTAAAGTGTTAGGTTTAGAGCCAGTTTAATCCTAAAATCTAATAAAAGTGCGGTCATAAAACGAAACGTTTTGTGGCCGTTTTTATTTATAAGATAAAACAGAACTAATGCTAATTTGACTGATTTAAAAAAGGACTTTAAGAAAAGTGGTGGGCGATACCGGTCTCGAACCAGTGACCCCCTCCTTGTAAGGGAGGTGC
>NZ_JVHG01000008.1:0-8915 GCF_001055095.1 Parahaemophilus parainfluenzae
TATGAATTTCTAGTTAGCACCTATTAAGACTTCAAAATTAAAAAATATTTTTAAAACAAGTCAATCAACAAGTGCCCACACAGATTGTCTGATATATTGTCAAAGAGCAAAAAAGAACGACGCACCGGTTTTTCTTAAGAGTCACAACAGCGCGTCGTTGTGTGGGGCGTATTATAGGCATTTCAGATGCCTTTGCAAGATCTTTTTGTAAAAAAATGTAAATTTTTTCTTAGTTGAAGATCTTTTAATCAAATAGTCTAAAAAACACTATTTTTATGGTGTTTTATTCTACGAATTAAGGCTTTCAGTAAACGCCTTTACTTTTCCCCAATCTGTATATTCAATTTCTTTGGTCGTATCCGTTTCACCACCTGTAATTTTCATAATCAATTGGATCATGACACGATCAATCCATTTATAGCGTGGATATAACAATGCACCTGCAAATACACCTACTTTTGCTGGCGTCCATTTTATGCGTTGAAGGAACTTACACACATAGGCATTTCCCTCTGGCGTATCTTTTCCTTCTTTTCTCGCGGTCAAATTTACGCCAAAAAAGACCGCACTTTTTGTATTCAGCAATTCATGATGGCGTTCTACAAAATGGTATAACTGTTTATTAAAATGACCATAGCGAATGGATGCTCCAATAATCACCCGATCAAAAAATTGAAGATCCAGTTCCTCCGTTAGCGGTGAAACTACTATCTCTCCTTCAAGATACTGAACCATAAATTCAGCAATCTTTTTTGTTTGCCCATCGTGGCTTGAATATAAAATTAATGTTTTCATTATTCCTTCCAAAATGCCGGTGTGAAGAGCGCCAATAGTGTGAAGATTTCTAAACGACCGCACACCATCGCAATAGTTAGTACCCATTTAGCACTATCTGGCATCGCTGTCATATTACTGCTTACTGAACCTAAGCCTGGTCCAAGGTTATTAATACTTGCCAACACTGCATTAAAGGCATCAAAAGGTGCAACACCGCAGGCAATCACACTTAACAAACAAATAGTGAATACCAATAGATATGCAGAGAAAAAGGCCCAAATACTCCCAATCACACGTTCATCAAGGACATTTTTGCCCCATTTAATTGGATACACTAAATTTGGGTGAACAAATCGCTTCAGCTCTCTCGCACCTTGAAGGTATAACACTAAAATCCGTGCAACACGCAAACCGCCACCAACAGATCCCGCACAGCCCCCAATAAAAGACGCAATAATTAATAACATTGGCACAAAAGAAGGCCACTCAACGAAATTTGATGTGGTGTAACCAGTCGTCGTTGAAATCGATACGGCTTGGAATACGACTTGTTCAAAATCTTGCCATGAGGAATCAAAATATTGATGGCCTATCATTACCAATGTACAAGCCACGATAAGCAAAATTTGAATACTCATAAAGAAGCGGAATTCTGGATCTTTTGTATAAATCTTCAAAATATTTTCTCGTCCTAAGGTCGAAAATGCTCTGAAGTGCAATGCGAAGTTACAAGCCGAAATCCACAGGAAAATGACGGTGATAAAATTAATCGCTGAGCTATTAAAATACCCGATGCTAGCATCATGCGTAGAAAAGCCGCCAATAGATACGGTTGAGAAACTATGCGTAATCGCATCGAACGGTGTCATACCCGCTAGCCAGTAAGCCAAAGCACAAGACATGGTTAAAAAGAAATAAACAAACCACAATGCCTTTGCCGTTTCCGCTATCCTAGGCTGAATTTTCTGATCTTTCATTGGGCCTGACATTTCTGCACGGTATAACTGCATTCCGCCAATACCCAATAAAGGAATAATCGCAATCGCAAGTACGATGATCCCCATCCCGCCTAACCATTGTAGGAATTGGCGATAAAACAGAATGGCTTTCGGTAAATTATCTAATCCCGTCATGACGGTAGCACCCGTGGTTGTTAGCCCAGAAAATGCCTCAAACACGGCGGAAGCCACTGTTAAATGGGGGGAATCAAATAATAGCAATGGCAAGGTTGCTAGCCCACCTAGAACGAACCAAAATGCCACCACTATTAAGAAACCATCACGAGATCGCAATTCTTGTTTGTGGTGATGACAAGGCCACCAAAGCAACATGCCCACGGTTAAGCTCAATGCAAAAGCTTGCATAAACGCTTTACCGCCGCCATCGCCATAAATAAGCGCCACAAAGGCTGGAATCAGCATCGTGCCGGAAAAGCACATAATTAAAATGCCGATAATCCGAATAATGGATAAAATATGCACAATATCTCGCTTAATTCATTTCTTCTAATTTCAACGTTCCTGCCGAACGCTCAATTAATGCTTGTTCAAAAGGTTTAATTTGATCTTCACTAATGCCTAACTGCAATGTAATCTGCACTTGAAAATCTTGCTGATAAATTTCAATTTGATGTTGTTCACATAAAATTTGGATCCAATTTAATTGTGCATAATCACAATGAACTTGGAATAACTGACGTTCTACTTTTCGTTCAGTTTCTAATAATTTTAAAGCTTGCTGCACACCATTTCCATAAGCACGAACTAAACCGCCAGTGCCTAATAAAATACCGCCATAATAACGAACAACAACGGCACTAATTTCACCAATTTGACTACCTAGCAAAGCAGATAGCATCGGTTTCCCTGCAGTGCCTGCTGGCTCACCGTCATCGGAAAAGCCTAATTGTTGAGAATCCGTTGGCTTGCCGGCCACGGCTGCCCAACAATGATGGCGGGCATTAGGGTGCTGCGCTTTAATTTCTGTCCAAAAAGCTTTGGCTTGTTCAAGTCCTTCCGTATGTTGCAAATACGTGATAAATCGACTTTTCTTAATTTCTTCTTCAAAAACGACCGCACTTTTGGGGATAAGGTATTCAGCCATGGAATATTATTCAAGTAAATTTGTTGCGTAGTTTATCATTGATAGCGGATTTATCGAAATTTCCCCATAATTATTGTATGATGTAGCTCAATTTCAATAAAACTAATGAATAACAATGACTGAAATTACTGTCGATAAAACCCTTGATACCGTTGGTTTACGTTGTCCTGAACCTGTAATGCTCGTGAGAAAAAACATTCGCCACATGAATGAAGGTGAAGTATTGCTTATTTTGGCGGACGACCCTGCCACTACTCGCGATATTCCCAGCTTCTGCCAATTTATGGAACATACGCTTTTAGCGAGTGAAACCCAAGCCCCCCCTTTTAAATACTGGGTGAAAAAAGGCCAATAAAAATGCGGCCAATTTTGACCGCACTTTGTTATTCTTCCGTATTACTCGAAACGGGGTAATACTGTTTCTGAAGAAATTCAGGCTTCAATAGCGCAGAGGCATTCCACCACGCAATCACCAGCTCCTGTGGTCCTTCTGCATAAGACGCAATTTCATACACGTTATATACAAAATGAATCCCATCATGATCTAAATAGAAATTATCAGTCACCTCAAAAGCATCTTTTGATGTAAATGCTTCCTCATCCTTTATCTCACCATATCGAGTGTAACGTTCCCAAAGCAACTCTTTTAATTTAGCTTGCTGGTTTGGTTTAAAAGCATCATCAAATGAAAGCAGTTTCTTCGTTTCTAAATCAACATTAAGATAATGATAACCACCAACTCCATGAGCGCCACCACCATAGCTGTAATAGTTTATTAAAAATACAGCAAGCTTACCTCTTTGGTGACTAAATGCTAAATCTAAGGTTTCATCAATCCCCATTATTGGAGATTCCAACATTTCTTTTTTGGCTTCATCATATGCTTTTTGGTAATCTGCAACTAGCTGCTCACGGCTTCTTGGTTTACCATCAGCATTTTTTGAAATTTGCTCTAAAAGTAGTGTATCTAACCACTCAATATTCGTTTTTAGTGTAGAAATACTGTAATGAAGTTTACCTTCAGTAGGGACATATTCATCTTCTTTGGTCGATTTAGGGTATTTGATGGTTTCCTCTTTATCAAAAATCACATCATCTTGAGCAATAATTGCCGGAATAACCTTCTCAGCCTTCTCTTTTTCAGCTTTTAATTGCGTATTTTCTGCCGTCAGTTGCGCAATTGTCTGTGTTTGTTGCTCAATCGTTGCTTTCGCTTCTTTATCTTCGCAACCTGTTACCGTAAAAAGTGCGGTTAAAATTAAGGCTGAAATAAATGTCTTTTTCATGTATTACCTATAAATCAAATGTGTCTTTATCACGTAGAATATGATCATTGCCTTTACGGCGTAAAAAGCCGGTACGATCAAAATATTCCATTAATTGCACTGTCAGTTTTCGACCAAAATTAAGCTTATCACGTAATTCATTTACAGCAACTTTACCTTCTTCACCTGCCATTTCCTTAATTAAGCGAGCATAAGCATAAATGCTCTCTGTCAGGAAAAAACGATCTTTTACGATTGGCGTGAGGTAACCTAGCTTACCCGCTTTATACATAAAATTACGCATTACACTTTCATCTTGCGCCAATGCCGTTGCCATATCACGCACCCAAATGGCTTGTCCATGCGCCTTTTCAAATTCTGCTAACACCGCTTTCCATAATGTTTGCTCTTCAGCTGAAAATTGGATTTTGTGTGAAGGCAAATGTAACCAACCGCGGGTTTGCTGCAATTGACCTTCATCAAGCATTTCTTCAATGAAATGATAAATCAGATTTTCTGGTTGGTTTAAAGTCGCAATACGGTATAAACGGGCTTTACTCAAACCAAGCTGATCATTATGTTGCTCATGATAGGTAGCAAGTGCGGTCAAAATTTGCTGCGTTTTTTCACGTTGATAATCACGATTAAAACACCAATTTTGGAAACGAATATCACCGTTTTCAGCCAACGCTTCTGCCAGTTGATTTTCAGTTAGCTGCTCACTCCACATTAGCGCTTGAGCTGAAACCGCCTCTTTTTGTAAGGTCAATCCGATGCGTTGTGTGGCGGTTTTAGCCTGATTAAGTTTAGCCAAGAACGCTAAACGAGCCTCTGTACGCTTATAACGTTTTGGTGAATGAATTTCGAGTACCTTGGCACCACCAACTAAAGCTTTCGCATCGCCACTACGTAAAATTAATTTATCCCCGAAGGCCAAAAATAATGACTGCTCTAAAATGACTTCCGCCAAAGTGCGGTCATTTTTCATTGCATTTTTGCTTTCAAGCAAAGTAAGCTTACCTGTTGTGCGGCTTGCAGCATGATAAATGTGCACAGGCTGACTGTCTTTCAAATTCACTCCAGGCGTAATTTCAATGGTAATACGATCAGTTGGCTCAAGTGGTTCTGAGGCTAACAACCAATCGCCACGTTGCATTGGAATACGATCTAAATCGACATTTAAATTGAGCGCTAAGCGTTGACCAGCCAAGCCTTTTTCGCTCGGCGTATTCTGAGCATGAATATTCTTAACGCGAACCTTTTGTCCCGTAGAAAGGAAGAGTTCATCATCAATGGATACAGTACCCGCAAATGCTGTGCCCGTTACCACTGTCCCCGCCCCTTTCACGCTAAAGACACGGTCGATAGCATAACGAAACGGTTTATTTATTTCGGCTAATTCCGGTAAATTGGCTAAATAATCACGTAACGCATCAATGCCTAAGCCTGTTTGTGCCGATGTAATAAAATAATGAGATTGAGCTAAGAATGGATAATCCGTTTGAATTTGTGTTTTTAGTGCCTCGATTTGCTCATTTGTTGCTCGGTCAGCCTTGGTAATCACTACCATGATTTCAGTAAATTGAAGCTGACGCAAAATCGCTAAGTGTTCTTTAGTTTGTGCGGCAATCCCTTCATCGGCTGCAACAATAAGCATGGCATAATGCACACCACCAAGCCCGGCCAACATGTTGGCGAGAAACTTTTCATGGCCAGGTACATCAATAAACCCGAGCACTTTCTCTTTTAAAGGTAAATAGGCATAGCCTAAATCAATAGTCATGCCACGTTTTTTTTCTTCCGGCAAATGGGCGGTATTCGTACCTGTCAGTGCTTTTAAAAGGGCTGTTTTACCATGATCGACGTGCCCTGATGTAACTATGATCATAATTTTTCCACCATATCTAATAATGCCTTAAAGTCAGCCACGCTACGTAAATCTAACCAAATCTTTCCTTTCTCAACACGGCCAATTATCGGCTGTTCTAACGCTTTGAATATTGCTAAAAGTGCGGTCAATTTTGCCTCTGTTTTTTCAGCTATCGTTACCGCAATAGAAGGAATCGTCGCCATCGGTTGAGAGCCACTCCCAATCTGAGCAAAGCTTTCTTCAATCTCAACGTTGTAATCTTTTAAACGATTTGCTAAACAGGCTTTAAGTTGTTCAGCTTTTTCTTTTAATACATCTATTGATTGGGTGAGTAAATGTAAAGTTGGCAACGTTTCAGTGAGTTTTTCGGGTTGGAGATAAAGGCGTAATGTTGCCTCAAGCCCGGCTAAAATCACTTTATCACAACGCAACACGCGCTTTAATGGGTGAGCTTGTAACTGAGCAATCCACTCTTTTTTACCGACGATAATACCGGCTTGTGTTCCACCCAATAATTTATCGCCCGAGAATGACACTAAGTTTACGCCTTGTGCAACTTTTTCTTGCACCGTCGGCTCATTTGGTAAATTATATTGGCTTAGATCAATCAATGCCCCACTACCCAGATCCGTAATAACAGGAATATCAAATTCTCGCCCAAGATCAACCAACTCTTGTTCTGAAACCGAAGCAGTAAATCCACTAATATGATAGTTACTGCAATGTACTTTCATTAAGAAGGCGGTATTTTCATTAATTGCTTGACGATAATCTTTCAAATGTGTGCGGTTTGTAGTTCCGACTTCAACCAGTTTACAACCTGCTTGAGCCATAATGTCTGGAATACGAAATGCTCCGCCAATTTCAATTAATTCCCCGCGAGAAATAATCACTTCTTTATCTTTTGCAAAGGTGGCCAACATCAAGAGCACAGCAGCTGCATTGTTGTTAACGATACAAGCAGCTTCTGCACCTGTGAGTTGTGCAAGTAGCTCACTAATATAATTATCCCGATGACTACGTTTGCCTTCTTCCAAATCATATTCCAGTGCAACATTACCTTTCATCGCATGAAGTGCCGCTTGTTGTGCACTTTCAGCCCATAATGCTCGCCCTAAATTTGTATGTAATACCGTGCCCGTTAAATTATGAACTGATTTAATTTGTACATGATTTTGTTGAGTCAATCGTTCTTGTAAATAATGCAATGTACTTAGATGATCGGCAAAAAAGTGCGGTAAATTTTGATGCTGTTTAATAAACTCGCGCCCTTCAGACAATAATTGGCGCAATTCACGCACGACAGCTGAATGACCAAATTCAGTTAAAAGCATTTCACCTTCTGGTGTTTTTAAAAATTTATCTACCGAAGGAAGTTGTTGAAAAAGTGCGGTCATTTTTAATTCCTATTTCAAAATGGCGTTGAATTGCAAACTAATTTACGCTAAAGTAACTGCAATTTCAATAACGGAAGGTCGTCATCTCCGGTGAGGTGGCAGGACTTCAAATCCTGTTGGGGACGCCAGCGTTCCCGGGTGGGTTCAACTCCCATGACCTTCCGCCACACTTTTCTTCCTAACAAATATCCCTCTTTTCTAAACATTCATATTTTTATTTTAAATTTCATTACAATTTTGCAATATTTCAGGTAAACAAAAAGGCGTATCTTTCGATACGCCTTCTTTATCTAACTTGTTACAGTTAATACATCAATTATTTGATGATTTTCGCAACAACGCCAGCACCTACTGTACGGCCACCTTCACGGATTGCGAAACGTAAACCTTGGTCCATCGCGATTGGGTGGATTAAGCTTACTGTCATTTTGATGTTATCACCAGGCATTACCATTTCCACGCCTTCTGGTAACTCGATTGTACCTGTTACGTCAGTTGTACGGAAATAGAACTGTGGACGGTAACCTTTGAAGAATGGAGTGTGACGACCACCTTCATCTTTTGATAATACGTAAACTTCTGATTCGAAATCAGTGTGTGGAGTGATTGAACCTGGTTTCGCTAATACTTGACCACGTTCGATTTCTTCACGTTTTGTACCACGTAATAATGCACCGATGTTTTCACCTGCACGACCTTCGTCAAGTAATTTACGGAACATTTCAACACCAGTTACTGTTGTTTTCGCTGTTGGTTTGATACCAACGATTTCAACTTCATCACCAGTACGGATGATACCACGCTCAACACGACCTGTTACTACTGTACCACGACCTGAAATTGAGAACACGTCTTCGATTGGAAGAAGGAACGGTTGGTCAATTGCACGCTCTGGTTCAGGGATATAAGTATCTAAGTGGTTTGCTAACTCAAGAATTTTTTCTTCCCATTCTGCAACGCCGTTTAATGCTTGTAATGCAGAACCACGTACGATTGGTGTATCATCACCTGGGAAATCATATTGAGAAAGAAGTTCACGAACTTCCATTTCTACTAATTCTAATAACTCTTCGTCATCTACCATGTCGCATTTGTTTAAGAATACGATGATGTAAGGTACACCTACTTGGCGACCTAATAAGATGTGCTCACGAGTTTGTGGCATAGGACCATCTGTTGCTGCTACTACTAAAATAGCACCGTCCATTTGTGCCGCACCGGTAATCATGTTTTTAACATAGTCCGCGTGTCCTGGGCAGTCAACGTGTGCGTAGTGACGAGTTGGAGTATCGTATTCAACGTGTGAGGTGTTGATGGTGATACCACGCGCTTTTTCTTCTGGCGCGTTATCGATTTGGTCGAATGCACGAGCTGCACCACCGTAGTGTTTTGCTAATACGGTTGTGATTGCTGCTGTTAAAGTTGTTTTACCGTGGTCAACGTGGCCGATTGTACCCACGTTTACGTGCGGTTTTGTACGTTCAAATTTTTCTTTAGACATTT
>NZ_JVHG01000010.1:0-195555 GCF_001055095.1 Parahaemophilus parainfluenzae
CCTACAAGCCTACAAGCCTACAAGCCTACAAGCCTACAAGCCTACAAGCCTACAAGCCTACAAGCCTAGTTTAATCTTGTCTTTTCAAACTTCCAACATTTTTTTGGGAGTTTGAAATGTTAAAAAATACTTCTGCCAAAAACAACAATCTTCATGCGGCAAAACGCGGCAAAAATGACGAGTTTTACACGCAACTTTCTGATATTGAGCGCGAACTGCAACACTACACCGGTCATTTCAAAGACAAAGTGGTTTATTGCAACTGCGATGACCCACGAGTAAGCAATTTCTTTCATTATTTTTCCTACAATTTTGAACGCTTGGGGCTGAAAAAACTGATTGCCACATGCTACAAAAACCAGCATTCCGATGTATTCAGCCGAAACGACAGCGAGCAAGCCGTTTATTTGATTTACGAGGGCGACAAAGATGGCGACCGTGTTCCATCGCCCGATGAAGTTGAAGTGAAACCCTTACAGGGCGACGGCGATTTCCGCAGCGCGGAATGTATCAATCTGCTGAAACAAGCGGATATTGTGGTTACCAATCCGCCGTTTTCGCTGTTTCGGGAATATGTGGCGCAATTGGTTGAATATGATAAGAAATTCATCATTATCGGCAATCAAAACGCGATTACTTACAAAGAAATTTTTTCGTTAATCAAAGAAAATAAAATTTGGCTCGGTTACAAAAGCGGCGATATGGCATTTCAAGTGCCTGATTATTATGAAATGCGCGAAACACGCAGTTGGCGTGATGAAAACGGTAAAAATTGGCGCAGTTTGGGCAATGCTTGTTGGTTTACCAATTTAGACCATTCTAAACGCCATGAACCATTGATTTTATGGAAAACCTATACGTCCGAAGAATATCCGCATTACGATAATTATGATGCGATTAACGTTAATAAAGTTATAGATATTCCGATTGATTTTGACGGTGCAATGGGTGTGCCGGTTACATTTTTGGATAAATACAATCCTGAACAATTTGAGATTGTTGGACTTGACCGTTATGTTGAAGATAATCCCAATTATGGAAAACGGTTTACTTTAAATGGAAAAGAAACCTATGCTCGCATTCTTATTAAACACAAACATCCCAAAAAAGGCTAAATCATGAAAATCCAATTAAAAGAAATCTCCATTCGCGAATTAACACAAGATTATCAAGATAATGATGAACAGGGTGTATTCGGTTTTTCAGGCTGCCTGAATATCCGTCCGCCGTATCAGCGCGAATTTGTTTATAAAGACAAACAGCGTGATGAAGTGATTCGCACGATTATGAAAGGTTTTCCCTTAAATGTGATGTATTGGGCGGTGGGCGAAAATGGCGAATTTGAATTGATTGATGGACAACAACGCACAATATCTATTTGCCAATTTAGCCAAAGTCTGTTTTCGGTAGAGTTTGAAAAAGACAAACCACTTAATTTTGGTAATTTAACCGATGACCAACAAAATAAGTTTTTGGATTATAAATTGCAGGTTTATCAATGCACTGGCACAGATAGTGAAAAATTAGATTGGTTCAAAACCATCAATATTGCTGGCGAAAAATTAACCGAACAAGAATTGAGAAATGCGATTTATTCTGGTTCGTGGGTTTCGGCTGCAAAAAAATATTTCAGCAAGCGAAATTGTGTGGTTCAACAGCAATTTGGTGATTATTTGAAAGGCACGGCAGAACGCCAAGAGTTTTTGGAAACGGCGATTTCATGGATTGCTGCATGTGAAAAACAAACGATTGAGCAATATATGAGCAATCATCAAAAAGATGAGAGTGCAAGTGAATTGCATCAATACATTCAAGAAGTTTTTGCGTGGGTTAAACGGATTTTCAGTAATCACAGCAAAGAGCGCGTGAAGTTGATGAAAGGACAAGAATGGGGCATTTGGTATAATCAATACAAGGAAACAACGTTTAATGCTGAAGAGTTAGAACGCAAAATTCTCAAACTGATCGATGATGATGAAGTACAAAAGACGAGCGGTATTTATCCTTATTTATTGTCAGGGAAAGAAAAATATTTAAATTTGCGTGCATTTAGCGAAAAAGATAAGCAGAAAATGTATCAAAAACAAAATGGTGTTTGTCCGCATTGCCAGCAACATTTTGAGTTGTCGCAAATGGATGCTGACCATATTGTACCGTGGTCGCAAGGTGGTAAAACCATATTAGAGAACGGACAAATGCTGTGTAAGCCATGCAATCAAACCAAATCTAATAAGTAGTTCAACATACTGCCATAAACTCATTTGGAACAAATAAAAAGTAGAAAGCCACCCATAATGGCTTTCTACTTAAAATATAATCAACACATCGTTAAAACACAGCCAAACAAATAAAATATAAAATGAATAATGATATTTTATCTATCTTATAAAGAATAACTTTCTATACATATAAGCAATCTCGAAAGAGGTTGCTTTTTTCTTCTTGCAAATCGATCAAACTTTGATCTAAAATGCCACCCACTTTTGAGCAAATCTTCTCGTTTGCTTTTTTCATATTTAATTCGTTCAACCAATTTAGCAAGAGAAACATGACTTATTGGCTACAAAACAATAAGTTGGAAGTTGATTATGCACGTTGAACGAAAAAATGAAAAACAACAAGAAAACATCACCACTTTTACTTTCTGCACTTCGCAATCTCTCTGCGTTCGCTATTTACGATTTATCTGATACCGAAATACTCATTCTTCTTAAAAATGCTCGTTGGGGAAATTCTCATTGTTTTCATACTGTTCAATGTCCTCGTTGTCATATTGAGCATAAAGCCTATTTTATTTCTTCTCGTAAGCAATGGCAGTGTAAGCATTGCCAACATCGTTTTTCTGTAAAAAGTGGTACAATTTTTCAGCACACTAAACTTTCCCTAAAAAAGCTACTGTTATCGGTTTATTATTTCACTATCAATAGTAAAGGGATTTCTGCGCTTAACTTATCTCGTCATATTGGCGTGCAATATAAAACGTCATGGGCATTACTACATAAATTCCGTGAAGCAGTTGAAAAAACGCAAGATTACACACCACTCACGGGCATTATTCATATTGATGGTTGTTATGTGAATAACTACCTTCGCCCCAAAAATTTTAAACATAAGCGAATTGATAGACGTAAGAGATGTCACCAACGTAAAGATAAATCCTGTGTTATGGTTTTCCGTCAACAAGCTGCAAATCAGGAAATAATAAAAGGAGCCGACCGCACTCTCGTTGCATTAGTTAAAGAGGAAAATGCTGATGATATGCTTGCTTTAACACATCGCTTAGTCGCACCAAAATCTACAATTTGCGCTGATGAAAATCCTGCTTATGATGGCTTGGCATTTCACTATGACTTATATCGCGTAAACCATTCGCAAGAATATTGCTCGATTGACGGCACCACCAATAACCTAGCTGAATCCTTCTTTGCAAGATTTAGAAGAATGATTATGGGTGTGTATCATAAGATGGGAAATAATTACATGATGCACTATGCGAATGAAACCGCATGGCGTGAGGATTTTCGTTACCAATCGGATAAAGACAAATTCGACAACGTACTAAAACGCTGTTTGAAAGCCAGACCTTCACGAGATTTAACTGGCTACTGGCAGGGAAATAAGAAACCTGCGGCAAAATTCGGATTGGAAAGTTTATGTTTAGAAGCCTCAAACGATAACCAATATTTAGCCGTAGCCTAAACAATTTAAAGCAACACAAGGAGCAATAATGGAAACCATGACACACACGCCACTTAACGTGGATTTAAAAAAGATGGACTATGAAACATTCAAAACTTTTATGCGAGAACTGGCTCAGATGTATTCAAACGTAAAAGATGATGCCTATCTGTTGTTCTATCACAATTTGCGAGACCTTGCGAAAGAAGTCAGTACTTTACCCCGTAATCCATTGATATTTTATGGATCCTATGAAATCACTAATAATCAGGTAGTTGTAGCGATATTTGAAATGCAATTTACCGATGAAGTGTTTGAAACCGAAGATGGGAAACCTTATCAGATGCTTTCTATTATTAGTAGTTTTGCAGAAGATAAAATCTATCTACGTTGCCCGACTAAAATTAGAGAACACCTCACTCAACCTGAATACGTTGCTCTCTGCGAACAGGCTTACCCTGCAATGATGGAACAAATGTTGCTAGAGGAGCAACGAGAAAGACTGTTTAGAAGAAAACGGAAAAGTGAGTAATGGAAAAATAAGTAGAATTCTATAAAATACATTTATAAAAAATAATGCCCTTATCGAAATAAGGGCATTTTTGTACGGTTTTGTTTAAATTTTGGTCTTTGTGCAACTGCTACATAATACCGAAAAAATCCCATGTTTTTTGACCGCATTTTTTATTTAAGCAATTATTTATTCGCTAAAATCACTGCGCGAGTTGGGGCTTGATAGCCTTCGATGGTTTTACTGTGATCATTTGGATCTAAGAAATCAATCAAACTTTCATTTTCTAACCAATCCGTTTTACGCTGTTCTTCTAACGTTGTGGTGGCGACATCCACACAACGCACATTAGTAAAGCCGACTTTTTCTAACCAATTAATGAGTGCAGCAACGGAAGGGATAAAATACACGTTCTTCATTTTTGCATAACGATCTGAAGGCACTAAGACCGTATTGGCATCACCATCAACCACTAAGGTTTCTAACACCAATTCGCCACCTTTTACTAATTGATTTTTTAGTTGAGTGAGGTGATCAAGCGGTGATTTACGATGATAAAGCACGCCCATTGAGAATACGGTATCAAATGCCGCAAGTGGTTGCATTTCTTCAATACCTAATGGGATTAAGTTAGCTCGACGATCGTTATTTAATAATTTTCGAACCGCTTCAAATTGGCAGAGAAAAAGTTCGGTTGGATCAATTCCGACCACCATTTTTGCACCTTCGCCAACCATTCGCCACATATGGTAGCCGCTACCGCAGCCCACATCTAAAATGGTACGATCTTTTAATGGGGCAAGATGAGGCAAAACACGATCCCATTTGAAATCAGAACGCCATTCGCAATCCACGTGAATATCAAATAAATGATAAGGTCCTTTTCGCCATGGCATTAATTGCTTCAAATGATGAATAATGCGTTGTTTTTCGCCCTCTGAAAGTGGGGAAGTGCGGTCAGATTTCACGGCATTTTTTAAATCGATAGTATCTGCTTGTAAATCAGGGAGAAAATCCACGATTTTTGACCATTTGGCATAATCACCATGAGTTTGTTTTTCCCATTCTTTTAACTGCAAAGGCAATGTTTCTAGCCAAGCCGATAAATTCGTGGTGGCAATTTGCTGATAAAAAGGACGAAAATCAATCATTATTTTGCTTCCTTATAAGCTTTTTCTGCTTTCTCAAAAGTTTCTTTAACTTCATTTTCAGGTTCTGCAGAAAGGAGGGAAACTACAATAATCGCCAGGCTAGCAAGAATGAATCCAGGGATCATTTCATAGACATTAAACCATTCACTGGTTTCAGGAATCACCGATTTCCAAGCAAAGACAACCACTGCACCGACAACCATTCCCGCCATCGCCGCTGATGAAGTCATGCGTTTCCAGAATAAGGAGAAAAGCACGACAGGACCAAATGCTGAACCAAAGCCAGCCCAGGCAAATTCAACGAGTTTTAATACTTTGCTATTTTCATCTTGTGCAATCCAAATCGCAATGCCAGCGATGACTAAGACCATTGCACGGCCTAACCAGACTAATTCTTTTTCAGAAGCTTTTGGACGAATAAACCCCTTATAAAAATCTTCCGTAATAGAGCTTGAAGAAATTAATAATTGTGCGGAAAGTGTACTCATGACTGCCGCTAAAATCGCAGAGAGTAGAATACCGGCAATCCATGGATTAAAGAGCAATTTAGCCAGTTCAATAAATACTTGTTCTGGTTCATTATTTACCACGCCAGCCACATTAGGGTTAGCAAAGAAATAAGGGATACCGAAGAAACCAATACCAATCGCACCGGCTAGGCAAATCACCATCCACGTCATACTAATACGGCGTGCTTTAATGAGGGATTTCACCGAGTAAGCCGCCATAAAACGTGCAAGGATATGCGGTTGACCAAAATAACCTAAGCCCCAAGCCGCTAAACTTAATAAACCTAACGGCGTGGTAGAACTAAATAAATCGGTAAAGTCTTTATTTGCTGCGATTTCAGCTTGATGTAGCACTTCCGTAAATTGTGATGCATCCCCCAAACTTAAAAAGATAAAGAGAGGCGTTAAAATCAGAGCAAAAATCATCAATGTGGCTTGAATGGTATCCGTCCAGCTTACCGCTAAAAATCCACCGATAAAAGTATAGACAATAGTCGCTAAAGCGCCGTACCAAATGGCGGTGGAGTAGTCGACTGAGAATAGATTTTGGAATAATTTCGCCCCAGCAACGACACCTGAACCGCAATAAATGGTGAAGAATACTAAGATGATTGTTGCAGACACAATTTTTAAGAGATTATGCGATGTGCCAAAACGATGGTGGAAATATTCCGGTAATGTGAGTGCATTGTTGTTAAATTCAGTGTAGATCCGTAAACGACCCGCCACGAGCAACCAGTTAAAATAAGCCCCGAGGATTAAACCAATGGCGATCCAACCTTCAACTAGACCTGACACATACACTGCACCGGGCAAGCCCATTAATAACCAGCCGGACATATCAGATGCGCCAGCAGACATGGCTGTCACAAAACTTCCGAGTTTACGGCCGCCTAAAATATAATCGGATAAGTTGTTTGTATAATAATAGGCAAGGACACCGATTAAAATCATGCCGAAAATATAAATACTAAAAGTAATAAGTGTTGGGTCTAAACCAAACATTAAATACCTCAAAAAAAGTCATGAAAATTTGAGAAAGGTCATATTTTACCTTATTTGGGTCTATTATTCTATTTTCCTTTTCGATAGACTTATACCATTAAAACTAAGGTCGAAAAAATGAATTCTGTTGAATTATTAATGAATGTTACGCCCAATGAAACCCGCGTTGCGCTGGTGGAAACGGGTGTTTTAAAAGAGGTTCATATTGAACGTCAAGCCAAACGTGGCATCGTGGGGAATATTTATAAAGGGCGAGTAACCCGTGTTTTACCGGGGATGCAGTCCGCATTTGTGGATATCGGTTTAGAAAAAGCCGCATTTTTGCATGCTTCCGATATTGTTTCACATACCGAGTGTGTAGACGTGAATGAGCAAAAGCAATTCCGTGCAAAAAGCATTTCTGAACTCGTCCGCGAGGGGCAGGATATCGTGGTACAAGTGGTAAAAGATCCTTTGGGCACCAAAGGCGCAAGATTAACCACGGATATTACATTGCCTTCTCGTTATCTCGTCTTTATGCCGGAAAATAGCCATGTTGGTGTATCACAACGTATTGAAAGCGAAGAAGAGCGAGCAAGATTAAAAGCGTTAGTTGAGCCTTTTTGTGATGAGTTAGGTGGCTTTATTATTCGTACTGCTACCGAAGGCGCAACGGAAGAAGAATTGCGCCAAGATGCGGAATTCTTAAAACGTTTATGGCGTAAAGTACTTGAGCGTAAAGGTAAATATCCAACCCGTTCTAAAATTTATGGCGAACCCGCATTACCACAGCGTATTTTACGTGATTTTATCGGCGCCAATTTAGAGAAAATTCATATTGATTCCAAACTTTGTTTTAACGAAGTCAAAGAATTTACCGATGAATTTATGCCTGAGTTAAGTGAAAAATTAATGCTTTATACGGGCAGTCAGCCGATTTTTGATATTTATGGTGTAGAACGTGGTATTCAAAATGCACTTGAAAAACGCGTGAATTTAAAATCGGGCGGCTATCTCATTATTGAACAAACCGAAGCCATGACGACGATTGATATCAATACAGGCGCTTTCGTCGGTCATCGGAATTTAGATGAAACGATTTTTAACACCAATATTGAAGCCACTAAAGCCATTGCTCAGCAGTTACAACTGCGTAATTTAGGCGGTATTATCATTATTGATTTTATTGATATGAAAACCGATGAACATCGTAATCGTGTAATTGAATCCTTGGAAGAAGCGCTATCGAAAGATCGTGTAAAAACCAATGTAAATGGTTTCACTCAACTTGGTTTAGTGGAAATGACCCGTAAACGCACTCGTGAAAGTTTAGAGCACGTTTTGTGTGATGAATGTCCAACTTGCCAAGGACGTGGACGAGTAAAAACCGTCGAAACAGTATGCTATGAAATTATGCGTGAGATCATTCGAGTTAACCATTTATTCTCGAGCGAACAATTTGTGGTTTATGCCTCTCCAGCTGTGGCAGATTACTTAATCAAAGAAGAGTCGCATGGTTTATTACCAGAGATCGAAATGTTCATCAGCAAACAAGTTCAAGTTAAAACCGAGCAGTACTACAACCAAGAGCAGTTTGATGTGGTAGTGATGTAAAAGACAAAAGTGCGGTCAAATTCGACCGCACTTTTTACTTTTTAATGGCATAAATTTTCTGATGTTAGTTTTTAATTGCGTGTTGATAAGTTTTCATTTATAAAACGTATAATTGAAAGTTCATAGGAAAAGTAAATGCTTATAGCTGATCTAAAATGGATTGATTACAACAGCCCAACAAGGGATGATGCCTCCCTAATAGTTCTTGAACCTGCTTATTGCCTACATTTAACATTAGCAATAGGAACAAAAGGGGATTCTGGGAGTGACTATTTTTATACTAATGTTTTTAATGTAGGAATGGTACAAAGAGAAAAGGTATTGATGATAAATAAGGGAATTGTTGTTGCTCTGAATACATTAGATGACATAGAAAATTATTTGTCAGTCATGATAAATAGTATATCAGGAGAAACTTGGGATGATATTGTTATTCAGTTACAAGAATATTTTGATTGGGAATATCAAGGGACTTGAGGAGTTTAAAAAGCATCTAATTCAAGAATAAAAAGAGCGGTCAAAATTGACCGCACTTTTTATTTTAACTACTTCAATCTTTCTAACTGTTGAATAATGGCTTCATCAGGTTGTGATTGGATTTTTCGCATACGTATAAAGAGTAAAGCGGCGGCAATGGTTAAGGCAATGATAAAAGCAACCCAGAAACCTTTTGCACCGATGCTTGGAACAATCCAATCCGTGCGAGAAAGAATATAACCAACGGGAATACCCACGCCCCAATAGGCAAGTAACGTGATATAAAGGATAATTTTAGTGTCTTTATAGCCACGTAAAATACCGCTTACTACTACTTGTACCGAATCTGAAAATTGATAAATCGCTGCCATCGCTAATAAGCTGCCTGAAAGGGCAATAACAGTAGCATTATCGCCTACAATTAATGTGGCAATCTCTGCACTAAATACCCAAATTACCAACGCCAATACACTTGCCACAATCAAGCCAAGAATAATAGCCGCGTGAGCCATAATTTTGGCTTTTTGTGGTGCGTGATTACCGAGCTCTTGCGCCACTAAAATGGTGGCAGCCATCGCAATAGACATTGGGAACATAAAGGCTACGGCACTGGTGTTTAAGGCAATTTGGTGGCTGGCGACCACATCTGCGCCTAATGGGGAAAGTAATAAACTACTTAACGCAAATAGTGAGACTTCACTGCACAGCGCAATCGCGATCGGCAAGCCAAGTGCGGTCAATTTTTTCAGTGTTTTGATGTCTGGCTTTTCAATAATCTTTTCAAAGACTTTCAAACTACGTTCATTATAGTTTTTGGCTGAATAGGTAATCATCAAGATTGCCATCGCCCAGTTAACAATAGCCGTTGCCACACCACAACCGACACCACCCAATGCAGGCGCACCAAATTTGCCGTAAATAAACATATAATTCAGCGGAATGTTCAGCATTAACCCCATGAAGGTTATTACCATGGCGGGTTTTGTTTTGGCAATGCCATCATTCAAACAGCGGAAATTAATCAGCAATAAATAGGCAGGCAAGCCCCACACCATCGCACGCAAATAGTTCATCGTCACATCAGCCATGTGGGCATCCATATTCATAAACTGTAATATGAAATCATTATGATAGATGATGAGTGCAAGGGGAATCATCACTAAAAATGAAATCCAAAGACCTTGTCTCACTTGGTGAGCAATGCGATGGCGCTGCCCTGAACCATTTAAATAGGAAATCGTTGGTGGTAAGGCGAGTAATAAGCCCTGTCCGAAAAGTACCAAAGGTAGCCAAATGGAGGCTCCGATACCAACACCGCCTACATCTGCAGAGCTGACACGCCCAGCCATAATCACATCCACGGTACCCATGCCAGTTTGAGCTAACTGGGCAAGCCCGATAGGTGTCGCAATTCGGATAAGTTTTTGAATATCAATACGGTATTGAGAAAAAAGACGAGGATTCATAAATTTTGCTATAATATTGGAAAAATTTTTAATGAAGGAATAATAATGTTTACAGGTATTGTACAGGGCATCGCCCAAATTTATGCAATTAAAGACAGTGATAATTTTAGAACACAGATCGTAAAATTACCAGCTGAAATGCGAAAAGGCTTGGAAATCGGTGCATCCGTGGCGAATAATGGCGTGTGCTTAACAGTGACTGAAATTCACGACGATCTTGTCAGCTTTGATTTAATGCAAGAAACCTTGCGCATCACGAATCTCGGCGGCTTAAAAGCCGGGGATTTTGTGAATATCGAACGCGCAATGCAAATGGGCGCAGAAATTGGTGGACATATTTTATCGGGCCACGTTTATTGTACTGCAAGCGTTTCACAGATTATCGAAAGCGAAAACAATCGTCAGGTTTGGTTTAAATTACCTAATAAAGATGTGATGAAATATATCCTAACAAAAGGATTTATTGCGATTGACGGCATCAGTCTTACTATCGGTGAAGTAAAAGATGATGAATTCTGTGTGAATCTAATCCCTGAAACCTTACACCGAACACTTATCGGTAAGCGTCAAATCGGTGATTTAGTGAATATCGAAATCGATCCGCAAACACAAGCGATTGTGGATACGGTGGAGCGGTATTTAGCCGCTAAAGCTTAGTTGGAATGAAAAAAAGTGCGGTAGAAAACGATGTTGTTTTTTACCGCACTTTTTATTGAATTATATGAGATTAGTTAGCTTTGGATTTCTTCGCTTTTTTCCATTTTATAGTGGTATAATGGAACCCAACAAATTTTGATAATCCCCTCTGCAAAAATAGGCTTTTACTAAGATGATGAGATATTTATTCTTGCTCGTATTATTTTAATTGGCTAACAAAAATGAATAAATTGTAGGGATTTAGAGTTAGGTTATTTGAAATGTGACCGTTAATAAGAATAGATAGATAAATAAAATGAATTTTGTTTCTCTTATTACTAATGATGCTGATTTTGAGGTTTTTACTGTTACCTGCTGTTCCAAGATTCTTGGGCAGGGGGTGGTTGGTTTTTCTAAAGGTCCTGATGGGGGGCGTGATGGCACTTTTTCAGGGATAGCAAATGATTTTCCAAGCGCAGCAAAACCTTGGGAAACTGAAAGTGGTAGGGTAGTTATTATTCAAGCTAAGCATACCCAAAATTTGAATTCTACGACAGGAGCCAAAGAGTTTAAAAAGATTATTGAGGGAGAACTGCCAAAATTAAAACGAATGGTGGAAGATGGACAAATTGGTTTCTATTTATTAGTGACAAATAGAAAAGAAACGGGGAAATCCCATCCCGAGCTTATCGAGCTTATTCATCAATATACAGGTTTACCTTATGAGAATATTGCAATATTAGGTAGAGAATACCTTGATCGTTTAATTGCTAGATATCCAGAAATTATTAGGGAGGCAGAGCTAGAGCATTTGATTGAGGTTTATGCTGATTTATTGACAACTAGTCATATTGCAGATGTAATAAAAAAATGCAAGCGTTTGATAGATTCTTGTAGCCAAAGTCAAGACGATAATAATTTGTTGACACGTTGTAATCTAATTACAAAGAACGAGAAAAATAATGCGACGCCTCATTTTGCAGAGATAATGATGAGCTACTTTGATCCATTCATTAAACAAATTGATGATGTGTTGCGTAATCCAGAGAATAATACACTAAAGGAAGACTATAAAGACCTTGTTTTAGATACTAAAGCAAAACTTGAATCACTACATAGTGATGACTACATTAATACGAGATTAGAGAGCCTAATTTCTCTTTTTGTTAAGAATGAAAAGACTTCAGGTAAATATTTTGAGAATAAGGTTAGAATGCTCGTTTATTATATGTATTGGAATTGTGATATTGGTCGCAAAGAGTAAAATATGATAAAGATTCAACCCGATAAATATACAGATCCTGATAAATCAGTTATGTATGCGGCTACTTTAATGCTGAAATCATTAAAATGTGATAGGTATATTGCCTTCGATAAGTTGCTTTCAGTTGTAAAACAAGCAACAGGTTGTGATTATGTTTTATTTATGCCAGCAATAAATTTACTTTATTTATTAGGCCTTGTAGAGTATCACTCAACAAATGATTCCTTTGAGTATAGAGGAAAATAAAATGAGATTAATGAAACTTTACTCAAATCAAGAGAATATTTTTAGAACTTTAGTATTCAATAGTGGTATTAATGCGATTATTGGAACAGTAAGAGAAAAATCCAACTATTTGGATGATGATAAAAAGCACTCCCATAATTTGGGAAAGTCCACTTTAGCTAAAGTGATTGATTTTTGCTTGATTTGTGATCATAAAAATCATTTTCTTATGACAATAGAACAGTTTTGTGAGTTTGAGTTTTATCTTGAGATATGTCTAAATGATTCAGAGCATGGAGAAGTTCCCAAATATTTAACTATTTGTAGAACTGTACGTAATCCATCTAAAGTCAGTTTTAAAAGGCATACTCTGCCAAATCAAGACTTTTTAGGATTAGTGCCTGAAGAATGGTCTGCATATCAATTGGGGTTAAATGAGGCTCGCAGCTATCTAGAAGGGTTGCTAGGGCTTAAATTTATAAAGGGGTATTCTTATCGTAAATTTCTTGCCTATTTGCTTCGTGCCCAGTCAGATTTTACAGATGTATTCAAATTAAACAGAAATAGCCGTTCAAAAGATAAAGATTGGAAGCCTATTCTATCTCGTTTATTAGGATTTAATGATGAATTATTAATTCGTTTATATCAGAACGCAGATGAAATAAAGAGTTTAAAAGAAGAAATAAAACTAAGAAAAAAAATTAACCAAATAGATCACAAAGGACTTTCTGAAATAGAGGCACAAATTGCATTTATTGAAAATCAAATATCAATAGCAGAAAATGCATTATCTAAACTTGATTTTGGAAATGAAGATAAAGAAAACATCCGTAAATTAATTGATAACATTGATGATAATATTGTTGGGTTAAACACTCAACTGTATCAATTAGAAGGACGAAAGCAACGTTTAGAAGATTCTTTAAAGCCGACTAGAATTCTTTTTAACACAAAAGAGGCTGAGGCACTTTTTAAAGAAGCTGGAGTTTTATTTTCGGATCAATTGAAAAAAGATTTCGAACAACTGATTAATTTTAATGAAGCTATTAATCAAGAACGAAATGATTATTTAGCAAATGATTTGAAAAAAACGAATGCTAGAATAGTGAGCATTCAGTTCCGCTTAACGGAATTAAATCAAGAGAGAAGCAATAGATTATCATTTCTTAATGAAAAGGAAATCTTTGAAAAATACAAAAAAACATCTGCATTGTTAGATAATCATAGGGCAGAGCTGGTTCTCTTGAAACAGCAAAAGAAAGTGATTGAGGATCTTTCTAATGTAAGCTCTAAGTTAAAAGATAAAATACAAACTAAACAGGATTTAATTCAAGAAATTGAAAAAGATCTAACGTTTAAAGTTCGGAATGATTCCAATAGTCAATTTATCAAAATACGTGATTATTTTGTATCGATCATTATGCGAGTAGTTGGTGAACAAGCTATTATTAAAGTGGAACAAAATAGAGAGGGAAATATTGATTTTGATGCTTATTTTGAGAACCAAGGCATAAAAAACCACAAAGATAAGGGAACGTCATTTAAAAAGTTATTATGCATTGCATTTGATATGGCTATTGCCCGTTACTATGCAGAGCAGGGATATTCTTTGTTTGTTTATCATGATGGAATTTTAGAATCTTTAGATAACAATCCGAAAAGAAATCTGTTAAATATTATCCGTGAATACTCCCAATTTGGTATTCAATTCTTTATTACGCTATTATCAGATGAAGTTGTAACATTAGCAGATGAAGGCGTTAAACCTGATGAAATCATCTTAGAATTAAATGATAAGGAAGATAATTCTGGGCGATTATTTAAGATGGCTTCCTGGTAAAATAGCAGTCTATACCAATATTTTCCTCTTTATTTTTTACTTTTAATTTACACTTAATTGTAATAGGTGACTAGAGATTGAAAATTAGAGCTGCTTTTTTAGAAAATTTATTTATGAGATAATTCTACTCAAAAAACGCTTAATAAAATTATTAAGCGTTTTTTTATTGACGAAAATTTATAAAATTTTAACCGCAATTTATAGGAAATTATTTAGCTTGTTTCTTCGCTTTTTTCCATTTCCAAAATAGGTACAGAGCTAAAACACCGATTAGGATATAGATAACAAGTTGGCCTTTTTTAATTTGCTCGTGTAACCAATCTAAATTTTTCGCACCAAATTCGCCAAGGTAAACCCAAATCGGTACAGAAATAATCGCGGCACAGAAATCAATCAATACAAAGCGGGTGTAGCTGACGCGGCGGGTAATACCAGAAACCATATAAATTGGTGCACGTAAACCAGGTAAGAAACGGGCCACAAATAGAACACGGTTGCCGTATTGGTCAAATTTTTCACGTACCATTTTGAGGCGTTCTAATGTGACGATTTTACGCATTGGGCGAAAACGCAAAATACGCGTACCGTAAATGCGGCCAAGCCAGTACATGGTTGAATCACCGGCAAGTACGCCAATCATACTCACGACTAACATTAAGTGGGAATTGACACTTTCAGGATAAAGACCAGCAATTACGCCACCGGATACGAGCGTGATATCTTCTGGAATGGGTACACCAAAGCCACAAATAATAAGAACAAATAGCACCGCCCAATAACCGTAATCGGTAAAAAAGCTGATAAGAAATTCCATTTGAAACCCACTTACAATCAGTTAGTTAAAATTAATTAAAAATTGGGGCTTATTTTAATCGCTTTGCCTTGAAAAGCCTAGAAAAAATTTGCGGTGTAAATTTGCATTGTGGGGCTGAATATTTTATAATCCGTCGCTCTCAAAGTTTGTCTTTGAGCAAATTTAGGAAAATTGCTGGGTCGCCTGCAATTTTTTATTTTAAACTTTTAATCAAGAGAACATTAAAATGGCATTTAAATTTAACGCTGAAGTTCGTCAAGCGCAAGGTAAGGGTGCGAGCCGCCGCCTGCGTCACAACGGTCAAATCCCTGCAATCATTTATGGTGGCAGCGAAGCACCTGTTTCAATCATCTTAAATCACGATGAATTAAACAACGCACAAGCTCACGATTCTTTCTATAGCGATGTAATCACTTTAGTGGTTGAAGGTAAAGAAGTTGCAGTGAAAGTTCAAGCAATGCAACGTCACCCATTCAAACCAAAATTGGTTCACATTGACTTCAAACGTGCTTAATTTTTAGCTTGTGATAAGAACACCAATAATGATGAGTTATTGGTGTTTTTTCTTTTCGGGCAAAGTGCGGTCAAATTTGAAATCGTTTTAGGAGTATTTCCCTATGAAGATAGCCTTAGGCATTGAATATAACGGAAAACAGTATTGTGGCTGGCAACGACAAGAGAAAGTGCGCAGTGTACAAGAAGAATTAGAAAAAGCGTTATCTTTCGTGGCAAATGAAAAAATTGAAGTGTTTTGTGCGGGCAGAACAGATTCTGGTGTTCATGGCACAGGACAAGTGGTGCATTTTGAAACTACAGCAGTTCGCCCCGAAAAAGCATGGGCATTTGGTACTAACGCAAATTTGCCTGATGACATTTCAGTGAGTTGGGCAAAAGTGGTGGATGATGAATTTCACGCCCGTTTTTCGGCAACCGCGCGTCGTTATCGTTATATCTTGTATTGCAATAAATTACGTTCAGCCATTTTGCCGGAAGGGATTACCCATTGCCATTTAGATTTAGACGAAAAGAAAATGCACCAAGCAGGACAGTTCTTATTGGGTGAAAATGATTTTTCCTCTTTCCGTGCGGCACAATGTCAGTCGAATACCCCTTGGCGAAATGTGCATCATTTAAATGTGGTGCGAAAAGGGCAGTACATTATTGTGGATATTCAAGCTAATGCCTTTGTGCATCACATGGTGCGTAACATTGTAGGAAGCTTGATTGAAGTCGGCGCAGGCAATCAACCTGTTGAGTGGATGAAATGGTTGTTAGAGCAAAAAGATCGTAAATTGGCCGCGCCAACAGCGAAACCAGAAGGCCTGTATTTAGTCAATGTGATTTACCCTGAAAAATTTGCGATTCCACAGAAAAATTTAGGGCCATTGTTTTTAGAAGATAATCTCATCTGACTAGCAAATTTCGCTAAATTATGATTAAATACGCAAACTTTTCTAGTTAATAAAAAAGGTAAAAAATGAGCTGGATTGATAGAATTTTTAGCAAAGGAACCTCTTCCTCTGCATCACGTAAAGCTAACGTACCAGAAGGGGTTTGGACAAAATGTACCTCTTGTGAACAAGTGCTTTACGGTGAAGAAGTAAAACGTAATTTATATGTTTGTCCAAAATGCGGTCATCATATGCGTATTGATGCTCGTGAGCGCCTTTTAGCCTTGTTAGATGAAGGTTCAAGCCAAGAATTATCGGCTGATTTAGAGCCAAAAGATATTCTTAAATTTAAAGATTTAAAAAAATATAAAGATCGTATTACTGCTGCACAAAAAGAAACTGGTGAAAAAGATGCTTTAATCACAATGACGGGTACACTTTACAACATGCCTGTAGTTGTTGCTGCATCTAACTTCAGTTTCATGGGTGGTTCAATGGGCTCTGTTGTGGGTTCAAAATTTGTGAAAGCGGCAGAAAAAGCAATTGAATTAAACTGTCCATTTGTGTGTTTCTCTGCAAGTGGCGGTGCACGTATGCAAGAAGCCCTTTTCTCATTAATGCAAATGGCGAAAACCAGTGCGGTGTTAGCAAAAATGCGTGAAAAAGGTGTGCCGTTTATTTCTGTATTAACGGATCCAACATTAGGTGGTGTTTCTGCAAGCTTTGCGATGTTAGGTGATGTGAACATTGCTGAACCAAAAGCATTAATCGGTTTTGCAGGCCCACGTGTTATTGAACAAACTGTACGTGAAAAATTACCGGAAGGCTTCCAACGTAGTGAATTCTTACTTGAGAAAGGGGCGATTGATATGATCGTGAAACGTTCAGAAATGCGTTCAACCCTTGGAAACCTTTTAAGCAAACTCACCAATCAACCTTCACCTTTTGTTGAAGTAGAAGTTGTTGAACATGAGTAATACAATGAATTTAAAAGCCACTTCGCCACTCGCTGAGTGGCTTTCTTATTTGGAAAACAGTCATTTCAAAGCGATTGATTTAGGGCTAGATCGTATTAAATCCGTGGCAGAAGAATTGGATCTTTTAAATCCCGCATCTTATGTGATCACGGTGGGGGGAACAAATGGTAAAGGCACAACGTGCCGTTTGCTTGAAACTATTTTGCTAAATCACGGTTTGCGTGTGGGTGTGTATTCCTCACCTCATTTATTGCGTTATAACGAACGTGTTCGTATTCAAAATCAAGACTTGCCGGATGAAATGCATACCGCTTCTTTTGATTTTATCGAAAAACATAAAACGCAGTCTCTCACTTATTTTGAATTTAGCACGTTGTCGGCTTTGCATTTATTTAAACAGGCGAAGCTTGATGTTGTGATTTTAGAAGTGGGGCTTGGTGGGCGTTTGGACGCAACAAATATTGTGGATAATGATCTGGCGGTTATCACCAGTATTGATATTGATCATACAGATTTTCTGGGTTCAACACGTGAAGAAATTAGCTTTGAAAAAGCAGGCATTTTCCGTGTGAATAAACCGGTTGTGATTGGCGAACCAAATGTCCCGCGACCTATGTTAGAACAAGCGGAGAAATTACATTGCTACATTTCACGTCGAGATGTCACTTGGTCGTTTAAAGCCAATGAGCAAACTTGGATGTGGCAGAGCAACAAAGTGCGGTTAGAAAATCTGCCGTTTTGCCAAATTCCATTAGCTAATGCGGCAACCGCTTTGGCTGCCATTGAACAGCTGTCTTTTGATATTTCTGTTGAGACCATTAAACGTTCATTAATTGAAGTGGAATTAGTTGGTCGCTTCCAACAATTGAAAGGTTATCAGCTAGAAAAATTGGCAGCTCTCTTGAATGTCCCTTATTCACAGTTACCAAAAGTGATCATTGATGTGGGGCATAATCCTCATGCGGCAAAATATTTAGCCGAAAAATTGACCGCACTTAAGGCACAAATATCAGGTCGTATCATTGCTATTTGCGGTATGCTGAAAGATAAAGATGCGGAGTCGGTGTTTAACCAACTGACATCTGTTATTGACCAATGGTATTGTGTCACATTAGGCGGTTACCGGGGTCAATCCGGTGACGACTTAAATACAAAATTGACAACAGTTTGCCCATCAGCAAAAAGTGTTTCTGAAGATTCTGTAGTTGAAGGTGTGAAAAGTGCGGTTAAAAATGCCGATAAAAATGACATTGTGCTGGTATTTGGATCCTTCCACACCGTAGGGGAATTTTTAGAGTATTTAGCTTAATGGCGATGGAAAATACAAAAGGCTGGTTTTGACCAGCCTTTTGTTTTTTAAAGTATTTTGTGAAAGTAATCATTTAATTCTGAGTATTGGAATGTAAATCCGCAATCTAACAAATGTTTTGGATAGGCATTCTGACTGTCTAATAGAATGCAAGCGCGTTCACCGAGAAGAGAAGTGAGTAAAAATTGAGGCACTTGAGCAAAACAAGGTCGATGTAACGCCTGACCTAATAATTGGTTAAAGGTCTTATTTTTAACCGGATGTGGAGCAGTAAAATTAAATGCACCTCCACAATTATTATGATCAAGTAAAAAGAGAAGGCCTTCTACCATGTCTTCTAACGCAATCCAACTCCAATATTGCTCGCCATTCCCTAATTTGCCGCCTAATCCGAAGCGATAGAGCGGAAGGATTTTTGCAAAAGCCCCTTCTTTTGGAGAAAGCACTAATCCCGTTCTGACTAAACAGACTCTCGTGTTGGCTTGTTTGGCTGAATTTTCCCAATCAATACAAAGTTGTGCGGTAAATTGACTACTTGGATTTGTCTCTTCAGTGATCTGGTCTTCGCCACAGTTTCCATAAATTCCCGTTGCAGAACCAGAAATCAATACAGGCGGATGTTCACTTTGGTTAATGAGTTGAACAATCTGTTGGGTTAAATCAATACGACTGTGACGCAGTTTCTCTTTTTGTTGAACAGTCCATCTTTTATCGAAGATTGGCTCACCGGCAAGATTAATGACCGCATCAAAGTTATTCAAATCTTTGAGTGTTGAAAGTGCGGTCAAAAATTGTGGTATTTTTTCAGGAAAAATAGTTTGGGCTTTTTCAATCGAGCGAGTTAATACGGTAACGTTATCGCCACGTGAAAGTAGCGATTCAACTAAGGGTTTACCAACAAATCCCGTTCCACCGGTTACTAAGATATTCATTATAGATTGCTTTCAAAGAGCGTTTGAATTTGTCCTAAAAGCGATTTAATTGTTGTGTCTTTTGTTGGTGTCACAAAAATGGTGTCATCTCCCGCAATCGTGCCTAAAATGCCTTCTGGTTTACCTATGGAATCCAATAAGCGGGCAATCAACTGCGCGGCACCTGGAGAGGTTTTAATGACGATAACGAAATCATTGTGATCAATATCCAAAACCAAATTTTTTAATGGGCTGCTGGTGGCGGGTACACTTAATTCGCTTGGTAAGCAATACACCATTTCCATTTTCGTATTTCTCGCACGAACTGCCCCAAATTTACTTAGCATGCGTGAAACTTTAGACTGGTTAATGCTTTGAAATCCTTGGTTTTTTAAGGCATCAACAATTTCACTCTGAGAAGCAAATCGTTCTTGATGGAGCAGTTCTTTAAATGCTTTTGTTAATTGATCTGACATAGCTATTCTCGTATAGGGGAATTTGCATAAGAATTGCATAAAAATTCATTTTAGGCAATTAAAATAAATTTGCTGTTTGAAAAGTTTGAGCTAGATCGCATTATTGAATTTCTCTGTTTGTAATTTAATGACTAAGACTTTAAAATTCTACCTAGTTAGGATTAATTAATACATGAGGAGTATTTTATGAAAGTTGCAGTATTAGGCGCAGCAGGCGGTATTGGTCAAGCATTAGCCTTATTACTTAAATTACAATTACCCGCTGAAAGTGAATTAGCACTTTATGATATTGCACCAGTGACACCAGGTGTGGCTAAAGATGTGAGTCATATTCCAACTGCAGTGAAAGTAGAAGGTTTTGCGGGAGAAGATCCAACACCTGCACTTAAAGGTGCTGATGTCGTTTTAATTTCTGCAGGGGTAGCACGTAAACCGGGTATGGATCGTTCAGATCTTTTTAACATCAATGCTGGGATCGTGCGTAACTTAATTGAACATGTTGCAAAAACTTGTCCAAAAGCTTGTGTAGGTATTATCACCAACCCTGTGAATACGACTGTTGCGATTGCTGCAGAAGTGTTGAAAAAAGCAGGTGTTTACGACAAACGTAAATTATTCGGTGTCACCACTTTAGACGTATTACGTTCTGAAACATTCGTTTCTGAATTAAAAGGCTTAAATGTTTCTCGTACAAGTGTACCAGTAATTGGTGGACACTCAGGTGTAACCATTCTTCCATTACTTTCACAAGTTCAATATGCTGAGTGGAAAGAAGAGGAAATTGCACCATTAACTAAACGTATCCAAAACGCAGGTACCGAAGTAGTTGAAGCAAAAGCAGGTGGCGGTTCTGCGACACTTTCTATGGCTCAAGCTGCAGCACGTTTTGCGCGTTCATTAGTGAAAGGCTTAAGTGGCGAAACAGTGGTTGAATGTACTTATGTGGAAGGTGACGGTAAATATGCACGTTTCTTCGCTCAACCGGTACGGTTAGGTAAAGAAGGTGTAGAAGAAATTTTACCAATCGGTACCTTAAGCAAATTTGAACAAGAAGCTTTAGAGGCAATGTTACCAACATTGCGTGCAGATATTGAATTAGGCGAAAAATTTATTAACGGTTAATTTAATTCTATTTCTAGAGAAGAGGAGCTGTATGCTCCTCTTTTTTTATATGAAAACGATTAAACATAAAAAAGTGAAGAAAAAGCGTGATTTAGCTCACAAATTTGAACATTGCTATTTGCAATATAAAGGACTTTGCCGTATTCTTAAATCACTAAAAACAAGTGCTATTTTTAAATAGCCGACATCTATTTTGCTTTCCGAGTAGTGCCCCAGTGGGGCACTTTTTTTTGCCTTATTTTTAGTCGATATAAAAATAAGTGCGGTCAAAAAACATTGGATTTTCTGACCGCACTTTTAAAATGAATACTAAGCGAAAAAATTATTCAAACATTGCTGAAATAGATTCTTCATTGCTGATACGACGAATTGCTTCAGCAAGCATAGTTGAAAGAGTCAGCACGCGTACTTTACCAAGTGCTTTCATTTCAGGTGAAAGTGGCACAGTATCCGTTACCACGATTTCATCAATGGCATCGCTCGCTAAATGTTGTGCAGCGGCGCCAGAGAAAACGGCGTGAGTTGCGTAAGCAAATACGCGTTTTGCACCGCGTTCTTTTAATGCTTCAGCCGCTTTACATAATGTACCACCTGTATCAATCATATCATCCACAAGGATACAATCACGATCTGCAACATCCCCGATAATATGCATAACTTGTGATACGTTTGCACGTGGACGACGTTTATCGATAATCGCCATCTCTGTATCATTTAATAATTTCGCTACTGCACGAGCACGAACAACACCACCGATATCCGGAGAAACAACAATAGGATTGACAAGATCCGTTTTCTTCAAGATGTCATCAAGTAAAACTGGTGAACCGAATACGTTATCAACTGGTACATCAAAGAAACCTTGGATTTGCTCTGCGTGTAAGTCACAAGTTAATAAGCGGTCAATCCCTACAGTTGAAAGTAAATCTGCCACCACTTTTGCAGTGATTGGAACACGAGCAGAACGCACACGACGATCTTGACGAGCATAACCAAAATAAGGAACAACGGCAGTAATACGGCCGGCAGATGCACGACGTAAAGCATCAACCATTACAATCAATTCCATCAGGTTGTCATTCGTTGGTGCACAAGTAGATTGAATAATAAACACGTCTGCACCACGCACATTTTCATTAATTTGCACTTGGATTTCACCATCGCTAAAGCGTCCAACAGTGGCATCGCCTAATGAAATGTAAAGACGTTCAGAAATCTTTTTCGCTAGCTCAGGCGTAGCATTTCCAGCAAAGAGTTTAATGTCTGGCATTTTATATAACCTCAGGTTGAGTGTAGATAGATAGATTGGTTGGTCGAGAGTTGTTTCAACATCACATGTAATGGTGAAACGTTTAATCCTTTAGCAACAAAGCCGAAAAATTCCTTCGGTTTTTGTTGGAAAACAGCTTGTGCTGATTTTTCATCATCAAATTCAGCAAAAACGCAAGCGCCGGTTCCGGTTAATCTGGCTGGTGCATATTGTAGCAACCATAGTAGGGCTTTTTCAACTTCAGGATATTGAGTTCGCACGACTTTTTCGCAATCGTTTGCAAACGGTTGATTCAAAAGTTCGGCAAGGGATCTTTTTTCTGTATTGCGAGGCAAATCGGGATCACTAAAGACCACTGCAGTAGAAATCGCAGTTTCAGGTTTTAGTACCACATAATATTTTTCTTGTGGTTCACAGTATTGGATTTTTTCACCTACGCCTTCTGCAAAAGCGGCTTGGCCATGAACGAAGATGGGGACATCTGCACCAAGTTTTAGCCCAAGCTCAGCAAGTTCATCAATGGATAAATGGGTTTGCCATAAATAGTTTAAAGCAAGGAGGGTAGTTGCCGCATTGGATGAACCGCCACCAATACCACCGCCCATTGGCAGAATTTTATCTAAATGAATTGTGGCACCGAGCGTACAGCCTGTTTTTTCCTGTAGTAGTGTCGCTGCACGATAGATTAAATTTTGTTCTAGAGGTAAGCCAGGAATTTCTGGTGTGATGTGGATTTGTTTATCTTGGCGAATATCAATGGTGAGCCAATCGCCGAAATCAAGAAATTGGAAAAGCGTTTGTAATTCGTGGTAGCCGTTTGGCAGTTTACCGTTTATATAGAGAAATAAATTGAGTTTTGCGGGGCTTGGAAAGCGGTTAGGCTTTCCAAGAGAAGTTGAAAGTGCGGTTGAAAAGTGATGTGTTTTCATTAGAACGCCCATTCATCCACACGAATTTTTAGGGTTTGCGATGTACTTTTGTTCTTTAACAGAATATTTTCAGGCATCGAATTATCTGCATGATAACTTAAGTAATCGGCTGTCCACATCGATCCATCAAGTGGGTAGCTAAATTCGGATAAAAGATGATTCGTTCCAACTTGGTAATCTGCATTATCAGCTGGCTGACCTTTTAACCAATAAGATAAATGCTCTAATGGCACATCCATTCCGATGATTTCACGTAACAATAATTTAGCGTTTTTATCAGATTGTTGGTTGCCTTTATTATCTGAAATTGTCATACCGTTTGGATGCATTTCCATAGTTAGTGTCGTTTTGCTAATCAGAGAATAAAGTTTTAGCTTATAGGCTTTTGGGTTTTGATATTGCCATTCAAAGCGGCTCGAAAAACGCTCTTGTGGACTGATGTAACCAATTTGTCCTTTAGTGCTATAAGATTGAATTTGTTTGATTTTTTTGAGGTGTTGTTGCCACGTAATATCGTTTTTATCGATATGTTGAACATCTGTTGGGCGCTCTGCATCAAGAGTACAAGCGGATAAGATCACACTTGCAAATACAGGTGCTAGAAGAGATTTTAATAATTTCATAACAAAATATTTACTAAAAAATTGCACATATTGTAAGGGTTAGTTTACTTTTAGTAAAGATGGATTAAGCATTTAAGCGTGTTTTCTCCGCTTTCACCGCGGTAATTCTTCGACGCGTTAATTCATCTCGAATACCTTGTTTTTCAAAACCATCTGCAATGACTTGCTGTACATCAACAGCAAGGGCAGCTTGATAAAGCGCTTTGAGATAATCAATTTGCGGATATTCTTTATTTTCAAAGCCCGTTCGTCCACGAGTATCAGATAAACATACTAATAGAAATTCTTCGAAGCGCTGAGGTTTACGCCAAACATCAAACGTATTAAAGAGTTTCACCACTGTTTCAGGGCGAAGTTCTAAAGCTTTATGCACATGCGTATGATATTCACAAGTTAATTCGGCTAATTCTTGAATATAATTAGGCACTCTAAGGCGTTTGCATAATGAGCGAGTTGGTTTAATCCCCGCTTTTTCATGACCATGATGACTTGGCCACATTTCTTTTGGTGTAAGGGCTTTTCCAAGATCATGACAAATCGCGGCAAAACGAACCGCACTTTTATTCAAATTGGTATTTTCTGTGAGTTTAACCGCTTGTTGCAATACGAGCATGGTATGAATAAAGCTGTCAATTTCAGGGTGGTATTTGGCTGGGTTCGGTACACCGTCTAAGGCGGCAATCTCAGGAAAGAGCACTTTGAGTGCACCGACTTGATGTAGTGTTTCAAAATAAATTTCAGGATGTGGTTCGTTTAATGCTTTTTCTGTTTCCATCCAAACTCGCTCAGCCGTTAGGTGGGCGAGTTCACCTTGTTCAGTGAGTTCAGCCATTAATTTAAGGGTTTCTTCGGCAATAGAAAAACCTAAATGATGAAAGCGAGCCGCAAAGCGTGCAACACGTAATACACGCAGTGGATCTTCAGCAAAAGCAGGTGAAATATGACGTAAAATACGTTGATGAATATCCTCTACACCATGATAAGGATCGTGCAGCTTGCCATCTTTGTCTTGGGCAATGGCATTAATGGTGAGATCTCGACGAATTAAATCTTGTTCAAGCGTAATCTCATCTGAAAAATCACAAATAAATCCGGTGTAACCTTTACCTGATTTTCGTTCTGTACGAGCAAGTGCATATTCTTCATGGTTTTCAGGATTGAGAAAAACGGGGAAGTCTTTGCCAATTTGTTGGTAACCTTGAGCTAACAACATTTCTGGTGTAGCGCCCACGACAACCCAGTCACGATCTTTAATCGGTAAACTTAAAAGTTGATCACGTACTGCACCGCCGACAAGATAAATTTCCATTTTGCTCTCCCGTCAAAATATAAAGAAAAGGTAGGCAAATGCCTACCTCAATGATGAATCATTACCAGCTATCACGGCGTTTACGTCTAGGTAAAATGTGAGGTAATACAAGACCGATTAACAAACCTACGCCTAATACCGAGCCGCCATAAATAAACCATTGAATCGCAATTTCACGTTTATTGGCATCAAGCATCGCTTCTAAATCACGATTTTTGTTTTTCGTCATTTCTAATTCACGTTTAAGTTGTGAATTTTGTTCAAGCAATTCACTGCTTTGTTGTTCCGCTTGTTTACTACGGCGTTGAATTTCGTTTGTACGTTGTTGCCAATCTGAATCGACACGATTCAGTTTTAACGTTAATTCTTGTACCTGTGCTTTTAATTTTGGATTTTCTTCACGGCTACTTGGTGTAGTACTTAGTTCAGAAGTTAAAATCCAAGCTTCGCGATTTTTATTATCACGAATCAGGGTGTATTTTCCTTGTTGTTCCAAGACGGTTACCGCTTCGCCAGATTGGATAGCACCTGCGATCTTAAATTGATCACCTGCACCACGGCGTAAATATGTATTCAGATTTTCTGTCACATATTGCGTTTCAGCCTGTACAGTTCCAATGGTTGAGCCCAATAGAACACAAGAAAATAAAAGTTTGCTCACTTTTGACATAATACTTCCTAGATTCATGAAGAAAGTGCGGTTGGAAAATGAAATGAAAAATAACCGCACTTTTAATAATTATACTAGTGGAAAATCGCGCGAAGGATGTAGAAAATCACAATCGCAAAGAATGCACCAGCAGGTAACGTCACAACCCATGAACTAATGATGTTACGGATAACCGTTAAGTTAAGCGCTGCAATACCACGTGCGAAACCGATACCTAAGATTGCGCCCACTAAAGTTTGCGTAGTGGAGATAGGTAAACCCGTACCCGATGCCACAACAACAGTCATCGCGGTTGCAAATTGTGCAGCAAAACCACGGCTAGGGGTTAAATCGGTAATACCTGACCCTACGGTTGCCATCACTTTTTGTCCCATTGCGATAAGACCAACAGCGATACCTAATGCACCTAAAGGTAAAATCCACCAAGCTAAATCACCACCACTGAGGATTTTCCCGCCATTTTGCACGATTGATACCACAGAAGAAAGCGGACCAATTGCATTGGCTACGTCATTAGAACCATGCGCGAATGCCATTGCACAAGCGGTTAGAAGCATTAAGATACTAAAAATCTTTTCTACTGAGCCGAATGATCCTTTTCTTGCTTTTGCAGTAAATGCTTTACTGCGGAAGTAGAAATGGCAGAAGATCATACCAACAACACTGATAAGTAATGAAATAACGAGCGTTTCATTATTGGAAAGATTTAAACCAACGTGTTTTAAACCTTTTGCCATAGTCACGATACAAAGTACGAATACGGTGATCGCCATGTAGTAAGGGCCATATTTTTGTGCGTTTTTCAGCGGTTCTTCGGTATCGAAAATGAGTTTCTGTATACTTGCAAAGATGATATAAGCTAAAAGTCCTGCGATCACGGGGGTGATAAACCAGCTTCCCACAATCCCACCGATGGTAGACCAGTCAACAGAACTTGGGCCAATCGTAATACAAGCAAAACCAATTAAGGCCCCGATGATGGTATGAGTACCAGAAACAGGCCAGCCCATTTTTGTGGCGATAAACAACCAAGCACCTGAGGCAAAGAGGGCAGAAAGCATCCCTAATGCCAATACGTCTGGCATTTCAACAAATTGAGTAGGGTCGATCACACCACTTTTGATGGTTTCAGTTACTTCGCCACCAGCTAAATACGCGCCGGCAGATTCAAAAATTAGAGCAATAATAATTGCTTGTTTGGCTGTAATGGTCCCAGAACCAACTGAGGTGCCCATTGAGTTTGATACGTCGTTGGCACCAATACCAAATGCCATAAAAAAACCGAATACCGCGGTAATTAAGACTAACCACGAACCGTATGCATTAATAATTTCCATAGTGATTTCCCTATGTTGTAGTTAATGTCGTCAAAATTAGGAACGGGCTAGCATTAATTCAATGCGAGATCCAACACGTTGAGCTTGATCAGCTAATACGCCTACCCATTCGATGATTTTATATAAGAACATCACATCAATAGGGTTATAACGACTTTCAATCGTGTAGAGCATTTTGCGCAATTTAATTTGCATTTGATCCGTATCATCTTCAATGCTGTCTAGCTCTTGAATCATATGGTTCACTAAATTTAATTCACGGCCTTTAAAACCGGTTTCAAGTAGTTTATCCATTTCTTCAATCACTAAATGAGCTTGATGAATAGAATCTAAACTACGTTGAACATAATGCAAAAATTCTTCCTGCATTTCTTCAGGAATACCAAATTGGCGACCGATCATACGGCCAGCAATGTCTTTAGCATAGTTAGCCAATTTGTCTTGTTGGGTGACTAATTCGAGTAAGTCAGTACGATCAATGGGTAAAAATAAACCGCGAGGCAATTTCAAACGGATTTCGCGTTTTAAACTATCTGCTTCACGTTCACATTGAGAAATATCTAGACGTGTTTTTTCCGCATCATCCCATTGTTTTACAAAGGTATGTTGGAAGAATGGAATTAATAAATCACAACATTCGGTCACTTTGTCAGAATGTTTCTGCAGTGGTTTTAAAGGAGAATGGGCAAATAATCCGAGAATATTATTCATTGCCATAGGTGTTTTACTCCATAACAAGGGTTAAAATTTCGGTTGCATATTACCTGATTTTATAAGGAAATACACGAAAAAGATCTTGATTTGTATAAAAATATCTGTATATTTAAACAGTTAAAAATGATAAGGAAAATAAAATGAGTAATGAAGTTGAATTAAAGCTTGCAGTTACCTCTGAGGCTTTCGATGCCTTAAAAACACATCTCAATCAATTCAAAATCTTAGAACAAAATACAGTCTTTCTGGGAAATACCTATTTCGATTATCCCGACCATTTCTTAGCTAAACAAAAAATGGGATTGCGTGTCCGTCAGGAAAATAATGATTTCACACTCACTTTAAAAACAGACGGAAAAGTGGTTGGCGGATTGCATAGCCGTCCAGAATACAATTTATCTATACCTGATAATTCAGTACCCACAACGGAACAATTAACCTCATTGTATCCATTTGAAAATTTACCTTCTGCTGCATTACAGCCTATTTTCTCAACAGATTTTAACCGCACTTTTTGGTTAATTGCGTTTGGGACATCAAAAATTGAAGTGGCTTTTGATCAAGGGAAAATTTTATCAGAGGAAAAAACACAGCCTATTTGTGAAATTGAATTCGAATTAAAAGAAGGGCTCGTTTCAGATCTTTTCCATTTTGTCTCACTTTTACCTTTTGAACAGGATATTTATTTTAGTTCAGCAAGCAAAGCGAAACGCGGCTATCAATTAGGTAGCAAACCTCTTTTAATTGATTGGTTAAATAAATGGCGTGATTTCTTAAAAGAGGAACGTGAGGGAAGTGCGGTAGATTCTCGCCAGAAATTGAGTGCGGTCATGAAAATGGAACAGCAATTAATTGAAGAAACCCTTTCATTCCCAACAGATGTGTTTGCTTTCGATTTTATGAAAACCGTTGAACGTGTTGGCGCATTTTTTAACCTTTATCATTATTATGATGACAACAAAGCCTTGTTTGAAAAACTGGAAGAAAGTCAATCAGCTGAGTTATTAGCAAGTAATCAGTTTTTCCTAAATGAAATTAAAGGCTTGATTACCTTTCATAGTGAGACAAAAGATAATGTTCAAACTATTGAAAAGTTAAAAGCATTACTAAAGAGTCGTGCGTATTTTGAAAGAATGCTTGGTTTAATGATGTTGATGGCGTAAAACGGGTTCTCTAAAGGATAGTAAAAATGGCAAAAGCTCCTAAAACCGCTTATGTATGTAATGATTGTGGCGCTGAATTTTCGCGCTGGCAAGGGCAATGTTCTGCCTGTAAAGCGTGGAATACGATTAGTGAAGTGCGGTTAATTTCAGCCTCAAATTCCACCAAAAATGATCGTTTTAGTGGTTATGCAGGAGAAACTCGCGCAAAAATCCAAACGCTTTCTGAAATTAGTTTACAAGAAACACCGCGTTTCACCAGTGGGTTTAAAGAATTAGATCGCGTGTTAGGCGGCGGGATCGTGCCAGGGAGTGCCATTTTAATTGGTGGTCATCCAGGTGCAGGTAAAAGTACTTTGTTACTTCAAGTGATGTGCGGATTAGCGAAAAACATGACCGCACTTTATGTGACGGGGGAAGAGTCACTTCAACAAGTGGCGATGCGAGCTAATCGCTTAAATCTACCGACAGATAAATTAAATATGTTATCTGAAACATCGGTTGAGCAAATTTGTAATCTGGCGGATCAGCTGAAACCTCAAATTATCGTAGTAGACTCGATCCAGGTTATGCATCTTTCGGATATTCAATCTTCTCCAGGAAGTGTGGCACAAGTGCGTGAATGTGCCTCTTTCCTGACTCGTTATGCGAAAACTCGACAGGTCGCTATCATTATGGTTGGACACGTCACGAAAGACGGCACTCTTGCCGGTCCGAAAGTATTGGAACATGCCATTGACTGTTCCTTATTACTGGAAGGGGAGGCAGATTCCCGTTTCCGTACGTTACGTAGCCATAAAAACCGTTTTGGTGCGGTGAATGAGCTTGGCGTATTTGGTATGACAGAGCAAGGTTTGCGTGAGGTGAAAAATCCATCGGCGATTTTCTTAAGCCGAGGAGATGAGCAAACACCAGGTAGTTCCGTGATGGTACTATGGGAAGGTACTCGTCCGCTTTTAGTCGAAATTCAAGCATTGGTGGATCATTCCATGCTTGCAAATCCGCGTCGTGTGGCGGTGGGGTTAGAGCAAAATCGTTTAGCCTTATTGCTTGCGGTATTGCATCGTCATGGGGGATTACAAATGTCGGATCAAGATGTTTTTGTGAATGTCGTTGGTGGGGTAAAAGTTGGGGAAACAGGCGCGGATCTTGCGTTATTGCTCGCATTAATTTCCAGTTTCCGTAATCGCCCATTACCACAAGATTTAGTTGTCTTTGGTGAAGTAGGGTTAGCGGGTGAAATTCGCCCGGTGACCAGTGGTCAAGAGCGTATTAGTGAAGCGGCAAAGCATGGCTTTAAACGCGCGATTGTGCCTTTTGCCAACAAGCCGAAAAGTGCGGTCGAAAATATGGAAGTTTTTACGGTGAAAAAACTCTCTGATGCACTTGCCATTTTGGATAATTTCTAAAAAAACGTTGTCCTATTGTTGTCTGATTACTGAAAGTTTTTGATAAATTAGATAGAATATGTGCCGTACATAAGGAAAGGTTATGGAAAAGAAATTAAATAAAGCGTTGGATAGCATTGATATCAAAATCTTAAATGAATTACAACGCAACGGTAAAATCTCTAATATCGATTTATCAAAGAAAGTGGGGTTATCGCCAACGCCTTGTTTAGAAAGGGTAAAACGCCTAGAAAAACAAGGTGTGATTATGGGCTATCGCGCACTACTAAATCCTGAATTACTGGATGCCCCTTTATTGGTTATTGTTGAAATCACGCTTGTGCGTGGTAAACCGGATGTTTTCGAAGAGTTTAATGCTGCGATTCAAGCGCTTGATGAAATTCTCGAATGTCATTTAGTATCAGGTGATTTCGATTATTTACTCAAAACACGTGTAGCTGATATGGCGGCATATCGAAAATTATTAGGTACCACATTATTGCGCTTACCCGGTGTGAATGACACCCGAACTTATGTCGTCATGGAAGAAGTGAAACAAACTAATTATCTCGTACTAAAATAAAAATGATTAAACGAATTACAAAACGATTTACACCGAAACAATATTTAGCAGAATTATTACTCGGATTGACCGCACTTTTAGGTTTATATTTAATCGTGGCATGGTCAAGCTATACGCCATTAGATAACTCTTGGTCTACAGCAAGTTTTCAAACTGAAACCATTAATAAAGCCGGTGCTTTCGGTGCTTGGTTAATTGATGCGTTTTTTGTTTTTCTCGGCTATGTAGGTCACCTCATTCCGTTTGTCATTTTCATCGTACCGATCTATTTACTGAAAACCAAAGCGGTTCATTCTCTCTCTGCAACCCGTATTGCATTACGTTCCTTTGGCTTTATTGCTCTCATCGTTGGTTTAACCATGATGGCCACATTGTTGCTTTCAAATACGAACTACTATTTAGCTGGAGGCGTGTTTGGTGGCAGTTTAGTAGTGAACTTATATCCTACGCTTGGCAAGTTTGGCTGTATTTTAGTGGGCTTTATCTGTGCGGTAGTGGGCTTTATTTTCTGTTCTGGTGCATCATTAATTCGTTTAATTGTGAAATTCTACCATTGGCTAACCATGAAAAATCAGCCGGCAGAAGAGGAGCAGGCAGAGCATACTTCTGTAGATGAGCTTGAACAAATTGTGATTGAGGCACCTCAACAACTCGCTTTTCCTGATTCTCAATTGGAAACAGAATCAGCAGAAGATAAAAAAGAGGATGAGTCTGGAAATGCTTTTGTGAAGCCTGAGCAGCTAATTAATATCAGTGGATTATCCTCACCGAGTGTTTCAGAGCCTGCAGATGTTGAAAAATTAGAAGATAAGTTTAAAGGTTTCACGGTTGAATCTGACAATTTACCGAATGTGTCTATTTCTGCCACTTCTTCTGTTGAATTACCGACAAAAGAAGATTTTTCAGCCACATGGAAAAATCCACAAGTGAATCATCAAGGTGTGGATGAATCAGATGACATTTTTGAAGAAAATGTGATGCCAAAAGTGTCACTTAAAACACCTGAAAATATAACCGCACTTTATCCAACTTATGATGAACCTTTAGAATCAGAAAATGATGGTTTAGAAGATGAATTAGCACGTCAGTTTGCCGCACAAGAGCAAGCACGTTTGCAAGAAATGGAAGTGCGTGCAAAAGCTGCAAATGCTGAAGATGCATTAAAAGTGATCTTAAATGAACCGGCAGTTTCAGCACCTAAAGCGCGTGAAATTCATATTGAGAATGCAACTGAAACAACCTATAAGCCGTATTCTGATACGCTTATTCACCCAGCATTCCAACAACCAACGAATAAACGTGAAAAACCGACGACACCATTACCAAGTTTAGATTTACTTGAGCATCGTCCTACACAGGCTCAAGATATTACGCGTGAAGAAATTTTAGACACATCCGCACGTATAGAACAACAATTAAAGAATTTTAATGTCAAAGCAACGGTACAAGATGTGTTAGTTGGCCCAGTGGTGACTCGTTATGAGCTTGAATTACAGCCGGGTGTAAAAGCATCAAAAGTCACCAGTATTGATACCGATTTAGCACGTGCTTTGATGTTCCGTGCGATTCGTGTAGCAGAAGTGATTCCTGGCAAACCTTATATTGGTATTGAAACGCCAAATGCTCACCGCCAAATGGTGCCATTGCGTGATGTGCTCGATAGTAATGAATTCCGTTCCTCAACATCGTTGCTTTCAATGGCTTTAGGTAAAGATATCAGCGGAAAACCCGTTGTGGTTGATTTGGCTAAAATGCCTCACTTGCTTGTGGCAGGTTCAACAGGTTCAGGTAAGTCTGTTGGTGTGAACACCATGATTTTAAGTTTGCTTTTCCGCGTAACACCGGATCAAGTGAAATTTATTATGATTGACCCGAAAGTGGTTGAGCTTTCTATTTATAACGATATCCCACACTTACTTACCCCAGTAGTGACGGATATGAAGAAAGCGGCAAATGCACTGCGTTGGTGCGTAGAAGAAATGGAACGCCGCTATCAATTATTATCCGCCTTACGTGTGCGTAACATTGAAGGGTATAACGAAAAAATTGAAGAATATGAAAAACTCAATATGCCAATTCCAAACCCAATTTGGAAGCCTGGCGATACAATGGATAAGATGCCGCCTCCATTAGAAAAATTGAGTTATATTGTCGTGATCGTCGACGAGTTTGCGGACTTAATGATGGTTGCGGGTAAACAAATTGAAGAGTTGATTGCGCGCTTAGCACAAAAAGCTCGTGCAATTGGTATTCACCTGATTTTAGCCACACAACGCCCATCAGTAGATGTGATTACAGGTTTGATTAAGGCTAACATTCCAAGCCGTATCGCCTTTACTGTAGCAAGTAAAATTGACTCTAGAACGATTCTGGATCAGGGCGGTGCAGAAGCCTTATTGGGCCGTGGTGATATGTTATATTCAGGTCAAGGTTCTTCGGATCTTGTTCGGGTACATGGTGCCTTTATGAGTGATGATGAAGTGGCCCGTGTAGCAGATGATTGGCGTGCACGTGGTAAACCAAATTATATCGATGGTATTTTAGACGGCGCGGATGATGAAGACTCAGGTGAGAAATCAACGGCAAGTAGTGGCGATCTTGATGCATTATTTGATGACGTCGTTGAGTTTGTCTTAAGCACAGGTAATACATCGACTTCTTATGTTCAACGCAAATTTAGTGTTGGGTTTAACCGAGCGGCTCGAATTATGGATCAGCTGGAAGAACAAGGTATTTTAGGCCCAATGAAAAATGGAAAACGAGAAATTTTAGCTCGACGTTCCGAATATTAATTCTCTTAAGTTTAACTTTACAAAAAGGAAAGTAGAATGAAAAAAACATTATTAAAAATGACCGCACTTACAGCACTTTTAAGCGCAAGTAGTTTTGCTTTTGCCGATGCGGCAGATGAGCTGCAAAATCGCTTAAATCAAGTGACAGTATTGAGTGCTGATTTTGCTCAAACTGTGACCTCTGTTGGCGGTAAAAACGTCCAACAAGGAAGTGGAAAACTTCAAATTAAACGTCCAAATCTTTTCCGTATGGATACCAAATCACCGCAAGAAACACAAATTATTGCAGATGGTAAAACCCTTTGGTATTACGATCCATTCGTACAACAAGTGACAGCTCAATGGGTGAAGGATGCAGTCAATAATACACCTTTTGTACTTTTAACCAGTAACGATAAAAGTCACTGGAATCAATATTCAGTGACACAGAATGCGGATACCTTTGTGTTAAAACCAAAGGCGAAAAATAGCAATATTAAACAATTTGATATTCGTGTCGATGCAAATGGTGTGTTAAAAAATTTCAGCACGACAGAAAAAGATGGTCAAACCAATCTTTATGTATTGCGCAACATTACAAACCAAACCTTAGCTGATAGCTTATTCCAATTTAGCGTACCGAAAGGTGTTGAATTGGATGACCAACGTAAAGGTAAAAAATAATCCATAAGGTGTGAATGATAATCTTCACACCTTTTGCTTATTAAGGAAAGAATATGTCTAATCTTAATTTTGATTTTGCTGAAAATGACTTTCGCCCTTTAGCTGCCCGTATGCGACCAACTAATTTGGAGCAATATTATGGGCAGACGCATTTAATTGGGGAAGGAAAGCCGCTTCGTAAAGCAATTCAAGCTGGGCATGTTCATTCTATGATTCTGTGGGGACCGCCGGGTACAGGTAAAACAACACTGGCGGAAATTATTGCTCATCGTATCAATGCAGAAGTTGAACGAATTTCTGCGGTAACAAGCGGCGTGAAAGAAATTCGAGAATCAATTGAGCGAGCTAAACAAAATCGACTTGCAGATCGCCAAACGATTTTATTTGTGGATGAAGTGCATCGCTTTAACAAAAGCCAACAAGATGCGTTTTTACCCCATATTGAAGATGGGACGATTATTTTTATTGGTGCGACAACAGAAAATCCTTCCTTTGAATTAAATAATGCCTTACTTTCTCGTGCGAGAGTTTATCTCCTCAAGTCATTGACAGTTGCTGAAATCGAACAAGTTCTACAACAGGCGATTTCTGATCCTGAACGAGGATTAGGTAAAGAGCGGTTAGTTTTAGAAGAGAATTTGCTACAGGTATTAGCCGAATATGTGAATGGTGATGCGCGCCTGGCTTTAAATTGTCTTGAACTGATGGTTGATATGGCTCCTGAAACAGAAAACGGTAAAAAATTAGACCGCACTTTGTTGAAAGAAGTATTAGGAGAACGACAAGCACGTTTTGATAAACAAGGCGATCGTTTTTATGATTTGATTTCTGCTTTACATAAATCCATTCGTGGCTCAGCAGCAGATGCGGCACTTTATTGGTATGCACGAATTATCACTGCCGGCGGCGATCCTCTTTATGTTGCACGACGTTTATTAGCGATTGCCTCAGAAGATGTAGGCAATGCTGATCCTCGCGCAATGCAAGTGGCTCTCGCAGCTTGGGATTGTTTTACGAGGGTGGGCGCCTATGAAGGAGAACGGGCTATTGCTCAAGCTGTTATTTATTTAGCGGTAGCACCGAAGAGTAATGCGGTTTACAACGCATTTAATGCAGCCAAACAGCATGCGAAAGCGTTTCCTGATTTTGATGTGCCACCTCATTTACGTAATGCGCCAACGGCTTTAATGAAAGAATTAGGCTATGGCGCTGAATATCGCTATGCACATGATGAGCCAAATGCTTATGCCGCAGGAGAAAATTACTTTCCACCCGAACTGAAAGATACCCAGTATTATTTCCCAACTAATCGAGGGATGGAAATTCAAATTAAAGAAAAACTTGAACGTTTACAAGAGCAAGATAAAAGCGCATCAAAAAAACGCTATAAATAGTTTCTTCGAAAATGGTAAATATAAAAAAGTGCGGTCAAATTTGACCGCACTTTTTGTTATCACTTAAAAGCGCATTATTTTGCTGCTTTTAACTCTTGGTAATACTGTTCATAATATTGAATCGCATCACCTACATCATCTTGCCAGTAGCTTTTTTGAAGAATTTCTGCTGGTGGATAGATAGATGGATCTTCTGTAATTTCTTTTGGAAGTACTTTTTTCGCTTCAAGGTTAGCTGTTGGGTAACCGATCGCTAAAGTCAATTTCTCCGCTGCTTTTGCACCTAACAAGTAGTTAATTAACTTGTGTGCACCATCTGGGTTTTTAGAGGTTTTAGGAATCGCTAAAGTATCAACCCAAAGAACAGGACCTTCTTTTGGGAACACCATATTTAATGGCGCTTGTTCTTTTTTCGCGATACGTACAGAACCATTCCATAATTGACCTAATTCTACTTCACCAGAGATGAAAGAGTTTGCAGGGTTATCAGAGTTGAAAGAAAGTACGTTTGGACGTAATTTCAATAACTCTTCATAAGCTTGCTTGATAATTGCTGGATCTTTGGTGTTTGGATCTTGACCAATTTTTAATAACGCAATATTGAATACTTCACGCGCATCATCCAATAATTGGATTTTGTTTGCGTATTCAGGTTTCCAGAAATCACCCCAAGAAGTGAAGTCAGAACCTTTATAGGTATTGGTATTAAATGCAATACCTGGCGCACCTAACAACTGAGGAAGCGAGTATTTATTGCCTTTGTCATAAGGTTTGTTGAGCCAATCAGGGTCTAATTCTTTGATAACAGGTAATTTACTGTGATCTAATTCTTGTAGCATGCCTTCGCGTGCCATTTTAGATACGAAGTAGTTAGATGGTGCAATAACATCATAACCACCTGCATCACCTTGGGTTTTCATTTTGGCATACATCGTCTCATTAGATTCAAGACTTGCTACGATAACTTTGATACCAGTTTCTTTTGTGAAGTCATCTAAAAGACCATCTGGTACGTATTCAGTCCAAGTATATAAGTACACAGTATCATTTGCTGGAGTCTGTGCTTTTGTTGCATCAGACTTGGCTTCTTTGTCGTTACAAGCAGTTAATGTAGCGGCAACTAAACCGGCAGTAAGCAAACCTGCAAATTTTTTCATTTTTCTTTGTTCTCCGTAAAAGAGGGGTAAAAAACCACCTGCATTAATGCAGGTATAAAAAAACGCCTTGATTGTGCGTCAAGGCGTATTCTATTTGATCTTAAAAGATTTGTGAAACCTTTTTATATCAATGTTTAATGATTATTTTTGCGTGTAACTAATTGGCTTAAAATGACTAATCCTAATGAAAGCACGATCATAATCGTTGCTAACGCGTTTACTTCTGGTGTTACCCCTGTTTTTACAAGTGAGAAGATACGCAACGGTAGGATTTCATAGCTTACACCACTTACGAAAGAGGATACAACAACATCATCTAATGAAATAGTAAAGCTTAATAACCAACCTGATACCACTGCAGGTAAGGCAAGTGGTAGGATAATTTTACGCAAAATAGTGACTTCGCTAGCACCTAAATCTTTCGCCGCTTCAAGCATTCTTGCATCAAAGCCATTTAAGCGAGAGAAAATCGTTACGGTAACATAAGGTAGACAGAATGTTACGTGCGCTAACAATAATGACCAGAAACCAAGCGAAATCCCTACAACCATGAATAAGGCAAGTAGAGAAACCGCCATTACGATATCTGGTGACATCATGACGATAAATAACATACCACTTACTGCTTGTTTACCACGGAAACGATAGCGATAAAGTGCAATCGCGGTTAAACCACCCACAATAGTTGCTAAGGTTGCAGCAAAGAAAGCAATCGTGACAGAGTGGAACGCCGCTTGGATTAAGGTATCGTTATTAAATAAACGCTCATACCAGTTCCAACTAAAGCCTTTCCAACTTAAACCATAACGGTCTTCGTTAAAGGAGTTAGTCACCAAGATAATAATTGGGATATACAAATAAGCGTATACCACAAACATAAAAATATTACGCAGTAAACGACTCATTATTCTAACTCCACTTTCTTATTCAACAATTTATTTGCACGATAGTAAACGAAAATCAACAATGCCATTAAGATGGTTAAGCCGATACTGATTGCCGAACCAAATGGCCAGTTACGAGAAATTAAGAACTCACTCTTAATCACGTTACCGACTAATAACACTTTCGCACCACCCAGTAAGTCAGCTACATAGAACATACCCATTGCAGGTAGTAATACTAATAAACAACCCGCTACGATACCTGGCATGGTTAATGGCAAAATTACACGGAAGAAACGTTGAACTGCATTCGCGCCTAAATCTCTTGCCGCTTCTAATAAACGGCCATCTAATTTTTCAATAGCAGAGTAGAGCGGTAGAATCATAAATGGTAAAAGGAGATACACTAAACCAATGATTACAGCTACTTCGGTATTTAAAATACGAATAGGCTCACTCAAAATGCCCATATCCATTAACATGGTATTCAACACACCTTTCACACCAAGGAAGACTTTCATCCCATAGATACGAATCAGTGAGTTTGTCCAGAATGGCAATACCACGAGGAATAACAAAAATGGACGATATTTTGGATTAATTTTGCTGACCATAAAGGCAAATGGATAGCCAATCAGTAAGCAAATAATCGTCGCGATGCCAGACATATACAATGAGTTCCACACCACTTGCGCATAAAGCGGATTAAACAGGTTAGTGTAGTTATCTAAAGTAAATGGCAAAGCATAAAAGTCGCTACCATCTCGGGTTAAAAAACTTACGGTTAATACTAATAAGTTTGGAATTAGCACAAAGAAGATTAACCAACTGAAGATAATTGCAACAGTAATTTTCTGGAATTTATTATTGATTATCTTCATCGTTGAGTACAACCTCCCAACCTTCGTGCCATGTAATACCTACACGTTGACCAACACTGTGATCCATATGTGGGTCGTCTTCGTTAAAGAATTCGCTTACTAATACGCGTTTGCCGTTATGATCAAATTCTACTGTAGACTCAAGTGTCATCCCTTTATAGGTACGATCCACAATGCGACCGATAATTGCATTTGAGTGCTCATTTTCGTCAAGCTCTTCAATCACAATATCTTCTGGGCGTAATAACACTTGTAGTTTTTGACCTTTTTCAGCAGAGATACTGGTGTGAATATCACATACACGACCTTCTACGTTAGCAAGTAGCTCATCGTCAGATTTACGTTCAATCACAGTGGCATCAAATACGTTGATTTCACCGATGAAGCGAGCGACGAATAAGTTGGCAGGATCTTCATAGATTTCACGTGGTGAACCATCTTGTGCAATTTTACCTTTACGCAATAAGACGATACGGTCTGACATGGTGATTGCTTCTTCTTGATCGTGAGTAACGAAAATAAAGGTAATGCCAAGTTGACGCTGTAATTGTTTAAGTTCGTTTTGCATTTGTTTACGTAACTTATAATCCAGCGCAGATAAAGATTCATCCAGTAGCAATACTTTTGGCTTATTCACAACAGCACGAGCAATCGCGATACGTTGTTGCTGACCACCAGAAAGTTGAGCTGGTTTACGGTCGGCCATTTCCTCTAATTGCACCATACGCAATGCATCCAGAACACGAGGTTTAATCTCACTTTCTGCCACTTTTTGCATACGCAAACCAAAAGCCACGTTATCAAAAATAGTCATATGCGGGAATAATGCATAACTTTGGAATACGGTGTTAATGTGGCGTTTTTCCGCCGGAACATTAGTAATGTCCTCACCGTCCAAAATAATATGACCTTCATCTAATTCTTCTAAACCCGCTAATAAACGCAAAACTGTAGTTTTACCACAGCCAGAAGGGCCAAGAATTGTGACGAATTCACCGTTATTAATGGTTAGATTGAAATCATTAATGATTGTGTTGGAACCATAGGATTTTTTGATAGAACGAAGCTCAATAATAGGCTTGTTTTGAACCAGATTTTCCACTAGCTTTGGTTTTCTCCCTAATTTCACCAATTTGATTGGTACTGAGTAGAAATAAACCTGCAAAAAATGATGCAGGGGCGACATAAAATTGAACAGATATGATATAGCGAATTGTTAATGATGAAAAGGATTTAATCGTGTTTTTAGGAAAAAAATTATCGAAAATTTGACCGCACTTTTTTCAGAAAATCTTATAACTCTCTACTTTATTGTTATATATCAAGAACTGTAACGAATTTTGGGATTAGACTAGTGCCGATATAAAGGAGAATTTTAAAATGGAAGAACATAATAACAATGAATTATTACAGCGATTTTTAACTTATGTCGCGTTTGATACGCAATCTAAATCGTCTGCAAAACATTCACCCAGTTCGCCAGGACAAATGAAATTAGCTTTGCATTTGCAGCAAGAATTAATTGAACTTGGTTTACAAGATGTCAATGTGACTAAGCATGCCGTCGTCACGGCTTATTTACCCTCAAATCATCCTGATTTAACACAAACCATTGGTTTTATTTCTCACCTAGATACCTCACCACAATGTAGCGGTAAAAATGTTCAACCCGAAGTGATTGAAAACTATCGGGGAGGAGATATCGCATTAGGTTTAGGGGAAGAGTTTATTAGCCCTGTTTATTATCCATTTTTACATCAGCTTATTGGTAAAACCTTGATTGTGACAGATGGAACCACTTTACTAGGTGCGGATAATAAGGCCGGAATCGCAGAAATTATGACCGCACTTTCTGTCTTACAACAGGAAAATATCCCACATTGCAATATTCGAGTGGCATTTACGCCTGATGAAGAAATTGGTTTAGGAATGCATTATTTCCCATTAGACGATTTTCCTTGTGATTGGGCATATACCATTGATGGGGGAGAAGTGGGCGAGCTCGAGTATGAGAACTTTAATGCGGCAACGGCAAAAATTACCTTTAAAGGTCGAGGTATTCATCCGGGTTATGCGAAAAACAAATTAGTGAATGCGCTTACCTTAGCTTGTGAGTTTCAACAAGGCTTTCCAAAAGATGATGTTCCCGAAAAAACATCAGGAAAAGAAGGTTTTTTCCATTTAGATGATTTTAAAGGGGATATTGAGAAAGTTGAATTACATTATCTGATTCGAGATTTTGACCAAGCTAATTTTGAGCAACGCAAGGCGTTTATTTATCAACTGGTGGAAAAATTTAATAGAGAGAAAAGCTTGAAAGAGCCCGTGGAATGTGTGATTGAAGACAGTTACAAAAACATGTATGACACTGTCAAAAATGTTCCACAGGCGATTAAACTTGCTGATGCAGCAATGAAAGCTTGTGGTATTACACCAAATCACAAACCAATACGGGGTGGAACCGATGGGGCATTTTTAGCGGAAAAAGGATTAGCTTGTCCAAATATCTTTACTGGTGGCTATAATTTCCATAGCAAACATGAATTAGTGACCCTTGAAGGGATGGAAAAAGCCGTCGAAGTGGTTATAAAAATAGCAAACTGTAAAGATTTGTAAATTAGTGTAAAGAAAAAGCTTGCATTTGTCAGAATATGTCAATATAATCGTTAGCGTTTTATCGAGATTCCTTTGATAAAGCTAAACTTTAGAGATTTTATTCATAAATTCCTTTTTGGTGCTCCTAAGAAATTAGGAGCTTTTTTTTACCCTAAATTCAGATCTTTACTTCAAAAACGGATTGCTTCGTTTTTCTTGTCCAATGGTGGTGTAAGGGCCATGTCCTGCAATAACAACCATATCATCGTTCAATGTAAATAATTTATTTTTGATTGATGAGATCAATGTGTCGAAATTTCCACGAGGGAAGTCTGTACGACCAATACTGTTTTGGAAAAGGACATCGCCAGTAAAAGCAATATTTTTTTCATGTTCAATAAAACCAATGTGGCCAGGTGTATGACCAGGAAGATGAAGAATTTCAAAGGTAAATGTACCAATTTGAATTTTTTCTCCTTCTTGATTAAACCAGCGATCAGGTGTAAATGCAGAAATATAAGGTAAGCCAAACTGCTGAGATTGCTGTGGTAGACTTTCAAAAAGGAAACGATCATCTTCCTGTGAGCCCCAAATTTCAATGTTAAAATGATCGCGAATCGTTTCTGCCGCACCTACATGATCAAGATGACCATGCGTCAATAAGACTGCTTTTAGGTTTAATTCTAATTCCTCAATGCGTTGAATAAGCTTTTCCGCATTACCACCAGGATCGATAATTGCCGCATTTTTTTCATCATCCCAAATAAGTGAGCAATTTTGCTGAAAGGCTGTAACTGGAATAATTTCAATATTCATCTTTTTTCCTTATCGTTGATAACAAAAAAAACCGCACTAAAGTGCGGTCTAAAATTAAACTGTTTTTTATGCACCACGCCATGTTCTTACAGGGCCAGTATCCACGTGAATAAAATTACTATACGGGTAATATCCTACACCACCGCTATCAAGATTTTCAGCCGCTTGGCGTAATCTTGCTAAAGGTACACCAGGGATTTTAAAATCAATCGCTTGGCCTTTAATATGATAGCTGTTGCTTGCTACATCACGACTTTGTCTACGACGCATGGCATTTGTCGCTGCACTACGATAGCCACAAATCACATCAATTTGTGCAGTACGTAAACCTAAATCACTTTGTAAATGATAAAACTTCATGAAGAGATTCGGATCCATTCGGCGTACTTGGTCAGTACGGCGATCTCTCATGAAGTAATCAAGTTTACCAAGTAATGAACGATTAAATCCAGTCGTTGCAGAGAACTCACCGCTTAATCGTTCATTGGTATTGACATTATAAAAGCTAAGAATGCGAGGTTTAGGGGTAGAGACCATCGCTAACACCGTGCTCGGCATCATGCTTGCGCCTAAAACGATGCCGCCTAATGAAAGCCATTTACGACGATTTTTGTCAATGTTACCCATTTTTTTAGTCTCTTTTATTACCCATCTCTCACCCTAGACAATTTTTTCTTTAAAAAGTTCTAGCGTGAACATTGTTTAAAGATATTTTTTTACAACAGCCCAGTCAATACCATTAAAAGTCGCGGCATCGTCGTATTTATAAATATCCGGTAAAACCTGTGTTTGGCCGTTTTCAACCCATGCAGTTACATAATATAAGAATACAGGATCATTTGTACGAATGCTCGCAGACGTTGTTTTCTTACTTTCTAAAACGTTACGTTTTTTATCTTCTGACCAACCAGCTTCTTGTAACAGAATAGAGGCAAGTTGATCGGATTTTTCTACACGCACACAACCTGAGCTTAATGCTCGGTCTTTTTTGCTGAATAAGCTATGATTTGGTGTATCGTGAAGATAAATCGCATCAGAGCTTGGCATATTAAATTTATAGTTACCTAATGCACTGTCGCCAGCTGCTTGACGGATTCGGTACGGGAATTTATCACCGATGCTACTCCAATTAATTGAGTAAGGATCGATAGTATTACCTTTGCTATCCAAAATAGAGTAGTTGTGTGCAGCCGCATACCCAGGGTCACGTTTTAATTTCGGTAAAATATCTTCATTAATTAAGCGTGTAGGGGCATTCCAAGGTGGATTAACAACCACATTGCTCAAACGGCTGTACATTACCGGTGTACGACGTTCATTTTTCCCTACGATAACGCGTGATTCTAAAATTGCTTTACCATCACGATAATATTTCAATTGATAGCTTGGAATATTAACAAAGATTCCATTTTCAAAATCAGGAATGACGCGTAAGCGTTGTGCATTAAGGGCAAGTTTTTTACCCATTGCAGAAATACCTGAAGCTGAAATCATCGATGGAAGTGCTTGTACCGTTTCACGATATAAACGATTATGGTTAGATAATCCGTTTATAAAACCAGAAACAGCATTGTTTTTAACTGCACTTTGCCATTGGTCGATAACTTCTTGATTTGGTAATTCTGGTTTATAAGCATTCGTTGCATATAACCAACGTTGTGCTTGTTGATTTACGTTCTTGCTGTAATACAAGTAATCAAGGAAAGCATCACTTAACAACACATCATAGGTGAGTCCACCCGTTTTTTCAGCGTTATGTAAATTGACTAACGATTGAGCTGAACGTTTAGAAATACCAGATGCCACCATGGCTGCATATTCACGTAGGAATTGTTTCTCAGCCGCCTTGTCTTTCCACATTAGGTCATATTTATTATCGGCATATAATTTAGCCAAAATTGGTTTGAACTGTAGATTTTGTTCACCAATTTCATGCGTTAATGACATCTCTAGCATCGCTTGCTTTTCAGCGGCAAGACGAGCTTGATCTTCTTTGATTTCAGCTTCAAGTTTTGCTCGCTCTTCTGGACTTAATTTAGACATATCAACGCCTTTATTTTCGGCTTGTTGAGGCTGTCCAACTGTTTTAGCCCATTCAGCTAATGCACAACCTGACGTCATCATTGATAATGATAAGACTAATGCGCTTAATTTCATTGTTCCTTTTAACATTGCTGTACCTTTAAAAATATTCATAAAAAATAACCGCACTTCAGTTTTTTTCATCTGCCAAAGTGCGGTCAAAATAATCGTTATTTTGTTGCTTTTGCCGCTTCTTGTTTTATTTCAGCATCCACTTTTTGTTGACTCGCATTAAGTTTAACTAAATCAGCTGCCATTTTTTCCGCTTCTTTTAAGAAGAAATCAGGTGCTTCATAGTCTTTTGGCAAATCATCAATATCTTTTAATGTTTTTTTACCTTCACGTTTAAAACGATCATTGAGATCTTTTAAACGTCTCGCATCATCTTTATCATTTTCTGCTTTACGCTCTTGGAAATTCAATGATAAGAATTTGCGCTCACGACGTTCATCACGGATTTTAAGATCTTCATTTAAAGCAATAAATTCAGGATCTTTTGCAATACGTTCAAGATGTTTTTCATTTAATGCTTCAACATCTTTACGTGCTTTATTGGTTTCAGAATAAGTCGCTGGTGGAATTTTATCCCAAGGTAAGGCGTTATCTTCTTTTTCTTCACCAATTTCTTTGGCATCAATAATTTCAGGGAAATTAATATCTGCTGCGACACCTTTTAATTGGGTTGAACCACCATTAATTCGATAGAATTTTTGGATAGTATATTGCAACACACCAAGTGGCGTTTGGTCTAAATCATAAACAAAGTTTAATGAACGACTTTGTTGTACCGTACCTTTACCAAAGGTATTTTGCCCAATAATGATACCACGATTGTAATCTTGCATTGCCGCAGCAAAAATTTCAGAGGCGGATGCGCTGAAGCGATTAATCATTACCAACAATGGCCCTTTATATTGCTGAGCATTATCATCATCTTCGTGTACACGAATACGTTGATAAGCATCACGAACTTGAACCACCGGACCATCAGTAATGAATAAACCACTCAACGCAACGGCTTCTGTTAAAGCACCACCGCCATTTTCACGAAGATCCACAATTAAAGCGCCAATTTTTTTCTTTTCAGCATCCACTAATAATTTCTTCACATCATCAGTTAAGCCAATGTAGAAACTTGGAATTTTAATGACGCCAACGGTTTCACCCTCCACTTTAGAAACAGTGAGTTTTGCTGCTTGGTCTTCAATACGGACTTTATCGCGAACTAAGGTAACAATACGGCTTTTTCCACCTTTTGCAGGTTCAATTTCAAGACGAACTTTTGTTCCTTTTTTCCCTTTAATTTTGTCAACGATATCTTCTAAACGCCAACCGATAATATCTTCGATTTCACCTTTTTCTTGGCCTACACCAATGATTTTATCGCCCGCTTGTAATTTTTTACTGCGTTCAGCCGGTGCACCAGGTACTAAAGACTTGATGCTAGTTTCGTCATCTTCAGATTGTAATGTTGCACCAATCCCTTCTAAAGAAAGGTTCATGCTTTCATTAAAGCTTTTTGCAGTACGTGGCGCAAGGTAGCTTGTATGTGGGTCAATTTCTCGAGCAAAAGCATTAATATAAGTTTGAACAATGTCATCCGCTTTGGTTTGAGTTAATCGACGGATCGCTAAATTATAACGTTTAGTGAGTTTTTCTTTAATTTCAGGCCATTTTTTATCTTTTAATTTCAGGCTGATTACATCATTTTTGACGCGTTCTTCCCAAAGCTTATTCGCTTCTTCTTCCGTTGCTGGGAAAGCAGATTTTTCACGATCAATCTCAATTTGATCATTACCTTTTAGATCAGGTTCTTTATCCAATAGAGATAGAGCATAAGCATAACGCTCATAACGACGTTTCATCATCAGATCGTAAATCGCAAATGCAGCTGAAAGATCGCCCTCATTAAGTTGGTCATCTAATTTAGAACCATATTTAGCACGTAAATCATCAATATCTGATTTTAAAAAGGTGTTATGGCTGTAATCTAAGCTTTTAATATAACGATCAAAAATCTTTTCGGAAAAGGCGTCATCAAGCTGGAATTTACGATAATGTGATTGGGTTAAACGTGTTGTTGCACGCTTTGTTGCCAACTGATTTGCGTCAGTTGCCGAAGGAATCGTAATATCGCTTTGCTTTAATTTCGGCTGCACGGCAAATGTGTCAGACGAATGAAGAAATAACGCACCTAAAATTGCTGTCGCAATAAGACTTTTGGTTGTATGTAATTTCATTTAACCTTTCCCGATAAGAAATAAATTATTAGGCAAATAAACGATCTGCGGTGACTGTCATCACTAAACCATTTTCAAGTTCTACGCGTGCGCCATCTTTTTCCACATTTAATACGGTCGCATTTTTCGCTTGTTCTGCTACTTTCACTTTCACTTTGCTACCTGCAGAAAGTGTTGTGAAATCAACCGCACTTAGTTTTACTTGCGGGGCTTTGGGTTTGCGAGTGGCTTGATTTGAATTTGGTTTACGAGCAGGTCGTTTTTGTTGTGCTTTTTTGGCTGCTAATTCTGCTTTGCGTTTTTCTGCAAATTTAGCTTTTGCATCTGCTAATTGTTGAGTTGCATGAGAAACATGTTCTGCGTCTAATACACCAGCAGGGTTGCCGTATAAATCCACACGCTCAGCACCTTCACGGCAACCGTGTAAATAGCGCCAGTTAGAAGTGTATTGACGTAAAGCCTGACGTAATTGAGTTTTGCTGACACGTTCATCATCTTTTAATGCTTCAGCAAGATCTTGGAAAAGCCCAATTTTTAATGGCTTTGCTTCACCTTCAGCAATAAAGCAAAGTGGGAATTTTTCTACAAGATATGCAATGATCGCTTTTGTATCAGTTAATTTTTGAACGCCTTCAGCATTATTTTCAACTTGGGCTTCAACTTGAGAATCTGTCATTTCTGAGTTTTCCTAGGATAAAAAATAAAAACTTGCACAGTGTACCGCACTTTTATAAGGATTGACAATGGTTGGACAGAATAATTCCGTTTCTAATTCTAATGAATAACTTCACAAATTCCCTTAATTCAGGCTAAAATAGTTCACTTTTATAATTTCTGAAAACATAATGACAAAAACACCTGATTTTACTCATGCCACTTATAGACTAGTGCGTTGCATAGGATGCGATGCAACGGTGTCTGTTTGTCGTCCGCAAGAAGGGGAATACGCGCAATGTCCGCGTTGCCATCATAAATTGCAATCAGGAAGTCATTGGTCACTTAAACGTTGTTCATTAATCGCCCTTTCTATCTTAATTTTAATGCCATTTGCTTTAGGCTATCCTTTATTGAGCTTAGATTTACTGGGTACTAAAATTGATGCTTCTGTTTGGAAAGGAATTTGGAAAATGGCAGTGGAGGGATATTCCTATACTGCATTTATGATTTTTATCTGTGCTGTTTTAATGCCTGTCTCTTTTGCGATTTTAGTCATTATGTTGCAGCTTTCTAAATTACTCAAAATTAAGCCTCGTAATGTCTTATTATTTGTGGGATATATTAAGCCTTGGGTCATGTTTGACGTCTATTTAGTTGCACTGGGTGTCACCATGTTTAAAGTGCGCGAATATGCCACATTAGAAGTGGATGTATATTTAATTGCTTTTGTTTTTACTGCACTTTTAACCACTTTATTATTCATTAAAATTAATTTAGATGACTTGTGGCATGATTTTTATCCCGATCAGAAACCGGTTACCAAAAGCGATAAACCGTTAGAACTTTGTACCGCCTGTGATTACACTTTTTTAAAAGAAGATCAAGAATACGATCACCGTCATCGTGCAATTTGTCCACGTTGTGCATCGCTTATTGAAACACCTGATAGTGTAAAATTACAACGCGTTTGGGCGACATTAGTGGCAGGGATTATCATGCTTTTCCCCGCAAACTTACTCCCAATATCCGGTGTTTATTTAACAGGAAATTTGTCACAAGATACCTTGATGTCGGGCGTGATGTCATTTATAAGCATGGGGAGCTATTTTGTTGCTTTCGTGGTATTCTTCGCCAGTATTTTTGTGCCAGTAAGCAAAATTCTCATTATGTTATATTTACTGGCTAGTGTGCATTTTAAATGGCGACATTCAATTAAATGGCAGATGCGGTTATTACATATCGTTCACTTTGTAGGACGTTGGTCAATGCTGGATCTTTTTGTGTTAGCCTTGATGATGTCTCTAGTAACACGCGGACAGATTATTAATTTTACTGTAGGCCCTGCCGCATTTTATTTCGGTGCAGCAGTGTTTTTAACTATGATTTCAACTTCTCAGTTTGATAGTCGATTAATTTGGAAAATTTATGACAGAAAACAATAAACCAGAATCTCAATCTATTGATGAGCAATATAACAATGTAGAAGCGTTATTACGTAAGAATAAACGCATCTCACCGTTTTGGTTGTTACCTTTTATTGCATTATGTATTGGTGCGATTTTATTTTTCCAAATTGTGCAAGAACAAGGAAAGATGATTACGATCACGTTTTCCAATGGCGCAGGATTAGTTGCAGATAAAACGCCTATACGCTATCAGGGTTTGCAAATCGGTGTCGTGAAGAAGGTTAACTTTACTGACAACATGCAAAAAGTGAAAGTTGAGGCAAGTATTCATTCTGAAGCCACCGATGTGTTAAAGGAAAATACTAAATTTTGGCTTGTGCAACCGAGCGTATCGCTCGCGGGGATTTCAGGTTTAGACTCTTTAGTTTCAGGAAATTATATTACCCTACAACCAGGTGATGGGGATTCAGAAGATGAATTTATTGCAGAAGAGCAAGGCCCTATTGCACAAGTCAATCCTGGGGATTTATTAATTCATTTAATTTCAGATGATTTAGGATCAATTTCGATTGGTGCTTCTGTGTATTTCAAAAAAATGCCAGTCGGGAAAATTTATGATTACCGATTTAATAAAGACAATAAAGTTGAAATTGATGTAGTAATTGATAAAGCCTTCGCGCATTTTGTGAAGAAAGATTCACGTTTCTGGAATATTAGCGGTATTAACGCCAATATTAATTCATCTGGTATGAATGTGTCGGTTGAAAGTTTAAATGCGGTGGTGCAAGGTGCCGTATCATTCGACTCGCCATCAGATAGCCCGCAAGCGGTGACTAACAGCAACTATATCCTTTATTCTAATTTGCAAGCGGCTAAACGCGGGATTGAAGTTGAGGTGACTCTACCTGTTTCTGCTGGGTTACAAGCAGGACAAACTTCTGTTTATTATGGTGATGAGCAAGTTGGTTTGCTTTCGTCTTTAAGAACCGTCGAAAACAATGAAGATATTTTACAAGGGACATTATTAATTGAGCCAAGCCAGGCAAATCTCTTAAAAACCAATACACATATTGTATTAAAAAATCGTAAGTTAGATTTAGGCGATATTGCTAACCCACAGAAATTCTTCCGTGGTGATTATTTCGAAATTATTCCAGGAAGTGGGGAAAGCAAAACGCAATTCGAAGTCATTCGAGAAAATGAGTTATTACTCAAAGCACCAAATACCTTGGTTTTGACCTTAACGGCACCAGAGACTTATGGTATCGCGGAAGGACAATCGGTGTTTTATAACAATATTGCCATTGGGCAAATTGTGAAACAGCACTTGAATGTTGATGGTGTCAAATTTGAAGTGGCGATTGCATCAGAATATCGCAATCTTATTCATGAGAACACTCAATTTGTGGCTGCCTCTAATTTTGATGTAAGTTTTGGTATCGACGGATTACGTTTTGAATCAGCAACACCATCAAAATGGCTACAAGGTGGGGTGAGAGTATTACCTAAAAAAGGAAGTGGCGCCCCACATTCAAGCTATCCACTTTATAAAGATATCAGTAGTGCAGAAACGGGCATTACGGGTAACTTAGTGAATCCAAGTATTGTGTTACACTCCACTAATTTACCAAGTATTAGCAAAGGTTCTGTGGTGCTTTATCGTCAGTTTGAAGTGGGTAAAATTATTAACGTAAGACCGAAAGCCAATAACTTTGATATTGATGTGTATATTTATCCGGCTTATCAAAATCTTCTTACAGATAAAAGTGTATTCTGGGTAGAAAGTGCAGCACAAATTGATATTACGCCGAAAGGCATTAGTATCCAGGCATCACCAGTTGCTCGTTCATTAAAAGGCGCGATAAGCTTTGATAATACGGGGTCAGGTAAAAATAAAACGCTTTATCCAAGTGAACTGCGAGCCAAATCAGCGGGGCAAGTGATTACGTTACTTACAGATGATGCAACGGCTTTAAGTAAAGGAATGAGTTTGCGTTATCTAGGTATGAATGTGGGTGAAGTCGAGCAGATTGCCCTTGATCAAAAGACAAACCGTATCACCGCAAAAGCATTAATTAACCCAAGTTATATGGGGATGATTGCAAAAGAGGGGACTGTATTTAAAGTGATTTCCCCACAAATCTCAGCGGGTGGAATTGAAAACTTAGATAGCCTTTTACAGCCTTACATTGATATTGAGTTAGGCAAAGGTCCAGCAAAAACACAGTTTAATTTAGCGCAAACTGCACAACCTCGAAATAAATACAGCAATGGCGTGCCATTTATTTTGGAAACCAGTGATGCGATGAATTTAACGGAAGGCTCCCCTGTCCTTTATCGCGGTGTTGAAGTGGGAACTGTTCGTAAATTTGAATTGAATTCTTTAGGCGATCGTGTGTTGGTACATATTGTGATTACACCGAAATATCAACATTTGGTACGTAAAAATTCAGAGTTCTGGGTTTCATCAGGTTATGATTTCAACCTTGGTTGGAAAGGCGCAGAGTTTAATACCGGTAGTGTACAACAATTGTTGAAAGGCGGTATTTCGTTCTCGACTCCATCGGGTACGATCGTTCAACCACAAGCAACGGCAAATCAGCGCTTTATGTTACAAGTGAAGAAACCAGCTGAAGCACCGACTTGGAATTCAGGTGCTTTACCGGCAAATCAATAAAACATAAAAAGAAATAACCGCACTTTTGAATCATCAAAGTGCGGTTATTTTTTTAGGTGTTTTGAGGAGTGCTATTGGCCCATATTTTTGACTGATTTTAAAAAGCCTTTGGCTGAAGTATAGACTTCATCTTTGCCCTGAGCATGTAAAATCATATCCGACATTTCTCGGAAAGCGCCTTTCCCGCCTCCAAGTGCAAGCACATAATCCACGGCATTTTGTACATAAGGTGCAGAGTCTGCCACGGCAAAAGAAAGGCCACAGGTTGCAAAAGCGGGGAGATCGACACTGTCATCACCAATATAGGCAGTTTGTTCTGCGGTAACACCAGCTTGTTTCATGAGATCCAAACAAGCACTTTCTTTTTCAAGCTTGCCTAAAAAGAACAACTTAATTCCGAGATCGCTAATTCGCTTACGCAGAATCGCCGAATCTCTGCCCGATAATACGGCTACCTGAATACCTGCATCCATCAACATTTTGACACCAAGTCCATCGCGCACATGGAAACTTTTAATCGCTTCGCCATTTGCATCATAATGGAGTAGTCCGTCAGTTAATACGCCATCGACATCGGTGATGACTAATTTAATTTTCTTTAATTTTTCGTTAATCATTAGCTTGAGAACTCCACTAAGCCCACAACATTATTTTCATCATTGACCACAACAAGAGAGTGAATTTTCTTCTCTTTCATCAAGTCTTCCGCTTTCGCTAAGAATTCATTTTCATGAATAGTTTTTGGTGACGAGGTCATCAATTCTTTCGCGGTCTTATTAAGCGTGTCAGCACCGTTAGCCGTTAATGCTCGGCGCACATCACCATCGGTAATAATGCCTTTAAGTTGTTGGTTTTCCATGACTAATGCTACACCCATACGACCTTCATTCATAATAGTTAAGCAATCAGTAAAGCTGGTATCTGGTGTAGTAATCGGCAATCGAGTTTGCATTTGATCTTTTACTTTACATAACAAACGACGGCCAAGGCTGCCACCTGGATGAAATTTCGCAAAATCAGCCGGTTGGAAATGACGAGCTGTAATTAATGAAACCGCAAGGGCATCGCCTAAAGCTAGAGTCACTAACGCAGAAGTGGTTGGGGCGAGATTGTTTGGGCAGACTTCACGCTCTACGGTGATATCTAAAACATAATCCGCATGGAGAGCAAGTGTTGAGTTTTTATTGCTGGTTAACGCAATAATTTTATTACCAAAGTTTTTCAAACTTGGAATGAGTTTATTTACATCATCAGTTTCACCGCTATAAGAAATCAGCATCACGATGTCGATCGGTTTTAACATGCCTAAATCGCCATGAAAGGCTTCAGTAGGGTGAAGGAAGAAACTTGGGGTTCCCGTTGAGGCAAAAGTCGCCACCATTTTTTTGCCAATTAGCCCCGATTTACCAATGCCGCCGATGACTAAACGACCTTCGCAAGCAAGGATAAGATCCACAACTTGAGAAAACTCATCATCCAAGCGTTGGCTTAATTGTGCGAGCGCTTGGCTTTCGACAGAAAGGGTTTCTCGTGCGATTTGTAAATAATTCATAGGAGATCCTTATGATAAAAGTGCGGTTGATAATAACCGTGTTTTGTAGGGCTATTCTAACGGAAGTTATTAAAAATAAGAATGAAAATTTGACCACCCTTTGAATTCCCCCTATACTACGCCGCGAGTTGGTTAGACAATCGCTGGTTTATTGAAGCCCTTAACCGTGTTCGCACGACCTAGTGGGACAAGTAAACGAGAGGAAAGTCCGAGCTACAAAGGGCAGAGTGCCGGATAACGTCCGGGCGGCGTGAGCCGACGACCAGTGCAACAGAGAGCAGACCGCCGTGAAAACGGTAAGGGTGAAAGGGTGTGGTAAGAGCACACCGTGCCGTTGGTAACAACGTGCAGCAAGGTAAACTCCACTCGTAGCAAGACCAAATAGGAACTCAATGGGTGGCCCGTCCAGAGTTCGGGTAGGTTGCTTGAGCGGCAGAGTAATTTGTCGCCTAGAGGAATGATTGTCCACGACAGAACTCGGCTTATCGACCAACTCAACAAATTCATCAAAAATGACCGCACTTTTGTTTTTCATTATCCTACTCAGGATGGAATGAATAAAAGTGCGGTCATTTTCTTTTGTGTTTTACCACAAGCTCATTTGTTCTAAATGACTTTCTTCCGGTAAATTCACGTGTAATCCAACAAGACGAATGGATTTTCCGTGGCTACGTTGCCAAATTTGTTCCAGTAATTGTTGAAAGCTTTTTAGTGATAAAGGCAAGCCTGTTTTTTCTAAGGTCGTCACCTGAAAATCTTCAAACTTTAATTTCACCCCAATTTTGCGAAAAGCGGTTAAAGGGATATTCGGTGCACTTCGTTCAATGCGACGAATAAGCTCGGTATAGAGATTATCTAACAATGCTATGCCTTGTTCGAGATGACGAATATTTTCGGATAAAGTGCGTTCTACGCCGATAGATTTTCGTTCTCGATGAGCTTGAATTTCACGATCATCAATGCCATGGCTAAAATCCCAAATTCGCTTGCCCATTTTCCCGAAGATATTTAACAAAATAGATTGATCGAGTTTTTGCACATCTTCACAAGTTTCTAAGCCCATTTTCAATAAACGTTCAGAAGTGACTTTGCCCACACCAGGGATTTTTTTTAATGGCAGTGTTTTTACAAACAGCTCAACTTCATGAGGTTGAATCACAAATTGTCCGTTCGGTTTATTCATATCGGAGGCAATTTTGGCGAGAAATTTAAGGGGCGCCACACCAGCAGAGGCGGTCAACTTTAATTCATCAAAAATGGCTTGGCGAATTTCTTGTGCGATCCAAGTGGCGGATCCTGAACATTGTGTACAATCCGTAACATCTAAATAAGCTTCATCTAAGGAAAGTGGCTCAATGATAGAAGTATAGCGTTGAAAGATCTGATGAATTTGTGCGGATACCTGTTTATAAAGGGGCATATTAACGGGCACTAAAATCAGATTAGGGCATTTTTTGATAGCTTGTGCTGTCGGCATCGCACTGTGCAGCCCAAATTTTCGTGCTTCATAATTACAGGTCGTGAGTACACCACGTTGTCGAGAACTTCCCCCCACTGCGACAGGTTTGCCCTGTAGCGTTGGATTTTCACGGATTTCAACAGAGGCATAAAAGCAATCCATGTCAATGTGAATGATTTTTCGGGTGGAATTCATGCTGTAAGTGCGGTCAAAATTAGGCGTGTTTTTAGTATATCTAAAAGAAAATAACTGTTCAAGTATACAGTTATTAAAAAGCCCACATTACGTGGGCTAGATAAGAAAATTAACGATCTGAGAGAACGGTTTTATCACCAAACAGGATAACGCGTTCAATAGGATAAACATCAATTTTTTCTTGTTGGTTCATAAAGACTTTACGCGCATCTTCAGCTAATTGAACAAATGGAATTTGTAAATTAATATTGATGGATTTGCCTGGTTGTAATGGGGTTTCTAAATTGATTTGCATATCTTGGCTGTAAATAACTTTGCGGTTATTCACATACACACCCACCCATTGAATGTTTTTGATTGGTTTTTGACCAATATTGATGATTTCATGTTTGAATGCACTTAATGCTTGGCCATTTTCATCAACCACCATTTCACGATTACCAATATTGATGGCAAGGTATTTGTCGATGTTATCACTCGCTTTTACCGCTTGTTGTTGGGTTTGTGTTGCTTTTGCGGGGGGGGCTTCTTTTGCAATAACTTGCGTGTTAAATGCTAAACATAATGCACCTAATGAAAGTGCGGTCAGAGATTTCAATGTTTTCATTATTCGATTCCTTATAAAAAAGTGGCAAAATTTTACCCTAACTTCTATGGTTAATAAATAGCTTCTTTTCCTTTCTTGGATTTTTTGATAAACTGCCGAACAATTTTGGGGCTGATTCTGGATTCGACGGGATTAGCGAAGCCCAAGGTGCACGTCGAGGTGCGGTAGGCCTCGTAAATAAACCGCAAAAAAATAGTCGCAAACGACGAACAATACGCTTTAGCAGCTTAATAACCTGCTCATAGCCTTCGCTCCCCAGCTTCCGCTCGTAAGACGGGGATAAAGCGGAGTCAAACCAAAACGAGATCGTGTGGAAGCCGCTGTTTGAGGATCGAAGCACTAAATTGAATCAAACTAGCTTAAGTTTAGCGTGTCTGTCCGCATGCTTAAGTGAAATTAAAGATGAGACTAAACGTGTAGTACTGAAGGTAGAGTAATTTCGGACGCGGGTTCAACTCCCGCCAGCTCCACCACAAAATAAACCTATCAAGTCCTATGAAAGACTTTAAAGCCTTGAAAATAATGACTTCAAGGCTTTTTTATTACGCTTTTAACTTCTATTAAACTCTCGAACTTGAGTAGTAAGTTTAATAGTTGGCGCTTATTGATTGGTTAAATTGTTGTATTACTAAAGTGCTTAGTAATCGGTAAATTATCAGCTAAAGGAGAAAAAATGAATATTTTATTATTAGACGGTGGAAAAGAGTTTGGCCATTCACATGGTGAGTTAAATCACACACTTCACAAAAAAGCGAAAGAAGTTTTGACTGCACTTGGACACAATATAAAAGAAACTGTGATTGATGCCGGCTATGATGTTGAAGCAGAAATTGAAAAATTCTTGTGGATGGATGCCGTGATTTGGCAGATGCCAGGTTGGTGGATGCACGAACCTTGGACAGTTAAAAAATACATAGACGAAGTATTAACCGCCGGACACGGCAAGCTTTACCACAGTGACGGCCGTCATCGTGTCAATCCGACAGAAGGCTACGGCACAGGTGGCTTGTTGCAAGGCAAAAAACACATGCTCTCACTTACATGGAATGCCCCGATTGAAGCGTTCACCCGTGAAGGCGACTTCTTCGAAGGCAAAGGCGTGGATGCGTTATACATGCACTTCCACAAACTCAACGAATTCATCGGTTTGACTCGTCTGCCAACATTCTTATGTAACGATGTGATTAAAAATCCACAAGTAGAACAATACTTAGCAGACTACCAAGCACATTTGGAAAAAGTATTCGGTTAATTGTAAAATATTAGTTTAGAAGGTGAGCATTTGAACTCACCTTTTTTATTTTTCTCTAATCAAATTTCCTAACGGGGAAGGGAAGAGGAATAGACTGACTTTAGATCAAACAAGCGGTCTAATTTTGAATTGAATTTGCAAAAACATCTAAAAATCTGACCGCACTTTAAAATAAAAAGATCTAAACATCCTTAATTTGAAACTGCTTACGCCAGCGATTCGGTGAAATCTTATGTTTTTTCAAGAAGTGCTGACGTAAGGCGGTATCGCTATGAAATCCACTTTGTTCTGCAATGTCAGTGATAGATAAATCTGTGCTTTCCAAAAGCTCTCTTGCTCGTTGTAGCCTTGCTTCAATTAACCATTGATTTAATGACATTCCGGTTGCTTTACGAAAATGTCGGGTGAAAGTGCTACGGCTCATTGACAAACGTTCGGCAAGGCTATCAGTCGAATGAAGTGCGGTCAGATTTTCATTTAAATAAGCAAGCAACGCATTGATATTATGATTAGGTGTCGAACGAGAAATAGGGCGTTCGATAAATTGTGCTTGTCCGCCTTCACGATGAGGGGGGATAACCAGTATTCGGGCAATATGATTGGCAATTTTCACACCATATAATTTACGGACAATAGAAAGACAACAATCCATGGAAGCTGCCGTTCCTGCGGAGGTAATCAGTCGATCTTGTTCCAAATAAATAGGATTTAAATCCCATTTCACCTGAGGAAAGCGACTAGTAAAATCACTATCTCCCAACCAATGTGTGGTTGCTTTTTTGCCGTTAAGTAGGCCACTGCACGCTAACACATAGGCGCCATAACATAACCCCACTACTGTCGCACCACGTTGATACGCTTGCCGTAATGCTGTTAATAAAGCCTCACTCGGCATTACTTGAGTATCATGCCATCCAGTCATCACAACAATATCGGCATTCTCCAACCACTCTAAACCTCCATCTAAATGTATGTGAAATAGCGAGTTTGTCAGGTTGTCCGAATCGCTAACGATTTTACACTCAAATAACGGCTTGCCGTTTAAATCCGACATAGAAAAAACGGAATATGCCATCGCAAAATGAATGGGCATCATTTGTTCATACACAATCAAAGCAACTGTGGGTTTATTCATTTTATTTCTCCTACTTTGATATGAGCATAGCACAAAAATGACCTGATTATTACGTTTATTGATTTTTTGTCTATTTTTGCGCAATTTTGTTCTCACTATAATATGTTTATTCATTCAATAACGTATATAGAAAAGGAAAAACAATGAACTTAAAAACCTTAATTAGCGCTACAGCATTGGCTATTAGCGCAAACACTTTCGCTGTAGATCTTGCCTCTAAAAACACTGATAGCTACCAACATATCCGCAATGCTACTGGTCGCCTGAACTATGCAGGGAAAACTTTTTTAATTGACCCGATGCTTGCTGAAAAAGGACGTTATGCAGGCTTTGAAGGAACATTAAATAGCCATTTGCGTAATCCACTTGTGGAATTACCGATGAAAGCAGAAGATACTTTCAAAGATGTTGATGCCATTATTTTGACTCATACACATGAAGATCATTGGGATGAGGTTGCACAAAAAATTTTACCTAAATCCATCAAAATTTTTGTGCAGCATGAACGGGATGGCGACTTACTCAAAGCGCAAGGTTTTACTAACATAACCAGCTTATTGTTGGAAAAACCGGTGGAGTTTGAAGGTATTATTTTAAATAAAACCGGTGGTTCTCACGGTACAACGGAAATGTACGCTGTGCCACAATTGGCTGAGATTTTAGATGAGGCGATGGGTGTAATATTCCAAGCGAAAGGTCATCCAACGGTGTACTTGGTTGGTGACACAATTTGGACTGCCGAAGTAAACAAAGCTATTAATCGTTATAAACCATATGTAATGATTATGAACACAGGTGATGCGCGTACCTTAGCTTTTCCGAATGACGGCATTATTATGGGGTTACAAGATGTTGCTCATGCTCGTAACATGCTACCAAATACAAAACTTATCACGGTGCACATGGATGCAGTAAATCATATGTCTGTGTACCGTAAGGATTTACGCCAATTTGTCCAAGCAAACAAGCTTGAAAATGTAGTAATTCCAGAAGATGGTGAAACAGTGAAGTTTTAAAAACAAGCGGTTTTAATTTTGAATTGAATTTGCAAAAACACCTAAAAATTTGACCACACTTTGTTATAAAAAAGCCGTCTGAAATTTCAGACGGCCTTTTTCTAAGAAATAATTTTAATTAATTCCTTCCACTAAAATTGCGCGGCCTGTTGTTGCGCCCAAACGGATGGATTTGAATGCTTGGAAACGCCGAAATCGGGCACGATACGCAATACTTTCCGCAAAACGGGTTTTCTGTTTCAGGAAAACCGCCTGCTGGAAAACTTGACTGCGATGCAGAATATCGCTATTTTTATGGACAAACCCGATGAAGGCGAAATCATCGCGCTGGCGGCGAAAGTCGGGTTGACTGCGGGCGATTTGAACAAATATCCGACCGAATTGTCCGGCGGCATGGCGAAACGGGTAGCATTTTTGCGCCTGCTGCTGTGCGGCTGCGACCTTGCCTTGCTGGACGAGCCGTTCGTCGGTTTGGACCGCGATTTGCGCGATATTTTGGTCGCCATGCTGGTGGAAAAAATCGAGCGGCAGGGCATGGCGTGTATGCTGGTAACGCACGACCGCTTCGAAGCCGCACGCCTGAGCCATGAAATCATGCTGCTTTCCACTAAGGGCATGAACGTGCAAAACGTGATTACCCTGCCTACGCCGCTGTCTGAACGCGATTGGGCTTTTGAAGAAGCCGTGGTGGCAAGAGAGTTTCAGGGGATTCATTATTATGAGTGATAGGAATTTAAATTTCTGACAAACCTTGCGGTTCGTTGCCCTCTCCCTAGCCCTCTCCCACGGGGAAAGGGGATCAGGTTTCTCAAAATCAGAGAGCCGTAGAATTGGGAATCAGATGTCAGGTAAACCTGAAAATGTTCAGGCTCGACAGCCCAATTCCCTCTCCCCGTGGGAGAGGGCTAGGGAGAGGGTAAGCAAGCCGCAGGCTTGCCTCTTTAGCGAAAGATACGAATCTGTTATCCGAACGCGATTCGGTTTTTGAAAAAGCCGTGGTGCCAAGGGGGCAGGGGATTCATTATGAGGTGCTTTATGTTTTCGACTGTGATTACTGCTGCTGTTTTATATATTGCTACAGCAGTAGATTTGTTGGTAATACTATTAATATTTTTTGCTAGAGCAAATACTAGAAAAGAATATCGAGATATTTATATCGGACAATATTTAGGTTCTGTAATTTTAATATTAGTTAGTTTATTTCTAGCTTTTGTTTTGAATTATGTTCCGGAAAAATGGGTGTTGGGTTTATTAGGTTTAATACCGATTTACTTAGGTATTAAAGTTGCTATTTACGACGATTGTGAGGGCGAAAAAAGAGCTAAAAAAGAATTGGATGAAAAAGGGTTGTCAAAATTAGTCGGTATTGTTGCTTTGGTTACAGTTGCTAGTTGTGGTGCAGATAATATTGGACTTTTTGTTCCTTACTTTGTGACTTTAGATCTTGTCGACTTATTAGTTACTCTTCTTGTATTTTTAATATTGATTTTTGTTTTAGTATATACAGCACAAAGATTGGCTAATATTTCAGGTGTTGGTGAAATTGTAGAGAAGTTTAGTCGTTGGATAATGGCTGTTATTTATATTGGTTTAGGGTTATTTATTATTATTGAAAATAATACAATTCAAACAATAATATCAATAATATGAATGATACGGGCATTTGAGTATCTGACAAACCTTCGGCTTGCTTCTTCAATACAAGATACAACCCTGTCCGCCCAATAAATCCATATCCGAAAGCATCTTCATGCAGAATTAAGCCAAACCATGAATAAGTTTTTCACCCACCCCATTCGGCCGTTTTTCGTCGGTGCGGCGGTGCTTGCCATACTCGGCGCGTTGGTGTTTTTCATCAGCTCCGGTGCCGTCATTTTGAAATGAAACCAAATCAAAGTCGATTGAACCATCGTCCACTTGGGTACGACCATCACGTCCGCCGGTTGCTGTTGCTGATGTTTTGTAGAAAATTTTCATGATATTGTCCTCAATTCAATATTGGTTAAATGTTTTGGCGTACTGCCGTTGAAAGTGAGTTCATTATATTGAACGGCAATATGAAGTGTTATATGATTTATCCAAATTACTTGCCTATTCCTACAAAATTATGTTCTCAACTGAAATGATAGAACGATTATTAAAGGTTATTCCACATAACGAACTCTATTCATCATCGATTAAAGGCTTATTTCTTCGCCATTCAGATCAACCATTTTGTTACGAGGGTATTATTCAAGAGCCGAGCATTTGCATCGTGTTAAGCGGAGAACGTGAAGTGCAGCTAGGCGAACAATGCTACCGATTTGATAATCAACATTTTATGTTTTGCCCAGTAAACATACCGATGCGTGGCGAGATTAAATATGCAGAGCCGCAAAAGCCGTTTTTAGTGATGTCGATGAAAATTGATATTGAAAGCGTTAGCAAGATTTTATTAGCAAATCCAAACCTTGCAGATGATGTCCAACAGGGCGACGAGGGTTTTGCACAATGGCATTTGGATGAATCTCTCAAAAATGCTGTTGAACGCTTATTACTCTTGCACGAAAATCCAAAAGATATTGGGTTTCTTGCACCGCTTATCCAACAAGAAATTTATTATCGACTCCTTACAGGCGAGCAAGGTGGCAAATTTAAAGCCATGGTAAGCAATGGATCGCACACCAAAAAAATCGCCCAAGCCACCCATTATCTGCAACAACATTTTAGTGAAACCATCACCGTGGAAACCTTGGCAAATCTATGTGGTATGTCATTATCTGGATTTCATAGTCATTTTAAGAAGATAACCAGCCTTTCACCGCTGCAATATCAAAAATCCTTACGTCTGATGGAAGCCAGACGACTGATCGCACAAGAAGGGCGAGGCATTACCGAAACTGCTTACCAAGTTGGCTACGAGTCACCTAGCCAATTCAGCCGTGAATACAAACGCTATTTCGGACATGCACCGAAGGGGGATATTAAATAGATGGGGCTTAAAGATAGGTTTAAAAACACCTAAAAATTTGACCGCACTTTATCATTTAAAAAACCGTTTGAAACGATCATTCAGACGGTTTTTTATTTAACTGAAATTTTGTGAAAGAGATTAAAAATGAGATAATTCTCAAACCTTTTAAGAGGCGTTATTTATAAAAATATTTGGAGAAAGCATGGAACACAAACTTGAGGATATCATTGCGATTTTTAATCAATGTTTTGAAGAAGAATATAATACGCGATTGGTTAAAGGTGGGGATGAGCCGATTTACATTCCTGCAAATGATGAGGTGCCTTATAACGCCATTTACTTTGCAAGAGGCTTTTACAGCAGTGCATTACATGAAATTGCCCATTGGTTAGTGGCGGGGAAAGAGCGCCGTAAATTAGAAGATTTTGGCTATTGGTATGAGCCGGATGGCCGTTCAGAAGATCGTCAGCGTGATTTTGAAAAGGTCGAAGTGAAGCCTCAAGCGTTGGAATGGATTTTAGCCACTGCGGCAGGGTTTCGTTATTTTGCCAGTGCCGATAATTTGAATGGCAATCCAGGGGATACCCAACCATTTAAGCAAGCGGTGTATGAGCAAGTGAAAACCTATGCAGAAAAAGGCTTACCAAAACGTGCAGAAACCTTGCGTCATGCGTTGGCTAAATTTTATGGTACAGAAGATCGAATTGATTTAGCGAAGTTTGATGTGACTCGCATCTAAAGTGCGGTCATTTTTAGGCAGATTTTGCGTCTGTCAATTTTCCTTAAAATCGGCTAGAATAGGCCGATTTTATTTTTGGCTTTAACTTTATAAAAATATGAAAGATTCTATTATTGCAAAACTTGAAAGTTTAAAAGAACGTTATGAAGAATTAGAGGCATTGCTAGGTGATGCGTCGGTAATTTCGGATCAGGATAAATTCCGTGCGTATTCTAAAGAATATTCACAACTTGAAGATGTGGTGAAATGTTTTAATCGTTGGAATCAGCTTAACTCTAACATTGCTGAAGCAGAATTGATGTTAGATGATCCTGAAATGAAAGAAATGGCAGAAATGGAAATTGAAGAATCCAAAGCCGAAATTGAAGAAGTCGAGCAACAACTTCAAATTCTTTTATTACCAAAAGATCCAAATGATGAATATAACTGCTATTTAGAAATTCGTGCAGGTACAGGTGGTGATGAAGCGGGTATCTTTGCCGGCGATTTATTCCGTATGTATAGCCGTTATGCTGAAAGTAAACGCTGGCGTGTTGAAATGCTCAGCGCAAATGAAAGCGAGCAGGGCGGTTATAAAGAAGTGATCGTTAAAGTAAGCGGTGATGGCGTGTATGGTCAGTTAAAGTTTGAATCAGGCGGCCACCGTGTACAACGTGTACCAAAAACAGAAAGTCAAGGCCGTATTCATACTTCTGCTTGTACTGTTGCGGTGATGCCTGAATTACCAGAATCTGAAATGCCGGAAATCAATCCAGCAGATTTACGTATTGATACCTACCGTTCATCTGGTGCAGGTGGTCAGCACGTTAATACAACAGACTCTGCGGTACGTATTACTCACATTCCAACGGGTATTGTGGTGGAATGTCAGGATGAGCGTTCACAACACAAAAACAAAGCAAAAGCGATGTCTGTATTGGCTTCACGTATTGTTCAAGCGGAGCAAGAACGTCAAGCTGCTGAGCAAGCGGATACTCGCCGTAACTTATTAGGTTCAGGCGATCGTTCTGATAAAATTCGTACTTATAACTACCCACAAGGTCGTGTAACAGATCACCGTATCAACTTAACGCTCTATCGCTTAGATGAAGTGATGAACGGCAAGATTGATGAGCTTATTCAGCCGATTATCACTGAATATCAAGCAGATCAATTAGCGGCGTTATCTGAGAGTAATTAATGACCTATCAACAATGGCTTGCCGATGCTGCGCAAGCCTTAAATCAGGTAAATCCGACAGAGAATGGTAAAGTTGATGCGTTAGTGCTATTGCAACACGCAACGGGTAAATCGAGAACACAAATTTTAGCTTTCGATGAAACGGAAATTGATGAAAAAGTGCGGTTAAAATTGACCGCACTTTTAGATCGTCGTTTAAAAGGCGAACCTATCGCTTATATCCTCGGTGAAAAAGAATTCTGGTCCTTGCCTTTAAATGTGTCTGAAGGAACATTAATTCCTCGCCCCGATACTGAAATTCTTGTAGAAAAAGCATTACACATTGCGTTAGAAAAACTGGAAGAAAATCCACCGCACTTTCGTATTCTCGATCTCGGAACCGGCACTGGCGCCATTGCGTTGGCGTTGGCTTCTGAACTTTCTCCTATTTGTCAAAAAAAGAATATTCAATTAGATGTTATTGGTGTGGATTTAATGCCAGAGGTCGTCAAATTAGCGCAATTCAATGCAGAAAAAAATCAGCTCAAGGTACAATTTTTGCAGAGTCGTTGGTTTGAAAATGTTGAAGGGCAGTTTGATATTATCGTCAGTAATCCACCTTATATCTATGAAGCCGATGAGCATCTTTTCCAAGGTGATGTGCGTTTCGAGCCTCGTTCGGCGTTGGTAGCAGGTGAAAACGGTTTAGCTGATTTACGTCATCTTATTGAGTATGCGCCAGGACATTTAAAAGATAACGGCTATTTATTGTTAGAGCACGGCTGGAAACAGGGCGAAGAAGTGCGGTCAATTTTCTGGCAAAATCATTGGCAAGGGGTTGCAACCATACGGGATTATGGCGACAATGAGCGCGTAACATTGGGATATTGGAAGCGGTAATGAAATACGATCAAAAAGCCTTGTATGCTGAACTGACTCATTTTTATCTGAGCATTTGTGAGAAAGAGCAACTTGATGAGCCTCGCTTAAGAGGGCTTGTTGGAAGCTTGGTGCGCAAAGCTCGCCAAGCTATTCCTAAAGAATGGGATGATAAAGCTAAAATTCATCAACTCTTGCAGTTATTTTACGGTGATTGGGGCTTTCATTGCGATGCGGATAATTATTTCTATGCTCGTAATTTATACCTTCCGTATATTTTAGAAGAACGTGAAGGTATGCCGGTAAGCCTTGGCGCCTTAATCCTTCATTTGGCAGCAAGTTTAAAATTGCCGATTTATCCCGTGAATTTCCCGACCCAACTGATTTTGCGTGCAGAAGTTGATGGCGAAGTGGCGTTTATTGATCCTTGGAGCGGAAAATATATTTCAGTGGATGAATTGAAAAAACTCTATGAAGGTGCCTTTGGTTTTGGGGCTCAAATTCAACCTGAAGATTTAGCTCGAGCAGATATTCCGATGCTTACCGCACGTTTCCGTCAGCTCGCCAAAAATGCCTTAATTCGTGAAGAACAAAACGATTTGGCTTTTAATTATATCCAATTCTTGTTAGCAGGAAGAAAAGATCCTTACGATATTCGCGATCGTGGCTTAGTGTTGGCGCAAATGGGCGCTTATCCTTCAGCCATTGAGGATTTGGAATATTTTGTAGATCAATGTCCAAATGATCCCACTTCTTCTCTGTTAAAAACTCAACTTTTAGAACTGAAAGGCGAAGCATTGAAAGATGCCAATGCCATCCATTAAAAAGGAAATATTATGCAAAATAAAATTGTAAAAATTGGCAATATTGATGTCGCAAATGACAAACCTTTTGTACTTTTCGGCGGAATGAACGTGCTTGAAAGTCGCGATATGGCAATGCAAGTTTGTGAAGCTTACGTGAAAGTAACTGAAAAGTTGGGCGTTCCTTATGTTTTTAAGGCATCTTTCGATAAAGCTAACCGTTCTTCAATTCATTCTTACCGTGGTCCAGGCATGGAAGAAGGTTTAAAAATTTTCCAAGAGTTAAAAGAAACCTTCGGCGTGAAAGTGATTACCGATGTGCACGAAATCTATCAATGTCAGCCTGTTGCTGATGTGGTGGATGTGATTCAGTTACCGGCATTCTTGGCTCGTCAAACAGATTTGGTTGAAGCTATGGCAAAAACGGGTGCGGTAATTAACGTGAAAAAACCACAATTCTTAAGTCCAGGTCAAATGGGGAATATCGTGGATAAATTTGAAGAATGTGGTAATGATAAAATTATCCTTTGTGATCGCGGTTCGAACTTTGGTTACGATAATTTAGTAGTTGATATGTTAGGTTTCGGCGTAATGAAAAAAGTGTCTAAAGGCAGTCCAGTTATTTTTGACGTGACTCATTCATTACAATGTCGTGATCCGTTTGGTGCAGCTTCAGGCGGTCGTCGTGAACAAGTGACCGAATTAGCCCGTTCTGGCTTAGCAATTTGTATTGCAGGCTTATTCTTGGAAGCACATCCAAATCCAAATCAAGCAAAATGTGATGGCCCTTCTGCATTGCCACTTTCGGCATTAGAAGGCTTTGTCTCACAGATGAAAGCCATTGATGATTTAGTGAAGTCTTTCCCTGAATTAGATACGTCTATCTAATTGAGAAGTGCGGTTGAAAACAGCGTTGTTTTTGACCGCACTTTTGTTCTGTAAAAGGAGATAACAATGAATATCGTATTTTTAGACAGCACGGCAATTCCGAAACATATTCCTATTCCTCGTCCAAGCTTTCCGCATAACTGGGTAGAGTATGAATATACTTCTGCGGAGCAAACTATTGAGCGAGCAAAAGACGCGGATATTATTATCACCAGTAAAGTGATTTTAAGCCGTGAGGTATTGCAACAACTACCTAAATTAAAATTGATTGCTATCACCGCAACAGGCACCAATAACGTGGATTTAGACGCGGCAAAAGAATTGGGTGTGACGGTTAAAAATGTAACGGGTTATTCTGCTACGACCGTACCTGAGCATGTGTTGGGGATGATTTTTGCGTTAAAACATAGTCTAGCAGGTTGGCAACGCGATCAAATCACTGGAAAATGGACTGAGAGTAAACAGTTCTGTTATTTTGATTATCCTATTACAGATGTTAAAGGTTCAACATTAGGTGTGTTTGGAAAAGGCTGTTTAGGCACAGAAGTGGGGCGTTTAGCCGAGCTTTTAGGCATGAAAGTTCTTTATGCTGAACATCAAAATGCGACAACGTGCCGCGAAGATTACACGCCTTTTGAAGAGGTGATAAAACAGGCCGATATTCTGACATTGCATTGTGCATTGACTGAAACAACTAAAAATTTAATCAATCAAGAAACCTTGTCACTTTGTAAGAAAGGTGCGTATTTAATTAATACTGGTCGTGGTCCATTGATTGATGAGCAAGCAGTTTGTGACGCATTAAAATCAGGACAATTAGGTGGTGCCGCATTAGATGTATTAGTGAAAGAACCACCAGAGAAAAATAATCCACTGATTGAATTAGCGAAAACGATGCCGAATTTAATTATCACACCTCATATTGCTTGGGCGAGTGATAGTGCGGTAACCACGCTAACGAAAAAAGTGGCGCAAAATATTGAAGATTTCGTTCAACAATTAAATCAAAAATAATGAATTTACCTATTTCTTTATACGTCGCCCTGCGATATTGGCGTGCAAAAAGCGCCGATCGTTTTGGGCGACTTGTTGCTAATTTGGCAAGCTTTGGCATCGTACTGGGTGTGATGGCATTGATTATTGTGCTTTCTGTCATGAATGGATTAGAAGGCTATCAAAAACAGCAGGTGCTTTCGAGCATTCCACACGCGATTATTAGCCAAGAGGCGCCTATTTCGGCAGAAAAACCGCTTGAAAATATACCGCACTTTGTGCAAAAAGCTGTACCGATTAATACCACGAATGTTGTGTTTCAAACGGCAAAAGGTGTGAGCGCGGGACAAGTGATTGGTATTCAGTCTTTTTCAGATGATCCTTTACTAGAAGGTTTCGATCCTAGTCAGTTTAACCAACTTTTACCGCAAGGTGAGTTTAAGTTGATTATTGGTGATACGTTGGCGCAAAAATTAGGCTTAGTGGTGGGCGATAAAGTTCGCTTAATGATTACGGAAAACAGCCAATACACCCCATTTGGTCGCGTGCCGATGCAGCGTTTATTTACGGTGAGCGAGCTTTATTATGATTATGGTGAAGCGTCAGGCTATGAAGTTTTTGCTAATTTAGCGGATATTGGTCGCCTAATGCGCATTCAACCAGGTGAGGCTCAAGGCTATCGTTTATTCCTGGATGATCCTTTCCAAATCACAGAATTGCCAACCTATTTTAAAGAGAGCAATATCAGTGACTGGCGTGTCCAAAAAGGGGAGTTTTTCCAAGCAGTTCGTATGGAAAAAAATATGATGGGCTTGTTGATTAGCTTAATTATTGTTGTGGCAATTTCTAATATCGTGACCTCATTAAGTTTAATGGTGGTGGATAAACAAGGAGAAATCGCCATTCTGCAAACGCAAGGTGTGACTAAATCACAAGTGCGTTCGATCTTTATTTATCAAGGCTTATTGGTGGGGCTAGTGGGCACATTGATTGGTGCTGTACTGGGGGTATTAATCACCTTAAACCTTGGGGCAATTTTAAGTGCGGTCAATCCGAATGGTGTTTTCTTGCCAACATCCATTGAGCCTGTGCAAGTCATTATTGTGATTGCTTTTTCTTTATTATTATCTTTATTATCAACTATTTACCCAGCTTATCGTGCGGCGAAAACTGAGCCAGCGGAAGCATTACGTTATGAGTAAAATATGAATAACTACTTATTAGAATGCCAAAATATTAATAAATTTTACCAAGAAGGCGAGAACCAAACCCAAGTATTAAAAGGCGTAAGCTTTGCTATGAAACCACAAGAATTAGTGGCGATTGTGGGGAGTTCTGGTTCAGGAAAAAGTACTTTATTGCACACTTTGGGTGGTTTAGATCAGCCAAGTAGTGGTGAAGTCTTTATTAAAGGGCAATCTTTGCAAAAAGCGTCTGAAAGTGAATTGGCCAAATTACGTAACCAAAATCTCGGTTTCGTGTATCAATTTCACCATTTAATGGCGGATTTTACCGCATTGGAAAATGTCATGATGCCGATGTTAATTGGTCGCCAGAATAAAACAGAAGCAAAAGATCGTGCTGAAAAAATATTGGGCGCAGTAGGCTTAAGTCATCGCATTACTCATCGTCCATCTGCACTTTCGGGTGGTGAACGTCAACGTGTGGCGATTGCTCGTGCATTGGTGAATAATCCCGCTCTCGTTTTAGCCGATGAACCAACGGGTAACTTAGATCATAAAACCACAGAAAGTATTTTTGAGTTGATTCAAACCTTGAATGCGGAACAAAACATTGCGTTTTTATTGGTTACGCATGATATGTCATTGGCACAAAAACTGTCTCGTTGCTTAACCATGCAAGACGGCATTTTGAAGGAAGGTGCATAATGAATACGCCTTTTTTCATTAGTTGGCGTTATCAACGGGGTAAGCAAAAGAATCCGTTGGTGGCGTTAATTTCAAAATTCTCTGCTATCGGTATTGCCCTTGGTGTGGCAGTATTGATTGTGGGATTAAGTGCGATGAATGGTTTTGAGCGTGAATTGAATTCACGTATTTTGGCTGTCGTGCCACATACGGAAATCACGGTAAATCCACATGACAATGAAGCCACATTAAACCATTGGCAGAACCTAGCGGAACGTCTAAAAACAAACAAAAAAATTACCGCACTTTCACCTTTTGTGAGTTTTACTGCCTTAGTCGAAAATGGCAATAAACTTAAAGTTGTACAAGTGAAAGGGGTCGATAAGCAAGCTGAAGATCAAGTGAGCTCTCTTGGTAAGTTTGTGGAAGGTGATGGCTGGCAAAAATTCGCAGAAGAAGGCGGATTGGTGCTGGGCTCTGGTATTGCCAAAGAGTTAGATGTTAAAGCTGGTGATTGGGTGTCATTATTGATTTCTCAACCTAATGGTGAAGATCAAATGGCTCAGCCTAATCGTGAGCGTGTTCAAGTGACCGCTATTTTGCGTTTAGATGGTCAGTTAGACCATAGTTATGCCTTACTGGCATTACCTCAAGCGCAAGAATTAATGGGATATCGTGAAGATCAAATTAGCGGTGTTGAATTGAAAATTAATGATCCATTTAAAGTACAAGACATGGATTATTCGATGCTGAATGATTATCCGCAACTGCTTTATATTCAAAACTGGGTGGCAAAATTTGGCTATATGTATCGTGATATTCAGCTTATCCGTACCGTGATGTATATCGCCATGGTGCTTGTAATAGGGGTAGCGTGTTTTAATATCGTTTCAACCTTAATTATGGCGGTAAAGGACAAGCAAGGTGATATTGCGATTATGCGAACCCTAGGGGCGAATAATGGATTTATTAAACAAATCTTTATTTGGTATGGCTTGCTTGCAGGAATGAAAGGCTGTTTGATTGGTATCGTGTTAGGTGTCGTACTTGCACTGAATCTCACGCCGATTATTCAAGGCATCGAGACATTACTCGGTAAAAAACTGTTATCAGATGGCATTTATTTCGTTGATTTCTTACCAAGCGAATTACATTGGTTTGATGTTGTATTAGTTCTCGTGGCGGCATTGGTATTGAGTTTACTCGCCAGTCTTTATCCGGCCAGTCGAGCGGCAAAATTACAGCCGGCTCAAGTATTGAGTAATCATTAATAAAAAATCAGGGATTAAGTACTTAATCCCTGATTTTTTATTGTTCAACCGTTAATTATTATTGGTTTTCTTTATCTGTTTTTAATAAACCAGATGAACCTTCGGAATAATCACGAGGCGGCTCTTCAGATTTACTTTCTGATGAGGCGGTCACCAATTGTTGTGTAAATAAACCTTTGTCGGCTGGTTTACTACCAAGCAAGGTTTCAGATGAAACTGCATAGTGACGATAGAGTTTTTGATAATCACCAATTAAGGTTTTAAATAATTCAGCACTTTCCGCGAAATGTTTTTCAAGTTGTGCTTGTTTATCGCTTAATTGTGTTTTGACTTCTTTTAGTTCAGCTTCGGTCTGAACTTGTTTTTTAACAGAACCTTTTGTTAAACGTAATAGCAAATAGCCTAAGATTACGCCAACTACAAGCCCAATCATAGCGGCTTGCCATATTTCTGGTATCCATGATTGCATACATTACTCCTTATTTTGAACTCAGTGTTTAGTGTAAAGGAAAAACAAAAAACTTTCTTTGCGGTTGATCACATTTTGAAAAAGCTGTGTTTACACGGCTGCAATAATCACGATTTCAACTTTCCAATCAGGATCCGCAAGTTTTGCTTCTACGGTTGCTCGGCTTGGTGGGTTTTGGCTATCGACCCATTCATCCCATGCTTGGTTGAGTTGAGCATAATCCGCCATATCAGCAAGGAATATTTGCGTGGTAAGAATTTTGCCTTTTTCAGAACCAATTTCAGCCAATAATTTATCGATCAGTGAAAGGACTTCTTTGGTTTGCTCGTAAGCATTTTGCTTAACAGTTTTTTCCGGTACTTGGCCTGCAAAATAGGCGGTATTGTTATGAATAACGACTTCAGAAAAGCGTTTACTTGGTTGAATGCGTTGAATCGACATAATGGCTCCTTTTTGATGAAGATAATTCCATTCTAAAGGCGGTTTTAGACTTTGTAAATCAAGAAATTGTGGGATAAAATAACTGAGAATTTTTATCAACTAAAGAGAACTATGAAACTCCTGATTTCGAATCAATATGGCGCCATTGTGATGGCATTATTGCCTTTTGTTTACGGTATGTTATTAGCCTCACCTGTTTGGGCGCATTTCTTTTTGCTTTTAGCTTGGTTCACCATGTATTTGCTGAGTTACCCAATGCTGAGTCTCTTTAAAGGCAAAAATATGGCGGAATATAAAAAGTGGACAATCATCTATGGTGTCGCAGCTTTTTTATTTGCGCTTCCTGCCATTTTTTATAACTGGCAAATTCTTTTCTTTATTGCCGCTATGTTTCCTTTTGTGTTGGTGAGTATCTATTACACCAAGAAAAAAGATGAACGCAATCTTCTCAATGATTTGGCAGGTATTGCGATTTTTGCCCTTGCAGGCATGGGATCCTATTATTTTTCTGACCGCACTTTTGATGAAAAAATCTGGTGGGTGGCGCTGTATCCAAGCTTATTTTTTATTGGTACCACACTTTACGTCAAATCAATGATGCGTGAACGCAAAAATCCGCTTTATCTCAAAGCCTCCATCATTTTCCACGTGCTTTGTGTACTCGGTTGCTTGTTTATCCAACAATATGTCTTGTCACTTGCTTTCGTGCCGGCGTTAATTCGTGCCATTTATTTACCCACCAAGAAACTTTCGGTTAAGCAAGTCGGTCTAATAGAATTCGGAACATCCGCCATTTTTTTGATTATTTTATTGATAGCGACATTATAAGATGAAGACATTAGCCAAATTTTTACTCCTCGCCACACTTACCTTAAGCAGTTCAGCATTTGCCATGAAAACCATTGATTTGGTCGATAAAGCGCAAATGACGGATCAACAAAAAATGGATCTGGCACAAAAACTGGCAGAGAAACAAGATTGGAAAGCGGTTTTTGAAATTATGTATCCTTTAGCTTTGGAAGGTAATTTACAAGCGCAAAGCAATTTAGGGATGCTTTATAATTTAGGTCGTGGAGTGGATGAAAATAAAGAGTTGGCTTATTGGTGGTTTAGCGAAGCTGCTGAGCGAGGCAGTATTAAAGCTATCAATAATTTGGCGGTCATGTATTTCAACGGCAACAACTATGTAAAACAAAATACCGCTCAAGCGATTAAATTATTTGAAGCCAGTGCAACAAAAGATCCCGATGCTATGCTTACCTTAGGGGAAATTTATACCAATCAGAAAGAATTTACCAAAGCCTTTGAATGGTTTCAAAAAGCCGCGAATGCGGGTAGCAATGAGGGGCGATTCCGTTTGGCTCGTTTGTATGAAGAAGGGATTGGGACACAAGTCAATATTGGTTTGGCCAAATTGCTTTATTTGGAAATTATGAATACGGCGAAAAAGGATGAAATCAAAGAAATCGCCAGACAGCGATTACAACGTTTAAGTTTGTATTAAGAAAAAGTGCGGTTGATTTTAACCGCACTTTTTTTATTTCACCTCTGCACCTTTCAACCAGCGTCTGATCCAACTGCGGTTTGGCATTAAGTTATGAATCAGATCTTCACTCATCGGTAAGGGTTCACCATAAATTAAGGAAGCCAGTGTTTCTCCTAAAAACGGTGCAGAGGTTAAGCCTCGTGAGCCTAATGCACCGATTAAATAAAGATTAGGGTAGTTTTCAGCTTGTTCTATTGGCTGCTTACGGCGGCGCAAATTAAACAAATTTTGATATTGTGCTTGCTGAGCTGAAAAATGCGGAACAGCGCCCATCATTGGCGTAAGATCACGTACCGAACAACGTATACCGATTCGAGCAAGATTACCCGATGTATCCACTTCTTTTGTCCAATCTTCAGGAATATTTTGCTGAATTTTTTGTTGGTTTTCTTGTTGTTCAGTTAGGCTAAATTCACGAGTCGCATTATCACGAACATGACTTGCGCCAATACAATGGCTAGCTTTTGCTTGATCGACTGGCGTAAGATAGCCGTCATAACACAACACAGTTTTGAGTTTGAGTAAGTTTACTGATGTTGGAATTTGGCTCACTTGCCCGCGAACAGGATAGAGGGGTAGTTTTTGTGTTTGCTCAAAATCAGTGAGCTTATGTCCGTTTGCTAAAATAACCACTTCATGGCAGAAAGTTTCATTTTCGTCAGTTTTGATTTGCCAACCGTGTTCTGTTTGTGAAAGTGCGGTTACTTTTTGTAATGTTTTAATCTGGACGCCTTGTTTCTCTAAAAAGGCAAAAGTATGCTGAACTAACTGACGAGGAGCAAGCCAAGCGCCTTGAGGAATAAAACCGCCACCAAAAGGTAACGGTAAACCTACTTTTTCGCTTAATTCAGTTTGGCTTAAAGACTGATATAAATCAGAAGGCAAGTTAAGCTCAGCGATTTTATTTAATTTACTTTCAGCTTTCTCATTGTAAGCACAAAGCGCGACACCGCAGAATTTGTGTTCAAATTCGATTTTTTGCTGAATTGCCCATTGTAGAAATTGATGGCCATAGGCAAAGGCATGAATATAAAAACGAATATTGCGCTCGTTATCATCACTCAGTTGCGGATAAAAAGCACCTTGTTTATTGCCAGATGCATTGAGGGCAGTTTGCTCATCTTCGCAATAAATTGTAATTTTGGCCCCACGTTTAACCAATGAAATAGCCGTGCAAAGAGAAGCAATCCCACCACCAATAATGGCAATATCTTGCTCGTTTAGATAAGCAGGCTGACTATGAAACCAGGGGGCTGAAAGTGCGGTCAGTTTTTCGTAAGTTTTTTGCCCAGAAAGACATTCTCGCTTTTTACCAAAGCCTTTGCGTTTTGTAATATCAAAGCCTGCATTTTCTAAGCCTTTTCTAACCGCACTTGCTGCAGTAAAGGTCGCAAAGGTGCCTTGTGGCTTAGTAAAGCGAAACATTTGCTGATAAAGCTGCTCGTTCCACATGTCGGGATTTTTACTTGGCGCAAAACCATCTAAAAACCACGCGTCTATTTTGCCATTCATATAATCGCCAAGCTGTGGCAGATTTTCAGCGACATCGCCAAACCAAAGATCTAACGTGGTTTCATCAAAATGAAAACGATAGCAACCTTGAATGGGATTAAGCCAATGCTGTTGTAAATGCTGAGCTAGATGAGAAAATTGCGGATAGGCTAAATGAGCTTGTTGTAACGCATCGAGTGGCAAAGGGTATTTTTCAAAAGAAATAAAATAAAGGCGTTTTAAAGGTGAATCTGGGTATTTTTGACGAAATTCACGGAAGAGCGTAGTCACCGCAAAGAAATTTAATCCTGTGCCAAACCCCGTTTCAGCAATCACAAAGTGGGCTTCTTGGTAATGAATCCAACGTTCCCACAACTGATTGCCTTCTAAAAACACATAATGGGTTTCCGCTAAGCCATCTTGATTAGAAAAATACACGTCATCGAATTTATCCGAAACAGGCGTATTCTCTTGGTTAAAATGAATTTTTGCGTGCTGAATGGTGAACATGTGTTAGCCCTTTTTTGCCTTATCAAATTCTTTTATAATAGCACGGAAATTTTGAGTCGGTTAAAACTTAACTGGTCGAACAAATGAATTATTGCTTGCAATATTTTCATTTCATAGTAAATTGCGTTCAGCTAACAACTGTAAGTTGAATTAAATTTCCCCTAAATCATAAGGAATAAAGAATGAAAAGAGCTGTAATTACTGGTTTTGGTATTATTTCAAGTATCGGTAACAACAAAGAAGAAGTTTTGGCTTCATTAAAAGCAGGTAAATCTGGTATTGAAGTCGTGCCTGAGTTTGTTGAAATGAAAATGCGTAGCCATGTTGCGGGCACAATCAAACTTGATCCAAGCGAGCACATCGATCGTAAAGTGTATCGTTTTATGGGTGATGCAGCAGCTTATGCATACCTTTCTATGCGTGAAGCAATTGAAGATTCAGGTTTAACAGAAGATCAAGTTTCAAATGACCGTACAGGTCTTGTAATCGGTGCAGGTACCGGTTCAGCACACAACCAATTAGTGGCTTGTGATGCAGTACGTGGTCCACGCGGTGTGAAAGCAATTGGTCCTTATGCAGTAACTAAAACCATGGCATCAAGTGTGTCAGCTTGTTTAGCAACCCCTTACAAAATCCGTGGTGTGAACTACTCAATTAGTTCTGCTTGTGCAACGTCTGCACACTGTATCGGTCACGCAGTTGAGTTAATCCAATTGGGTAAACAAGATGTAGTTTTCGCAGGTGGTGCGGAAGAATTATCTTGGGAATGTGCAACTGAATTCGATGCAATGGGTGCCGTTTCAACTAAATACAATGATACTCCGGAAAAAGCTTCTCGTGCTTACGATGCAAACCGTGATGGTTTCGTTATCGCAGGTGGTGGTGCAGTTGTCGTTGTTGAAGAATTAGAACACGCATTAGCACGTGGTGCAAAAATCTACGCAGAAATCGTGGGTTATGGTGCAACCTCTGATGGTTACGACATGGTAGCGCCAAGCGGTGAAGGTGCAGAGCGTTGTATGAAACAAGCAATGGCAACGGTAGATACTCCAATTGATTACATCAACGTACACGGTACATCAACACCAGTTGGTGACGTAAAAGAATTAGGTGCAATCAAAAATGTATTTGGTGACAAAATCCCAGCGATTTCTTCAACCAAATCAATGACTGGTCACTCTTTAGGTGCTGCAGGTGCACACGAAGCAATTTATACCTTATTAATGCTACACAATGACTTTATTGCACCAAGCATTAATATCGAAACATTAGACGAGGCGGCAGAAGGCTGCAATATCGTGACTGAAACAAAAGAAAATGCGGGCTTACAAACTGTAATGTCAAACAGCTTTGGTTTCGGCGGTACAAACGCGACTTTAGTGTTCAAACGCTATAACGGCTAATTAAAAAACTCATAAAATCTAACCGCACTTTGGAGCTTCCAAGTGCGGTTTTTTTCTTATTATCAATTCTTTTCCTCCCGCTTATCAGAGAAAATAACATTTAAAATGTGATCTAGTTCAAATTTCTGAACAAAAGAATAAAATTTTTTTATTTTTATAAAACTCTATATAAAAATGCAATTCTCTTTGTTTTTTGACTTTAATCTTTATTTAAAACTTTATTTATTAATTTTTGTAGATTTTAATGCTTTTAAATTTGTTTTTTTAGACTTTTGCAATGCTAGACAAGTTGTTTTCTTTCGGTATGATGGTTCTATTGTTTTGACAACGAATCGTAGTAATAAAAGTGCGGTCAGTTTTAGGAGTAAAATATGAAGAAATTATCCGGTGCGGAAATGGTGGTTCAGTCTTTGCGTGACGAAGGCGTTGAGTATTTATTTGGTTATCCAGGCGGTGCCGTATTGGATATTTATGATGCAATCCATACCCTTGGTGGGATTGAACATATTTTAGTCCGTCATGAGCAAGCTGCGGTGCATATGGCTGATGGTTATGCACGAGCGACCGGTAAAGTAGGTTGTGTGTTAGTGACATCTGGTCCAGGTGCAACCAATGCGATTACGGGGATTTTGACCGCTTATACTGATTCTGTACCAATGGTGATCATTTCAGGTCAGGTAATGAGTAGCTTAATTGGCCGTGATGCGTTCCAAGAATGTGATATGGTGGGGATTTCTCGCCCAGTGGTTAAACACAGCTTTATTGTTAAGAAAGCAGAAGACATTCCGGGGATTTTGAAAAAAGCCTTTTATATTGCTTCAACAGGCCGTCCAGGTCCCGTTGTCGTAGATATTCCAAAAGATACAGTCAACCCAACTTTAAAATATCCTTACGAATATCCAAAATCTGTTGAGCTTCGTTCTTATAATCCAACGGTAAACGGTCACAAAGGTCAAATTAAGAAAGCGTTAAAAGCATTATTAGTGGCTAAAAAACCGGTTTTATTCGTAGGTGGTGGTGCAGTTGCTGCAGGCTGTCATGAAGAATTAACACAATTTGCACAACGTTTAAATTTACCGGTTACCTCATCATTAATGGGGTTAGGTGTGTATCCAAGTACCGATAAACAATTCTTAGGTATGCTTGGGATGCACGGAACTTATGAAGCCAATACAGCGATGCATGAAAGTGATTTAATCCTTGGTGTTGGCGTTCGTTTTGATGACCGTACTACTAACAACTTAGATAAATATTGCCCGAATGCAAAAGTGATTCAGATTGATATTGACCCAACCTCTATTTCTAAAAACGTCCCTGTTGCGATTCCAATTGTAGGTAACGCGAAAAATGTATTGGATGAGTTCTTAAGCTTATTAGGTGAAGAAATCGGTTCACGCCCACAAAACCAATTAGAAGATTGGTGGAAACAAATCGATGAATGGAAAGCGAAAAAATGCTTGGATTTCGACCGCACTTCTGGCGTCATCAAACCACAGCAAGTGATGGAAGCCGTGTATCGTATTACAAAAGGTCAAGCTTATGTGGCATCGGATGTAGGACAACACCAAATGTTTGCCGCATTACATTATCCGTTTGATTTACCACGCCGTTGGATCAACTCGGGTGGCGCAGGTACCATGGGCTTCGGTTTACCGGCTGCATTAGGGGTAAAACTTGCGCATCCTGAAGCAACCGTGGTTTGTGTAACGGGTGATGGCAGTATTCAAATGAATATCCAAGAGCTTTCAACAGCAACACAATATGGTATTCCTGTTGTAGTGATTTGTTTGAACAACCACTTCTTAGGCATGGTAAAACAATGGCAAGATTTGATTTACTCTGGCCGCCATTCTCAAACTTATATGAATTCTTTACCGGATTTCGTGAAGTTAGCTGAATCTTATGGTCATGTGGGCATTCAAATTTCGACACCAGATGAACTAGAAAGTAAATTACAAGAAGCCTTCAGTATTAAAAATAAATTGGTCTTTGTTGATATTAATGTTGATGAAACCGAACACGTTTACCCAATGCAAGTTCGCGGCGGGGCGATGAATGAGATGATTTTAAGCAAACCACAAGAGGAGAAAGAATAATGCGTAGAATTTTATCTGTTTTATTAGAAAATGAATCCGGTGCATTATCTCGTGTGGTCGGCTTGTTTTCCCAACGTGCATTTAACATTGAAAGCTTAACTGTGGCACCAACTGATGATCCAACGCTTTCTCGTATGACGATTGAGGCGGTGGGTGATGAGCAAGTGCTTGAACAAATTGAAAAGCAACTTCACAAATTAGTGGATGTGTTTAAAGTTATTAACTTGAGTGAACATGAACACGTTGAGCGTGAAGTGTTGTTAGTGAAAGTACGTGCAACGGGGTCATCACGTGATGAGTTAAAACGTTTAGCCGATATCTTCCGTGGTCAGATTGTAGATGTAACAACAAAATCCTACACCATTCAATTAACGGGTACAAAAGACAAATTAGATGCTTTTGTTGAAGCAGTGAAGGAAGAAAGTACATTACTTGAGATTGTTCGTTCTGGCTTAATTAGCCTTTCCCGTGGCGAGAAAAATATTCTCTAATGATCTCGAAAGTGCGGTTAAAAATGACCGCACTTTTGAAAACGAAAAAAGGAAGTCATGATTGGCTTCCTTTTTGTTTATTCTGAATGAATGTTAAGCTTCCGATTTATTGGTTAATGCGATATATAAGCAAACCACAAAGCCAGCAAGTAAAACATAAGGCGTAAAGGTTGGAACGCCAGTAGGGGCAGCCGCGAAACCAAAGTTATGTGCCGCTGCTGCGCCCAGTAACATACCGAGTACAAATAATGCTGAGTCATTATTTCCTTCACCAATATTGACTAGCTGTTTGCCTGGACAACCTCCACCTAATGCAAAGCAAAGTCCGCAAAGTGCCATAGAAAGGAAATTGTAGAGATAGTCATTATGCGCGATAGGTTGTTTTTCAAAGCCTAAATGGAATTGACCTAGTAAGGCATTGGTTATTGCTGCAAAGACAATCAATGCAATCACACCGTTTAATAAATGCGCATCACGGAAGAGAACAAAGTTTCGGAATGCCCCAATTGTGCAAAAACGTGATTTTTGCATTAGCACACCGAGAAGTAATCCGCCAGCAAGTGACATCCAAATGGCCGCATGTTGTGCACCAGGGCCTTTTTCTGAGGTGTAAATCGCGAGATTTTCACCAAATTTAAATTGGGTTAAGGCTAAAACAAGCAAAATCACGGCAAAAATTGGACCAATTAAACCTGAAGATTGGCTTTGTTCCTTAGATTTACCTAATGAGAATCCTCGATTTGCGAAGAAAATGCCACCCAATATGCCAGCAAACAATCCTACGATACCTGCAATTGCAGTGAGATCACCGCCGCCTAATCGTAAATAAGCACGCCATGGACAACCTAAGAAAATGAGTGCACCAAGCATCGCAAAAAAGCCTAAGCTAATACGAGCAAGTGGGGCAGAGCCACCACGAGGTTTAAATTCCTTAGATAAGAATGCACTGGCGAGTGCTCCTAAAACTAATCCAATGAGTTCTGGGCGGAGGTATTGCAATGGGGCAGCGTGGTGTAGTCCAAGCGATCCTGCTGTATCGCGTAAGAAACAAGCCGCACAAAATCCCATATTACCAGGATTGCCATTATAAGTGAGAAGTGGCGCAACGATACCAAGTGCAGCACCTGCAACCACAGGCCAAGTTAAAATTTTCATAATTAGACCCTTGTGATATCTGAAGTTAAATTGAATTGTGTGTTTTTAATAATAAAAACAAAGGTATTGTAGAAAGACTTGAAAAATAAAGAAAGTTTATTTTTTTGAAATTGTGAGCAGGATCAATAATTTGATATTAATAACGTCTAAATCCATCTTCCCAAATGTAATTCCACAATATCAACTAAATGTCGAAGGAATGTGGTGTCTTGGTCGTTATGGAAACGGTCAGTGTCTCGAGATTTGAAGAGTAAAAGTGCGGTTGGTTTTTGAGATGTTCCACCTAAACGGCAAATCGCCACAGATCCGATAGGGAGTTCTTCGGGAAGGAACATGAGGGCTTTTTCTTTATTGGAGAGATCGCCTAAATAGAATTGGCGTAAACCCATACGCTCTAAGCGAATGAGTTCAAAGGCTTTTCGGTCTAGCCAGTGTTGTTCAGGTATGGTGTTATTTTTTTGCCAGCTGTCAGTGAAAAGTAAGATTTTGGCACCTTCTAGTTCATAGCCTTTTGCCCAGTCATCCAACTTTTCATTGATGGCAATAAAGTTCTCTGCTTGAAATAGTTTTTTTTGCAAAGGTAAGAGGGCAAAGAAGATATCTGCTTCTTGATGCGCAAGCTGATGAAATTTTTCGAGGAGTTGAGTAAGCGTTTTGATTTGTTCTCGTTGCTGAGCAAGTTGTGCTTCGACTAACGAAATTGTCCCTTCTTCATGGCTATGTGGAATAGTAAGCTGTTGAAGCAGTTCTGGTCGATGGGTAAAAAAATCAGGGTGATTTTTTAGGTAGTCTGCAATATCTTGTTCAGTCATCAAAAACTCCTTAAAAAATAACCGCACTTGGTTATGCCAAAGTGCGGTTTATTTTTATGCGGTTTTAGGCCGCAAATGGATCGCGTAAAATCATTGTTTGAACACGATCTGGACCCGTTGAAAGGATAGCGACTGGCACACCAGTTACTTCTTCGATACGTTTGATGTAATTATGACAAGTTTGCGGTAATTTATTTACATCAGTCACACCAAAGGTGTTTTCTTTCCAGCCTGGTAAGGTTTCGTAAATTGGTTCTACGCCTTCCCAATCTTTCGCTGCTAATGGAGCGTATTCAACGATTTCGCCATTTGGCATTTTATAAGCCGTACAGATTTTCACTTCATCGAAGCCATCTAATACGTCTAATTTGGTCATGCAGAAACCAGAAATTGAGTTAAGTTGAATTGCGCGGCGAATCGCTACAGCATCAAACCAACCACAACGACGTGGACGACCAGTTACTGCACCAAATTCGTTACCTTTACGAGCAATTTCAGCACCGGTTTCATCGAATAATTCAGTGGTGAATGGACCGCCACCAACACGTGTACAGTATGCTTTGATGATACCTAACACATAATCAAGGTTACGAGGACCGAAACCGGAGCCTGTCGCTACGCCACCAGCAGTAGTGTTAGAACTGGTTACATAAGGATAGGTACCGTGGTCGATATCAAGCATGGTGCCTTGTGCACCTTCGAACAGGATGTTGTCGCCATTTTTACGAGCGGTGTCTAAGATGGTTGTAATATCTGCCACCATGCCAGTAATAATATCGGCTACTGTGAACACGTCGTCTAATGTTTTTTGATAATCAACAGGTTCTACTTTGTAGTAGTTCACCAATTGGAAATTATAGTATTCAAGGATATTTTTTAATTTTTCAGCAAAGGCTTCGCGATTGAATAAATCACCCACGCGTAAACCACGACGAGCTACTTTATCTTCATAAGCAGGGCCGATACCACGACCGGTTGTACCAATGGCTTTTTTACCTAATGCAGCTTCACGAGCGTGATCCATTGCAACGTGATAAGGTAGGATTAATGGACAAGCTTCTGAAATTAATAAACGTTCACGTACTTTTACACCACGGCTTTCTAATTCGCCCATTTCTTGCATTAATGCAGCAGGAGAAAGCACCACGCCGTTACCGATTAAACAGGTCACGTTATCACGTAAAATACCTGATGGAATTAAGCGTAATACGGTTTTCTCACCATTAATAATTAAAGTGTGACCTGCGTTATGACCACCTTGGTAACGCACCACATATTTAACGCGATCTGTTAATAAATCAACGATCTTGCCTTTCCCTTCATCGCCCCACTGAGCGCCAAGAACAACAACACTTTTTCCCATAATTTCCGCCTTAAGTTTGCGTAAGTTTATAAATCAGACAAACGATTACTTTACTCTTTTTTGCTCGTAATCTCAAATTTTAAACGTAAAAAAGTGCGGTTATTTTTAACCGCACTTTTAGTAAATTTTTTATTCAAACAATGATTTGTGTAATGAACGAACCACATCATCTGCTTTGTCACTATGTGCTAGCATACAAATGTTATTCGTGCTTGCACCATAGCTAATCATGCGAATGTTATAGCCTTCAAGAGTGTCAAAAATACGTTTTGCCACACCTGAAGCGAGGTGTAAGTCATTTCCAATTAATGCGACAAGCGATAAGCCTGTATCCACTTTCACGGTGCAGTATTGGCTTAATTCTTCTAATAATTCAGGAGAAAGTAATTCTACACCAGATGAAGCAGAGCCCGTTTTATCTAAGGTTAATGCAATGCTTACTTCAGAAGTTGTGATCGTATCCACAGAAATTTTATATTTCGCTAAGATAGTGAATACATTCGCTAAGAAGCCTTGTGCATGTAGCATACTGAGACTTGAAAGGGTTAGTAGGGTTTGATCGCGACGTAATGCAATTGCACGGAATGTTGGGCGAGGTTGCGGATCACGAGTAACCCAAGTGCCGCCAGCTTCTGGTGCTTTACTTGAACCTACATAAACAGGGATATTACTACGCACAGCAGGAAGCAATGTCGCAGGGTGTAATACTTTCGCCCCAAAGGTTGCCATTTCAGCTGCTTCAGCAAAGCTCATGGTATCAATACGTTGTGCATTTGGTACGATACGTGGATCGGTCGTATAAATTCCCGCCACATCAGTCCAAATTAAGACGTCTTTTGCGTTTAATACTTCTGCTAAAAGTGCAGCAGAGTAGTCACTACCACCACGGCCTAACGTTGTGGTTTTACCACCCGGTTCACGACCGATAAAGCCTTGAGTGATAACTAATTCACCGCGGTCGATTAATGGTTTTAATAAATTATCGCAGTTCGCTTGAGTTTGTGCATCATCTGGTGCAGCTTTACCAAAGTTATCATTAGTTGCCACTAAAGTACGTACATCAACCCAAGTTGCAGAAGCTTGTAATTCTCTTAATACTTCAATGAAAATTTGCGTTGACATCATTTCACCGTGGCTAATGAGCTCATCAGTTAAAGCAAGTGATGTTGCAAGGCTAGCTGCTTCAGAAAGCGCGGTAATATTTTCTAAGTATTTTTCAATGACAGGGCGAACACGGCTGTCGTCTTTTAATTCATTTAAAATGTTTTCTTGAATTTGGCGGACTTCACCAATTAATTTCGCGCGCTCTTCTGCTTCTACACCATTGGCTAAGGCAACTAATAAGTTTGTTACACCAGCTGATGCAGAAAGCACGACAACGCGAGTATTAGGATCTGCAATGACGATTTTGGCACAAGCTTGCATAGCGGAATAGTTCGCGACGGATGTACCACCAAATTTTGCTACCGATAAATGAGACATAAGATAATCCTCTAAAATGAAAAAAAGTAAGATATTGTGTTTTATGATGGCTATTAGAAATAGCGATTTAAGTAAAAATTGTCAAATAAATATGATAAAAAATCGTATAAAAATCTTTTTATTTAGATCTTTTTTGATTAAACAGGGTAAAAATTAAAGAATAGTTAACTATTCAGTAGGCATTGGTAACGGTTCTGGCGTGCCAAGAAAATAAGGTTTTACCCCGATGATTAAGTCTAATACGGCTTTCACGCGAGCAAACATTTCGCGGACACGCGTCCCAAAATAAACTTCTGGCTGTTTCGCGGTGAAACAAATGGCATCAATATCATAATGTTTAGCAATAAGCAGAGCACGTTCACAATGGAATTTTTGACTGATGATCGTAAAGGAGGGAACTTGGAAAACTTTATTTGCTCGCACAACAGAGTCTAAGGTGCGGAATCCTGCAAAATCTTTAAACATAACGCTTTCAGACACGCCCATTTTACGTAGGTCCAAAAACATGGTACGAGGCTCGTTATATTGAAGCGTGCGGTTATCACCACTTAGCAGTAAATAATCAACTTTATTTTGATCGATTAAGTATTTTGATGCTTCCAAACGGTAGTCGTAATATTTGTTGGTTTTACCTTTGGCGACATATTTGGATGTGCCCAATACTAATGCATAGTGGCGATGTGGGAGCGTTTCAACGTCTTCATAAACGCGATCTTGTACATAGAAACTAATAGCACGATCAATGGTGAAGCAACCAATCAAGACGAGTAAACCTAACCCCAAAGCGTAGCCGAGGAGTTTTTTCAGCGGAAGGCGAGAGAGCCATGAAAGTGCGGTCATTTTTAACCGCATTTTGGATAGTTGCATATGGCTAACATACTGAAAAATCAAAATAATTTCAAGTGTAATTTGTCTACCAAATTGATAAGGAAATATTTAGACGTCTAAACGTCTAAAATTTCTTGACAAAAAACATGAGCTGTTGATAATTGTTAAATCATCAACGTAAAAGGTTATCATTTTAATGGCTGTGCAAAATGTCGTGCTTTTTCAAGACAATCCCCTCCAATTAACATTGGGTGGGCAGCTTTCGCCTATCAATGTCGCGTATCAAACTTACGGGACTTTAAATGCAGATAAAAGCAATGCTGTATTGATTTGTCATGCCTTAACGGGAGATGCAGAACCTTATTTTGATGAACCGAATAAAGATGGTTGGTGGCAAAATTTTATGGGGGATGGCCTCGCATTTGACACATCTAAATATTTTTTCATTTGTTCAAATGTATTAGGCGGTTGTAAAGGAACAACGGGACCAAGCTCAATTAATCCCACTACGGGAAAACCTTATGGTAGTCAGTTCCCCAATATTATTGTTCAAGATATTATCAAAGTACAAAAAGCGTTACTTGACTATCTCGGTATAACACATCTAAAAGCGATAGTGGGCGGCTCTTTTGGCGGTATGCAAGCTACACAATGGGCAATTGATTATCCGGATTTTATGGATAATATTGTGAATCTTTGCTCTTCGATTTTCTTCAGTGCAGAAGCTATTGGGTTTAATCATGTGATGCGTCAGGCTGTCATTAATGATCCGAATTTTAATAATGGTGATTATTATGAAGGGACACCGCCTAATCAAGGTCTTTCTATTGCTCGTATGTTGGGAATGTTAACTTATCGGACAGATGTACAGTTAGCCAAGGCATTTGGACGAGCGACTAAATCTGAAGGACAATTTTGGGGTGATCACTTTCAAGTGGAATCCTATTTGAGTTATCAAGGTAAAAAATTCTTAGAGCGTTTTGATGCTAACACCTATTTGCATTTATTGCGTGCTCTTGATCTGTATGATCCTAGCGTAGGGTATACGGATGTCAAAGAAGCCTTATCTCGAATTAAAGCCTGCTATACATTGGTTTCAGTGACAACAGATCAACTATTTAAATCCATTGATTTGCATAAAAGTAAACAGCTTTTAGAGCAAGCAGGCGTGGATTTAAGATTCTACGAATTCCCATCGGATTATGGTCACGATGCGTTTTTAGTGGACTATACAGCGTTTGAAAATAAAATCCGAAGTGGATTAGAAGGCGAGTTTGAATAACATGAATAGAAAAGGCGGAAATCTCCGCCTTTTTTGATCTTTATAGATGGCTCACAAAACGTGATAAATCTTTTGGTTTACAGTCTCTTTCTAATTTTTCAGCTGCGGTACCAATTTGTAATAAGGCAACGATCTTATCATTTTTGTCACAACCAAATGCTTCACGTAATTCACGTCCCTCAACGAGAGGACCAGTTGCCCAAAAACTTTCAAAACCCAATGCATTGCCCGCAAGTTGAATCGCATAAGTTGCTGCACCTGCAGTAAGCATTTGTTCCCAACCTGGTACTTTTTTAACTTCATGATTAATTTTAGCAATCACCGCAATGACCATCGGCGCACGGCGTGCAAAATTTTCTGCTTTTTTTAATCGTTCTTCACCTAAATCAAATTCAGTCACCGCCGCTTTGAGCAAGCTTTCCAATTTACTTAAACCTGTGCCTTGGATTACCACGAAATGATAAGGCTCAAGTTTACCATGATCAGGTGCATGTAAAGCGGCTTGAAACATTTGTTCTAATTGCACTTGGCTTGGTGCGGGTGCAGTTAATTTTTTATTCGATTTGCGTTGTGTTAAAAGGGTTAATGCATCCATAGTATTTTCCTTCTTCTAGTTAAGTGCGGTTGATTATAGCATAGTTTTTCATAGGACTTTATGATAGGCTACGCACAATTTTTATTTCTGTTTTAAAGGTTTAATTTCGCATGAATGTCATCTTAAGCGTATTGAAATTTTGTTGTAAAGCGTTCAATTTTATCCGAAATCTTGTGATGAATTTTGTGTTCTTACTGTTTGTTTTAGCGTTGATTGTGCTTGTCAGCCTTTTTAGTGATGGTAAGAAAAGCCAAGTTTTATCGGGCGATCAAGGCGCATTATATTTAAATTTAACAGGCTATCTTGCAGATAACACGGAAGATATGCTGAGTTGGCAAGAGGAATTTCAACGTTTAAATAATGAAAAGGTCTCGTATAAATATTCTACGTTTGATGTGGTACAAAGCATTTTATCTGCGAAAGATGATGAACGAATTCGTGGTTTAGTGTTGAATTTAAATGACTTTGAAGGGGGGGATCTTCCATCATTAGAGTATGTAGGAAAAGCGATTCAAAGTTTCAAAGAGTCAGAAAAGCCGGTTATTGCTTATGCTGACAATTACACGCAGGCACAATATTTCCTTGCGAGTTTTGCGGATGACATTTATCTCAATCCAATTGGGCAAGTTGGTATTCAAGGTTTGCGTCAGGAAAATCTTTACTTTAAATCCATGCTCGAAAAACTTGAAATCACACCACATATTTTCCGTGTAGGGACTTATAAGTCCGCAGTAGAACCGTTCTTGCGTGATGATATGTCGCCAGAAGCAAAAGCGAATATGCAAAAATGGCTTGGTGGCATGTGGCAAAACTATATGCAAACACTAATGGTTAATCGCCATATTACCGCTAATGATGTATTACCGAATGCACAAAAATACATTAGTGATTTAAAAGCGTTAAAAGGTGATGAAACGGCTTATGTGAAAAAACGTCAGTTAGTGACACAGTTTGCGACAAGATTGGATTTAGATAAAAAATTGACCGCACTTTTCGGCCAAGGTGAGGAGGGCAAGGCCAAATTAGTCGATTTTGAAGATTATTTATCTGATTTAGGCGATCGCTTCTCTGTCGATCCAAATGAAAAAAATATCGTTGCTGTAGTGAATGTTGAAGGGACGATTATTGATGGTGAAAGCGATGAGGAATCAGCTGGCGGCGATACCATCGCGAAATTATTGAGACAAGCCTACGATAATGAGAAAGTAAAAGCAGTTGTTCTCCGTGTTAACTCACCGGGTGGCAGTGCATTTGCCTCTGAAATTATTCGTCAGGAAACGGAAAATCTTCAAAAAGCAGGCAAACCTGTTGTAGTATCAATGGGAGGCATGGCTGCTTCTGGTGGTTATTGGATTTCTTCAACAGCTGACTATATCGTGGCGGATAAAAATACGATTACGGGTTCAATCGGGATTTTTGCATTATTCCCAACCTTTGAAAATACGATCAAAAAAATGGGAATGAGTACCGATGGTGTGGCGACAACAGATCTCGCGGAAACATCAGCATTAAGTCCATTGAGTAAGAATACACAGGATATTTATCAACTTAGTATCGAAAACGGTTATGACCGTTTCTTAGATGTGGTAAGTCGTGGTCGTCAATTATCAAAAGAAAAAGTGGATAAAATTGCTCAGGGCCAAGTTTGGCTAGGGCAAGATGCACAGAAAAACGGCTTAGTGGACGAATTAGGTGATATTGATGTAGCCATTGATAAAGCGGTCGCACTAGTCAATCAACATCCTGATAAATACATGGATAATTTTAGTGTGCAATGGTTGGTTGATGAAGATAATAGTTTCTTCGCTAAATTAGATCGCAAGCTTAAACAAAAAGGTCAAGCGTTACTGACAAATTGGTTGGGATTGCCACAGGAAGTACATCAAGTGAAAAAACAACTGAATGTGTTAACTCAATTTAATGATCCGAAAGGGCAGTATTTATATTGTTTGAATTGCGGTTCAGTGAAGTAATATGTGAAGTATAAAAAAGGGCGGAAATTATATTCCGCCTTTTTTTATCCAATTAACTTATTTTTCATTTTTGATATTAGAGAAAATATTCGCCAAAATTGGACCCGATACATTGTGCCAGAAACTAAATAAAGCACTTGGTACCGCTGCAATTGGATTGAAATGTGCAGCAGCTAATGCAGCACCTAAACCTGAGTTTTGCATACCCACTTCAATTGCCACCGCTTTACTGTCTGCCGTATTAAGTTTAAATAATTTCGCCGCAAAGTACCCAATTAAATAACCTAAGCAGTTATGTAAAACCACTACGCTAAAAATTAATAGGCCTGATTCTACAATTTTATCTTTACTTACTGCTACAACGGCTGCCAAGATTAATACGATAGAAATAACAGAGACTAATGGCATAGTTTGGCTTGCTTGTTCCACTTGTTTTTTGAAGAGAGCTCGAACAACTAAACCTAAGAAAATTGGGAACAATACCATTTTTAATACAGACATAAACATTGCGCCTGCATCAATATCTAACCATTGGCTTGCTAGCACATAGAAAATAGCAGGGGTCAATACTGGTGAAAGTAAGGTTGAGATTGTCGTACAAGCAACAGAAAGCGCGGTGTTACCTTTTGCTAAATAAGTCATTACGTTTGATGACGTACCACCCGGGCAAGAACCCACAAGAATCACACCAACTGCTAAATCAGCTGGCAAATCAAAGGCTTTTGCTAATCCAAATGCGATGGCCGGCATAATGATAAATTGACCTGCAACACCAATGAATACCGATTTAGGATGTTTAGCCACTTCACTGAAATCAGCAAAAGTTAAGGTAATTCCCATACCAAACATTACTAAACCTAAAAGGTAAGGAATGTAGGGTGCAAAAATTTTGAATTGCTCAGGGAAGAGAAAGGCGAGAAGAGCAAAAACAATCGCCCATAGTGCGAAAGTTTTGCTCACAAAGTTAGTGAGTTTTAATAATGCTTGCATAGTTGCTTTCCTATTTTGTTAAGAAGAATGAAAAGAGCGGTCAATTTTAAAGACGTTTTTTTGAGATGTCTATGCCTAACTTGTTTTACAGAGAATTAGGAAGTGGTTGTTTGCCAAGCATTTTCATCAAGCAATTGACCAAAATGACTTTCTACAAGTAGGCGAGTAATGTTATTTTGAGGATTGGTAAAGATCTCTCTCGGTGTGCCAGACTCGATAATTTCACCTTCATCCATCACCAAAACTTGATCGGCAATATGTTTGATAATGCCTAAATTTTGTCCGACATAAATATAAGAAATGCCTAAATGTTCTTGTAAATCTAAAATCAGATTAAGCAATTGAATACGCACAGAAGCATCTAATGTACTCAATGCATCGTCAATAATAATGATCTCTGGTTGAAGAATCAGTGCGCGAGCTAAGGCGATCCGCTGTTTTTGACTGACCGAAAGATGTTTAATTTTAAGATTGGTGTAATCAGGATAAAGCCCCACGAGCGAAAGTGTTTCAAAGATCTTTTCATTGCGAGTCTCTTCATCCCAATCGGTAATTAATCGCAGTGGTGCATCTAAGGCTTGTCCAATATTTAAACGCGGGTTAAATGCTGAATTCGCATCTTGGAAAACCATTCGAATATGCTGTGCGCGATAGTGAAAATCTTCGAATTGTAATGGTAAATCATTAAATAAGATTTTTCCTGAAGCTGGGGGAGTAATCCCCGCAATCATTTTTACTAAGGTCGATTTACCCGAACCATTTTTACCGATAATCGCAAGGGTTTCTTTACGGTTAAGCGTAAAGCTGACGTCTTTTACCGCATAAAACTGCTCCGAGCCAAAAAGTTTGGCGGGTTCATCAAAGGTTTTACTGAGATTTTCCACTTGTAATAATGGCATTATTCGTTTCCTTTTGATTCGGTATTGAGCGTAAGCGGTGAAGTTGCAATTTTATCCTTAAACTGCCGTTCTCGAAGGTTAATCGGGTGATGGCAGGAAAACTCATGCTGTTTAATGCGATATCGGCTTGGCTTTTGAATACATTCACGCTGAGCAAAAGGGCAGCGTGGTCCTAAACGGCAACCAATCGGCATTTGTTCCAAAATCGGCACCGTGCCTTCTAATGTGCCTAATTTGCTTTTAAAACCTAAGGGGCGACTAAAATCTGGAACAGAGTAAAGCAATGCTTGTGTATAAGGATGATGAGGCATTTCTAATATTTGGTCGGTCGGCCCAGACTCTGTATTTTGCCCACAATAAAGAACGGAAATGCTATCACACCATTCACTGATACTTTTAAGATCGTTACTGGCTAATAAAATTGTTGTACCTTGGTTTTGGTTCATACTTGAAAGCAAACGGAAAATTTGCAATGCCGTAATGGATTCCAAAGAATTAGTGGGTTCATCTGCAATTAAGAGACGAGGTTGATTTGCTACAGCTACGGCAATCATCACTTTTTGACCTTCACCTTCAGTGAGTTCATTTGGATAACTCGCCATAATATCTTGGTGGTCTTTAATCCCTACACGGTGCAGTAATTCAATCGCACGACGTTTTTTCCAACCAAACCATTGCCACCAACGACCTTTAAAGGTCCAGTTTGGAATACTTTGAATAAGCTGTTTACCAATTTTTCGACTTGGATCAAGACAACTTAATGGGTTTTGAAAGATCATTGAAATTTCTTTTCCAACGATTTTTCGACGTTGATTCGGTGTCAGTTTAAGCAATTCAATATCATTAAAACGAAAACGGTCAGCGGTGACAATCCAGTTGTCTTTAATGGAATTACTGATTACTTTAGCGATTAAACTTTTACCTGAACCTGATTCACCGACGAGTCCTAGAATTTCCCCTTCATTAAGCGAAAGATTGACGCCGTCCACAATTTTCATGCGACCGTTTGGTGTTTGAATTTCAATATTAAGATTGCGAATATCTAACAGCGCCATGGGTTACTCGTAATATTTATTGATTGCTTTACACAATCCGTTAGTAAAAATAATGCTTAATAAAATGGTGAAAATAATAGCAAAGCCCGGTAATAAAACTGTCCAAGGGGCAAGATAAATCAGCTCTAACGAATCTTTAATCATTGCGCCCCATTCTGGCATTGGACGTTGTGCACCTAGAGAAATAAAGCTGAGTGCTGTAATATCTAAAATAGCAACTACAAAAGCGCGAGAAATTTCTTGCGTATAGACGACACTAATATTCGGTAAGATTGTCGTTTTTAATAATTCCCAGTTTGAAATACCATCTAATTTCAGTAAGAGAACGTAATCTTTCTTTAGTTCTTGCTGAATCGCTTGATAAATCGCATGGACAAAATACGGCAAAATAGCCAACATAGTGGCAAACATGGCGTTTATTAAGCTTGGTTCCATTAATGTAGAAATGATAATAGCAATCAGCAAAATGGGGATAGATAAAAACGCATCAAAAATATGACCTAAGAAACGAGATTTAATCCCTTCTGACATACCGGCAAGAATACCTAATGCGCCACCAATAATTGCCACAGCAATGACCACTAAAAGAGAGGAACCGAGAGTATATTGTGTCCCCATAATTAATCGACTGAGTACATCACGACCAAGATCATCTGTACCAAAGAAAAAAGCAATACGACCTTTTTCTACCCAAGATGGCGGCATGAGTTCTTCTCCCACAAATTCCATGCTTTCGCTATAAGGCATAATGAGTTTAGGAAAAAGTGCGGTCAAAATCAGAAGACAAAATAAATAGAAACAGAATAATGCCACGCGATTCTGACGGAAAAGCAACCAAATCTGAAAGAAGGAGGTGCTTTCGCGAAATTCATCAGGTTCTCTATCTTGCATACCAGCCCTTCTTATTCAATGGATCTAACACAAACATGAGCAACTTGGCGAAGGTATCAATAATAATGATACAAATACCAATTACCACGACACCGGCAGAAATACTGTTGTAATCTTGTTGGGTTACGGCATCAATGAGCCAACGCCCAATTCCCGGCCAACCTAATACTGTCTCAACCAACATACATTGCGTTAACACTAAGGTAAATACACGCGTAAGTTGTGGAATCAATAATGGAAAAGTATTGCGGAAAACATAACGTCTTAAAATCACCCATTTTGACCAGCCACGTGTCGCTGCTGCTTTAGCATATTCTTGTTGAAGTAAATAATCTGCTCGTTGCTGAATGATGCGGATAAATTCCATGGTCGGCAGAATACAAAGCACTAATGTAGGCAAGGCTAGATGTTGTAAAACATTTTGTACGATTTTAGTTCGGTAAGGCACATCTACAAACCACACATCAATAATAGGGAAACCCGTGATAGGTTTGATTTCATAGAGTAAATTATATTGCCCAATGGCTGCGATCTCCCAGCTTTGAATCGCTGCTACATAAAGCAAAATTGGTGCAAACCAGAAAATCGGAATAGACAAACCAACATTGGATATACTCTGCAATGTACGTGAAAAAACACGTTGATTATAGACCGCACTTAATACGCCGAGAGGAATACCTAAGATACAAGCCAATAAAAGTGCGGTAAAACAGAGTTCTAATGTAGGTGGTAATACCGTAAAAATTAAATCTTTTAAGGATTCTCCACCGTTATAGGTAATCCCTAAATCGCCCTGTAACAATGATGTAAGGTAATGATAATAAGCACTATAAATGTTATTTGTGACAAGATCTGCATTGAGTGGATCTCGCATTAAAATCACAAAACTTAATACGGACAGAATCAATAATAAAATGGTTACCCAAATCACATGACGGATCGCTGAAACGAGCATTATTTATTCTCCTTATTTTTCATGAAATACAAGGTAGAAAAATTGATGCTACCAAATGGGGTCATTTCAATTCCTTTTACATTACCACGTGCGACTAAAAGTCTTTTGACGTTTGCAATTGGCACAATAGGTAATTCGTTTAAAATGAGCTCTTGCGCATTGTTATACGCTTTAGAACGTTCATACAAATGATTGGTGGATAGTGCACGATCCATCATCTTATCGAATTCAGGGTTACACCAATTGGATAGATTAGTGATTTCCTTTTGTGTATCACAACTTAAAATTGGGCGCATAAAACCGTCAGGATCAAGGTTTCCAGCAAGCCAACCCGTTAAGATTAAATCGTAATCTTCTGTGCCTTTGCGCAATTGTTCGATTAAAAACGTGCGTGTTACTGACCGCACTTTAACATCCACTCCCGCTTTGGCTAAATCCCATTTGATGAGCTCTGCCATTTTAATTGGTGCAGGGTTATATACTTGCTCTTCGTTTATTACCCACATCTTTAACGTGAGCTTTTTATCGCGTAACGTTTTTTCCGCTTCTGAGGGTTGATAATCATAAGAAAAATCAGGCGTATTAATCGCAGAAGCCCAAGATATATCAGGGATAATGTTATTCGCTACGGTTGCTGTATTGTGGTAAATATTTCGCACAATTCTAAAACGGTTTAAACTTTGCGAAATAGCTTGACGAATAGTTTTATCCTGCATTAATGGCTTTTGGAAATTGAAAGCCAAATAGGCTAGGTTCATTCCATCCGTAGATTGAAGATAATAACGGTCGTCCTTCTCACTTAGCAAACCGAGTTGGCTGACTTCAGGATAAGAGGCGATTTGACATTCATTATTAAAGAATTTAATTAAACGCCCTGTACGATCTGCAGAAAGATCCACAATAATATTTTCAATTTTGGCTTTCTTTTCCCAATAAGCTTCATTGCGTATCAAGCGAACATATTGGTTATAAACGTAATCTTTTACTTGATAAGGCCCCGTGCCAACAGGGTGTGTGTCCAATTGGGTGAGATTATCATCTGCACTTAATTGATACGCATATTCTTGAGAGAAAATAATAGAATATTGACTGGCAAGATGCGACAGAATTGACGCATCGGGTTCAAACAGTTCAATTTTGACCTGATAAGGATTCGTTGCTGTGATGCTTTTAATTTTTTGATTCAGCTTAATACTTTCAAAATACGGAAAGTGTACCTTCTTAGCTTGTTCGTGGAAGATTCTATATTGTGGATTTTTATAGGTTACTTCATTATCTGAAAATGTAGGCAAGTAAGTATCATGCCCTAAAACACGATTAATCGAAAAGACCACATCTTCCGCATTAAAGTCACGAGTTGGTGTAAACCAAGGAGTACGATGGAATTTCACCCCTTTACGAAGATTGATGAGAATTTGTTTACCATCAGATGAAAGAGAATAGGATTGTGCTAACACTGGAACGAGTGCGGCACTGTGATCTTTAATATCAAACAGTTTGTTATAAATTTGCTCTGTCACTACATTCATACTCGTGCCGGCATCGGCAGTTTGCGGGTTAAAAGAAAAACCCGATGCATTCGTGCAGTATGTTAAGCCGTTTTCTGTCAGCATTTTGGGTATGCTAGGGGCGGCTTGTGCCAGATTAATTTGGCTCAACCCACACAATAAAAAACAAAAAGTGACATTTCGACGTAACATAGCTTTATTATTAAAGACCGTTTTGTGATAAATTGAGTGAATTGTAAAATATCTTGGCAAAAATGGCTAGTTATTGGATTTTTAGGATATGTTTAAATCAATTAATCGGGAAATTAATCAAATAATCAATCGTGGATTTGACCGCACTTTACGTTTAGCTGTGACAGGGCTAAGTCGAAGCGGTAAAACAGCCTTTATTACGAGTTTGATTAATCAATTGTTACATATTAATCAAGAGGGAAATGCACATCTTCCTTTATTTGAGGCTGCTCGAAATCAATCTATTTTAGCGGTAAAACGTGTTCCTCAGCAGGATTTAAGTATTCCACGTTTTGATTATGAAGCGAATTTCAATGATTTAATGAATAATCCACCACAGTGGTGCCAATCTACTCGAGGCGTAAGTGAAACACGCCTGGCTATTCGTTTTGAACGCCAATCGGGCTTACTTCGCCATTTTAAAGAACGTGGCACATTATATTTGGATATTTTTGATTACCCTGGTGAATGGCTATTGGATTTACCTTTGCTGAATTTAGATTTTCAACAATGGTCATTTGAACAAGCCAAAATTACATCAGGTATTCGCCAGCAGTTTGCTCAAGATTGGTTGGATAAACTGAAAAAACTCGACCTAAGTGCGGTCGTCAATGAAGATGTTTTAGCGCAGATTGCAAAATCTTATACCGATTATTTGCTTGCCTGCAAAGCAGAAGGAATGCAATTTATTCAACCTGGCCGATTCGTCTTGCCTGGAGAATTAGAAGGTGCACCTGTATTGCAATTTTTCCCGTTATTGCACTTGTCGGAAGAACAATGGTTAAAACTGAAAAAAGAGGCGAAATCCAATAGCTATTTTGCCATGTTAAATAAGCGGTATGATTATTATCGTAATAAGGTGGTGAAAGGCTTTTATGAAAATTATTTTTCTACTTTTGATCGCCAAGTTATTCTAGCCGATTGCTTAACGCCACTGAATCATAGCCAACAAGCTTTTATTGATATGCAAACAGGGCTTAATCAGCTTTTCAAAAATTTCCATTATGGAAAACGCAATTTACTTAATCGTTTGTTTTCCCCGAATATTGATAAGCTCATGTTTGTGGCAACAAAAGCCGATCATATCACAACAGATCAAATTCAAAACTTAATTAGTCTGATGCGCCAATTGGTGCAAGAGGGTGGCCGTCATGTAGAATTTGAAGGGATTGATACAGAATATACGGCAATTGCTGCGATTCGAGCGACAAAACAGGTTTTAGTTAATCAAAACGGTAAACAAATTAAAGCTATTCAAGGTGTGCGTTCTTTAGATAAGCAACTGATTACCCTTTATCCGGGTTCTGTTCCAAGTAAACTACCTAATGCAGAGTTCTGGTCAAAACAATCTTTTGATTTTGATTCCTTTGAACCTCAAGTTTTACAACAGGGTGAAAGCATCCCTCATTTAAGAATGGATGCAGTCTTGCAGTTTTTATTGGCGGATAGGTTTGATTGATAGAAAAATCAAATCAATTTAATTGTCAAATATTTAATATAAACCACTATTTTTTTATTGGTATTTAGGTAGAATTAATTTGAGTCTTTCTAAAGTAAAGGAGCTTATGATGAAAATGAAAACTCTCTTAGCATTAGCAATCAGCGGAATTTGTGCTGCTGGCGTGGCAAATGCACATGACCATATGGCAAAACCAGCAGGTCCTTCAATCGAAGTAAAAGTACAACAATTAGATCCTGCAAATGGTAACAAAGATGTAGGGACTGTAACTATTACTGAATCAAATTATGGTTTAGTGTTTACACCAAATCTACAAGGTTTAGCTGAAGGTTTACATGGTTTCCACATTCATGAAAATCCAAGCTGTGATCCAAAAGAAAAAGACGGCAAATTAACAGCAGGTTTAGCGGCTGGCGGTCACTGGGATCCTAAAGGCGCAAAACAACACGGTTACCCATGGCAAGATGATGCTCACTTAGGTGACTTACCGGCTTTAACTGTATTACATGATGGTACAGCAACTAACCCTGTTTTAGCGCCACGTCTTAAAAAATTAGATGAAGTTCGTGGTCATTCTATTATGATTCACGCGGGCGGTGATAACCACTCAGATCATCCAGCTCCACTTGGTGGTGGCGGTCCACGTATGGCGTGTGGCGTGATTAAATAAGTCGATTTCTAAAGACAAAAAAGTGCGGTCAATTTTGACCGCACTTTTTTATGGTATTTTCCTACTACCAAGGCTCTCACTGTTTCTTTCAATTTCTTTACTTTCTTCTTCATTCAAAATTTCATAAACATGATATGAATTAATAATCTCATAATCTTTTCCTGCATGAGCTACAAACTTACTTGAGCTTACATGTTCGTAACAAGTATTAAAAAACCATGCCTCATCACAATATATACTTTTTGTATTTGGTAAGATTATTTCACTCTCAGCTGGTACAATAAATTCCCGATAACTTTGTTCTGCATATTTTTTGTAAAGCTTAGGTTTATTTGGCATGCCAAGAGAAATAATCTCCTTATCTGCTACATATCCATCAAGTAGAAATACTTTAAAGCCATATTCTTTATATTTTCCATTCTCTACTACTTTGAAATTCGTATATGATTGTCGTTGCTCCCCTTTTTCTCGTTCGAGAATGACTCTAATTCTTGCATGTTTTTGTGGGTTGTATTGAGTTATAGGTGGTCTAGTTACAATTTGAGCACAGCCAATGATAAGAAAGCTTAAAAATAAAATGAGATAATTTTTCATACTTTTAGATAAGTGTATAATTTATTTAACCACTTCCGCCGTATATTCCAGTTTGTGAATCGCATGAATCAATTGCTCATCAGAAACTTTCGGATCTTCTACAACAGTCACAGTTCTATCTTTAATAGAGGCTTTAGTGGAAATCACGCCATCAATATTGCGTAACTCTTTATTCACTAAATAAGCACAAAGCTGGCAGTTCATTTCATTTACTTTTAGCACAACTTGCTTTGTTTCTTCTGCCTGTGCAACAGAGAAGGTGAACAATGAGAGCAAAAGTGCGGTCGTTAATTTCTTCATTTTTTGTTCCTAATTAGAAAGCTCTAAAATCCACGGTAAAATGGTTGGATAAGTTAAGAAAAAGAGCATGACGATAAATACAATCCAATACAAAACAATGAGCTTTTTACGGGAAATGTATTTGCTGCAAATGATTTTTTTGGAAAACATCAGCAACCAAAAGCCGTAGGCAAAGGCGCATAGTGAAACGATAAGCATCGGAATGCGTAAATAATCATATTCACCCAAGCCAATCAACCATGTGGATGACACGCCAAATACTAAATAGATTAAAGGCGCAATACAGCACAAGGTTGATGCCACCGCAGCACTTAGCGCGGTGGCAATCGCAACCCAAAAAGATTTATTAGAGCTTTTTAGAGATGTAGTCATATTTAAATTCTTTCGGGTCAAAGGAATTTAACGGGTCACCACCCACTTCAGCGTACGGATAGCCAAAGTTATTGAGTGGGGCAAGTTCTGGTTGCGGATATAAATCGAAGTCGCGAGCATGGTTAAAGCCTACCCAGTTAGCTTCCCAGTTACCGAATAGGTATTTGGCAACGGCTTGTGTATCCTTATCGTCAACCGATTTTTTCTCTGCTAAACGCATTTTTGCCACGTCTGCAGAATCAACAGGCACCCAGCCGAAGCCCGCAAGATAGAACTCAGCACGACAATGCTGACCACCGCTTACGTTTGCTACGCCATGTTCGTCCGCACTACCGAATGCACCTTTGGAGTATTTGCCCATTTTATCCGCCGCACCTAAACGAATACCGAAAATTTCACGAGCAGGAATACCGCTGGCACGAGCAAGTGCAACGAAAACAGAGTTAATATCAGTACATTTACCTTTTAACACACCAGTGGTCAGAATTTTTTCTACATCACCATCGCCACAGCCTAAAACGGAATTATCACGTTCCATATTATTGACGATCCATTGGTGAATCAACTCAGCTTTTTTCAATGGATTAGTTTCAGTGCCCACAATTTTATCGGCGAACTGTTTCACAATGCCATCAGTTTTAATATGTTGAGTCGGTTTTAAATATTCTTGTACATCAACAGAATAGTGAATCTCTTTTGGTGGCTTGTAATTTTCTAATGCACCTTTAACCATAGGTTCACGATCTTTGGTTTCAATCACCATTGTGATTTTTAAATCGCGTTTTTGTGCATCTTTATCCCAAGTTGCAAAGAGCGTTTTCGCACCATATTTGTTGTTTTCTGTCACATAGGCATCCAAATAGTTACCTTCAAAATGGATAGATTTTACCTGTTGATACTCACCATTAAATGGTAAAGGCACCCACAGATTCGCTTGTCCTTGCGAACCTTTTGGCGCAACTAAGTCATAAGTTTGAGTGAATTCATACAGATGAGAATCGGTATTGTAGTTTGGAATGTCGGTATTGGCGTAAGCCATGGAACATGCGGAGAGTACCGCAGTGGCGATAAGTTTCTTCATGAAAAGATCCTTCTTAGTTAACAGTTAAAACTTAACACATTAGATAAACTAATTGTGGACATGACTATAGTAGCTCATTTTATTTTCTAGTCAATATTGCTTTTTTATTTCAGCCATTTAAGATTTGCTAAAGAAATTCGAAGTAAAATACCGTTTCTATTTTTATTGGAAAGAATAATGACAAAACAAATTTTCACACAATCTCAACAACCAGAAGAGGAAGAAATTCTGCCTAAGCAGGAATTTTATAATGTTGAAACAACCATCGATAATGAACCTTTAGAAGGGGAGTTATTGGACGAGCAATTTGAACAAATAGTGAAGCCAAAAGCGAGTGGTTGGAAAACGGTTTTAAAATTGACCGCACTTTTATTTTTAGGGGCGACGGTTGCACAATCTGTTCAATGGATTTGGGACAGTTATCAGAACCAACAATGGATTTACCTTGCTTTTGCGTTAGTGAGTTTTGTGGTAGTGCTGTTTGGTTTATCTGAAATTATCGCAGAATGGCGACGTTTAGTGAAACTCAAAAAGCGTTTGAATTTACAAGAACAAAGTCAGCGATTAATAGGTGAAAGTGCGGTTAAAAATCATCAAGTTTTTTCTGAACAGGATAGCGAGAAAGGAAAAGCCTTGTGTTTATCGATTGCCGATACCTTAAAATTGGATTCGCAACATCCCTCAATTGTCCAATGGGAAAAACAGCTGAATGAAAGTTATTCTGCTCGCGAAGTCACCCATTTATTCAGTAAGACGGTGTTACAGTCTTTTGATCAAAAAGCGAAAAAACTGATTACAAAAATGTCGGCAGAATCTGCTGTGATTGTGGCAATTAGTCCTTTGGCCGTTATTGATATGTTTTTTATTGCGTGGCGAAATATTCGTTTAATCAATAAAATTGCAGCGATTTATGGGATTGAGCTTGGGTATTTTACCCGTCTTCGTTTGCTCAGAATGGTGTTAGTGAATCTTGCTTTTGCCGGTGCGACTGAAATCGTGCAAGATTTAGGGATGGATTGGCTTTCGCAAGATATTACCGCAAAACTTTCTGCACGAGCTGCACAGGGGATCGGCGTGGGAGTATTGACAGCTCGATTAGGCATTAAGGCTATGGAGTTTTGTCGTCCACTGGCATTTGATAAAGCAGAAAAGCCAAAACTTTCTCATGTTCAAAAAGAATTGCTCACGGTAATGAAAGATACGGTGCTAGGCAAGAATAAACTGAAAGAAAAAGAAGAAGTGTAATAAAAAAGTGCGGTTAAAATTGACCGCACTTTTTTGTATAAAAGAGATGATTAAAGTCCCGCTTTCAAGCTGGCCTCAATAAAGCGATCAAGATCGCCATCTAGTACGGCTTGCGTATTACGATTTTCAACGCCTGTACGGAGATCCTTAATACGTGCATCATCTAGCACATAAGAACGAATTTGGCTGCCCCAACCGATATCCGATTTATTATCTTCCATCGCTTGTTTGTCCGCATTTTTCTTTTGTAACTCAAGCTCATACAATTTCGCTTTTAACTGCTTCATAGCTTGATCTTTATTCTTGTGTTGAGAACGATCGTTTTGACATTGCACAACAATCCCACTTGGCATGTGAGTAATTCGCACCGCACTTTCAGTTTTATTGACGTGCTGACCACCCGCACCAGATGCACGATAAACGTCAATACGTAAATCAGCCGGATTGATTTCAATATCAATATCGTCATCAATTTCTGGATAAACGAAAGCCGCTGCAAATGATGTATGGCGGCGATTGTTGGAGTCAAATGGGCTTTTACGTACTAAACGATGAATCCCTGTTTCTGTGCGTAACCAACCGAAAGCATATTCACCACTAACACGAATCGTCGCTGATTTTAAACCCGCCACATCACCATCGGATACTTCCATTAATTCTGTTTTAAAGCCTTTGCTTTCAGCCCAGCGAAGGTACATGCGAAGTAACATTTCTGTCCAGTCCTGCGCTTCTGTACCACCGGAACCTGCTTGTAAATCGACATAACAATCGCACGCATCATGTTCACCGCTAAACATACGGCGGAATTCTAATTTTGCAAGTTGTTGTTCAAGTTCGTCTAATTCAGCAACGGCTTCATTGAAGGTCTCTTCATCTTCAGCTTCAACGGCTAATTCAAGCAGCCCTTCAACATCCTCTAAACCTTGTTCTAAATTCTTGATGGTATCAACCACTTGTTCAAGTGAAACGCGTTCTTTCCCAAGCGCTTGAGCTTTTTCAGGATCGTTCCACACATCGGGTTGTTCTAATTCGGCATTAACTTCTTCTAAACGCTCAACTTTTGCATCGAAGTCAAAGATACCCCCGAAGCACAGATGTGCGCTCGGAAAGGTCGGCGATTTTGTTTTTGATTGGATTAATTTCAAACATAATAAATAAACCTCTATAAGCGGCAGAAGTATAAGTCATTTTCAGTTTTTTGGGTAGTTTGGCTTGCACAAATCATCGATCCATTTATAATTCTAATCTTTGTTGTTTAGATATTTAGGAATAAAAATGAAAAAATTACTGACCGCACTTTTAATCACTGCTTCTGCCACTGCGATGGCGACTGATGCTGAGATTAAATCGAAATTACAAGCATTAGGTGCGAAAAATATTGAAGTGAAAGATTCACCGGTAAAAGGCCTTAAAACAGCGGTGACTGATCAAGGCATTTTATATGTAAGTGAAAATGGTCAATATGTTTTGCAAGGCAAAATGTATGAATTAACAAATAAAGGCCCAGTTGATGTGGCAGGTAAACTTTTAGCGGATAAAGTGAATGCGTTAAAAAACGAAATGATCATTTATCCGGCAAAAAATGAAAAATATGTTGTGACCGTATTCATGGATATTACTTGTCATTATTGCCATATCCTTCATCAACAAGTGAAAGAATATAATGATTTAGGTATTACCGTTCGTTATCTTGCATTCCCACGTGCTGGAATGAATGAAACAGCTCGCCAAATGGAAGCCATTTGGACAGCGAAAGATCCTGTATTTGCATTGAACGAAGCAGAAAAAGGTAACTTACCAAAAGAATTGAAAACACCTAACATTGTGAAAAAACAGTATGATTTAGGTGTACAACTTGGTGTGAAAGGTACGCCAAGTATTGTGACTTCAACAGGTGAAATGCTTGGGGGATATTTAAAACCTCAAGATTTATTAGCTGTGTTACAAGAATCAGCACAATAATTGTTAGTAGTGAGGGCGTATGATATACGCCCTTAAAATATTCATATCATCAAAGCACATATCGAATGTTCCTTTAGTGGTCATTTTTAATAACAAAATACTGTGAAAAAACTCATCAAACGTCGTGAAATTCCTGCCGGAAATCCTGTTTCAGATAATGCATTACTCGATCGTCTCTATCGTTCTCGTCATATCAAAAATAGCCAAGAATTAGACCGCACTTTGCAATCAATGCTGAACCCTAATAAATTATACGGTATTCAACAAGCCGTGGATTTATTGTTTGAAGCTTATCAACAGCAACAAAAGATTGTTATCGTCGGTGATTTTGATGCCGATGGAGCAACCAGTACGGCACTTTCAGTATTAGCTTTGCGTATGCTTGGCTTTACTGATGTGGAATATCTTGTGCCAAATCGTTTTGAGCAAGGGTATGGATTGAGTGTGCCAGTTGCTGAAATGGCAATGGAAAAAGGCGTGCAGTTATTGATGACGGTAGATAACGGAGTATCCTCCTTTGAGGGCGTGGCGTATTTAAAAGAGCAAGGGGTGAAGGTGTTGATTACCGATCATCACTTACCGCCAGAAATACTGCCAAATGCTGATGCCATTGTTAATCCAAATTTGCAACAATGTGATTTCCCTTCAAAATGTTTAGCCGGCGTAGGCGTGGCGTTTTATTTAATGCTCGCTTTGCGTGCTAAATTTCGCGAATTGGGTATTTTTACGGCAGAAACACAACCTAATTTTACTGAATTACTGGATTTAGTCGCGCTCGGCACAATTGCAGACGTTGTTCCCCTTGATCAAAATAACCGTATTTTAGCCCATCAAGGCTTGATGCGAATTCGTGCGAAACGTTGTCGACCAGGAATTATTGCTCTCGCAGAAGTGGCTAATCGGGAAGTTGAAAAACTTTGTTCGGCTGATTTGGGTTTTGCGATTGCTCCCCGTTTAAATGCTGCGGGTCGATTAGATAATATGTCTGTTGGTGTGGAGTTATTACTTACAGAAAGTATGCAAGAGGCTAGAGCGCAAGCCTTAGATTTGGATAGTTTAAATCAAGCCAGAAAAGAAATTGAGCAAGACATGAAGTTAGAAGCCTTAGAAATTTGCCGAAATCTCACCGCACTTTCTGATGAATTACCTATGGGGATAGCCTTATTCCAGCCAGATTGGCATCAAGGCGTATTAGGCATTGTAGCTTCTCGAATCAAAGATCAATACCATCGACCCGTTATTGCTTTTGCACAAGATCAAGAAGGTATTTTAAAAGGTTCTGCGCGTTCAATTGAAGGCTTGCATATGCGCGATGTATTAGAGCGCATCCATTCCCAACATCCTGATATGATTTTAAAATTTGGCGGTCATGCCATGGCAGCAGGATTAAGCATTAAAGAAAGCTTTTTCCCTGATTTTCAAAAGATTTTTAATCAAACGGTGCAAGATTGGTTAAATGAAGATCAATTACAAGGTGTAATTTGGACGGATGGCGAACTTCAAGCAAATGAATTTAGTATTGAAACAGCAGAAGTGATAAAATCTGGCGGACCTTGGGGACAAGCTTTTCCTGAGCCTGTTTTTGATGGTGAGTTTAAAATTTTTGAGCAACGTGCTATCGGACAAAATCAAAATCATTTAAAAATGCTTGTTGAGCCTAAAAATGGTGGTCCATTATTAGATGCCATTGCGTTTAATATCGATACTCGGTATTATCCCGATTTGTCGATTAAGCAGGCAAAATTTGCTTATAAGTTAGAAATTAATGAGTTTCGTGGAAATCGAAACGTCCAATTATTAGTCGATTATATTGAACCAATTGGTTAATTTATGAAAAAAGTTTGGCAGAATAAATTATTAAAAGGATCCTTTGCAATGATATTGCTGAGTGTGACGAATGTCGCATTCGGTGAAGTCAGTGCAAAGGATTTTTCTGCCAAAAATCCACCGCACTTACCACCAGCGAATGTCGCACAGTTTGAAGATGGTCGAGATTATTTTTCATATCAAGAACCGATTGAACAAGCCAAAAGAAGCGATCGTAAAATTCCGATCCAATTTTTCTTTGATTATGACTGTCGAGTTTGTTCTTCAGCGCAAGACATCTTGCAGCTTTATAGCCAAATTCGCCCAAATAAAGTGGCATTAGATGAATACCCGGTTGCTACGAACGAAGCAAAATTTTCAGCGACAATATTTTATACCTTACAGCGTTTAAAAGTAGGCGAGTTGTCAGATACGCTGTTATTTGAAACCTCTGAAAAGGCACGTTATACCGAATTATCGTCATTAGATAAGATGCGTGAATGGATAGTCTCGCAAGGGATCAGTAAAGCTGAATTTAATAAGGTCGTGCATTCTTCTGAAGTAAAAGAAGATGTGAATAATGCCATTAATTTAACAGAAGAATATGGCGTATTTACGTTCCCTTATGTGGTTGTGGGCGGAAAATATGTGCTCACCGCAAGTACATTATATAACGATGATTATGGCGTCGCGGTATTAGATTTCTTAGTGAATAAACTTGAGCAAGAAAGGAAAAAATAATGAAAATCGGGATTGTTGGTGCAATGGCACAAGAAGTGGAAATTTTATCCCAATTAATGACAGATAAAAAAGAAACAAAAGTGGCAAGTGCGGTCATTTTTGAAGGCAAAATTAATGGTAAAGAAGTCGCATTATTGCAATCAGGGATAGGTAAGGTCGCTGCGGCTATTGGTACCACCGCTTTATTGCAATTGGCTAGACCGGATGTGGTCTTAAATACGGGCTCAGCAGGCGGTGTTGTAAAAGGCTTAAAAGTAGGAGATATCGTTATTTCTGATGAAACCCGCTATCACGATGCCGATGTGACGGCATTTGGCTATGAAAAAGGTCAATTACCCGCAAATCCAGCGGCTTTTCTTTCAGATAAAAAATTAGCAGATTTAGCCGATGAAATTGCACAATCACAAGGGCAAAATGTAAAACGTGGTTTAATTTGCTCGGGCGATAGTTTTATTAATAGTGAAGAAAAAATTGCTCAAATTAAAGCAGATTTCCCTAATGTAACAGCAGTAGAAATGGAAGCAACAGCGATTGCACAAGTTTGTCATGCCTTTAACGTACCTTTTGTGGTCGTTCGAGCTATTTCTGATGCAGGCGATGGCGCAGCAAGTATGTCATTTGAGGAATTCCTTCCGCTTGCAGCAAAACAATCATCGGCATTAGTGTTGGGAATGATAGATAGATTGTAAGCTTATATATAAAATCATTATATAATAGGGAAATCAGTTATTAGATAGCCTTTTATAAAACACATAAAATCAAAAGCCTCCGTTAATGGAGGCTTATTTTTTATAACAATAAAAGGATTATCAAAATGCTAAACATCATACATAAAACTCTTGTGGGAGGATTGCTGTTATTGTTGTCTTTCTTTTCACAAGCTAATGACGCAAGCCCTTTACGAGTAGGAATTGATTTAACTTATGCTCCTTATGCTTACTTAGATAATAAAGAGGCTAGCGGATTTGATCCTGATTTAATGCGATTACTTGGAAAAAATCTGAATCGTCCTGTCGAGTTTAAAGACACTCGAATTGAAAATATTATTATTGGATTAAATGCTGGACATTATGATCTTGTTGCTTCAGCTTTATATGTTAATCCTCAACGAGCGAAGCAAGTTGATTTTCTCCCTTATTTACAAACGGGAGGCGTTCTTGTTGTTCGAGGTAACGATAGCTTTTCTCCACAAAAATTAGAGGATCTTTGTGGTAAAAGCATTTCTTCAATGAAAGGTGCAGCTTGGATTCCAACGATGAATGAGGTTTCAGAAAAGTATTGTGCGCCTAAAAATCTAAAACCGCTTATTGTGAAAGAGTATCCGAGTGCACCAGAGGCTGCTCAAGCACTTTTATCTGGTGGTGTTGATGTTCAGTATGAAGACGCAGCCGTTGCACAGATGGTGATTAATCAATTAGGTGATCGTTTAAAAATTACAAATAAAGAACAGTTATATCCAGTATTGATTGGACTTGCTTTTAATAAGAATGACTTATCAGGTAAGGCTGTTATTGCACATGCGATAAAAGATACTTTAGAAGATGGTTCATATGAAAAATTACTAAAAAAATATAACCTTGAGTTTCCAAATGAAGCATTATTAAAACAAAATGGACTAGAAAATGCCTTAGATAATGCGATTCTAGCTAGTGAAAATGGAAATGATAAAACGATATCAAAAGGTTTTAACTGGTCATATTTAGCAAGCTTATTCGTAAATACTGATTTCTGGAAAGCTGTTTTAACCGTATTTGAGTTAAGTACATTAACTTGGATCTTTGCTGTTATTTGGGGATTTTTTCTTGCGCTTGGAACTCAATCGAATAAAAAACTAGTTAATAAATTTTCGAATACTTATATCTGGTTGTTTCGTAGTTTACCTTTATTAGTGTTATTAATTTTTATCTATAATGTGCCTCAATTCTGGAGTGCTAGTTCTGTTTTATTATCAAATCCATTTATTGCAGGTTTAATTGCTATGGTGCTCAGTGAATCTGCTTATATAGCAGAAATTCATCGTGGAGCCTTATCCTCTATACCTAAAGGTCAATATGAAGCCGGTAAAGTATTAGGAATTCGATTCTGGGGGCTTCAACGTTTAATTATTATTCCTCAGGCATTAAAAGTAGCGTTACCTCCACTAACTAACCAGTATATTACAATTGTAAAATTAACTTCTCTTGTTTCGGTAATTTCTTTAACTGAGATTTTATTAGTCGGACAACAGCTTTATACACGTAACTTTTTAGTATTAGAAACTTTGCTTGCTGTTGCATTTTATTACATTATTATCGTGAGTTTCTTGTCTTGGGTGCTAAAAAAAGTTGAAAGCAAATTAGATGTATCTTTAATTAAAAATGAAAATTATGCTGAGATTAATATCGATAAGTCAGCATTAGTACCTTATAGTATTTTAAAAACTGAACATGCTAATAGCGATGAAGCATTGAGTGTACATGGAGTAAAAAAATCCTTTAACGGCGTACAAGTTCTAAAAGGTATTGATCTTTCTTTAAAATGGGGTGAGGTACTTTCAATTATTGGTTACTCAGGATCAGGTAAAACAACGTTAATTCGAAGTATTAATGGTTTAGAGTCGTTAGATGAAGGAAGTATCAAATTAGAAGGAGAGGACTTTATCAATGGTAGCCATTTTGTTTCAAATTCAGTGGGTAAAATTGTGAATTTAGGAATGGTATTCCAAAATTATAATTTATTTCCGCATAAGACAGTGTTAGAAAATCTTCTCCTTGCTCCTGAGTATCATAATAAACCTAAAGATGAGACTCGATTATTGGCTTTAGCAATGCTTGATAAAGTAGGAATGTTGCAACATGCCAATAAATATCCACATCAATTATCGGGTGGACAACAACAGCGAGTAGCTATTGCAAGAGCTTTGGTCATGAAACCTAAAATTATGCTGTTTGATGAGCCAACTTCGGCATTGGATCCTACACTAGTTGGAGAAGTATTGCTTGTTATGGAAGAACTTGCAAAAGAAGGAATGACAATGATTATTGTGAGCCATGAGATGCAATTCGCAATGCGGGTATCAGATAAAATTGCGTTTATGGATTCTGGTGAAATAGCATTTTTACAAACACCAAGTGAGTTAAGAAATAATGATGATCCTCGAATTCGTCGATTTATTAATAATGAAATTTTACGTAACGATTTTGTAATTTAAAGGAGTGAAAATGAATAAAGATTTTCCTGAGTTTGTCGAGATTGGTATTTTACAGCAACGTAAAATTGAAGCAGAGATAATTAAACCTATTTACGAAATAATGAAACGTGAATTTGGTTTAGATAAAGCTAAATCAATCATAGAGGAAGCTGTAGCTAATGCTGCAATTGATGCAGGAAAGGAATATGCCAAACGAGAACCTAATGGTACGAGTGTAGAGAGCTTTGTGGCCTTACAATATTTATGGGAAAAGGATGATGCATTACGTATAGAGGTTATTAATAATGATCATTATAAATATGATTATAATGTACATCGTTGCCGTTATGCTGAAATGTATAAAGAAATGGGATTAGAAGAAATTGGTTTCCTGCTTTCTTGTAATCGAGATAGCAAATTTATTGAGGGATATGCACCAAATGTGAGTTTAAGTCGACCTCATACAGTCATGAATGGTGATGGCTTTTGTGATTTTAGATATCGATTACAAGAAGAGTCAGCTAAAAATGAGGAATAGCATGGATGTTAATAATTCAAGATTACTTCATTTGTTAGATGTGTTTTCTCAATTTGGGAAAACCCCCTTAAATGGTGTAACAAGACTTGCATTAAGTAGTGAGGATAAACTTGCAAGAGATTATTTGATTAAACTTTCCAAAGAGGCAGGCTTTTCGATAAAAATAGATGCAATTGGTAATATTTTTATTCGCCGTAGTGGAAAGGATAACCAATTAGCGCCAATATTAATTGGTTCTCATGGTGATTCTCAACCATTAGGTGGCCGTTACGATGGTATTTATGGGGTGTTAGCTGGATTAGAAGTGTTATTGTCATTAAATGATCATAATATCGAAACTGAGCGACCAATTGATCTTGTTATGTGGACAAATGAGGAAGGGGCTAGATTTTCTCCTGCTATGTTGGGAGCTTCAGTTTTTATTGGTAATTTATCTCTTATAGCTGCATTATCTGAAAAAGATAAGGGCGGTATTTCAGTGGAGGAAGCTTTAAATAATATTAATTATTTAGGTACAGACGATTTTTCATCATATCATCCTTATGCTGTATTAGAGCTTCATATCGAGCAAGGACCTGTTTTAGAAAATAATCAGACTGAAATAGGTGTAGTAACTGGTGCATTAGGACAGAGCTGGTATCAAATCAAATTGATGGGGTTATCTTCTCATGCTGGAACTACACCAATGAATATGCGTCAAGATGCATCAGTAGGCATGGCAAATGCAATAGTCAAATTTAATAAATTAGGTTTGAGAGAAGTAGTTAATCAGGGGCGTGTGACTGTTGGCCAGATTAAATTAACGCCAAATTCACCTAATGTAATCCCAGGTGAAGCTTATTTTACGCTAGAGGTTCGTCATCCTAATGAACAAAGTTTAATAAATATCGAAAGGGAAATTTATGCGATTTTGAATGATATTGCTCGAGAAAATAATTTAGTGTTTGATATTAAGAAAGTTGTTTCTTTATCTCCAGTTAAATTTAATTCAGAGTTGATTAAAACGATCCAAGAAAGTTGTGATTTATTAGGTTATTCTTGGGAGTATATTGTTTCTGGAGCTGGTCATGATGCATGTCAATTAAATCATAAATTTCCAACATCAATGATATTTATTCCTTGTGTTAATGGATTAAGCCATAATGAGGCAGAAAATATTACAGATGATTGGTGTCAAAAAGGAGCAAAAGTATTACTTGATTCGACAGTAACTCTGGCTAATCAAATTTAAAAAGCAATAATGTGGAGAATAAGGTAAAATTCTCTACATTATTATTTTAACTGGAGATTTTTATGGGGATAATCATCACCGTTGATGGCCCAAGTGGTGCAGGGAAAGGAACACTTTGTTACGCATTGGCAGAAAAGTTAGGTTTTACCTTATTAGATAGTGGCGCCATTTATCGCGTGACGGCATTGGCTGCACTGAAACGCCATGCAGACTTAACCGATGAAGAAGGATTAGCGGAGTTAGCACGTCATTTAGATATTCAGTTCATTCCAAAGAATGGAGAAGTCAATGTGCTTTTAGGTGGAATGGATGTGAGCCATTTGATCCGTACGCAAGAAGTGGCGGAAGCCGCCTCAAAAGTGGCGGTTTTCCCAAAAGTGCGGTCAGCTTTACTGCAACTTCAGCAGGATTTTAGCAAAAATGATGGCCTGATTGCGGATGGGCGAGATATGGGAACCGTGGTTTTCCCAAATGCACAAGTTAAACTATTTTTAGACGCGAGTGCGGAAGAACGTGCAAAAAGACGCTATAAACAGTTGCAAAATAAGGGAATTAATGGTAACTTTGCACAGATTTTAGCCGAGATACAAGAACGCGATTTTCGTGATAGAAATCGTGAGGTTGCGCCATTGAAACCGGCTGATGATGCTTTATTGTTAGATAGTACAACATTGAGTATTGATGAAGTCATTGCTCAAGCGTTAGTTTATATTCAAGAAAAAGCGTCAATTTCGATTTAACTGTTTATTCAAGGAAGAATAGACATTTATCCTCAACCCCGCATTTTATGGATCTTAATGTGGATGTTATTAACTTAAATTAAGAAGATTATTTATATGTCAGAATCTTTTGCTCAACTCTTTGAAGAATCATTAAAAGGCCTTGAAACCCGTCAAGGTTCAATCGTTAGCGGTACTGTTGTTGCTATTCAAAAAGGCTTTGTACTTGTTGATGCCGGCTTAAAATCTGAATCTGCAATTCCTGTTGCTGAATTCCAAAACGCTCAAGGTGAACTTGAAGTTAAAGTTGGCGACACAGTAAACGTAGCTTTAGATGCAGTTGAAGATGGTTACGGCGAAACTAAACTTTCTCGTGAGAAAGCTGTTCGTCACGAATCTTGGATTGAATTAGAAAAAGCTTACGAAGAAAAAGCGACCGTTATCGGTTTAATCAACGGTAAAGTGAAAGGCGGTTTCACAGTTGAGTTAAACGGTGTTCGTGCATTCTTACCAGGTTCATTAGTTGATACACGTCCTGCACGTGAAGCTGATCACCTACTTGGTAAAGAATTAGAATTCAAAGTAATCAAATTAGATCAAAAACGTAACAACGTTGTTGTTTCTCGTCGTGCAGTGATCGAATCTGAAAACAGCCAAGAACGTGAACAAATCCTTGAGAACCTCGCTGAAGGTTCAGAAGTTAAAGGTATCGTTAAAAACTTAACTGACTACGGTGCATTCGTAGATTTAGGTGGCGTTGACGGTTTATTACACATCACTGATATGGCTTGGAAACGTGTTAAACACCCAAGCGAAATCGTGAATGTAGGCGACGAAGTAACTGTTAAAGTATTAAAATTTGACAAAGATCGTACTCGCGTATCTTTAGGCTTAAAACAATTAGGTCAAGATCCTTGGGTTGCTATCGCTGAAAACCACCCAGTAAACAGCAAATTAACGGGTAAAGTAACTAACTTAACTGACTACGGCTGTTTCGTTGAAATCTTAGATGGTGTTGAAGGTTTAGTTCACGTTTCTGAAATGGATTGGACTAACAAAAACATCCACCCATCTAAAGTTGTAAGCTTAGGCGATACAGTTGAAGTAATGGTGTTAGAAGTTGATGAAGAACGTCGTCGTATTTCTTTAGGTTTAAAACAATGCAAACCTAACCCATGGACTCAATTCGCTGAAACTCACAACAAAGGCGACAAAGTTACTGGTAAAATCAAATCAATCACTGATTTCGGTATCTTCATCGGTCTTGAAGGTGGTATCGACGGTTTAGTTCACTTATCTGACATTTCTTGGAATGTTGCAGGTGAAGAAGCAGTTCGTAACTACAAAAAAGGTGACGAAGTTTCTGCAGTAGTATTAGCAGTAGACGCAGTGAAAGAACGTATTTCTTTAGGTATCAAACAACTTGAAGATGATCCATTCAACAACTTCGTAGCAATCAACAAAAAAGGCGCAGTAATTTCTGCAACTGTTGTTGAAGCTGACGCTAAAGGTGCTAAAGTTGAATTAGCAGGTGGCGTTGAAGGTTATATCCGTGCAGCAGACTTAACAAACGAAGTGGCAGCAGGTGATGTAGTTGAAGCGAAATACACAGGTGTTGATCGTAAAGCACGTATCGTTCACTTATCTGTAAAAGCGAAAGATCAAGCTGAAGAAGCAGCTGCAGTTGCAAACGTGAATAACAAACAAGAAGATGTTGCTATTCCAAACGCAATGGCTGAAGCTTTCAAAGCTGCTAAAGGTGAATAATTAATTCACATAAATAAGGCTGGGTCATTGACTCAGCCTTATTACTACCAGCTATAATTAACAAGGATTTAGCGGTAATTTATTATGAACTAATGCATTACCTGTAAGTCTTAATAACAAGTTTAAGTATAAATTTAAAGGAGAGTTGACGATGACTAAATCTGAACTAATTGAAAATCTATCAACAAAGCACCCAACTTTATCCGCAAAAGAAGTAGAAGGTATTGTAAAGGATATTCTTGAACTCATTGCACAATCTTTAGAAGAAGGTAATCGTATTGAAGTGCGTGGTTTTGGTAGCTTCTCTTTACACCATCGTCAACCGCGAGTGGGCCGTAATCCTAAAACCGGTGATTCTGTAAAATTAGATGCTAAATCTGTACCGCACTTTAAAGCAGGTAAAGAATTAAAAGATCGTGTAAATGTTTTTGCTTAAACATACCAATCGATATCAATAAAACGACACTTAGGTGTCGTTTTTTATTATAAATTTTGGCATAATGAAACTATTCTTAACAAGGAGATTGTGATGATTAAATATATTCTCGGACTCATTATTGTGCTAGCTATCGTAATCGTTGCGGTAACTATAGGGGCGAATAATGATCAAGTAATCACCTTTAACTACATTGTTGCTGAAAGCCAATTCCAACTTTCAACGCTAGTCGCGATTTTATTTGGTTTTGGATTAATTTTAGGTTGGTTAATTACTGGATTCTTCTACTTAAAATTAAAATTCAAAAATATGTCGTTAGCGCGTCAAGTTAAACGTCAAACATTACAAATTAACGAATTAACGACTACTCGCGATAAGGCAGTATAATGCTTGAATTACTCTTTCTGCTTCTGCCAATAGCCGCCGCTTATGGTTGGTATATGGGGCATCGGAGTGCCAAGAAAGATCAGGAAGATATTAGTAATAAACTCTCCCGTGATTATGTCACGGGGGTCAATTTTTTGCTTTCCAATCAAACGGATAAAGCCGTTGATTTGTTTCTTGATATGTTGCAAAAACAAGAAACAGAAAATGAAATTGAAAGCAACTCACAATTTGAAGCTGAGCTAACGCTCGGTAATCTTTTCCGTTCTCGAGGCGAAGTGGATCGTGCTTTGCGGATCCATCAAGCACTCGATCGTAGTCCTAATTATTCTTTTGAACAAAAATTATTAGCTAAACAGCAACTCGCCAAAGATTTCATGACGGTGGGTTTTTATGACCGTGCTGAAGCCCTTTATATTATTATGGTAGATGAGCCAGAGTTTGCAGAAAATGCACTGCAACAGCTTTTGGTGATTTATCAAAAAACAAAAGAATGGAAAAAAGCAGTTAATATCGCAGAGAAGCTTGCTAAGATCTCACCTAAAGAAAATAATGTGGAATTAGCACAATGTTATTGTGAATATGCCTTAAGCGGTGAACTTGAAAGTGCGGTCGAAAAACGCAGTATTTTACAAAAAGCGCTGAATGTATCTCCAACCAGTGTAAGAGCATCAATGCTGCTTGCTGATTTAGAAATGGCTAATAAAAACTATCGTCAAGCCATTCATTTTTTAGAGAATATTCTTAATCAAAATCCAATTTATATTGGTGAAGTGCTGAAAACGCTCAAATATTGTTATGATGAATTAGGAGAGAGAGATAACTTTGAGTTATTCTTGATTCGAGCTAGCCAGCAGATTAACAATACTAAAGTCGATTTAATGTTGGCAAGCGTGATTGAAGAGAAAGATGGTAAGAGTGCCGCACAATCAAAACTTTATCAACAACTTACTAAACATCCAAGTACATCTATTTTCCACCGCTTTATTCAATTCCAAATTGATGATGCAGAGGAAGGGCGAGGTAAAGAAAGCTTAATTTTGCTACATAAAATGGTCGGTGAGAGAATTAAGCAAAGCTTTGGTTATCGTTGCTCAAATTGCGGTTATCAAACCCATAAATTAATGTGGAATTGTCCTTCTTGCAAACAGTGGGAATCCATCAAACCAGAACATAATTAATTGACACAGTGAGGTAAAATTATGAATAGCAAAGTAATCGTTGCATTGGATTACGAAACGGAAGCGCAAGCGCTATCTCTCGTGGATCAAATTGATCCAAGCTTATGCCGCTTAAAAGTGGGTAAAGAAATGTTTACCACACTGGGAACGAATTTCGTTAAGCAATTACACGAGCGTCAATTTGATGTTTTCCTCGATCTTAAATTTCATGATATTCCGAATACTGTGGCAAGAGCGGTGCGTTCGGCGGCTGATTTAGGGGTATGGATGGTTGATGTCCATGCTAGCGGTGGTCTGAAAATGATGGAAGAGGCGAAGAAAATTCTCGAGCCTTATGGAAAAGACGCACCGTTATTAATTGCAGTAACCGTATTGACCAGTATGGAAGATTTGGATTTATTACAAATCGGTATTAATTCTTCACCACTTGAACATGTATTACGTCTTGCGCATTTAACCCAGCGAGCGGGATTAGATGGAGTCGTTTGTTCACCACAGGAAGTGGAGATTTTACGTAATGCTTGTGGCCCTGATTTTAAATTAGTCACACCGGGGATTCGCCCAATTGGAAGTGATTTTGGTGATCAACGTCGCGTTATGACTCCTACTGCGGCTATTCGTTCTGGTTCTGATTATTTGGTGATTGGTCGCCCAATTACGCAAGCTGACAATCCAGCAGAAGTGCTTCGTTCAATTAATTCATCACTTTCGTAATATGACAGAGAGTACTTTAGTTTATTCTACCGAAGTAGGTAGAATTAAAGAGCAAAAGCAACCAGTACAACGCCCTAAAGGTGATGGTGTGGTTCGCATACAAAAACAAACCAGTGGTCGAAAAGGCGCAGGCGTTTCAGTGATTACAGGGCTAGATTTATCAGATGATGAATTGAAAAAGTTAGCGGCTGAACTTAAAAAGCGGTGTGGTTGTGGTGGTTCAGTTAAAGACGACAATATTGAGATTCAAGGCGAAAAACGTGATTTACTAAAACAACTTTTAGAACAAAAAGGGTTTAAAGTAAAATTAGCGGGTGGCTAAGATAAAATAAAAAATCCATCTTCAATTGAAGATGGATTTTTTTATGATTAACTTTCCATGAAGTCTGGTTGGTAAGCAAAGAAAATTGCGCCCAAGAAACTTAATACAGCAAATGCCAGAAATACATTATTTGGATTTGTAGCTTTGCGACTAAAATATTTAGCTGAGAAGAAAATATAAAGCACAAGCATGATAATTTTCATGATGAGCCAGCTTTGTAACTGATAACCGACCAAGAAAAAAATCGTTAAGCCACTCGCGATTAAAAGTGTGTCAACTAAGTGCGGTAAAATTTTTAGCAGCTTAATCGCTCGCCAATCTTTCCCACTTAATTGCATTCCCCCACGGATAATTAATAATCCTAAACTTAAAAATGCACAAACAATGTGCAAATAAACTAACATAGTCACTCCAGATGTAAAAGGAAAGTGCGGTCAAAAGTGACCGCACTTTAATTTCTTATTTTGCAATACGCTTATATTTAATACGATGTGGTTGTGTTGCGGCTTCACCTAAGGTTTTCTTTTTCCACTCTTCGTAGTCTGAGAAGTTACCTTCGTAGAACGTCACTTTACCTTCATCACCGTAATCTAAAATATGAGTTGCAATACGGTCTAAGAACCAACGGTCATGGGAAATCACCATTGCACAACCTGGGAATTCTAAGATCGCATTTTCTAACGCACGTAAAGTTTCAACGTCTAAGTCATTGGTTGGTTCGTCCAATAACAGTACGTTACCACCACGTTGTAGAAGTTTAGCTAAGTGTAAACGACCACGTTCACCACCCGATAATTCGCCCACACGTTTTTGTTGATCTACGCCTTTGAAGTTGAAGCGTCCAACATACGCACGGCTTGGAATTTCAAAGTTACCAATAGTGAGAATATCTTGTCCGTTAGACACTTCTTCCCATACGGTTTTCTTATCATCCATTGAGTCACGGAACTGATCGACAGAGGCAAGTACCACAGTTTCACCCATCGTAATTGAGCCGCTATCGGGTTGTTCTTGACCTGAAAGCATACGGAATAGGGTAGATTTACCCGCACCATTCGCTCCGATAATACCAACGATAGCACCTTTTGGAATGCTGAATGATAAATCATCAATTAAAGTGCGATCACCGTAAGATTTAGTGAGATGTTCTACCTCAATCACTTTATCACCTAAACGTGGACCAGGTGGAATAAAGAGTTCGTTTGTCTCGTTACGTTTTTGATATTCGCCAGAGTTTAATTCATCAAAGCGCGCCATACGTGCTTTGCTTTTCGCTTGGCGACCTTTAGGATTTTGACGAACCCATTCTAACTCTTTCGCAATCGATTTTTGACGCGCATTTTCAGTGGCTTGTTCTTGTTCTAAACGTTTCTCTTTTTGCTCTAACCAAGAAGAGTAGTTACCTTCCCAAGGAATACCTTCACCACGGTCAAGCTCTAAGATCCAACCCGCAACGTTATCTAAGAAGTAACGGTCGTGGGTAATCGCCACAACAGTACCTTCGTAGTCATGTAAGAAACGCTCTAACCATGCTACAGATTCTGCATCTAAGTGGTTGGTTGGCTCGTCTAATAAGAGCATGTCTGGTTTTTCGAGTAATAAGCGACAAAGTGCGACACGACGACGTTCGCCACCTGATAAATGCTCAATTTTGGCATCCCAATCCGGTAAACGTAATGCATCTGCGGCACGTTCTAACTGGTTATCTAAATTATGTCCATCATGCGCTTGAATAATGGCTTCAAGGTTCGCTTGTTCAGCCGCTAATTTATCGAAATCCGCATCAGGATCAGCATAAAGCGCATAAACTTCATCTAAACGAGTCAGTGCATTTTTTACTTCAGAAACCGCTTCTTCTACCGCTTCACGTACAGTTTGTTGCGGATCAAGTTTTGGTTCTTGTGGAAGATAACCAATCTTAATACCTGGTTGTGGACGAGCTTCACCTTCGAACTCTTTATCCACGCCCGCCATAATGCGTAAAAGGGTTGATTTACCCGCACCATTTAAGCCCAGAACCCCGATTTTTGCACCAGGGAAAAAGCTTAAAGAAATATCTTTCAAAATATGACGCTTCGGCGGCACCACTTTGCCGACACGGTGCATCGTATATACAAATTGCGTTGACATAATTTTCTCGATGTTATGAATAAAAGTGCGGTTATTTTACTTGATGTTTAGGGAATAAGCTATTTGAAAGGCAAAAAAAACCACCCGTATAGGGTGGTAGGAAAGTAGTTTAGCTATATTTATGATTATTTTATTTAGGAACTTTATGAATATCAAGCAATCACTTGACGAGGCAAATAGTACATAAATTTCAGTTGTAATGGAAATGCGAATGAATAATTTGTTGATACAAATCAAGAAAATCACAGGATTTTTTATGTTTCGACCGATTTTTATTCGATTTTGATTAGGAACTGCTTGTGATAAAATCTGTCTATTCAATTATTTAGCCCACTTTATTTTTATTTATGTTTAAAAAATTACTCCTAGGATTATCGCTAATTTCTCCTTTTTCGGTTCTTGCTCATCCTCACGCCTTTATTGATATGCAAACCAAACCGTTAGTGAAAGATAATCAATTAATTGGTTTTTCGACTCAATGGTTACTGGATGAAGCCAGCTCTTCAGCCGTATTGTATGACATGATGCAGACGAAAGGGGATAAAGCTGCTCAACAGAAATTAGTTGATGAGGTAATGGCAAACGTTGTGAATGAACATTACTTTAGTTATGTCTTTGATAAAGAAAATCACAAAATTAAATATAAAAAACAGCCTGAAAATTATGGCATGCGTGTTAAAGGAAATGAGGTGGAGTATTATTTTGATTTTCTTTTAGCTCAGCCACAGACTTTGCAAAATAATGAATTTACGCTAATGACTTATGACAGCACCTATTATGTGGCAATGCGTTATGCTGAAATAGGTAAAAGAGCGGTTGATTTTTCATATCTTCCTGGAAATTGCAAAGGGGAAGTGCTCGAACCAAATGTGGATGAAAAAATTAAATCCTACGCTTCATCATTGGATAAATCTCAAAAAAATGAAGATGACTCTCTTGGTGTATTGTTTGCGCAGAAAGTAAAAATTAAATGTGAATAAAAAATGAAGTTAAAATTGACCGCACTTTTTATCGGCTTATTGGTGATTATTTTCGCCTTGCTACCTTGGCTTTTTGTACAAGTAGCCGATTGGCAAAAAGCCTTTAATCAGCTGATTTCTGAAAATCTACACCAGATTCAAGCACATTCATCAACTGCAGGATTGTGGTTGATTTTCGCCGCTTTTTCTTATGGTGTATTACATGCATTAGGGCCTGGGCATGGAAAATTTATTATTGCTGGTTATCTTTCTACTCACGAAAGCCAACTTAAAACCAGCGTACGCTTAAGTTTGCTTTCCTCTCTCATGCAAGGTTTTGTCGCAGTCGCAGCAACCTCCATTGTGGTGGTGATACTTAATCTTTCCTCTAAATATTTTAAACTTAGTCAGTTATGGCTGGAACGTAGCGCACTCATTTTATTATTGCTATTAGGACTTTATTGGATTGCTCAAGGTTTGAAAGGCTTAAAGAAAAAACAATCTTTTCGTATTACATCGATCCAATCATTACCAAAACAGATTGGAACAGCTTCTCCATTTCGATATGAACAAGGAAAAGTAAGCCAAACGCAATGTAGTTGTGGGCATCAACATCTACCTAATAATCAACAGCTTAAGCAATCAGGTGATTTAAAATCTCAGCTCTTAGTGATTTTAACCATTGGTATGCGACCATGTAGTGGCGCTATTTTTGTGCTATTTCTCGCTTATATGCTGGATCTTTATTGGTGGGGAATTGTAGCTACGTTTGCCATGTCTCTCGGTACAGGGTTAATGCTTTCGCTTTTTGCGGCGTTAGTACGCTATGCTCGAAATGTGGCGACTCGCTTAGGCCATTGGTATGGTTTAGCGGCTTCTAATCAAAAAGGCGAAGCCATGATCAAATGTATTGCGGGCGCAATTATGATCTTTTTTGCACTAAGCTTGTTATATGGCACGATGGGGGCTGTAACAGGTGGCGCAGCCTTGTTTGGTGGATAAAGAAAAGGGCAGCGTTTGCTGCCCATTTATTTGAAAATAGATTATTCAACCCAAGTGACGATTTCTTCAATTGGTCTACGAGATTTTTTGGTAATGTCTCTCGCGCGATAACCAAATGTTGCAGCCACGGATACGCCCCATTCATTTGGATCAAAGAGACCTTCAGCAGCTAAAACCTCATTCATTTTATCGTAGTTAAAGCCTTCAATCGGGCAAGAATCTACACCGATAGCGGCGGCACCAGTTAGCATATTGGCTAATGCAATGTAGGTTTGTTTGCTTGTCCAGTCAAATAATGCACGCTCGCTTTCTGCGGTTTTCATTTCAACTTCTTGTAAGCCTTTATATTTTGCCAAGGCTTTTTCTAATTGCTCGCCTTGTAAACCTCTACGCTCCGCAACATCACGGAAGAAAGGTGTGTCATATCGAGCATTTTTCTTCGCAAGAATGATCACTAAATGACTACAATCATCTAATTGATATTGCATGCCCCAGCTAAAAGGTTTGAGCTTATCGCGTAATGCTTTATTTTGAATAACTAAGAACTTCCATGGCTCGGAACCGACAGAGCTTGGTGATAAACGAACAAATTCTAAAATTGCCGCGAAATCTTCTTGGCTAATTTTTTTATTCGGATCGTAATAACGTGTGGAACAGCGATTTTCGAATACTTGAAGCATTTGTTCGCGTGTAATTTGACTCATGTTTTCTTCCTCTTAACATTATCTAATTTGTGATCTTTTGACCGCACTTTAGCGCTCTTTCCAATATCCAATCCATTCTTTGAGTAATTGCATATTTTTCGTAATTGCACCACCTTGTGGAATAAAATGCATCATATTGAGTCCATAACTGTCAGGCGTAATGCCTTCACCTACACTTGCAGGTAACACATCAAAACCTTGTTGTTGGAATAATAATTTTGCACGTTGCATATGCCATTCATTGGTGACTAAAATAATTTTGTGAATACCTTCTTTTTCCAACATTTGTTTGGTGAAAAGTGCATTTTCTTTGGTAGTAAGTGCTTTAGGTTCAATCCATTTAGTGGGCACATTAAAGAAGTTTTGGAGCTCTTCCGAGGCGATTTTTGCTTCAATGGCGCCAGTTGGACTCGCCCCTGTAATTAATAATGGCAAGTGCGTTTCTTTTTGCAAGAATGCGGCATAGCGTAAGCGTTCAAGTTGAATACCTGTTGAAGCTAATGGTGCATAAAGCTCTTTGCTATCACGTAAACCACCGCCAAGTAAAACGATCGCTTGAGCTTGTTGATAATCTTGCAGTGTTAAATGATCTTCAGTAATGAGACTGTCTTTAAGTACTTGTGCAGTGTAAGGAATGCTTAAAAGATAGAGTAGAGAGAAACCAAGTGCGGTCGAAATTCGGCTTAATTTTTTAAAATTGAATTTAGCTAGAATAATTGAAAGTCCCCATAAAATTAAAATATTAAATGGGGGGAGAATCATAGCGGTAATGAGTTTTTTCAATTCAAACATTATTTATCCAATTCAACGAAATCTAGCTCTTTTGTCCATAATTTCGCATAGCTACTATTTTTGCCATAAGAGTTATCGCAAACACGATTTGGAATTTCTAACAAGCAAGAGAAAATATGACCATGTAAGCGAGTTGTGGTCACTTTGTCGTTCGCTAAGAATACTTGTGCAACACGTTTTACAATGCGTTGAGTATAGGCATACCAGAATTGATGGCAAAGATCTTTCAGCCAACCTAAGCCAAATTTGTTTGCCATTTTACTGATGCGCCAGCTTAATGCTAAAACCACATCATCTTCTTTTGAGAGGAGGTCTTCCCAGTCTTTTACATTACTGTTGGCAGGCAGTTTCGCGAGGATATTTTTCTCGATATCACTCGCTTCAATATCTTTACGTAAGAAGTAAAGTTGTTCGCCAGTTGTACCTTGCTTCGTTTCCATGGTGCCATAAAGCTGATGCGCCATATCGGGTGATAAATAAACATGATTAGAAAATTGTGCAAATAGATTCGCCGTTCTTTCGTCACGCGCCAATAAATGGCAATCACTGTGGCTACGGAAAAGTGCGGCTGATTTTTGTAGATTTTCTTCGTGCTTAAAATAAGCAGTTTGTGGTAGCACAATAATGCGATTATTCGGGAAATGAGTCACCATTTCTTCACGGATTTTGTGATGCTGCGGATAAAGATCACCAAAGTTGCCGCCACCATGTAAAAGGATGGTGGTGTTCGGTGTAATTTTTGCTTTGACTTCTGCAAGATCTAAATCGTATTCACTGCGTTTTAAGGTCACATTAATGTGGTGATCTTTAAAAAATTGCTCGTCCCCGTGATAAATCAGTAAATCGCCCACATTCAAATGAAGTGGGTAGTCAAAATAAAATACGTCGTTTTTATCTTTGATCAGTTCGACAATAGGATTCAGTTTGTTTTTTAAGTCAATAAGGAGTTGATTCATTTTTTTACCCTTTTCTTTAAATAGCTAAATAAGAAATTTTTTTCTGCTGTGTTTAATCCGAAGATTAAAATGACACAGATTAATACCATTTCTAAGATGATGGATTGTCCAATAAATTCCAATAAAGAATAACTGCGGGTGGTATCTGATATATAGATGATACCTAATAGCAGGCCAAACACCACGCCAACATTCATTAAATATGAGACAAATTCTTTGTGGTTAAATTTAATTTTTTTATTAATAAAATATAATCGATAGAGTTGTGAGATGACCATCGTACTAAATTTACCCACAAAGGCAAATACTGGATTATAACCTAGTGTGAACAAATAATAAGCCAAAGGCACCGTACAAAGATCGATTAATGCTACGATGATATTGTATTGTTTTACGGTGGATGTGCCAATGGCTAATGCACTCATCCAAAATGCCCCTGCCATCGCACTGATTAATAAGCAAGCAATAATAGCTTGTACAAGTTGTTCAGTATATTGTGGAAGATGATTACCTAACCAAAATGTCAGTAAGGTATGGGTGAAATACAATACCGGTGCAGAGAGAATCGCCATTAAATAAAGTGAATATTTTGAAATACCAAGGATTAATTGTCGATTGCGATCGTAATCTTTTGCCGCATAAGACTGAACCAACTGCGGATTAGCCGCCATTTGGAAATTATTCACAAAGCTATAAACAGCACCTTCTACCTGGGTCGCAATGGCGACAGCTGCATTGACTGCCACGCCAAAGAATAAGTTAGATACCATATTCAAGCCTTGGGTCGAACCTACATAGGCAACCTGCCCCATAAGCATCCAACCGGAAAAACTCACCATTTCTTTGGTTTTACTTAAATCTTTATATAAGCGGAAACGTGCGGCTTCTTTGAAGTAATATTTAGTGAATAACACATAAAGGGAGAGCACGATTAAACTGACTGAAAGCAATAAGCAGCCATAAGTAATCAACTTATCGTAATGCGTGATATGACTTAAGATAAAGACAGAAGTCAGTTTTAAAATGGTTTCACCTAATCCCAACCACGCATAGAATCCCATTTTTTCGTGTGCAACAATCATGGCATTGAATGGCACCTTGATGATTTCAACCAGAGCAATAATTAACGCTAATTGGTAAACGATATTCGCCGCTTGCAAGCGTTCAGCGGGGATCAACAATTTGTGATTTAAAAACCATAAACCTACGGTTTCGGCTAACACGAATACGATAAAAATAATAAGTAGGTGATTTAAGATGCTAATATTAAAGACTTTATTGACGCGTTGAATATCATTTGAGGCTTTTTCTACGTTAATAAAACGCTGTGTGGTGGCGGTCATTGTGCCATTAAAAAAGGAAAATAAGACCACCACACCCATCACAATGTTGTAGATACCAAAATCTTCCACACCCAATACCTGCAATACCACACGAGAGATATACAGCATGGCCCCCATGTTGAAGAGCATTCGGATATAAAGAAATAGCGTATTTTTGGCAATGGTTTTATTTGACATTGTGAGAATGAAATTAGAAAAATTGGGGGAATTATAGGGGGGATTGGGGTGTGTAGCAAGCCTTGAGAGACTTCTTATAAGTTCAATCGTATTTAGTAAAAAAAGAAAAGGCTAAATATAAATTTAGCCTTTTATTATTTAGACGATGCAGACTGCCAAATCTAGTTGCTTATTATGGAACTGATGCAATGTGCCACGATGACCAACGCTCAGAATGATCATATTGGGTAACCGCTCTTTAATTGTTTTATAAAGGAGGTACTCGGTTGGCTCATCAAGTGCTGATGTGGTTTCATCTAAAAAGACTACTTCAGGTTTCGTCAGTAAAATCCGAATAAATGCCACGCGCTGTAATTCACCTGGCGACAAAATTGCTTGCCAATCGTTCTCTACATCAAGGCTATGAAGATATTTATCTAAACAGCAATCAGTCAGTGTTTTTTCCAATTCAGGATGATAAGGATCAATATCCGGATAGCAAATTGCTTCACGTAACGTGCCTTGTGGCATATAAGGCCGCTGCGGTAAGAATAAACTGGTCACACAAGGATGTTCCACCAGACCCACTGTCTCAAAAGGATAAATTCCTGCCATCGCTTTTAATAGCGATGTTTTTCCCGTACCAGAAGGCCCTTGAATTAATAAAGCATCACCATTTTTTAATTCAATATTCAAGTTATTAAGCAACAATCTGCCTTGGTCATCTTTAATACCAAAATTTGATAACGCAACACGGTTTGAGCATTTCATGGGTTGATGAACCTCTAAATGATCTAATTCATCCAATTTAGTCATAAAACCATAAAGACGATTTAAGCGCGCTTGGTAGAGCGTAAATTCTTCATAGAACAAACGGAAGAAAGAAAGTGCGGTCATTAATCGGTTAAATGCTTGCACAGTTTGGTGCATATCGCCCAGTTTGATTTGTCCAGTGAAAAAACGAGGTGCTTGTAGCATTAACGGTAAGAGTTTTGCAACGCGTGTGACACTTCCATTAAAGCCGTCTAATCCTAACATTCTTAATACAATTGCCCAACGGTTATGAATGATTTGAGCAAATTTGTTTTTCAATAAATGTTGTTCTTGCAGTTCACCTTGATAGAAAGCGATACTTTCCGCATTATCTCGCACTCGAATCAAAGAATAACGGTAGTCACCATTGAGTTTTTCTTTATTGAAATTTAACTTTATTAAAGGATGACCAATCCAAACAGACATTAACGTTGCGAGGATAATAAAGGCGTAAATAAAGAAGACAACGCCTTTTTCGATATTTAATCCAAAAAGACTTAATATGCCTGAGAGAGACCAAAGGATGATAGTAAATTCAATGGTGGTCAGAACAGAATTAATCATGCCACGTACAATAGTGACAGTGCTACTGATGAATTCACGAGCATCTTGTTCAATACGTTGGTCAATATTATCGGGTAGCTCTTTTTCGTATTTAAGACGATAGTATTTTTTATTTTCTAACCATCGTTTAACAAGGACTTTATTTAAGCTTTCCAACCAACGGATTTCAAATACTTGTTGCAAGAAATAATCGGCGATGGAGTGGATAACTTGTACCAATACTAAGAGGGCATTCAGTTTTGCAAAGAACCAAAACTTATCCGCATCTAATTCCTGCATTGAGCTATAAAGCCCATTATAGAAAAAAGAGTTGAGTACGCTGAAGCGCACTTCTAATAAAATCATGGTAAACAACACCAGTAGCATAACGATGATTTGGATGCTGTTACGGCGATTAATCGACGGGGATGCAATATGCCAAAACTTTTGACCAAATGAGGTTTGCTTTAGCACTATCATTACCACGCTAAAGCATAAAACTACCCAGAAAAGTGCGGTCAAAATCCAGCTTAAACTTGAGTTAAGTTCAGTTTGCCAATTCATTGATTATCCATAAAGTAAAAAACGAAAAAAGGGCGAAATATTCGCCCTAATATTGTGCGCTCAATTAAAACTCAACTTTCGTGTTGAAGATAAATTCACGTCCATAACCTAATGCAACAGGGATTAACGTGTTTGTTGCGTTACCAGAGGTAGATGGATAGTAAGTTTTATCTGTTAAGTTTTTACCGTTAAGTTGGAAAGACACTTTTTTGCCAGAGATTTTGGTATCGTAAGCAATAAAGGCATCATATACCACGGCATGAGGTAATTTGTATGCTTTTGTGTAATCACTGTTATAAGCATGCCAAGAACCTAAATAACGAGCACCACCACCAACACGGATGTTACCAAAATCAAATTCACCAACGTTATAAGCTAAGAATAGAGAAGCTTGATGTTTTGGTACACCTGAAAGTTGTTGATTTACCGCATCAGGATAAAGCTCATTTTCAAGTGATTTTACCTTGGTGTAGGTATAGTTAGCCGCTACGCTTAGGTTATCAGTAATTTGACCATTAAGATCGAATTCCACACCGCGAGAACGTTGTTTGCCGACGATATTTAATTGTGCACTTGAACCCGAACCAACTGCTTCTGCCACATTACGTTTGGTGATATTGAATAATGCAAGTGTCGCGTTGAAGCCAGAGTTTTCGTATTTTGCACCAATTTCAAAAGATTTACCTTGTTCTGGTTTTAAATCTCCGCTAACAGGTGTTGCAACACTCATTTGTGGACGGAAAGACTCTGAATAGTTTGCAAAGGTCGCAATATGTGGCGTAAATTTATATACAGCACCTAATTGATACAATAATTTACCATCGTGCTGATCAGTATTTCCTGTTCTTGTTAGATTTTGGCCTTTTTTACAGTTTGCAGCATTTAAGCAATGACGTCCTGCAAATTGATCAAAGTACTCATAACGTAAACCACCTGTCATGATAAAGTTATCTGTAAAGTAAGCGGTATCTTGGATATAAACACCAACGGTTTTGAGATGGTTATATTGGTAAGCATTGCCGTTACCGTTTTTATGTTCTGCAACAGGATTAGTATAGACTGGATTATCAATATTGATATCTGATTTTGTAATGCCTTGGTTATAAATAGGTCCAATATCGCGGATATTACGCATGACATCTACACCAGCTACAAAACGGTTAGCAATATCACCAATACCAAATTCACCAACGATGTTTAATGTACCGCTATGAACACGTTGATCGCCTTGTTGCTGTTCAATCGCACGGCGGGCTGTGCGTGTCTTAACGTTAATATTTGTAATACGAGCTTGATCGTAGAAGTATTTGTAACGAGCATAGCTATAACCCGCATTTAATTTCCAACCATCACTTAATTTGTGTTCAATTTTAAAATCGATATTATCGGTTTTTGCTGTAGTTTCATTATTTGGTTCATCTAAACGACGTGATACAGGGATATCCGGTAATGCATTAGTTGCCGTTAAAAGATTTGTACCACGATCAAATGGCTCAAGAATATCTTTGTGTTCATAAGAAAGAAGTACTTTAGTTTTATCATTTTCCCAAGAAAGTGATGGCGCGTAAGTCGTATTTTTCACTTTGCCAAAATTACGCCAGTAGTCTTTTTCTTGTTTGTCATAGATAAAGCGGTAAGCAAAACCATTTCCTAAGCCACCAGTGAAATCTAATTGTGTTCCCCATAGGCTATGATTACCTAAAGTTCCACCAATGACATAGCGAGGTGTTTGTTGTGGTTTTTTAGTAATGATATTGACCACGCCACCTGGATCTTGAATACCATAAAGCACAGATGCAGGCCCTTTTAAAACTTCAACGGTTTCAGTTGTCGCGCTAAAGTTTTTAGCTGGGCCAGCTTGTAAACCGTTACGCATAATCGAGTTGTCACGGTTTCCACCAAAACCACGTTTCTGAATAGAGTCAAACATACCACCTAAGGTGTTGGCTTGGCTCACACCACTGACGTTATAAAGCGCATCAATGAGTGACTCAGGTTTACGATCTTCTAATAATTTAGTCGAAAGGATATTGACAGTATTTGGCGTATCGAATACAGGCACTTCAGCTTTTGATACAACGGATGTCCCGGTTGTTTGATAGCCATTTTGTTTGATACCTGTATCTTGAACATTGATTTGCTCAAGTACTTCGGTGTTTGTATTTGCGGCTTGTTCAGTTTCCGCAAAAGTAGAAGCGGAGAAACTTGCCAAAAGTGCGGTTGAAATAAGACTTAATTTAAATTTCATAATTGTTTTCCGATATATAACCCGATAGATAATAAAAGAGTCGCAAGTATAGCGAAAACGTTTATGTTGATCAATGCAAATTATTTTCATTTGCTTATGTGGTTTATTCAGAAAATATTCATTCAAATTAAGCGGGGGGATAAAAAGAAAAATCCCAAGCTAAAAAACTTGGGATTGTAATATGGTGCGACTAGCTGGACTCGAACCAGTGACCCCCACCATGTCAAGGTGGTGCTCTAACCAACTGAGCTATAGTCGCGTAAAAGATGTGGCAGATGATAAACAGTTTTAATGATGAAAACAAGGGGATTTGTTTTAAGTTAAATTTAGCTGCTAAAAAAATAACCAAAATTTGTTGCAAAAACTCTCAGTGCTTGTTTTGATTTTGCGGTAGTTTAAGCGTATAATGCGCGACGGTTTTTATCTCGGATGAGCCGAAATTAAAAAAGCTTTTTTAAATTGTAACTATTTGTGGAGTTTAGATAATGTCTAAAAAATTAAGAAGAACGAAGATTGTATGTACAATGGGTCCTGCAACAGACCGCGATAACAATCTTGAAAAAATTATCACAGCAGGCGCTAATGTTGTGCGTATGAACTTTTCTCACGGTACACCAGACGATCATATCGGCCGTGCTGAGCGTGTTCGTTCAATCGCGAAAAAATTAGGTAAAACCGTGGCAATTTTAGGTGACTTACAAGGCCCTAAAATTCGTGTTTCTACTTTTAAAGATGGCAAAATTTTCTTAAATGTTGGTGATAAATTTATTCTTGATGCGGAATTACCAAAAGGTGAGGGTAATCAAGAAGCTGTTGGTTTAGACTATAAAACTCTTCCACAAGACGTTGTTCCTGGCGATATTCTTTTATTGGATGACGGCCGTGTTCAATTAAAAGTACTTTCTACAGAAGGTGCAAAAGTATTTACTGAAGTGACTGTTGGTGGTCCATTATCAAACAATAAAGGGATCAACAAATTAGGTGGTGGCTTATCTGCAGACGCATTAACTGAAAAAGATAAAGCAGATATTATCACTGCGGCACGTATCGGTGTGGATTTCTTAGCGGTATCTTTCCCACGTTCAAGTGCAGACTTAAACTATGCACGTGAGTTAGCAAAACAAGCTGGTTTAGAAGCGAAAATCGTTGCTAAAGTTGAACGTGCTGAAACCGTAGTTGATGAGGCATCAATGGATGATATCATCCTAGCTTCTGATGTGATCATGGTTGCACGTGGTGACTTAGGTGTTGAAATCGGTGACCCTGAATTAGTTGGCGTACAGAAAAAATTAATTCGTCGTTCACGTCAATTAAACCGAGCGGTTATTACTGCAACTCAAATGATGGAGTCAATGATCAGCAACCCAATGCCAACTCGTGCAGAAGTAATGGACGTAGCAAATGCGGTATTAGATGGTACTGATGCGGTAATGCTTTCAGCGGAAACTGCAGCAGGTCAATATCCAGCTGAAACTGTAGCGACAATGGCACGCGTATGTTTAGGTGCAGAAAAAATGCCTAGCATCAATATTTCTCATCACCGTTTAGATCGTGAGTTCAGAGATATTGAAGAATCTGTAGCAATGTCTGCGATGTACGCCGCAAACCACTTAAGCGGTATTGCAGCAATTATTACCTTAAGCCACTCTGGTCGTACACCATTATTAATGTCACGTATCAGCTCCGGTTTACCAATCTTTGCACTTTCTCGTGTTCAAGAAACATTAAACCGTTGCGCATTATACCGCGGTGTCACTCCAGTTCATTTTGATGGTGAATCTCGTAGCTCTGCAGGTGCAAAAGCAGCGATTAACCTATTAAAAGAAAAAGGTTATTTAGTTTCAGGTGATCTTGTTTTATTAACACAAGGTGATGAATCAGAAGGTACAACTAACGTTTGTCGTACTTTAACAGTTGAATAATCAACATTCATGAATAAAAAAGAGCGGTGGATTTTTCCACCGTTTTTTTATATCTAAAATATTGAAAATATTGACCGCACTTTTTTCTTAAAACCACCTCGTATTTGCGGTATCATAAGCACAGTTTTTTAGTTTAAATTGAAATCCTTATGGCATCACAAAGACAAATCCAATCACCTGATCAGAAAACTGAACAAGTTAGCATCCCTCCTCATTCCACAGAAGCTGAACAAGCCGTACTTGGCGGCATCATGTTGAGTAATCAACATTGGGATGGTATTGCAGAAAGAGTGATCGCTGAGGATTTTTATACTTTTGCGCATAAAGCAATCTTCCAAACCATGGAAGAATTAATGCGTAATCAAACACCGATTGATTTAATCACCCTTGATCAAGCCCTTAAAGCAAAAGGTATTAGCGATTCCGTAGGCGGTTTTGCTTATTTAGCGGATCTTTCTAATAACACGCCAAATGCCATTAATATTTTGGCTTATGCTGAAATCGTACGTGAAAAAGCGATTTTGCGTGAGCTTATTGCTGTGGGAAATCGTATTGCAGAAAACAGCTATTCTCCGAAAGGCAAAGACATCAAAATGGTGTTGGATGAAGCCGAGAGAGAAGTGTTTGCTATTGCTGAAAAACGCAGTTCTTCAACTGAAGGACCACAAAATGTGATCAGCGTGTTGGAAAGTACCATTGCTCGAATTGATACCTTAAGTAAGCTTGAAAATCATAGCGGTGTGACAGGGGTCACAACGGGCTTTGTTGACTTAGATAAGAAAACAGCAGGGTTACAACCTTCTGACCTCATCATTGTCGCTGCACGTCCTTCTATGGGTAAAACCACGTTTGCAATGAACCTTTGTGAAAATGCCGCCATGGCAAGTGATAAGCCTGTGTTGGTATTCAGTTTAGAGATGCCTGCGGAACAAATCATGATGCGTATGATTGCCTCTCTAGCTCGCGTGGACCAAACCAAAATTCGTACTGGCCAAAACTTGGATGAAACGGAATGGAGTAAAATTGCCAGCGTGTTTGGAATGTTTAAGCAAAAAAACAATCTTTATATTGATGATTCATCTGGCTTAACCCCAACAGAATTGCGCGCGCGCGCGCGTCGTGTGTATCGCGAAAATGGGGGCTTGAGCATGATTATGGTGGACTACCTTCAATTAATGCGCGCACCTGCATTTTCAGATAACCGTACCTTAGAAATTGCGGAGATTTCCCGTTCGTTAAAAGCATTAGCGAAAGAATTAGAAGTCCCAGTTATTGCACTGTCTCAGCTTAACCGTACGCTAGAACAACGTGCAGATAAACGTCCGGTAAACTCAGACTTACGTGAATCAGGCTCTATTGAGCAGGATGCTGACTTGATTATGTTCATTTATCGTGACGAAGTGTATAACGATAATTCTGAAGATAAAGGGGTTGCTGAAATCATTATTGGTAAACAACGTAACGGTCCGATTGGTCGTGTACGTTTAGCATTTAACGGTCAATTCTCACGCTTTGATAACCTTGCCGAACAGCGTGAATACAGAGATGATTATTAGGCAAGAGATAACGGATTAGAAAGATGAACGTAAAACCGGCAACAGCGAAAATCAGTTCGCTTGCCTTAAAACATAATTTACAAGTTATTAAAGAAAAAGCGCCCCACAGTAAAATTATTGCTGTGGTGAAAGCAAACGCATATGGTCACGGCGTGGTATTTGTCTCATCAGCTTTAGAAAGCATGGTGGACTGCTTTGCCGTGGCACGTTTAGAAGAAGCACTATCTTTACGCTCCAACGGTATTATTAAACCGATCTTATTGCTAGAAGGCTTTTTTGATGAAAAAGATCTGCCTATTATTGCAGTAAATAACATTGAGACGGTGGTACATAACCGAGAACAGCTTGAAGCATTAAAACGAGCCGTAGTACCAAGTCCAATTAAAGTTTGGTTAAAAATTGATACGGGTATGCATCGTTTAGGTGTATCACTTGATGAAGTGGATTATTTTTATCAAGAGCTGAAAAAACTCCCTCAAATTCAACCTCACTTAGGTTTTGTGAGTCATTTTAGCCGTGCTGATGAACTAGATTCAGATTACACTCAAGTTCAGCTCGATCGTTTTCTTCAAGCGACAAAAGATAAAGCAGGAGAACGAACCATTGCCGCATCAGGCGGGATTCTATTTTGGCCTGAAGCCCATTTAGATTGTATTCGCCCAGGGATTATTATGTACGGCATTTCACCAACAGATACTGTAGGTGCTGAATTTGGTTTAACTCCCGTGATGAATTTAACGTCATCTTTGCTTGCTGTACGTGAACATAAAAAAGGGGAGCCTGTCGGCTATGGCGGTATTTGGACGAGTCCAAAAGATACTAAAATTGGCGTGGTTGCTATTGGTTATGGTGATGGATATCCACGTGATGTGCCGGAAGGTACGCCAGTTTATCTAAATGGTCGTATTGTTCCTATTGTTGGTCGTGTCTCAATGGATATGCTGACGGTGGATTTAGGTCCAGATAGCCAAGATAAAGTGGGCGATGAAGTAATTTTATGGGGCAAAGAATTGCCAATTGAAACGGTAGCTAAATACAGTGGTATTTTAAGCTATGAATTGATTACAAAATTAACCCCTCGTGTTATAACAGAATATGTCGATTAATTGTTTTTGCAAGAAAGCAAAAATGTAAAGAATTCAATTTTTAAAAGGAAAAATTCATGAAAAACATTAACCCAACCAATACACAAGCTTGGAAAGCACTTGAAGCTCACCAATCTCAACTGGCTCATACCACGATTGCTGATTTGTTCAAACAAGAACAAAATCGTTTTAACGATTATTCTTTAACTTTTGAAAATCAAATCTTAGTGGATTTTTCAAAAAATAAAATTAATCAAGAAACCCTCAAATTACTTCATCAATTAGCCAAAGAATCGGCATTAGATGAAGCGATTAATGCCATGTTTACGGGAGAAAAGATTAATCGTACAGAAAATCGTGCCGTATTACATACCGCACTTCGTAACCGTTCAAATACACCAGTATATGTAGATGGTAAAGATGTGATGCCGGAAGTGAATGCGGTATTAGCGAAAATGAGATCGTTCTGTGATCGTGTGATTTCAGGTGAATGGAAAGGTTATACGGGAAAAGCGATTACTGATGTGGTGAATATTGGTATCGGTGGTTCGGACTTAGGTCCTTACATGGTGACTGAAGCGCTTCGTCCTTATAAAAATCACTTGAATATGCACTTCGTTTCAAACGTTGATGGAACACATATCGCTGAAACGTTGAAAAAAGTGAATCCTGAAACGACACTTTTCTTAGTGGCTTCTAAAACCTTTACTACACAAGAAACCATGACCAATGCGAATTCTGCACGCGATTGGTTATTAGCGGCAGCGAAAGATAACAGCGCGGTGGCAAAACACTTCGCTGCGCTTTCTACCAATGGTAAAGCGGTAGCAGAATTTGGTATTGATACCAATAATATGTTTGAGTTCTGGGATTGGGTTGGTGGCCGTTATTCTTTATGGTCTGCAATCGGTCTTTCAATTGCACTTTCAATCGGCTTTGATAATTTTGAAGCACTCTTAAGTGGTGCGCATGAAATGGATAAACATTTCCGTACTGCGCCATTAGAAAAAAATATCCCTGCAACATTAGCATTGGTTGGTTTATGGAATACTAACTTCCTTGGTGCACAAACTGAAGCGATTTTACCTTATGACCAATATTTACACCGTTTTGCCGCTTATTTCCAACAAGGCAATATGGAATCAAACGGTAAATATGTTGATCGTAATGGCGATGTTATCCGTGATTATCAAACCGGCCCAATTATTTGGGGGGAACCGGGTACAAACGGTCAGCATGCGTTCTACCAATTAATTCACCAAGGTACGATGTTAATTCCTTGTGACTTTATCGCACCAGCACAAAGCCATAATCCATTAGGTGACCATCACAGCAAATTGTTATCCAACTTCTTTGCACAAACTGAAGCACTTGCTTTCGGTAAAACCAAGGAAGAAGTTGAAGCAGAGTTTGTGAAAGCCGGTAAATCTTTAGATGAGGTAAAAGACATTGTGCCATTTAAAGTCTTTACCGGTAACAAACCGACCAACTCTATTTTAGTGCAAAAAATTACACCATTTGTTCTTGGCGCATTAATTGCCATGTATGAACACAAAATTTTTACACAAGGTGTGATTTTCAATATCTTCAGTTTCGACCAATGGGGCGTGGAATTAGGTAAACAATTAGCGAACCGAATTCTTCCTGAATTGGCAGACAAAGAGAACGTTTCAAGTCATGATAGCTCAACAAATGGATTGATTAACCAATTCAAAGCATGGCGATAAGATAATGGAAAGCAAAAGAGCGGTCAAATTTGACCGCTCTTTTTTATTTTAATCAAACTGATTTGACTTTCCACATACAGCCTACGCTGATAAAAATTAATGCCACAGCGACATAAAAAACAGAGTTGTAATGCCAAATTTCTGCAATAATACCGGCAATAGGTCCACCAATAATCCAGCTACTTTTTGCTGCATTACTAAATAAGGTGGTGGCAGTGCCCATTTTAGTCGGCATTAAGTCTTGGAAATACACCATGCCAATGGTAGCGGTAATACCGATAAAAATCGCATTAAGCATTTGTAACCCGATAAGCTGCCAAGTTTGATCTGCAAATAATAAGCTTGAGTAGAAGGCTAAACCTGAAACTAACGCAATCATCATCAAGCGCTTTTTACTGAAATATTTGGTGAGATAGCCCGCAAAAATCATCACTGGAATTTCCAATCCCGCAGCCGTTCCCATCAATGTTCCCGCTAATTCTTTGTTTAAATGTAATTCATTAATCACAAATAATGGCATATTGATGAGATACATGCTGTTACAGGTCCAAAGCAATAGGTTAGCGATGAATAAGTAAATCACACTTTTTCTTGGTGGCATATTGTCTAAAATCTCTTGATTTTTGACCGCACTTTGACGAGGAATTTTCGGCAATAATTTGCTGACACCTGCACACAGTAAAAAGGCAGAACCTGCCACCAAATACATATAATCAAAGCCCCAGTTTAGCGCAATGAAAAAGGAAAGTGGCGGCCCCACAATCCAAGCCAATGAGATTTGAGTTCGCATAATTGTGGTGAACATCACCGCTTCACGATGACTACTTTCAGCATATTCTCGCGCTAAAGCAAAAGATTGCGGATTAGCGGATGAGCCCAGTCCTAACAATGTTGTACCGATAATAATTAACACATAATAATTTCGGCTATAAGCAAAAATCAGGCATCCAAGCACAGCAATCAAACAGCAAACAATCATCACTTTATGACGATCATCTTGCTTATCAGAATATTTCGCCAGAATTTGGCTCAAGATAATGCCAATAATGGCATTGACGGAATAGAACAAGCCAATAAAAAAAGGCGAAACTTGAATCTCTTGAGAGAGATACAAACTTAAAGTCGGCGTTTGAAACGCAGAAGCAATCCCCGTTAAAAAGGCAATCAATAGAAAATTGAACGCCACAAGATTAGATGGTGTTGCGTTTTGTTGTTGAACAAACATAGTTATTACTTAATAAGAGAACATAGTTGGAAATAAAAGTGCGGTTAATTTTAACCGCACTTAGTTGATTATTTGTCATATTGAATAGCCGGTAAATAACCGATCATTAAATCTAACGGGCGATTGCTGGTTATTGTATTCTCTCTGTTCTCAATGAAAAATCTTGATGTCATGACTTTTTCACCGTGATTCAAGAAAATTTCAATAATTGAACGATCAAAGAAAATTTCAACAGTTTGCAGATTTTCAACTTCGCAGAAGCGTTTGGTATCGAATTTTTCCATTAAATCGGTTTGTTCGCTTTGACTGCGATCTAAGCAAACCAAGCCATTTTCATAAGAAAGTCGTAATGATTGTCCTTTTTCATTTTGGAAGAAGGTTAAGTCAAAGGCTTGGTTATTTGCCTCAAATTTAATATACGCACGATCTAAATTAGCAATATCAGCTTTTTCATTGAGATGAAGCGCAGAAAGTGCGGTCAGATTTTTGTATATTTTATCAATCGGGCGTTGATAAATTTTCGAACCTTCTAAGCGCAATTCTCTTGGTAAGGTTAAAGCTGAGTGCCATTTAAATTTGTCTGTTGGATAAGTTAAATCTGGCAAACCAATCCAACCGAAAAGCACGGCATGAGTTTGGTTATCTAAGCCAGCAAATGTTTGTGGTGCGTAGAAATCAAAGCCCTGATCTAATTCGCTAATATATTCTGCTTCAAAGGTTAAATCTGTTAATTTGCCCACTGCATAAGTCGCATGATAATTATTTTGGAATTGATGCGCTTCCCGATCTTTACCTTGTGGCGACCAAATAAAGACATCTTTATCACCGAGCTTCAATAGGTCAGGGCATTCCCACATAAACACGTTTGTATTGTCAAAAGCAGGTAAGGAAAGCTCACCTAATAAGCGAGGCGTACCTTCAAGATTATCCATTTCAAAAATAATGGCTGTTCCCGTGAGGTTTTCTCGCTGTGCGCCGCAGATAAAACGGATTTTGCCGTCTTTAGTTAAATACGGTTTAGGATCGCGAACATGCTCTGTATAACCTTCTGGCGCATTTTCAATTAACGGACGTTTGCTAAGCAACTTCCCGTTAAGATCGAAAATCGCTAAATTTTGATAAGGCACGCGTTGATTATCACTTGGACGACGAGTATTGCCAGTGTAGAACATGGCCAATTTATCACCGACTTTTAAAGCACCGCCCGAATAACAGCCGTGAGACTCAAAAAGTTCACAAGGAATCAGATCATCCGCTGATTGATAATGCTGGAAGTCTTTCGTGATTAAATGCTTCCAATGTTTCATCCCATGAATTGCATCGAATGGAAACCATTGATAGAAAAGATGATATTTCTCGCCATCGAAGAGCAAACCATTCGGATCATTCATCAAACCAGTTGGTGGGGCAATATGAAAGTGCGGTCGAAAATATTTGTCTTTTTGCACGGTTTCAGCAATTTCTGCGAGCTCGTCTTTTTCTGCAGCTAGGATACTTTTGTATTTGCCATTATTGAAAATAATCATAATTTAATCTTATTTGGGTAAGGTGTTTTTTAAGCAATCATAGCGTTGATTCATTGCGTCAGCCCATGTTTTTAATGATTTGATGGTTGCATGTTGTGAAGCATGAGTCCAAGCATCGCGGAATAGTAGAAAATCAATCGCACATACGGCATTCAATGTACCGATATTTAATTCTTCACCAAAGATATCAATGGCTTTTTTGAGCTCGATTAAGCTTCGTTCTGTACGGTCAAAAATTTGTTGATGACGTTCAAGCCACCATTGCTCTTGTGGACGAAGGCATTTTTCAGGTGCTACGGATATTTCATTCTCTAAAATACCATCGGCTAAATAATGTAAACGGAGAATTTCCCAACGTGTCTCGCTGTTTCCATAAAGTGAAGGTTGCGTACCAATGTGATCGAGATATTCAGCAATGAGTGAACTGTTATAAAGCCATTCACCATTTTCTCGTTGTAATGCTGGTAAACGACCAAGAGGATTGTCTAAGTTATGTGGTGAGTTCTTATCTAAGCCACTGTTTGCGAGGAGTAATTCAACATGATCTTGCAATTGATGATATTGCACTACAGCACGGGCTTTTCTAGCATAAGGGCTAGAGTTGGAATACCAAAGTTTCATAAATATCTCCTAAATTATCTTCATAAATAGAAGGTGCAGTTATTTGCACCTTTGCACGCTAATTCGCTAAAAATGCCGCTAATTGTGTTTGATTTGGTAAGGCCGACATTGCGCCTTTTGCTGTCGTAGCAAGGGCGCCACAAGCATTGGCTTGACGGACAATTTGCACAAGCACATCATTTTCTTTCCAGTTTGGATGCTGTGAAAGTCCAGCAAGTAGACCACCAACGAAGGCATCGCCTGCACCCGTTGTATCAACAGGTTGTAAGGCTTTTCCAGAAATCACATCTTTCTTACCTTCTAAGTGATAGAGTGCACCATCTTTACCTAAAGTCACGATAATCAATTTTTCAGGATAAAGTGCGGTCACTTTTTCAAAGGCTTTTTCAAGGCTGTCAGTATTAGTCAAAAGCGTTAATTCTTCTTCAGAGAATTTCAATACGTCAGCTAATGCAACCGCTTCCATTACCACGGTTTTCATTTCTTCTAAGCTTGACCAAAGCGATTCACGTAGATTTGGATCAAAAGAGAAGAAACCGCCAGCGGCTTTAATACGACGAATGGCTTCGAAAGTTGCTTCGCGTGATGGATTATTAATCAGCGCAATAGAGCAGCAATGCAGCCATTCACCTTGTTGGAATGGGGGTAAATCGCTCGCTTGTAAAAACTGATCCGCACTTGGGTTTACCATAAAGGTAAAGCTACGTTCGCCATTATCTAAGCCGACGATAACTGTAGAGGTGCGATGTTGCGGATCTAAAATCATATGTTGTGTATTCACATTTTCCGCATTTAAGGTATCTTGCATAAATTGGCCAAGCGGATCATTACCTACACGACCAATAAAAGCACTCGGGCTGCCTAAACGCGCGACACCAACTGCCACATTTGCAGGCGCACCACCGGCACAGCGTAAATAATGATTTTCACCGTCAGGAATAAGATCGACAACCGCATCACCGGTTACCCAGATTTTGGGGCTCATATATTTTCCTTCTATTGTGGATATCAGTTAAAAAATAACCGCACTTAAAAAGAGCGGTCATTTTCATAGGTGTTTTATGCGATGGTTACGCGTGCGAATTTACGTTTACCGACTTGGTAAACATTTGTGCCTTTCGGTGCGTTGGCTTTCATGTCTTCGACTTTTTCACCATTGATTTTGACACCACCTTGTTTCGCTGAGCGAATCGCTTCAGAAGTAGAAGGAACCAGTCCTGCTTCTTTTAACAAGGTTGCTAAACCAATTTCGCCTTCAAAGGTGAATTCAGGCATTTCATCTGGCATTGCACCTTTTTGGAAACGGTTAATAAATTCTTGCTCAGCCGCCTCTGCCGCTGCTTCATCATGGAAACGTGCGATGATTTCTTTGGCTAGTAAAATCTTTACATCACGTGGGTTTTTGCCATTTGCTACTTCTGCTTTTAATTCAGCAATTTCAGTGAGTGGACGGAAAGAAAGTAAGTTGTACCAATCCCACATTAATTCATCCGAGATCGACATGATTTTACCGAACATATCACTTGGTGCATCAGTCACGCCGATGTAGTTACCTAATGATTTAGACATTTTTTTCTCACCGTCTAAACCAACAAGTAATGGAAGTGTTATCGCTACCTGTGGTTTTTGACCAGCTGATTTTTGTAATTCACGACCAACAAGTAAGTTGAATTTTTGGTCGGTACCACCAAGTTCCACGTCAGCTTCTAAAGCAACAGAGTCATGACCTTGTAGTAAAGGATAAATAAATTCGTGAATTGCGATAGGTTGGTTATTACCAAAACGTTTTTTGAAGTCATCACGTTCTAGCATACGCGCTACGGTGTAGTTACTTGCTAAACGGATCATTCCTTCAGTACCCAATTTACCCAACCATTCAGAGTTGAATACGATTTTTGTTTTTTGTGGGTCTAGAATTTTGTAAATCTGTTCTTTATAGGTTTCCGCATTGCGAAGCACATCTTCACGGCTAAGCGGTGGGCGAGTGGTGTTTTTACCAGATGGGTCACCGACCATACCAGTGAAATCACCGATTAAGAAATAGACTTCGTGGCCTAATTGTTGGAATTGACGAAGTTTGTTTAATACCACGGTATGCCCTAAGTGAATATCCGGAGCAGTAGGGTCTGCACCAAGTTTAATTTTAAGTGGGCGATTTTCTTTTAGTTTTTCGATTAAATCTGCTTCAGAAAGAATCTCATCAGTACCGCGTTTTAGTTCGGCGAGAACGGTATTAATATCAGTCATTCTATTTCCTAATGTTATTTTAATATTAAAGGCTACATTATAGAGAATATGGCTGAAATGAAAAGATTGAGATGAAAAAAAACGCCTATTTGTGGGGAAATAGGCGTGAAGTTGGAGTGATTATCTGTTTGTTTTTGGAATGGTTAGATGATAACAATTCTCAAATACCTTGTCAACAACAAAATGAAAATAATTCTCAATTATTTTTTTAATCGATGTAAGGTACACTTTCTGTGAGAGAAAGTGCGCTCGGAATGTCATCTGAAATGTCAAATTTTCCCGCATAAGCATAAGCTTCTACACCTTGTGATTTGGCGTCCTTTAAAAGACGATTATATTCGGGATCTACAAACTCAGCGATTTTAAAACGATCGAAGCCATCATGTAATCCAGCAAAGAGAACAACGGCGCGATGTCCTTGTTTTTTCATGGCTAAAAGCTCACGAACATGTTTTTGCCCACGAGTTGTCACCGCATCAGGAAACATTCCTAATGTACCTTTTACAAAGGTGATTGATTTCACTTCAACATAACAATCGGGCAAGCCCTCACCTTTAAGTAAGAAATCGATACGGCTATTTTCTTCACCATATTTCACTTCAGGATAAATTTCATCGTACATAGCGAGTTCTTTGATTTGTTTGTTTTGCAAGGCTTCAAAGACTAGCTGGTTGGATCTGTGCGTGTTAATACAAACAAGTTGGCCATTTGCTAATTGCGATAATTCCCAACTGTGTGGATATTTGCGCGTTTGGCTATCAGAATGAGAGTACCAAACGGTATCGCCTTTTTCACCACAGCCAGTCATTGCACCAGTGTTTGCACAATGAATGGTGATGACTTCGCCATTTGGTAATTCAATATCAGTCAAAAAGCGTTTATAACGGCGAATTAATTTTGCGGATTGTAGGGTAGGGAGTTGCATGATTGTTCCTTGATTGTCCTTGTTAAAAGAAAAGTGAGGTCAAATTTAATGATGAAATTAACCGCTCTTTGATCTGCCCCCCAAAAGTTGGACAGGTTAGTTAACTTAAATATCGAGATCGGTATTGCACTGGGCTCAATCCTTTGAAAGCAAGTTTAATGCGTTTTTGGTTGTAATACACTAAATATTCTTCAATTTCAGCCTGTAATCCAGCAATTGAATGATAAGTCCGAGAGTAAAAACACTCTGATTTTAGTATCGCAAAAAACTTTCAATCACCGCATTATCATAGCAATTTCCTCGGCGGCTCATACTTTGCACCGCTTTGTGATAAAGCGAAGTAGTGGAATATGATTGCATATAGATTTTTTACCTTAGAAAAGAGGGAGAAATAGTGTGTTTTAGCTCTTTATTATTGGTTATAACAATGGATTTCAGTCAATTTCTTTAAAAATTTTACAAAAATCTGTAAGAAATCGAATTATCCGCCGTCTAACCTTATGTAACGTTAATTTTCACATCATAAGGAAAAACAATGAAACTATCAAAAACATTTCTATTTATTACCGCACTTTGTTGTGCTACACCAACTTTAGCAATACAAAATTCAACATCATCATCTGGAGAACAAAAAATGGCAATGGAAAATACGCAAAATATTCGTGAAATTTATCTTGCTGGTGGCTGTTTCTGGGGTATGGAAGCATATATGGAGCGCATTCACGGTGTGAAAGATGCGATTTCTGGCTATGCCAATGGTAATACGGATAAAACTAGTTATCAGATGATTGGGGTAACCGATCATGCAGAAACGGTAAAAGTCACTTACGATGCAAACCAAATTTCGTTAGATAAATTGCTTAAATATTATTTTAAAGTAATTGATCCAACGAGTTTAAACAAACAAGGTAATGATCGTGGCAGACAATATCGCACAGGGATTTATTATCAAGATGAGGCAGATAAAGCGGTGATCGAACAAGCACTCGCCCAGCTTCAAATCAAATATAAAAAACCAGTGCAAATTGAGGTGCAACCGCTTAAAAATTACATCGTAGCGGAAGAATATCATCAGGATTATTTGAAGAAAAATCCAAATGGTTATTGCCATATTGATATTACCAAAGCAGATGAACCTGTGATTGACGAGAAAGATTATCCGAAACCGACTGATACAGAACTCAAAGCGAAATTGACACCGTTGCAATATTCCGTCACTCAAAATAAACATACTGAACGCTCTTTTAGTAATGAATATTGGGATAATTTCCAACCAGGTATTTATGTAGATATTACAACAGGCGAACCGGTATTTTCTTCTAATGATAAATTTGAATCGGGTTGTGGCTGGCCGAGTTTTACGAAACCAATAGCGAAAGAGGTGGTGCATTATCAAACGGATAATAGTTTTAATATGCAACGCACCGAAGTGTTAAGTCGTGCGGGCAATGCCCATTTGGGTCACGTTTTTGATGACGGTCCGAAAGATAAAGGTGGTTTGCGTTATTGCATTAACAGTGCATCAATTAAATTTATTCCGTTAGCTGAAATGGAAAAGGCAGGCTACGGATATTTGATTCAATCGATTAAAAAATAAGGAGATGCAGGATGTTAGATCAACAACTCCTTATTGGAACTGTATTTTTAGCGGGGCTTGCTTCTTTTCTGTCGCCTTGTATTTTCCCGATTATTCCAATTTATTTTGGTATTTTGAGTAAAGGGGGTAAAAAAGTCCTAAATACTTTTTTATTTATTTTAGGGCTTTCCCTTACATTTGTAAGTTTAGGCTTTAGTTTTGGCTTTTTAGGGAATATTTTATTTAGTAACACCACCCGCATTATCGCTGGCGTTATCGTGATTATTTTGGGCATTCATCAACTTGGCATTTTCAAAATTGGTTTGTTGGAACGCACGAAATTGGTGGAAATAAAAACATCAGGAAAATCAACCGCACTTGAGGCATTTGTGCTTGGTTTAACGTTTAGTCTTGGTTGGACGCCTTGTATTGGTCCGATTCTGGCTTCCGTATTAGCGTTATCAGGCGATGAAGGCTCTGCACTTTACGGTGCATCAATGATGTTCATTTATGTCTTGGGACTTGCAACTCCGTTTGTACTGTTTTCGTTCTTCTCTGATAGCTTGCTTAAACGTGCTAAAGGGTTAAATAAACACTTAGACAAATTTAAAATCGCTGGCGGTGTTTTAATTATCGTGATGGGCATTTTATTGATTACGAATAATTTTTCGTAAAGCATAATCTCAACAAAAGAAATCTATAAAAGGAAAAAACAATGAAAAAACTACTATCAATATTTCTAATGGCATTCAGCCTAAACACTTTTGCACAAACTAATTTAGCAGATGTGCAACTCAAAGATTTAAACAATCAGCCAGTTACTTTAAGCCAATATAAAGGCAAACCTGTGTATGTAAAAATGTGGGCATCTTGGTGTCCGATTTGCTTGGCTGGATTAGCTGAAATTGATGATTTAAGTGCGGAAAAAGATCTCAATTTTGAAGTAATAACCATTGTTTCGCCGGATCACAAAGGCGAAAAAGGCACTGCTGATTTTATTGAGTGGTACAAAGGGCTAGAATATAAAAATATTAAAGTCTTGCTAGATGAAAATGGTGAAATTATTGATCGTGTTCATGTTCGAGGTTATCCGTTTAATCTATTTTTGGATGCTGATTTAAATGTGAAGAAAACGGTGCCAGGGCATTTAGGAGCTGAACAAATCCGAGTGTTTGCTGAAAAATAACGATGACAAGCGGCTTATTTTTAAGCCGCTTTAGGTGAAAAGTCTGTGGTTTCTGGAATTTCAATGCCTTTCTTTTTCATCTTTGGCTTCACTACTTTCGGTGTTTGAAGGTTTGTATAAGGCGATTTTACGCCATCAAGCCCTCTTTCCCGAAATGCTTTTAGCCAATAAATGACGAGCGCATGGGAAATTTGATGAAGTTTAGCCACCTCACGGATACCATAATCCTGTTCGGTGACGAGTTTGATAATTTTCAAACGAAATTGATAAGAGTAGGACATAATCTGCATCTCAAATTAGATGTCCAGGTTTTGGGGGTAGATCACTTTTACCTTCTTAAATTTAAAAATTAAAACAAATTCTTGATTTACCATTGACTTTTTGACCTATAGTCCTTACTTTACGTATTGATGTTTCATCAACTTTATTCTTTGTAAAATAAGGAGCTTTTATGCAATCTCGCATTGTTGTTAATTCACAGGAAGAATCACTACTGAGCACACATAAAGTGCTACGTAATACCTATTTCTTATTGGGATTAACGATGGCATTTTCGGCAGTTGTTGCTTATATCTCTATGAGCTTAAACTTGCCTTATCCTAACCTTATCGTGTTACTTGTGGGTTTCTACGGTTTACTTTTCGTGACAAACCGCTTAGCAAATAGTGCATGGGGAATCTTAGCTGCATTCGCGTTTACTGGGTTTATGGGTTATACCATCGGGCCAATTTTAAACATGTATGTGGCGAGAGGAATGGAAGATTTAATTATGCTTGCATTCGCAGGTACAGCAATCGTCTTCTTTGCGTGTTCAGCTTACGTGCTAACAACGAAGAAAGATATGTCTTTCCTTTCTACCGCAATTTTCTCATTATTTATCGTGTTATTGTTAGGGATTGTGGCAAGCTTCTTCTTCCAAATTCCAGCACTAGCGGTAGGGATCAGTGCATTGTTTGTGGTATTCTCAACAATGACAATCCTCTATGAAACCAGCAATATTATTCACGGTGGCGAAACAAACTACATTCGTGCAACAGTGAGTATTTATGTGTCAATTTACAACTTATTCATTAGCTTATTAAGATTACTTTCTATTTTCTCAAGCGATGATTAGTCAGCATTAAATTTAAAGACGCTCCTGATTAGGGGCGTTTTTTTGTTTTGAACTAATTTTCTTAAGATAAGTCTTAGCATACAGGTTCGCTTGTCGAGCCCATTAATAACAAAACAGGAGTTTTTATGAAATCTTTAAAATCACTTTTAACATTAACATCACTTGCATTAGCCGTATCTGGTTCTGCATTGGCAACGAATACATCTGTATTACCAACAAAAGAATCAGTCGTAACTAATTCAAAATCAATGGTTGAAAGTACAAAAGTTGACGTGAAAAATGCGGCAAATGATAAGCTTAAATCAATGAGTGATAGTGCGAGCTCAACGAAATCAAGCGCATTAGATAAAGTTAATGCCGCTAAAGAAAAAGCGACTTCCACGAAAGATGCAGTGAAAGATAAAGCAACTTCTGCAAAAGATGCGGTAAAAGAGAAAGCATCTGCTTTAAAAGAAAAAGCGACAGAGAATAATCAACCGTCCATGAAAGACAAAGCCACTGAAAAATTAAATTCAGTCAAAGAGAGTGCAAAAGAAAAAGCGTCTGACGCAAAAACAAAAGCGGCAGATAAAGTAAAAGAAGTGAAAGAAAAAGCGACTTCAACAAAAGAGCCAGCTAAAGAGAAAGTGGCTTCTTCTGCTAAAGTAAATATCAATAAAGCAGATGCAGAAACATTACAAAAACTTTCTGGCATCGGTGAGAAAAAAGCACAAGCGATTATTGATTACCGTAACAAAGTGGGCAAAATCAAAAGTGCTGCCGAGCTTTCAAATATTGATGGTATCGGTGAAGCTACAATTGAAAAAATCACCCCATTCTTAACTTTCTAAGAAAACATAGATAAAACTGACCGCACTTTATGTGCGGTTTTTTTATTGAAGTAGATCACAAAATTGTAACAAAGTGTGATTTGAGGATTATTTCTTTTTTTATCCTATGTATAATGGGCGGACAACATCATGTAATACAAGGGGTAGATATGCAGCATTACAATGCCTTTGATGAATGGTTGGCTTCAACCGCTTTAGGTGGTTCTAATCAATCGTATATTGAGGAATTATACGAACGTTATTTAGAAGACCCATCTTCAGTCGATGAAAGCTGGCGTGCCACATTTGATGCATTGCCGAAAACAACCGCAGTAGAGCAACCACATTCACCAGTCCGTGATTATTTCCGTCGTTTAGCGCGAGAAAATACAACAGAAGCCGTGACGGTTATCGATCCAGAAGCCAGTGCAAAATTAGTCAAAGTCCTCCAATTTATCAACGCTTATCGCTTCCGCGGTCATTTAGAAGCAAAACTAGACCCAATCAATTATTATCGTTGGAAAGTCTCTACCGCACCTGAATTGGATTACTGTTATCACGGTTTTACCGAGCAGGATCTCAATGAAACCTTCAATATTAATCACTACGTCTATCATCGCGATAACATCAAGTTAGGTGATTTAGCTGAAATGCTGAAAGAGACCTATTGCGGCTCAATTGGTCTTGAGTTTATGCATGTTCAAGATATGGAGCAAAAAAGTTGGCTACAAAGCAAATTAGAAAGCCAATTAAATAAACCGCTCTTTACCAAAGAAGAAAAAATTAATTTATTAAGTGAATTGACCGCTGCAGATGGCTTAGAACGTTATCTTGGTGCGAAATTCCCGGGAGCAAAACGTTTCTCTTTAGAAGGAAGTGATGCCTTTATTCCATTGATGAAAGAAATTATTCGTCATGCGAGCAAACAAGGTGTACAAGATGTGATGTTTGGTATGGCACACCGTGGTCGTTTAAACATGTTAGTAAACGTGCTCGGTAAGAAACCCGAAGATCTTTTCGATGAGTTTGCGGGTAAACATTCAGGCGAGCGTACAGGTGACGTGAAATACCACCAAGGTTTCTCTTCTGACTTTGCCGTCGGTGATCGTCGCGTGCATTTAACCCTTGCATTCAACCCATCCCATTTAGAAATTGTTAGCCCGGTAGTGATTGGTGCAGTACGTTCTCGTCAAACCAAAAAGAATGATACAGAACGTAATCAAGTATTAGCTGTTACTGTTCATGGGGATTCAGCGGTAGCGGGACAAGGTGTTGTACAAGAAACCTTGAATATGTCTAATGCACGTGGTTATACCGTTGGTGGCACAATCCGTATTGTGATCAATAACCAAATTGGTTTTACCACCTCTAACCCAAATGATACCCGTTCAACAGAATACTGTACTGATATCGCAAAAATGATTCAGGCACCGATTATTCATGTGAATGGTGATGATCCTGAAGCGGTCGCTTTTGCCGCGAGAATGGCGGTGGAATATCGCAATTTATTCAAACGCGATATTTTCATTGATCTGATTTCTTATCGTCGTCATGGTCATAATGAGGCTGATGAACCATTAGCCACTCAACCTATGATGTATAGCATCATCAAAAAACATCCAACGCCACGTAAAGTTTATGCTGATCGTTTAATTGCTGAAGGGGTGATTACCGAAGAGGAAGCCATTGAAATGATGAATCTCTATCGTGATGCCTTAGATAATGGCGATCGCGTAGTGAAAGAATGGCGAGAAATGGATATTGCTCAAATGGACTGGTTGCAATATCTCAACTATGACTGGACATCTCCTTACGAAAGTAAATTCCCACAAGAACGTTTCCAAACTTTAGCGGAGCGTGTCAGTGAATATCCAGAAACCTTGCGTGCTCATCCTCGTGTAGAAAAAATTTATGCTGATCGCCGTGAAATGGCAAAAGGCGAGAAATTGTTCGATTGGGGTATGGCGGAAACTATGGCATACGCAACCTTATTAGATGAAGGTGCTAATGTTCGTTTATCGGGTGAAGATGCGGGACGTGGTACGTTCTTCCATCGCCATGCGGTTGTGCATAACCAAAATGATGGTACAGGTTATGTGCCATTAACACATTTACATGCCAACCAAGGTCGTTTTGAAGTGTGGGATTCTGTATTATCTGAAGAAGCTGTACTGGCCTTTGAATATGGTTATGCCACAACAGATCCAAAAACATTAACCATTTGGGAAGCGCAATTTGGTGATTTCGCAAACGGTGCACAAATCGTGATTGACCAATTTATCAGTTCTGGCGAACAAAAATGGGGCAGAATGTGTGGCTTGGTGATGTTATTGCCACATGGCTATGAAGGACAAGGTCCAGAGCATTCATCCGCTCGTTTAGAACGTTATTTACAACTTTGTGCTGAACAGAATATGCAAGTGTGTATTCCATCTACACCAGCACAGGTTTACCACATGTTGCGTCGCCAAGCGATCCGTAAGATGCGTCGCCCATTAATTGGTATTTCACCAAAATCTTTATTACGTCATCCACTTGCGGTCTCAAGTATGGATGAATTAGTAAACGGCACATTCCAAACCGTGATTGGTGAAATTGATGATATCGATCCAAAACAAGTTAAACGCGTGGTTCTATGCTCTGGTAAAGTGTATTACGATCTCTTAGAAAAACGCCGTGCGAATAACCAAACAGATGTGGCGATTATTCGTATTGAACAGCTTTATCCGTATCCACATGAAGATGTGAAGAAAGCATTAGCGCCTTATGCTCATGTGACGGATTTTGTGTGGTGTCAAGAAGAGCCATTAAACCAAGGAGCTTGGTATTGCAGTAAACATAACTTTGACAGCTCAATTCCTGAGCATGTGAAGTTAAAATATGCAGGTCGTCCTGCCTCTGCTTCACCAGCCGTAGGTTATATGTCTTTACACACCAAACAGCAAAAACAATTGGTAGAAGAAGCACTGACACTGTAAAAGTGCGGTCAAAATTTCAGTAATTTTTAAAGAAAGAATAATTTAAAGGAAAATAAAATGACAATCGAAATTCTTGTTCCAGATTTACCGGAATCCGTTGCGGATGCAACTGTTGCAACATGGCATAAAAAAGTCGGTGAGACGGTAAAACGTGACGAAGTTTTAGTGGAAATCGAAACAGATAAAGTGGTACTTGAAGTACCAGCCTTAAGCGATGGCGTAGTGACTGAAATTCTTCAAGAGGAAGGGGCTACCGTAGTAAGTAAACAGCTTTTGGGTAAACTTTCTACCCAACAGGCTGGCGATATTTCATCTGAAACAGTGAAAGACAATGAACCAACGCCTGCGGATCGTCAAAGCGCATCGATTGAAAATAGTCACAATAATTCAGCCGATCAAGGTCCTGCTATTCGTCGTTTATTAGCTGAACATGATTTAGATGCAGAGAAAATTCAAGGTTCTGGTGTGGGCGGTCGTATTACCCGTGAAGATATTGCGCGTGAAGTGGCAAAACGTGATGCTCAAAAAGCAAAACAAGATGTGGCGACAGAGCAGAATACAATCAGCACCGTGGCATATAGCTCTCGTTCAGAAAAACGCGTACCAATGACCCGTTTACGTAAACGTATTGCAGAACGTTTATTGGAAGCAAAAAATACCACGGCAATGCTCACCACATTTAATGAAGTGGATATGCAGCCGATTATGAAATTACGTAAAACATACGGCGAGAAATTTGAAAAACAACATGGTGTACGTTTAGGCTTTATGTCTTTCTACATTAAAGCTGTGGTTGAAGCATTAAAACGTTATCCTGAAGTGAATGCTTCAATTGACGGTGATGATATTGTGTATCACAACTATTTTGATATTAGTATTGCCGTTTCAACCCCACGTGGTTTAGTCACACCAGTATTACGCAACTGCGATAAACTCAGCATGGCAGATATTGAGAAACAAATTAAATCGCTAGCTGAAAAAGGCCGTGATGGTAAATTAACGGTTGAAGATTTAACAGGCGGTAACTTCACCATTACTAATGGTGGCGTGTTTGGTTCTTTAATGTCCACACCAATTATCAACCCACCGCAAAGTGCAATTTTAGGCATGCATGCCATCAAAGAACGCCCGGTTGCGGTAGATGGTCAAGTAGTGATTCGTCCGATGATGTATTTAGCTTTATCTTATGACCACCGTTTAATTGATGGTCGCGAATCGGTTGGCTTCTTAGTGGCGATTAGAGACTTATTAGAAGATCCAACACGTTTATTGTTAGAAATTTAAGCATATAGGCTTTTTCTCTTTCTAGGGAAAAAGCCTTTTTTATATTGAAGTGAATAAAAGGGCGGGAACAAGCCCGCCTTTCTATCATTAAAATCCAATCTTTATTTAGCTATTTTGCGTACTAAGATTGCTAAGATAAAGGTAATGATGATAACAGGGAAAGTCAGACCTAAATCGCTTTCCCAACCTTTTGCCATAAGAAAACGATAGAGAACGAAGCCGACAAACCAAACGCCGAGTCCAACACTATCAACTGATTTTCTCACATCATGTTGTTTAAGCACGAAGAAATCAGCAATAAGTACGGCAATCATTGGCGCAAATACTGAACCAATAAAGAACAAGAAATGTTCGTATTCTGTTACAGGTAAGGTTGAGGCTAATATAATGCCCACAATCACGGTAAGCACGGAGATTGGCGTAACTTTTAATTGATGGAAGATATTGTTTAAACTCATGCCGGTGGAATAAGCAGGAAGTGCCGTGTTAATCATGGTAGAGGCGATGACAATTAATACGCCGATAACACTGACACCCGCAAGGGAAAGAATTTGGGAGATTTCAGATTTACCTGTCACTAATGCTGCACCCAAGCCGAGCGCATACATCCAGCAGCTGGTGGCAGTATAAGTCAGCGTTGAAAGTGCGGTCGTTTTAAATGGTGTTTCGCTGTTCTTTGTGTGGTCAGATACTACTGGTAACCAAGAAAGCGGCATGACGGCAGCAATTTCAACTGCTGTACCAAATTTAATATTTTGTGCAGCGTCCATGGCAATAAATGGCTTATTGGCTACTTGAATACTTAGCCACAGCATCAGTAAAAACATGGTGACAAGTGAGAGGCTTTTGAAGATACCTAATTTAGTGAAGCCGAGTAGTAGCCAAAGTATGATGAGTATGCCTAAGCCAAGTGTAAGGAATGGAAAGATGGAAGCATCAGCTGTTTGATTTAAGATAGAAATGACTTCAGCCCCCATATAAATCATGACAGCAGTCCATCCCATCAGTTGCATGGCATTGAGTAAAGAGAAAAGGGCAGAACCTTTTTCACCAAATGATATTTGTACCGTTTGCATGGCACTTTTTTGGGTTTTTGCACCGATGTAACCTGCACAGAAAAACATCGAACCACCAATAAAGTGTCCAACAACGATGGCGATTAAACCTTGTTTCCATCCTAGTGGTGCAAACCAAGTACCCGTGAGAATTTCTGCCATTGAAATAGCAGCGGTAAACCAAATGAGTGCAATCGCAAGATTGCTTGATTTTTTCGTTTGCATGTTGTTATCCTTAACATGAGTTGTGGTTATTCTGTCCCAGTATATAACTCAATATAGAAAGGGCAAGCCCAGAATTTAAAATAAAACAAAGTGCGGTCAAATTTTTGTTTGTTTCGCTAAACAACATCAAAAATAGGAAGGAAATATGAATTTACATGAGTACCAAGCTAAGCAGCTTTTTAAGCAATATGCTCTGCCTGTGAGTGAAGGTGTCGTGTGCCAAACGGTAGATGAAGCTGAAATGGCACTCTTTCAGCTGAATGGTGATGTTTGGATAGCGAAATGTCAAGTTCACGCAGGTGGACGTGGAAAGGCTGGTGGTGTGAAACTCGTGCATAATGCAGAAGAAGCGCGTGCTTTTGCAGATAAATGGCTTGGCCAACATTTAGTCACCTTCCAAACTGATAAAAAAGGCCAACCCGTTAATAGCATTTATATTGAAGAAACCTGCCAGATTGAGAAAGAACTTTACCTTGGTGCAGTGATTGATCGTGCTTCGCAGAAAGTGGTTTTTATGGCTTCTTCAGCAGGGGGGATGAGCATTGAGGATGTGGCAAGAGAAACGCCTGAATTAATTCATAAAGTGACAATAGATCCTCTCGTGGGTGGAATGCCATATCAAGGTCGTGAATTAGCCTTTAAGCTCGGTTTAAGTGGCGAACAAAATAAACAATTTGCCGAGATTTTTGTAAAACTCGCTAAACTTTTTATCGAAAAAGATTTTTCTCTAGTTGAAGTGAATCCGCTTGTGGTGACAAAAGAAGGCAATTTAATTTGCGTAGATGCGAAAGTAGGCATTGATGATAACTCACTTTATCGACATCCTGATTTATTAGCCTTACGCGATTTAAGTCAAAGTGATGCACGTGAAGCAGAAGCAGAAAAATATCAGCTTAACTATGTTGCTTTGGAAGGTGATATTGGCTGTATGGTCAATGGCGCAGGACTTGCTATGGGTACAATGGATATCGTGAAATTATATGGTGGTAACCCTGCAAACTTCCTTGATGTTGGTGGCGGAGCAACGAAAGAGCGCGTGGCTGAAGCCTTTAAGATTATTCTTACAGATAAAAATGTGAAATCTGTCTTAGTGAATATTTTTGGTGGAATTGTACGCTGTGATCTTATTGCTGAAGGTGTCGTGGCGGCGATTCAAGAAGTCGGTGTAAAAGTGCCTGTTGTGGTTCGATTAGAAGGAACCAATGCCCCACAAGGTAGAGCAATTTTAGCCGAAAGTGGTGTGAATTTAATTGCAGCACATAGTTTACAAGAAGCAGCACAAGCGGCAGTGAAAGCGGCAAAAGGAGAATAATCATGGCGATTTTAATTAATAAAGAGACAAAAGTAATTTGCCAAGGTTTCACCGGTGCGCAAGGGACATTTCACAGCGAGCAAGCATTGGCTTATGGTACCAAGTTAGTGGGTGGCGTTTCACCGAATAAAGGCGGAACAACGCATTTAGGTTTGCCGGTATTTAATACAGTGCGTGAAGCGGTGCAAGCTACAGGGGCTACGGCAACGATGATCTATGTGCCAGCACCATTTTGCAAAGATGCCATTTTAGAAGCTATTGATGCAGGTATTCAGTTGGTAGTCTGTATTACAGAAGGCATTCCAACATTGGATATGTTGTTGGTAAAACAAAAATTAAATGAAACGGGTATCGTGATGATCGGCCCAAATTGTCCAGGCGTGATTACACCGGATGAATGTAAGATTGGTATTATGCCGGGCAATATACATAAAAAAGGCAGAGTAGGCATTGTTTCTCGTTCAGGCACTTTGACTTATGAAGCTGTAAAACAAACAACAGATGAAGATTTCGGTCAATCCACTTGCGTAGGGATCGGCGGCGATCCTATTCCAGGATCTAACTTCATTGATATTCTTAAACGATTCCAAGAAGATGCTGAAACTGAAGCCATCGTGATGATTGGTGAAATCGGTGGCTCTGCAGAAGAAGAGGCAGCAGCGTTCATTAAATCTCATGTGACAAAACCTGTGGTGGCTTATATCGCAGGTGTAACGGCACCAAAAGGCAAGCGTATGGGACATGCAGGAGCGATTATCAGCGGTGGAAAAGGAACAGCTGCAGATAAAATTGCTGCACTTGAAGCGGCGGGTGTGAAGACAGTGAGAAGTCTCGCTGAAATCGGTTCAGCCCTCCGTGAATTGTTGAAATAAAAACTTAAAAAATTGACCGCACTTTGGATTCGTTTTCAAAGTGCGGTCGTTTTTTATAACAAATTCTTATAACCTGCCTCTAAATCGGTGTATAATCTCATCAGTTTTTTAAGGACAAAATTATGAGCCAATTTTTCTATATCCACCCTGAAAATCCGCAAGCGCGTTTGATTAATCAAGCGGTAGAAATTTTGCGTCAAGGTGGCGTCATTGTGTATCCGACAGATTCGGGCTATGCCTTAGGCTGTATGATCGGCGATAAACATGCGATGGATCGTATTGTGGCGATTCGTAAATTACCAGAAGGGCATAATTTTACGTTGGTATGTAGCGATTTATCCGAGCTTTCAACCTATGCAACGGTCAGTAATGTGGCTTATCGCTTAATTAAAAACAATACACCGGGGCGTTATACCTTTATTTTGACGGCAACGAAAGAGCTTCCTCGTCGATTAATGACGTCAAAACGTAAAACGATTGGCTTGCGTGTACCGGATAATCAAATCGCCTTAGATTTATTGAAGGCATTAGGTGAGCCGATTCTATCTTGCTCACTGATGTTGCCAGATAATGAACATATGACTTATTCCGATCCAGAAGAGATTCGTGAATGCTTAGAACGTCAAGTGGATTTAATTATTCATGGTGGCTATTTAGGTCAAGAGCCAACAACGGTGGTAGATTTAACGGAAGAATCACCAGTGATTTTACGTGAAGGAAGTGGTAGTACCGATCCTTTCATTTAACTTATTTTAGACGCTTGGGAAAGCGACAAAGGAAAAACAGATGAAACCTATTCAAAAACCAGTCAGACAAGAACGTGAAAAACAAGCGGGAAAACAACCGCACTTTGAGCGTAAAGATCGTAAAAGTGTGGTCAATTCTGACATCAAATTAACCCCTAAAACTAAGGTGGCTAAGCTATCTCGCCAATCTACTGTAGAAGGTGAAAAATTACAGAAAGTGCTTGCGCGTGCTGGGCAAGGCTCTCGTCGTGAAATTGAAGCGATGATTGCTGAAAATCGTGTAAGTGTTGATGGCAAAATGGCGACTCTTGGCGATCGTATCGATGTACATTCTGGTGTAAAAGTGCGTATTGATGGTCGTATCATCAATCTTCAACAAGCGCAAAAAGAAGTGTGCCGTGTATTAATGTATTACAAACCTGAAGGTGAACTTTGTACGCGTAGTGATCCTGAAGGTCGTCCAACTGTATTCGATCGTTTACCACGCCTAAATGGCGCAAGATGGATTGCGGTAGGACGTTTGGATATTAATACTTCAGGCTTATTACTTTTCACAACAGATGGTGAATTAGCTAACCGTTTAATGCATCCAAGCCGTGAAGTTGAGCGTGAGTATTCTGTGCGTGTATTTGGTCAAGTGGACGATGCCATGTTAGCGCGTTTACGTAAAGGCGTGCAGTTGGAAGATGGCCCAGCCAATTTCAAAGAAATCAAATTTGCCGGTGGTGTTGGGATTAACCAATGGTACGATGTGACTTTAATGGAGGGGCGTAACCGTGAAGTGCGTCGCCTGTGGGAATCACAAGGTATTCAGGTAAGTCGCTTAATTCGTATTCGTTACGGCAACATTAAGCTGATGAAAGGTTTACCGCGAGGTGGCTGGGAAGAAATGGATTTGGAAAACGTCAACTATTTACGTGAATTAGTGGGCTTACCGCCTGAAACCGAAACTAAATTGGATGTGACAAAACCTCGTCGTCGACCAAAATCAGGTCAAATTCGTAAAGCAGTAAAACGTTATACTGAGTTAAGTAAACGCTATAAAAAATAGGTGGTATTCGCGATGAAAATGCAGCAACTCCGCTACATTGTTGAGATTGTAAACCAAAATTTAAATGTGACTGAAGCCGCAAATGCGCTTTATACCTCTCAACCTGGTATCAGTAAACAGGTTCGCTTGTTAGAAGATGAATTAGGTTTAGAGATTTTTGAGCGTAATGGTAAACACATTAAATCCATTACACCTGCGGGTAAAAAGATCGTCGCTATTGCTCGTGAGCTTTTAGTGAAAGCTCAAAGTATTAAATCAGTGGCCAATGAATATACTTGCCCGAATCATGGCGTGTTACGTATTGCGACAACTAATACGCAAGCGCGTTATATGTTGCCGGCTGTGGTGGAACGTTTCTCTAAACAATATCCGGATGTGAGTTTGCATATTCACCAAGGTTCACCGACGCAAATCCATGATGCATTGATTTCGGGCGAAGTGGATTTAGCGATCACAACAGAAGCGCCGTATCTTTTTGATGATTTAATTCAACTGCCTTGCTATTTGTGGAATCGTTCGGTGATTGTTAAACCTGACCATCCTTTGGCAAAAGTGAAAAATCTTACTGTTGAGGAGTTAGGTAAATATCCGTTAGTCACTTATACCTTCGGTTTTACCGGTGTGTCTGATTTGGATTATGCGTTTAACCGTGCGGGGATTCTGCCAAATATTGTGTTTACCGCAACGGATGCTGACGTGATTAAAACTTATGTGCGTTTAGGATTGGGTGTGGGCATTATGGCATCTATGGCGCATACACCGGCAGATAAGGATTTAGTGGCGATTGATGCAGGGCATTTGTTCCGTGCGAGTATGACGCAAATTGCGTTTAAACACAGTACTTTCTTACGCAATTATATGTATGACTTTATTGAATTTTTCTCTCCACACTTAACTCGCCCAATGGTTGAAAAAGCAGAGAAATTGCGTGATAATAGCGCGGTGAAGAAATTGTTTGATAATGTTGAATTAGAAGTGAAATAAGCATAGAAAAATATAAAAGTGCGGTCAGAATTGAATATGAATTCTGACCGTTTTTTTTTACAATAAAAATAAATGTGGCACTAAGTTCATGACGATGACTGTTGCAATAGAAAGCAATAATCTTGATGAGCCAAAGATAAAACCTCGGTTGGTACCATTATCAAATTTTACTAATAGATTTGCCATCGCGGTTAAAGCATAGACTTCAATCACTGTGAAAATGACTAAGTAAATATAAGTAGAAAGCAAAGAAATATATTTCAACGTAATAAACCAAGGCAGGATAATACCAACAGCCAAGATTGGCGCCACCCATAGTGTTTGTTTAATCGTTAAATTAATTTTTCGAGAAAAATAACTTTGTAATGACACTGTCAGTAAACCATTCACAAAAAGTGCAATGGGGGAGTGTTCCGGCATGCCTAATTTGTTATCAAATAGGAACGGGAAGATCACAAAGAATGAGGTTGCAATGGAAAGGGGAATAAACAACATCAAATGCACTAATAAAAATTCTTTAGTGATGATTTCTTTAATTTGGGCAAAGCGAAATTTCACTAAGGTTTGCAAAGTTTGGATTTGATAAAACGGTTTTACCATTAAGGCAAAGAGAACTGCTTCCATAGCAAAGCAGACCCAAATCAACCATTCAATATGATTGTATTTGATAAATGGAATCACCAACAAAGGCGCAAACATAGACGACATGGAGGTGACTTTTAAATATTTTCCCTGTAATCGAGTTTTCTCTTTGTATTCTTCACCTGCGAGTACCAATAGGCAGGCTTTCGCATTGGTACCAAACAAACAGCTGCCTAAGCCAAAACAGGTGGTGGCAATTAAAAGCAGAATGTAATTGTCGGCAGAGAGAAAGAAAATATAGGCGATGACATCTAAAAAGCATCCGAGCAACATCATTTTTGCCAGTCCAAAACGATCGCCCCATATACCGGCTAAAATAGCCAATGCTTGGTTGCAGAAAAAAAGCAACGAGAGCGAAAAGGCAATTTCGCTGTTGCTTAATCCTTTTCCTTGTAAATAGATGAAAAATACCGTTTGCATGGAAAAGAATGCAAGGGTAGAAAAGAAACGACGAGTCAGTAAAAGTTTTTGTAAATTCATTGTTTTATTTAAAAAGGAAAAGCACGCGTTAAGAACGCGCGCCAGTAATTGGTTAAGTGCGGTTAAAATTTATGACGATTTCTAACCGCACTTGAGATTAAAAAGAATCGTGATATTTCACTAAATCTTCGCGGCTAATAGCAAATACACCCAGGCCACCATTTTTTAGTTCAACCCATTCAAATGGCACATCTGGGTATTGCTCGATAAGGCTCACCATGCTGTTGCCCACTTCACAAACGAGCATGCCATTTGGTGTTAAATAATCTGGCGCTTGTTTTAAAATTTGTTTTGTAATTTCTAACCCATCAACACCGGAACCTAAAGCTAATTCAGGTTCATAATGGAATTCTTCCGGCATATCTGCCAAATCTTCTTCATCCACATAAGGCGGATTGGTGACGATTAAATCATATTGTTGACCGAAGAGATTTTGGAATAAATCTGATTGAATCGGGAAAACACGATGTTCTAATTGATGACGCGCAATATTGATTTCTGCCACATTTAACGCATCTACAGAAAGATCGACTGCATCCACTTCAGCTTCAGGAAAGCCTTCAGCCGTCGCGATTGCGATACAACCACTGCCAGTACAAAGATCCAAAATGCGTTTTGGCTCAGATTTTAAAAGCGGAGCAAATTTATCTTGGATTAATGCACTAATTGGCGAGCGAGGAATAATTGTGCGCTCATCTACATAAAATTCTAATCCGCAGAACCATGCACTATTCGTTAAATAAGCGACTGGCACACGTTGTTCGATACGACTTAAAACTAATTGTACTAAAGTTTCTTTTTCTGAATGAGTCAGTTTACTGTTAAATAAATCTTGCGGTAAATCGAGCGGTAATTGAAGTCCTGCAAGCACTAATTGAAGACTTTCATCCCAAGCATTGTCATGGCCTTGTCCGTAATAAATATCAGAACGGTTAAATGTGCTGTATGTCCAGCGTAAAAAATCTTGAATGGTCGTTAATTCGCTTGCCACATTATCTTCTAAAATTGTCGCAATAAGTTCTTGATTGTGTAAGGTTTCCATTTTGTGCCTCAATAAAAAATTTGGCTAGTTATACCATAGAATAGATGTGCTATCATTAAGCAAAATAACAAATTGAGAAAAATAATGACAGAACCAGATGATTTCGATCTTTTTCGGGCGGAAACAAAAGGGATCAAACCCATCAAGCAAGATACCTTTGTGGCGCCACGTCAAAAGAGTGGTCAAAAAAAATCCCCTTTACGTGATATTCGAGAAAAAGAAGATACGCTTTTCTATTTTTCCGATGAATATGAACCATTGCTAAATGAACATGATGGTGTCATCAAATATTTACGCGAAGGGGAAGATAGCCATTTATTGAAACAACTTCGTCGTGGCGATTTTTCACCCGAATTATTTTTGGATTTACATGGTTTAACCCGTGAACAAGCCAAAATGGAATTGGCAGCACTGTTGTTAGCTTGTGAAGATGAGCATGTTTATTGCGCGAGCATTATGACTGGCTATGGTACGTTCACGTTGAAAAAACAAATTCCACGATGGTTAGTTCAACACCCTAAGGTACGGGCGTTACACCAAGCACCCAAAGAATGGGGCGGAGAAGCGGCGATACTCATTTTAGTGGATGTATAAAGAAAAAGTGCGGTCGAAATTGACCGCACTTTTTTTACATTTTTTCGATTGTCTTAATGCCTAATAACTCTAAACCTTGTTTTAAGGTTTTCTCTGTAAGAGAAGCGAGTTTTAAACGGCTTAATTTTACGCTTTCGTCTTCAGCATTTAAGATTGGACAGTGTTCATAGAATGAGGAGAACACACCTGCCAATTCATATAAATAAGCACAGAGCACATGCGGTGTCCCTTCTTTGCCCACAGTTTGAACCGCTTCTTCAAATTGAAGCAATTTGATGGCTAATGCACGTTCTTTTTCATCAGAAAGCTGAATTTTCGCTTCTGCAAGTGCGGTTGGATTCACGTCTGCTTTATTGAAGATTGAACGAATACGTGTGTAAGCATATTGCATATAAGGCGCGGTATTACCTTCAAAGCTGAGCATATTATCCCAATCGAATACATAGTCAGTGGTACGGTTTTTAGAAAGATCCGCATATTTCACCGAGCCAATACCCACCGCTTCAATAACCGCAGTTTTTTCTTCATCAGATAAGTTGGTATTTTTCTCGTTGATTAATACAGTGGCACGCTCAATCGCTTCATCTAATAAATCTGCTAATTTTACGGTGCCGCCAGTACGAGTTTTGAATGGTTTACCATCTTTACCCAACATCATACCGAAGTTTTTATGTTCAAGTGAGAAGCTGTCTGGTACATAACCGGCTTTACGCGTAATTAACCAGGCTTGTTGCATGTGTTGGCTTTGACGTGTATCAGAGAACACTAATGCACGATCCGCTTTTAAGGTTTCATAACGATATTTAGCCGCTGCAATATCGGTAGTGGTATAAAGGAAACCGCCATCTTTCTTCTGAACGATAACGCCCATTGCTTCGCCTTCTTTATTCTTGAATTCATCAAGATAAACCACTAGCGCCCCTTCATCTTCAACCGCTAAACCTTGTTTTTTCAGATCTTCAACGATAGCAGGTAACATCGGGTTATAAAGACTTTCACCCATCACATCTTTTTCGGTTAACGTAACATTCAAACGATCGTAGTTACGTTGGTTTTGTTGCATAGTGATATCGACTAATTTTTTCCACATTGTGCGGCAATATTCATCTCCACCTTGCAATTTCACTACATAGTTACGGGCTTTTTCAGCGAACGCTTCATCTTCATCATAATGTTTTTTCGCTTCGCGATAGAATGCTTCAAGATCTTGAAGTTCCATTTCACTCGCATGTTCATTTTCCATTTTTTCAAGATAAGCAATAAGCATACCAAATTGCGTACCCCAGTCACCCACGTGGTTCGCACGAATAACGTTATGACCTAAAAATTCAAGGGTGCGAACAACAGCATCACCGATAATGGTAGAACGTAAGTGACCTACGTGCATTTCTTTCGCAACGTTTGGTGAAGAATAATCAATCACGATAGTTTGTTTTTCATTTGCGCTGACACCAAGATTTTGATCTTTTAATGCGGCAGAAACATTATTCGCTAACCAAGTTGGATTTAAGAAAATATTAATAAAACCTGGACCAGCAATTTCAGTTTTTTCAGCGACATCAGAAAGATCAGCATGATCTAATACTTTTTGTGCAAATTCACGTGGATTTAAACCTAGTTTTTTAGCGGCAGCCATGATGCCGTTTGCTTGGTAGTCGCCAAATTGTGGTTTACCTGATTGGCGAATAAGCGCATCACATTGTTCATCTGCGCCAGCAGCAATCATCGCTTGTTTAATTTTATCGGATAAAATAGATTGAATATTCACGGTTTTTCCTAATCTTGAAATTGAATAATGAAAATAATCGGCTATGATACCGTTGTTTATAGATTTCTCAAAGTAAGAGCAGGAGAAAATGTCAAATTTAATGGAAAAATCGGCCGCACTTTATCAAGAGTTGCCTTTATTTCAGGAAAAAATTCAGCAATTAGCTGCCGTCATGAAAGTGAATTTAGCGGATTATCAAATTGATCATTTAGCTTTAAGAGCAAATACTAAAGAAAAAGCAAAAAATTGGCTGACAGAGTTATTAAAGTGCGGTAGAATTTTAAGCGATAATATCGTCAATGGGCGTCCTATCTATTTGATTGAATTAGATGAGCCAGTTGATTTCATTGGTCAGCCTGTCGATGTTATTGAATTACCGTTTCCTAAAAATAAACAATATCCCCAAGAAACTTGGGAACATATTGAAATTGTAATGCCGTTTTTATCTCATGAATCTGTTGAGGATTGGGGTAATCGAATTTGCAATACATTTTTATGGAAGGAACTAACTCAATTAACCATGAAGGTGAGCGAACCTAAGGTGGAAGGGGAGCAATTGCCCAATCCATCCATTGCAGTGAGTTTTGTTGATAAAACAGAAAATCACGTTTGCATAAAGGTTCATCCTTATACAATAAAGAAAATACTCGAGGTTTAGTGTAATGAAAAAAATTACCTTAGCATTAACTGTCTTATTAAGTTTAGGTTTATCAGCTTGTTCATCTCAATCACAAAAAGATGAAAGCGCTTATAAAGGTCAAGTTATCTTCACCGAATTACAAGGTGATGATATAAAATTAACCGTTCGTAAAAACGACTGCTCATACAAACAAGAAGGTGAAACAGAAGTTATCGTTCACAAATACGATTCAACTTTAGTAACTGGTGCTTGTGTGAAAGTATCTGACAACGGTCAAGGCGTGAAAAACGTTTCTACTTGGTCTCCAAGAAACCCAATCTAATTCATTTTTAGAAGGTTAGTTTTATGAAAAAAGTAACAGTAGCATTAGCACTTATGATGTCTGTTGGTTTAACGGGTTGTGCAAACACCGATGTTTTTAGTGGTGATGTATACTCTGCAGATCAAGCAAAAGAAGCTCGTTCAATTAGTTATGGTACAATCGTATCTGTTCGTCCTGTTAAAATCCAAGCTGATAACAATGGTGTCATTGGTTCAGTTGGTGGTGGTGCTTTAGGTGGTATCGCTGGCAGCACAATCGGTGGTGGTACAGGTCAAGCCATTGCAAGTGTTATTGGTGCGATTGGCGGTGCCATTGCAGGTAGCAAAATTGAAGAGAAAATGAGCCAAGTTAATGGTGCAGAGCTTGTTATCAGAAAAGATAATAGAGAAGAGATCGTTGTGGTTCAAAAAGCGGATCCTAGCTTTAAAGCAGGTCGTCGCGTAAGAATCGTTGGCGGTTCATCATTAAATGTTTCTGTTATCAACTAACTTAAACGAAAAAATAGAAAAAAGCGAGCCATAATAAGGTTCGCTTTTTTTATGTTTTAAATCAAAAGAAAGTGCGGTTGTTTTTTGCTTGAAAGTCAAAAATATGATACAACTATCAACCGTTATTTCACATCAACAATAGGAAGCAAAATGTCAAATTTACAACAAGTTATTGAAGCTGCATTTGAAAAACGTGCGGAAATCACCCCTAAAACAGTTGATGCACAAACTCGTGCAGCAATCGAAGAAGTGATCGAAGGATTAGATAGCGGTAAATACCGTGTTGCAGAAAAAATTGATGGCGAATGGGTTACTCATCAATGGTTGAAAAAAGCGGTATTATTATCTTTCCGTATCAATGATAACCAAATCATTGATGGCGCTGAAACTAAATACTACGACAAAGTAGCATTAAAATTTGCTGACTATACTGAAGAGCGTTTTGCTCAAGAAGGTTTCCGTGTCGTACCTTCTGCAACAGTACGTAAAGGCGCATATATTTCTAAAAACTGTGTATTGATGCCTTCTTATGTCAATATCGGTGCATACGTGGGTGAAGGTACCATGGTTGATACATGGGCAACTGTTGGTTCATGTGCGCAAATTGGTAAAAATGTACACTTATCTGGTGGTGTAGGCATTGGTGGTGTATTAGAGCCATTACAAGCAAACCCAACTATTATCGGTGATAACTGTTTTATCGGTGCACGTTCTGAAGTCGTTGAGGGCGTGATTGTGGAAGATGGTTGCGTGATCTCTATGGGCGTATTCATTGGTCAATCAACGAAGATCTACGATCGTGAAACAGGTGAAGTATTCTATGGCCGCGTTCCTGCTGGTTCTGTAGTGGTTTCAGGTAGCCTTCCATCTAAATGTGGTAAATACAGCTTATACTGTGCAGTGATCGTGAAAAAAGTTGATGCAAAAACTTTAGGTAAAGTAGGTATCAACGAATTATTACGCTCTATTGAAGAGTAATTAAGATCTTATAGAAAACAAACCGCACTTTAAAATAACTTAGTGCGGTTTTATTTATCATAGATAATAATGATTAAAAAGTTTATTTTTGTTGTTTTTATATTTTTTTCTATTTGGGGAATAAAAAGCCAATCAGAAAAAAGATGGGATGCTCTTAAGCACCAAAATCATATTTTATCGGTATTCAATAAAGAAGCTGCTCAATCCATAGATTCTATAGACAATAACACTAAAATTTCTTCCTATATCATAATTAATTTTAAAGAAAATATGAAAATATCTCTAATTAAGGATATCTTAGCAAAAGCTGGATTTATTTTTCAAAATGATAGGTATTGTAAGGGAGCAGAAGAGATAGATCTCTTTATAACTACTAAAATAAACCTCGTTTATCGTTATCCATCTAGAGATTGTGAAAACTATAAAAAATGACCGTACTTTATCTAACAAAGTGCGGTCATTTTCTTTTCTAAATTAGCGAATTATTTTTTTCTTGCTAACATTGTCGCAAATTTTAATTTAATGCGATTGCCGTTTTCATCAGTTTTATGTAATTCGCCCATATTTTCGTTGTATTCTAAGAATTCCCAATCTTTATAGTATTCTTTTAATTCACCTTCAGAGAACGTAAATGAGAATGCTAATGGACAAGGTACCTCAGGTGTAGACATCGCTGCTACAATTAAGTTGTAACCACCTGGGTTGGTGTGTTCTTGCATATTCTTAATAATGGCTGGAATTCGCTCACGATTTAAGAACATAAATACCACGGTAGATAAAATAAAGTCGTAGTTTTCTTGAATATTAGCGGTGTTAATATCATAAATAGCAGTTTTAATATTTAAGTTTTCTTTATCTTTAGTTTCGTTTAAGAAGGCAATACTGTTTTCGTTGTGATCCCAAGAAGTCACATCATAACCTTTTAAACTTAAATAAAGGGAGTTACGACCTTGTCCGCAGCCTAAATCTAACACTTTGCAAGGCTTAATAATTTTAGCTGCATCAACCACATCACCATGCGTTGCCGTCATATTATATTTTTTGCTGAAGTAATCTTCTTTTGTGCAATAGAAGCCAAGCGTACATTCTAAGTCATCAGAAAGGGCTTCAACTCGGTGCCAGGCTTGTGGTTCAACAAATGGAATATCACTTTCTGGGGTGAAAATATGTTCAGCAATGACATCGCCATTTTCAGTTAGCTCATAAAACTTAAGTTTACCTTTTAATACCGTAAGCTTGCCCCAAGTGCCCACTTTAGTATTGTGTTTTTCTTGAAACATTTTAGGTAATTTATCTTTTGTCCAAACCGGCATTTGTTTATAGCAGATAAGTTCGTTTGTCATAATGAATTCCTTTTAATTTGCGTGATAAATAGCTGATTGATATGGTAGGGTATTTGGTTCTGTTTGGCAATAAAAAAGGCGACCGAAGTCGCCTAAATATTAAATTATTTTACTTGCATACCGGCAGTGACACCGCTATCAGCTGAAAGTAAGAATAAATCACTTCCGCCAGTACCTGCAGAAAGAATCATTCCTTCTGATACACCGAATTTCATTTTGCGAGGAGCCAGGTTTGCAACCACAATAACAAAACGACCTTCTAATTCTTCAGGTTTGTTGTAAGCTGCTTTAATGCCAGAGAACACTTGACGAGTATGATCGCCTAAGTCTAATTCAAAACGTAAGAGTTTGTTTGATTCTGGTACAGCTTCGCATTTCAGTACTTTTGCCACACGCATATCGATTTTAGCAAAATCATCAATGGTAATGGTGTCAGCAATTGGTTCAACATTTGAAAGTGCGGTCGCTTTTGCTGCTGTTTTTTCTGTCGCTTTATTTGCTTCAGCGAAAAGTGCTTTAGTTTCTTCTACAACAGCATCAATTTGTTTTTTCTCTAAACGAGAGAAAAGCGCTTTAAATGGAGTAAGTTGATGACCTAATAAAGGCTGTGCAATATTATTCCAAGTCAGTTCTGTTTGTAAGAACGCTTCTGCACGTTCAGCCAGTTTTGGAAGAACCGGTTTTAAGTAAGACATTAATACACGGAAAAGTTCGATACCCATTGAGCAAACTGCTTGTAATTCGGCATCTTTACCTTCTTCTTTCGCAATCACCCAAGGCGCTTTTTCATCAATATATTTATTGGCTTTATCGGTTAATGCCATAATTTCACGAATGGCTTTGTTGTATTCACGGCTTTCATAGTAAGCAGCAATTTGTTCAGCTTGTGCGGTGAATTCATTAAAAAGCGCCTCATCTTCTAATTTATCTGCTAATTTGCCTTCGAAACGTTTTGTAATAAAGCCCGCATTACGAGACGCTAAATTGACTAATTTATTCACGATATCCGTATTGACACGTTGAACGAAATCTTCCAAGTTAAAATCAAGATCTTCGATGCGATCGTTTAATTTCGCTGCGTAGTAGTAACGCAAACATTCTGGGTCAATGTGATTTAAATAGGTGCTGGCTTGGATAAATGTACCGCGTGATTTTGACATTTTTGCGCCATCTACGGTGACATAACCGTGAGCAAACACATTGGTTGGTTTGCGGAATTCGCTACCTTCTAACATCGCCGGCCAGAATAGACTGTGGAAATATACGATATCTTTACCGATAAAGTGATAAAGTTCTGTATCGCTGTTTTCTCCCCAGAATTCATTAAAATCAATGCCTTCACGATCGCAGAGATTTTTGAAAGAAGCCATGTAGCCGATTGGGGCATCTAGCCAAACATAGAAGAATTTATCTTTTGCACCTGGAATTTCAAAACCAAAATAAGGGGCATCACGAGAGATATCCCATTGTTGCAAACCACTTTCAAACCATTCTTGCATTTTGTTTGCAATTTCCGGTTGAAGTGAGCCAGAGCGAGTCCATTCTTTTAACATCCCTTCAAAAGCAGGTAAGTCAAAGAAGAAGTGTTCAGATTCTTTAATGATTGGTGTTGCACCTGATACAGCAGAACGTGGATTAATTAAATCCATCGGGCTATAAGTGGATGCACAAACTTCGCAGTTATCACCATATTGATCTTCAGCTTTACATTTTGGACAAGTCCCTTTGACGAAACGATCCGGTAAGAACATGTTTTTTTCAGGATCGAATAACTGAGAAATGACTTTTGTTTTAATGAAGCCTTTTGCTTTTAATTTATTGTAAATGTCCGCAGTGAGTTGTTTATTTTCTTCACTGTGAGTAGAGTGATAGTTATCAAAACTGATATTAAAACCTGCAAAATCACGTACGTGATCGGCTTTTGCTTTTGCGATTAATTCTTCTGGTGTAATGCCTAATTTATCAGCATTAAGCATGATTGGTGTGCCGTGCGCGTCATCTGCACAGACAAAATGAATTTTATTACCACGCATACGTTGGAAACGCACCCAAATATCTGCTTGAATGTGTTCTAACATATGGCCTAAATGAATGGCACCATTTGCATAAGGTAATGCACATGTGACTAAAATTTTACGAGGTTGAGTTGTCATTATTTTTCTCTTATTCTTTTTGCAAAAATTGCGAGTATGTTACCCGATTAGTGTGATTTTTTCTAGTTTAGTTATACTTTTAGCTTAACATTTGAGGGGGAAAAGGGGTAGAATATCCCTGACAAATTTACTCTACTACCTACTACTATTAAAGGAATATTATGGCAACTGCTTTTTCTGAAAATTTAACAGCAGAACAACAAGCTCAGGTTCTGCAACTTTTCCAACAATTTCAACACCCAAGTTTGCAAAAAGATTTAATCGCATTAAATACTTTGAAGAAAGTAGAAAAAGGTGGCGATGTATTGCGTATTGAATTACAACTGCCTTTTGCATGGAACACTGGCGTGGAGCAAGTGAAACAACAGCTTTCTGATGCGTTATTAAAAGCAACGGATAGCAAAGAAATCAAATGGGTAGTGAATTATCAAATCGCAACCTTAAAACGTGCGAATAATCAACCCGCTGTAAAAGGTGTGAAGAACATCATTGCAGTGACTTCAGGTAAAGGTGGGGTAGGGAAATCATCCGTTTCGGTGAATCTTGCGCTTGCTTTACAAGCTCAAGGTGCTCGCGTAGGGATCTTAGATGCAGATATTTACGGCCCATCTATTCCGCATATGTTAGGTGCGCCGCATCAACGCCCAACTTCACCAGATAACCAACATATTACTCCAATTAAAGCGTATGGTTTATCTGCTAACTCGATTGGTTTCTTAATGGATGAAGATAATGCAACCATTTGGCGTGGTCCAATGGCAAGTAGCGCATTAAGCCAACTTTTAAATGAAACCTTATGGGACAGCTTAGATTACTTAGTGATTGATATGCCACCGGGTACAGGTGATATCCAATTAACGCTTTCACAACAAATCCCTGTAACGGGTGCGGTAGTGGTCACAACCCCACAAGATATTGCATTATTAGATGCGGTGAAAGGTGTATCGATGTTTGAACGTGTATCGGTGCCAGTGTTAGGTATTGTGGAAAATATGTCTATGCATATTTGTAGCAATTGTGGTCATCACGAAGCAATTTTCGGTACTGGTGGAGCAGAAAAAATGGCACAAAAATACAATGTGAAAGTATTAGGTCAGTTACCGTTGAATATCCAAGTTCGTCAAGATTTGGATGCGGGTAAACCAACTGTAGTTGCTGCACCAGACAGTGAAATTGCGAAATCTTTCTTAGATTTAGCAGAGAAAGTATCAACCGAGCTTTACTGGCAAGGTTCTGTGATTCCAAGCGAGATTTTATTCCGCGAAGTGAAATAATTACAAAAACATCATAAAAATTAACCGCACTTTAGGTCATCTAAAGTGCGGTTATTTTTTTAGCGAAATTTGCTTATTTTAAATGATCTGCATCATTTATTTTCTCAACGCAAAAACCGTTCTCATCGTCATAATGCACAACACTAATTGAGGTGTTAATAAGCGATACTGATTTATCTTCATCGCGGTGATTTTGCCAGGTTGCGCCATTTAATAAGGCAAGCAATAAACGTAGAGTATGGCCATGCGACACAATGAGAATATTGCCTTGATTGTGGATCTTAATAATGTCGTGCAATGCTTTCATGGCTCGCTCGCCCAATTGTTCGAACGTTTCTCCGCCATTTACTTGAGCTTTGTAATTGGCAGGATCTTTAATGAGTTGCTGGAATTCCGGATGTTCTCTTAAGGTATCAACAAGTTGACCTTCCCAAGAACCAAAATATTGTTCGTTTAAACCTTGGTGATGGAAAAGGGGAATATCTCGTTCACCAATAATATGAGAGGCTGTCGCGATGGTACGTTTTAATACACTAGAGTAGGCCGCAACAAAGGGAATGTTATTAAGTGCAATACCTGTTTTTTTCGCACCACTAATGCCTTCTTCGGTCAATGGGGAATCGCCATGACCTTGCATTAAACCTTCCGTATTCCAAACAGTTTTACCGTGGCGAATGAAATAAAAAGTCAGTTGTTTTTTCATTTTGCATGTCCATAAAAAAGATTAAGGAAGCCGAAACTTCCTTAATCATGATTTTAACGGGAGTAATAACCTGCCATTGAACTATATACGGCATTTTCTGCTTGAATGATGTTGTATTTTGCATTCAAGATAGAAAGTTGAGAGCTTTTCTCTGTGTTTGCCGCTGCAAGCCATTCACGTAATTCAGATACACCAGCATTGTAACGATCACGATAGTATTTAGTGATACGTTGGTTATAACTGTGAGTTTTTTGCAAGTTGGCAAAGGCACTTTGTGCTTGTGTGTAGGCAAAGTAGTTGGTATCTACATCATTCAAGGCTTTAGTGATGCTTTGCTCATAGTTTAAACGTGCAGTTTCATAATCTGCTTCAGAGATTTTCACGTTCCATTTCACCGTATTCCAGTTGAGGAATGGTAGGCTAATGCCGATTAAACCTGTACCAACTGGATTGTGCAATGCATTACCGACTTTAGTACCACTTGATGTTAAGCTACCACCTAAAGTCACTTCAGGGAACCAGCCTTTTTCGGTTGCTTTGGCATTTTTGAATGCACTGCTTAAGCGATATTGATAGCCTTTTACATCAGGACGATTCGCAATCACAGAAACGGGTACATTTAAATTCACGCCCACGTTTTTCACATTAAGAATGTGTGGGAAGTTGATATTTAATGCTTCTTCCGGTTTTAAGTTCAGTAAGTTACGTAAAGTTTGTTCTGCTGTTTTGCGTTGCGTTTGATAGTTGATCAAGTTGTTACGTGCGGTTAATACAGCTTGTTGTGCTTGATCTACACTAGCGCTGTCAGCGACACCTTGCGATAAACGACGTTGCATGATGCTGCTAATGTCGTTGTAGTATTTGATGGTTTCTTCGGTTGTGCTGATAGCATCATTTAAATAAGCAATTTGATAATAGGTTGTTACAACAGAGTTGATGAGTGAAAGTTTGGTTGCTTCTAAATCTTCAGCAGTAGCTTTGTGTGACCATTCTGCCGCATCAGCCGTATCCGCTAAACGTTGCCATAAATCTAATGTATAACTCACATTTAGTGCACCTTGGTGACTTACCGTTGAGTTACCACCTGTTTTCACGTTCTTACTTGCAGAAGATTGGGTTGAACCGCTAAATGCAGGAATTAAATTCGCGCCAGCAAGGTTTGCATTATATAAAGCACGGTTTACGGCGACAGACGCTTTGGCTAAATCTTTGTTGTTAACTAATGCTTGTTCTACCATACGATTTAATTGTGCATCATTGTAAAGCGCCCACCAGTTTTCTTTTACATTAAATTGTTTGGTGATTTCCGCATAATTTTGGTAATCCTGCTGGCTCGCTTTATAAGAATCGCCGATGTTAGCACAGCCTGCTAGCGCAGTTGCCATCGCGATTGCTAAGGTTAATTTTTTCATTTTTAACATAGATTTTTTCCTTTCTTTTAAATTAAAGTGCGGTCAAAAATTAGTGAGAATTTTAACCGCTCTTTTGTGTTTTACAAAATTTCTTTATTCTCGAGCAAGAGCTGTAATTGGATCTAATTGTGCTGCACGTTTTGCCGGCATATAACCGAAGATCACTCCAATCATGGTAGAGAAGACCACTGCGGCAACAATTGAGCCAGTTGAGAATGCCATCGTAAAGTCAGTCATAAATACGTTAAAGAGCAGACCGATTAAACCCGAAAGCAGAATCCCCGTCACACCGCCAATTAAACAAATCAACACGGCTTCAATTAAAAATTGTTGCAGAATATTAAATTGTCTCGCCCCAATAGCCATGCGCACACCAATTTCTTTGGTTCGCTCTGTCACAGAAACCAACATGATATTCATCACACCAATACCGCCTACAATCAATGAAATAAAGGCGATAGAGGAAATGAGTAATTTCATCGTGCCAGTGGTACTTTCAATAGTTTGTTTAATGGTATCACTATTCATGATGAAGAAATCTTTTTTACCATGACGCATGGTAAGCAATTCAGTAATTCCTTTTTCAGCGACAGTAGTATTCACGGAATCATCTACTTTAACGGTAATCGAGCCAATTTTTTTGCTGCCCGAAATACGATTCATCACGGTGGTGTAAGGCGCATAGAGATTAAGTGAACTGCTTGCCCCGCCCATTTGTTTATCGGATACCACGCCAATAATACGTAATGGACGTTTATTAAACATCACAATTTTGCCGATGGGATTTTCATCTGGGAAAATCGACTTTTTTGCACTTTCATCGATTAAGGCTACTTGGTTGTTATCAGCAACATCTTGAGCAGAAAATAAATTACCGGATTTTAGTTTTAAGCCATCTACATCAAAATATTGTTCGCCTACACCTTTTAAACTGGTCGAGGAGAAAGTCTGGTTACCATAAATTAATGTGCCACTTGATGAGCTATTTGGCGTGACACTTTGTACATAGCTTTGTTGATTTAAGGCAGTGGCATCATTAATGGTGAGATTCTGCATTTGTTCAGCACGACGATCACCAAAGCCTGTACCATTAAAGATGGTCATGGTACTTGTACCAATACCTTTGATATTCTCTAAGATTTTTTGCTGTGAACCATTTCCCAATGCCACGACAGAAACTACAGAGGTAATCCCGATAATAATCCCGAGCATGGTTAAAAGAGAACGCATTTTGTGGGCAATAATAGCACTCACAGACATACGAAAGGCTTCAACAAATTGATCTTTGCTGAACCCAAAGTGCGGTTTAGATTTGGTTGGATTTTCGACCGCACTTTTTACCGCTTCTTTTTGCGTATCGCCAATGATTTCTCCATCTTTAATTTCAATTACGCGATTCGCACTGGCGGCAATTTCTCGGTCGTGGGTTACCATAATAATGGTGTGGCCTTCTGCGTGTAATTGACGCAGAATTTCCATCACATTTTGACCGCTTTGAGAATCCAATGCGCCAGTGGGTTCATCGGCTAAAATAATTTCACCGCCATTCATCAACGCACGTGCAATACTCACACGCTGTTGCTGACCACCAGAAAGCTGGCTTGGTTTATTTTGCCATTTATTGCCTAAACCTAATTTTTCTAAAAGTTGTTTCGCACGAGAAAGACGTTTTTCTTGCGACATCCCCGCATAAATTGCAGGCAAGGCGACGTTTTCTGCAGCGGTCAAGCTCGACAATAAGTTATAGCGTTGGAAAATAAAGCCGAATTTTTGGCTACGTAAATCTGACAGCTGATCTTTGCTTAATTCAATGGTTTCTTTGCCATTGATTTTGTAAGAACCACTGGTTGCCGTATCCAAGCATCCGATGATATTCATCAAGGTTGATTTACCCGAACCGGATTGCCCAATAATCGCGACGAAATCACCTTTTTCAATATTTAAAGAGACATTCTTTAAAATATGAACACGATTTTCGCCTTCACCGAAGTAACGGTTGAGATCCTTAATTTCAATAATATTCATTAATTTTCTACCGCACTTTTAGAACATTCTTGGACCACGAGGCATAGAGCCAACTTTTTCACCATTAGCCACTTGTGACACGATGACTTTTTCACCTTCGTTTAAACCCGATTTGATTTCAGTTTTGAAATCATTTTGAACACCGATTTCAACTTCACGCGGTTCAGGTTGATTTTTATCATTCAATACATTGACAAAGCTTTTGCCATCACGTTTTTGAATAGCCATATTGGAAACGAATAACACATCTTTCGCGTTGGCAATTTTGATGTTGTTTTCTGTCGTCATTCCGATGCGTAAAGTACGATCAGGGGTATCAATCAAAACATTGGCGTAATAGTAGATCGCACTGGTCGTTGAGCTGCTACTTGAACTTGTCGAAGATGATGTTGAAGAACTATCACTTGTCGTGGTATTGGCTGGATCAACCGAATCAATAACGGAGTGATACACGGTTTGGCTATCTGATAAAATAGTAAAGCTCACTTCTTGGCCGGCTTTGACTTTGGTAATGTCACCTTCCGAAATCTCAGGTTTAATTTTCATTTTGCTTAAATCAGCAATGGTTACAATTGTTGGCGTCGTTTGGTTGGCATTAACGGTTTGACCTTCTGAAACGGGCACAGAAATGACGGTACCATCCATTGGTGCGGTAATTTTTGTATAACCCACATTGGTTTCTGCGGTATTCACTTCAATTTCAGCTTGTTTGATATTGGCTTCAATGGCTTCCATTTCCGCTTTCGCATTATCAAGGGTGCTTTTAGCTGTATTCAGACTATCTAAAGATGTCGCTTTTTGTGTATAAAGTTTTGATAAGCGGTTATAGCTTGAAAGGGCTACATCATAAGCGGTTCGCTTCGCTTTTAATTGCGCTTGATAGCTAACCAATGCCGCCTTTTTGGTATTTAAGGTATTAATTTGGGTTGTAGAATCAATATCTGCGATCATTTCGCCTTTTTTGATTTCTTGTCCTAATTTGACATAGAGTTTGGTAATTTTACCCGAAGCTTGGGCACCAACATCAACTTCATTTACGCTTTCAACCGAACCAGAGGCAACAACTGTTTTTTCCACATTGCCACGTGTAACCGATTCAGTCAGATAGGTGGTTTCTTGCTTGCTATTGCTTGAGAAAAAATAATAAGCTGCGCCAGCAGCAATGAGTAATCCAAGTAAAATAAAAAAGCGTTTTTTCATAAAGACTTTGTCATCCCAAATAAAAAAATGAACGTTTGTTCAGTGAAGGTGTATTCTAAAGGCAAACTTTTCAGTTTGCACGAAAAATCTTCAAGTTAGACCTAAAAATCCTCAAAAATTCAGTATTAATTTAATGAAAGTGCGGTTAGTTTTGGGATCAAATTCACAACGCCAGACTTTTCGTATAGAATGGAGAAATTATTTTCAATTTATTGAGAAATTTATGAGCAATACAGAACACACTCTAGAAAATGCGGAAAATACCCGCACACACAATTTCATTACTCAAATTATTGATGAAGATTTAGCTTCGGGTAAACACAAAAGTGTTCATACTCGTTTCCCGCCTGAGCCAAATGGCTATTTGCATATTGGCCACGCAAAATCGATTTGCTTAAACTTTGGGTTAGCAAAAGAATATAACGGTTTATGTAACCTACGTTTTGACGATACCAATCCGGTGAAAGAAGACGTGGAATATGTGGATTCCATTAAAGCCGATGTAGAATGGTTAGGCTTTAAATGGGAAGGCGAACCGCGTTATGCGTCTGATTATTTCGATGAACTTTATGGCTATGCCATTGAGTTAATCGAAAAAGGTTTAGCGTATGTGGATGAACTTTCTCCAGATGAAATGCGTGAGTATCGCGGTACATTAACTGAGCCTGGTAAAAACAGTCCATATCGTGATCGTAGTGTCGAAGAAAACTTAGCGTTATTTGAAAGAATGAAAAATGGCGAATTTGCTGAAGGTACATTAAGTCTTCGTGCAAAAATCGACATGGCTTCACCATTTATGGTCATGCGTGATCCCGTGCTTTATCGTATTAAATTTGCGAGCCATCACCAAACCGGTGACAAATGGTGTATTTACCCAATGTACGACTTCACTCACTGTATCTCTGATGCGATTGAGCGTATTACACACTCTCTATGTACATTAGAATTCCAAGACAACCGTCGTTTATATGACTGGGTGCTGGAAAATATTAGTATTGAACGTCCATTACCGCATCAATATGAATTCTCACGTTTAAATTTAGAAGGTACATTAACGTCTAAACGTAAATTATTGAAATTAGTGAACGACGGCATTGTAGATGGTTGGAATGACCCTCGTATGCCAACGATTTCAGGTTTACGTCGTCGCGGTTATACCCCGGCTTCGTTACGTGAATTCTGCCGTCGTATCGGTGTGACTAAACAAGATAACGTCGTAGAGTATTCTGCACTTGAAGCCTGCATTCGTGAAGATTTAAACGAAAATGCACCACGCGCAATGGCGGTGATTGATCCTGTTCGCGTAGTGATTGAAAACTTTGAAGGCGAAGAAACCTTAACGGCACCAAATCACCCAAATCGCCCTGAATTAGGTGAGCGTCAATTACCGTTTACGAAAGAGCTTTATATTGATCGTGCAGACTTCCGTGAAGAAGCAAACAAACAATATAAACGTTTAGTATTAGGTAAAGAAGTGCGTTTGCGTAATGCTTATGTGATTAAAGCTGAACGTGTCGAAAAAGATGCAAATGGTGAAATCACCACGATCTTCTGTACTTATGATCCTGATACTTTAGGTAGAAATCCAGCGGATGGTCGTAAAGTGAAAGGGGTAATTCACTGGGTATCTGCAGTGCATAATCACCCAGCAGAGTTCCGTTTATATGAGCGTCTTTTCACCGTACCAAACCCAGGTGCAGCAGAAGAAATCGAAAGCGTGTTAAATCCAACCTCTTTAGTGGTGAAACACGGTTTTGTAGAACAAAGCCTTGCAAATGCAGAACCTGAAAAAGGTTATCAATTTGAACGCGAAGGTTATTTCTGTGCGGATAACAAAGACAGCCGTCCAGAGCACTTAGTGTTTAACTTAACCGTAAGCTTAAAAGAAGGCTTCTAATTCTAAACATCAAAGTGCGGTCAAAAATTACGTAAATTTTGACCGCACTTTTTTATTGGTTTCACTATGCAATTTGAATCTCATTTTTGGCAAAAAAAATCGCTCCTTGAAATGACAGAATCCGAATGGGAAGCCCTATGTGATGGCTGCGGGAAATGCTGTTATCGGAAATATATTCAAGGGCGGGGCAAGCGTGAAAAACTCTATTACACACGCATTGCTTGCAATCTATTAGATGTGGAAACAGGAAAGTGTCGTAATTATCCTGAACGTTTTAAAATCGAAAGTGATTGCACCAAATTAACCAAAAAGAACTTGCCTGATTTTGGGTGGTTGCCGAATACCTGTGCGTATCGTTTATTGTATGAGGGGAAACCTTTGCCCGAATGGCATCCTTTAATCAGCGGTGATCCTAATTCAGTGAAAAATGCAGGTGTTTTAATTCAAGATGGCGTACATGAAGAAGATGTCATTGATTGGTTTGAATTTGTCATTGAAACTGAATAATTTAAATTTCGTTGTTTTTTTATTCTCTTTAAACTTTGTTTTTTGATTTAGGTCACAATTTGCGAGATTGGCAATTGTATTTCAATTGTGCTTACTTATAATACTTATTAAGTATTATATAGATGTATCATTCGTTGTATGCAAATGTCCTTATCACTTAAACAATCTGATGAAAAACTTGGCATTTCGTTTTCCCATTATGATATTAATGGGCATTTGATTGATGCATCGCCAACCAGTGTTGATTATTTTATCGAGCAGTTGCAATTTCCGCCGAATATTGGACAAAATCAGCCGTTCCAAGATGTAATATGTGCCTTTGAAAACGAACCCATTCATGATGATTTAATCGCGTTTTCTTCTCCTCTTGATGCTTTTTTGCGTTATCAATTGCTCGACGAGCAAAACCAAATTCAGTTTGAAAAAACCATTCCATATTCAACAGCACTTTCATTCATTGCCTGCTTTGCCTTTTATCTATTATCGTTTAATGCTTTTTGCCGCTCAACAAACGAGAAAATACAATCGGTTGTAAATAATCAAGCTTGCAAAGCATAAAGGAGTATGTCATGACGAAATTAGTCGCTCAATCAGTAATTAATTCATTTTTTGATGGCAAACATGCCGATCCTTTTGCTGTATTAGGCATGCATGAAACTCACAATGGTATTGAGATTCGTGCTTTATTACCCGATGCAGATAAAGTCGAAGTGATTGATAAAGAAAGTCAATCCATCGTTGTCGAACTAGAAAAACTGGATGACCGCGGATTTTTTGCTGCTATTGTGCCAGAGATTCACCATTTCTTTACCTACCAATTAAAAGTGTATTGGGGCGTAGAAGCCCAAATTATTGAAGATCCGTACCGTTTCCATCCAATGATTAATGACTTGGATCAATGGTTATTAGCGGAAGGTTCGTTATTGCGTCCTTATGAAGTATTAGGTGCACATTTTACTGAATGTGACAGTGTACCGGGCGTAAATTTCCGGGTATGGGCGCCAAATGCTAAACGAGTTTCGTTGGTCGGTGATTTTAACTATTGGGACGGTCGTCGTCATCCAATGCGTTTCCATCCGGCAAGTGGGGTATGGGAATTGTTCTTACCCAAAGCTAGCCTGGGTCAACGCTATAAATTTGAATTGATTGATTGCAACAGCAACCTTCGTTTAAAAGCTGACCCTTATGCATTCAGATCGGAATTGCGCCCAGATACTGCATCAGAAATCAGCATGTTGCCGGATGTGGTCGAAATGACAGAGCAACGTCGTAAAGCGAACCAACGTAATCAACCTATTTCAATCTATGAAGTACATTTGGGATCATGGCGTCGTAATTTAGAGAATAATTTCTGGCTTGATTATGACCAAATTGCTGATGAGCTTATTCCTTATGTTAAACATATGGGCTTTACGCATATTGAGTTTTTGCCACTCTCCGAATTTCCATTCGATGGCTCTTGGGGGTATCAACCGATAGGGCTGTATTCACCAACTAGCCGTTTTGGTACACCAGAAGGCTTTAAACGCTTAGTCGAAAAAGCCCACAAAGCAGGCATTAATGTGATTTTAGACTGGGTGCCAGGGCATTTCCCTAGTGATACACACGGTTTAGTGGCATTTGATGGTACAGCCTTATATGAACATGCTGACCCACGTGAAGGCTATCATCAAGACTGGAATACCTTAATTTATAACTATGGTCGTAATGAAGTGAGAAACTTCTTATCCAGTAATGCACTGTATTGGCTTGAGCGATTTGGTGTAGATGGTATCCGTGTAGATGCGGTCGCGTCAATGATTTACCGCGATTACAGCCGTGCTGAAGGCGAATGGATTCCGAATCAATATGGCGGTCGTGAAAATTTAGAAGCCATTGAATTCTTAAAACATACCAACTGGAAAATCCATTCTGAGGTGTCTGGTGCGATTTCGATTGCGGAAGAATCCACTTCTTTCGGTGGCGTAACCCATCCGACAGAAAACGGTGGTCTTGGATTTAATTTTAAATGGAACATGGGCTGGATGAATGACACCCTAAGTTATATGAAACTCGATCCCGTTTATCGTCGTTATCATCACGTCAAAATGACCTTCGGGATGATTTATCAATACAGCGAAAACTTTGTGTTACCGCTTTCTCACGATGAGGTGGTACACGGCAAATGTTCGTTACTCGGCAAAATGCCGGGCGATGCGTGGCAAAAATTCGCTAACTTGCGTGCTTACTACGGTTATATGTGGGGTTATCCAGGCAAGAAATTATTATTCATGGGCAATGAATTTGCTCAAGGTCGCGAATGGAATTATGAAGAAAGTTTGGATTGGTTTTTACTTGACGAAAATCATGGTGGCTTATGGCATAAAGGTGTCTTGCAATTAGTCAAAGATTTGAACGGAATTTATCAAAAAAATGCACCGCTCTTTGAATTAGACGGTGAACCGGAAGGCTTTGATTGGTTAGTGGTAGATGATGCGGAAAATTCAGTCTTTGCTTTTGAACGTAAAAGCAGTAATGGCGAACGCATTATTGTGATCAGTAACTTCACACCTGTGCCACGCGAAGGCTATCGCATTGGGGTCAATGCCGCGGGTGAATACGAAGAAATTTTGAATACTGACTCAATGTATTATCAAGGTTCAAACGTGGGTAATTTTGGTTTGGTGAAAAGTGAAGCGATTGCAAGTCATGGACGTGATAATTCGATTAACGTGACCATTCCGCCACTCGCAACGATCTATTTAAAATATAAAGCATAATAATAGCGAAAAACACAATGTTTAGTATTTATAACAATGGTAAACCTTCCCCAATGGGATATTCGCAAACGCTGGAAAACGACCTAAAAATTTCGAATTTTGCGCTGTTTTCTAGTGCGGCGGATGCTGTTGAACTTTGCTTGTTCCGTGATGGTAAAGAAAGCCGTTTTGCCATGAGCAGAACCGATGACATTTGGCATGTAGCAATTGAAGGCGTTGAGTTAAATGATGAGTATGCTTTTAGAATCACAGGCAAAAATGACCGCACTTTAGCTAATCCGCAAAAGTTAATGCTTGATCCTTATGCGAAAGCGGTCACTCATAAACCAGATTTAAGTTCCCCAGAAGCCCGTTCAATTTTCTTGCTAAATGATGAGCGAGATAATGCAGCGGTTGCACCTAAAGGTCGCATTGTGGATGAGCATTTTGATTGGTCAGGGGATTGTAAGCCCTCTATTCCTTGGGCTCAAACCATTGTGTATGAACTGAATGTTAAAGGATTTAGCCAATTAAATTCCCGTATTCCAGAAAATATTCGGGGCACTTATGCGGCGTTAGCACACCCCGAAAATATTGCGTATTTTAAATCATTGGGTATTACCAGCCTTGAATTGCTTCCAGTCAATTTCTTCATTGATGAACCGCATTTGCAAGAAAAAGGATTACGTAATTATTGGGGCTACAACCCATTAGCCATGTTTGCTTTAGAACCAAGTTATTCAGCTGACCAAAACCAGCCTTTAAATGAGTTTAAGAGCATGGTGAAAGCCTTGCATCAAGCAGGCATTGAAGTGATTTTGGATGTCGTATTTAACCATACGGCTGAATCTGAAAAAACGTTCCCAACATTTTGTCAGCGCGGTATTGATGATGAAACCTATTACTGGCAAAACGAGCATGGTGATTACATTAACTGGACAGGCTGCGGTAACATGCTCAATCTTGCCAATAATGTCACTCGAAAATGGGTATTAGATTGCTTACGTTATTGGGTGACTGAATGCCATGTAGATGGTTTCCGCTTTGATTTAGCCACAGTGCTTGGTCGTGAAACACCAGATTTCAATCCAAAAGCACAATTGTTTGCAGAAATGGAACAGGATGATGTTCTACAACAAATTAAATTAATTGCAGAGCCTTGGGATATTGGTCATTACGGCTACCAAGTCGGGTATTTCCCCGCTTATTTCTCTCAATGGAATGATCGTTTCCGTGATGATATGTGCCGTTTTTGGTTATGGCAAAGTGGTGAAGTAGGCGCCTTTGCAGAGCGTTTTGCCGGCTCTAGCGATATCTTTAATCGTGAAGGTCGATTACCGCATGGTAGCTTGAATTTTATTACAGCTCACGATGGTTTTACGTTGCGAGATTTAGTGAGCTATAACCATAAACACAATGAAGCTAACGGTGAAGAGAACCGTGACGGACGGAATGAAAATTATAGTTACAATCATGGAATTGAAGGTTCTCAACTCGATTTAGCCGATGAATGGCAAAGTGCGGTCGAAAATAACCGTGTTTTATCAGAAAAAGGCTTATTAGGCTCTTTATTACTGGCAAATGGTATACCTATGCTGCTTGCTGGGGATGAGTTCGGCAACAGCCAATATGGCAATAACAATGCTTATTGCCAAGATAACGAAATGACGTGGTTAAAGTGGGAAAATTTTAACCAAACCCTATTTGACTTTACTAAACAAACCATTGCATTACGAAAAAAAATTCAAAGTTTGCAACAGGATGCTTGGTGGTCGGATGAAAATGTCGCGTGGTTAAATACAGGGGGAAACCCAATGACCCTAGGCGATTGGCATAATTGGGAAAGCAAAGCCCTACAAATCATGTTGGACGGCAAATATCTTTTCTTAATTAATGCAAAAACTGAACCGCAATCTTTTTATTTGCCAAAGGGTAAGTGGAAAAAGATTGCCGAAACTGAAAATAGCGTGATTCAACAATGTGATGTGAGCGGTATAGCATTTGAAGTGTTGGAACATATGGATGATGAAAACGATGGAGTTTGTTATGAAAAGTGATCTTAATAAATATGAATTAGTTAAAGATACTTTAGTGCTTATTTTGGCTGGTGGCCGTGGTTCCCGTTTACATGAATTAACAGATAAACGTGCTAAGCCTGCGTTATATTTTGGCGGTAATCGTCGCATTATTGATTTTGCGCTTTCCAACTGTATAAACTCAGGCTTGAATCGCATTGGTGTCGTAACCCAGTATGCCGCTCACTCTTTATTACGCCATTTACAAACAGGTTGGTCATTCTTACCACAAGAGCGCGGTGAATTCGTTGATATGCTACCAGCTCGTCAACAAATTGATGATTCTACGTGGTACCGTGGTACAGCGGATGCGGTATATCAAAATATGGCGATTATCCGTAATCACTATCGTCCAAAATACATTTTGATTCTTGCGGGCGACCATATTTATAAACAAGATTACAGTGTCATGTTGATGGATCACGTGAGAAGTGGAGCAAAATGTACAGTAGGATGTATTGAGGTACCGCGTTCTGAAGCTAGTGAATTTGGTGTGATGGCAGTAAACGAAAATCTGAAAGTGAAAGCCTTCGTTGAAAAACCTAAAGATCCGCCAGCGATGGTTGGTAAGCCAGATACATCATTAGCCTCAATGGGTATCTATGTCTTTGATGCAGAATATCTCTATAAAATGCTTGATAGAGAAGTGAACACACCTTGCACATCTCATGACTTTGGTAAAGATGTCTTGCCAAAATGCTTGGAAGAAGGCGTGCTTTATGCGCATCCATTCAGCCGTTCTTGTATGGGCCGAAATACTGAAGGTGAAATTTACTGGCGTGATGTGGGTACGCTTGATAGCTTCTGGCAATCTAATATCGATTTGGTTTCAGAAAATCCACAATTAGATATTTACGATCAAAGCTGGCCAATTCGTGGTAATCCAGTACAGGCTTATCCATCTAAATTCTTCTATAAAAAAGCGAATGTCAAACCGGTGGATAACTCGCTTGTCGGTGGTGGCTGTGTGATTACAGATGCATCTATTAGTAATTCTGTGTTGTTTGATAGAATCAAAATTGATGAAGACTCTTCTGTTGATCACTGTGTTGTGTTACCACAAGTACAAATTGGTAAAAATTGTACATTGAAAGACTGTATTATTGATCGCCATTGCATTATTCCAGATGGTATGGAAATCGGTGTGGATAAAGCCCTTGACAGTAAACGCTTCCGTGTGAGTTCTACCGGTAAAGTTGTACTTGTAACCTCAACGATGTTGAAAAAATTGCAAGGCGAAGAAGTCACTAACGAAGAACATTTGGATTAAAGTGCGGTCAATTTTGACAGTATTTTAAGTGAAGTAAAAAGATTGTGCTGTTATCAATGACAGCACAATTTTAAGTATAAAAGGAAAATTATGAGAGTTTTACATGTTTGCTCGGAGCTGTATCCCTTACTCAAAACTGGCGGACTTGCCGATGTTTTAGGGGCATTGCCTTTTGCACAAAAAGAAATTGGTATTGATGCACGTATTTTGTTGCCGGCTTATCCAAAAATTTCAGCGGGCATTGAGAATACGCATGTCGTCACAGAATTTGATAATTTTGTTGGTCATGTTGTATTGCGTTATGGCGAATACAATGGCGTAGGGATTTATCTGATTGATGCACCACATCTCTATTGGCGGGAAGGGAATCCTTATCATGATACCGATTACAACGATTATGCTGATAACTATAAACGCTTTGCTTTATTAGGTTGGGTCGGCGCTGAGCTTGCGACAGGTTTAGATAGTTGGTGGAGAGCTGAAGTGATTCATGCCCACGATTGGCATGCTGGCTTAGCCGCCGCTTATCTCTTTAATAAAGGTCGTCCTGCAAAATCAGTATTTACGATTCATAACCTGGCATATCAAGGACAATTTGCCCACCGTCATTTACATGAAATTGGATTGCCGGAAGGTATGTTCCATGTTGATGGTTTAGAGTTATTTGGCCAAATTTCATATTTGAAAGCAGGTCTCTATTATTCTGATATAGTCACAGCAGTGAGTCCAACTTATGCGAAAGAAATCACTACACCAGACTTTGCTTATGGCTTGCAAGGCTTATTAACAGGCCTACGTGAAGCAGGTAAGTTGGTGGGGATTTTAAATGGCGTGGATCAAGAAATTTGGCATCCAAGTTGTGATGCGTATATTCAGCATCATTACAAATTGAAATCCATCGCAGGCAAGAAGAAAAATAAAGCGGATTTACAAGCTTATTTCAATTTGCCACAACAACCTGATGCACTCTTATTTGTGATGGTGACTCGCTTAACCGAACAAAAAGGCGTAGATTTACTGATTGCCACAGCGGATGAAATTGTTAAACAAGGTGGACAACTAACCATTCTCGGTTCAGGTGCAAAACATTTGGAAGAGGGTATTTGCCAATTAGCACAACGTTACCCAGAAAATATTGCAGTAAAAATTGGTTATGATGAAGCACTTTCACATTTGATGGTTGCCGGTGGTGATGTCATTTTGGTACCAAGCCGCTTTGAACCTTGTGGATTAACTCAATTATATGGGTTGCAATATGGCACATTGCCGCTTGTTCGTGCAACGGGAGGATTAGCAGATACCGTGACCAACAGTACAAGTGAAACCATTAAAGAGCGTACTGCAACAGGCTTTGTATTCCAAAAAGCTGAAGCAGATGATTTACGAAGTGCTATCCAACATGCCTTTGCGTTGTGGCAAAAACAACGTGTTTGGGCAATGGTTCGTAATAACGCCATGGCACAGGACTTTAGTTGGAAAAATGCCGCCGCTCAATATGAGCAGCTTTATTTAAGCATTTTATACTCATAATTCAATGGATTGACTCCCTCTTCAAAATAATCGCCTTTGAAGGGGGATTTTTGTTGTTTTTTTCGTAAAAAAGCTTAAAATTTGCGCGATTTTTTTATTGAGGTTTTATTTTCTATGATCATGGACAATTTTGATTCGCCATTTCTCTACAATCGACCAAGTCTTGATGTTGAAGGCGTGAAAAAAGCAATTGTTTATAAATTAATTTTCTTAATTGGTCGTTCACCAAAAGAGGCGAGTCAACGCGACTGGCTAAATGCGACGCTTCATGCAGTGCGTGATTTAGTGACTGAAGGCTGGATTACCACCGCTCGTCAATCTCGTGCAGAAGAAACCCGTCGTGTTTATTACCTTTCTATGGAATTCTTAATCGGCCGTACACTTTCTAATGCGATGATCGCAGAAGGTGTTTATGACGTGGCAGAAAAAGCCCTGGCTGAATTAAATGTTGATTTGGAAGAGATTATTGAAAAAGAAGTGGATCCAGGTCTAGGTAACGGTGGTTTAGGTCGCCTTGCAGCTTGCTTCATGGACTCACTAGCAACATTAGCAATTCCAGCGATGGGTTACGGTATTCGTTATGAATACGGTATGTTCCGTCAAAAAATTGAAAATGGCCAACAGGTTGAACGCCCTGATGATTGGTTAGAAAAAGGCGCACCTTGGGAATTTATGCGACCATCAAAACGTTTCAGCATTGATTTCGGTGGTCATATTTATTTTGAAGGCAAAAAATGTATTTGGAATCCAGCTGAAAAAGTGACCGCACTTGCATACGACCAAATGATTCCTGGTTATAAAAATGATTCAGCATCCACATTACGTTTATGGTCTGCTCATGGTGGAGAAGTGTTTGATTTAGCTGAGTTTAACCGTGGTGATCACTTAGCGGCGGTAGCGACTCGTTCGGCTAATCAAAACCTTTCTCGCGTACTTTATCCAGACGATTCCACCTGGAATGGTCGTGAGTTACGTTTACGTCAAGAGTACTTCTTAGTATCTGCTTCTTTACAAGATATTCTCCGTCGCCATTTAAGAACACACGGTACATTGGATAATCTTGCGGATAAAGTGGCGATTCACTTGAATGATACCCACCCAGCATTGGCGATTCCTGAGTTGATGCGTATCTTAATTGATTTACACGGTTACTCATGGCAAAACGCTTGGGATGTGACTCGTCGTATCTTCTCTTATACTTGCCATACTTTAATGTCAGAAGCATTAGAAACCTGGCCGGTAGAAATGATGGCGAAAATCTTACCGCGTCATTTACAAATGATTTTTGAAATTAATGATCATTTCCTAGAGTATGTGAAAACGTATGTTACGACTGATATGGACTTTATCCGTCGCGTTTCACTGATCGAAGAAGGATATCAACGTAAAGTGCGCATGGGATGGTTGTCCGTTGTCGGTTCTCATAAAGTGAACGGTGTTGCGGCAATTCACTCAGATCTTATGGTGACATCAACCTTTGCTGATTTTGCTCGCATCTACCCAGAACGTTTTACTAACGTAACAAACGGTGTGACACCACGTCGTTGGCTTGCAGTAGCGAACCCGAAATTAGCGGCTTTATTTGATCAATACATTGGTTCTGAATGGCGTTGCGATTTAAGCCAAATTGAAAAACTTAAAGCGTTTGCAGATAAAGGTGAATTTAAGCGTGCAGTTGCGGATATTAAATACGATAACAAAGTGAAATTAGCACAATATGTGAAGAAAACCCTTGATATCGATTTAGATCCACACGCATTATTTGATGTTCAAGTAAAACGTATTCACGAATACAAACGTCAAATGCTTAATGTGTTACACATTATTGCTCGTTATAACGAAATGTTGGCAGAACCAGAAAAAGATTGGCAGCCACGCGTATTTATTTTAGCGGGTAAAGCAGCTTCAGCTTACTATGCAGCAAAACAAACCATTCGTTTAATTAACGATGTCGCGAATGTCATCAATAATGATGAGCGCTTAAAAGGTCGTTTAAAAGTTGTCTTTATTCCGAACTACAGCGTAAGTCTTGCACAATTAATTATTCCAGCAGCAGATATTTCTGAGCAAATCTCTCTAGCAGGAACAGAAGCGTCAGGTACCAGTAACATGAAGTTTGCCTTAAATGGTGCGTTAACATTGGGTACGCTTGATGGTGCGAACGTTGAGATTTTAGATAATGTTGGTGAAGACCATATCTTTATTTTTGGTAATACTGTTGAACAAGTGGAAGCATTACGTCGAGAAGGTTATCGTCCGTTTGATTATTATCAAAATGATGAGCAATTACGTGAAGTTATTGACCAAATCATTCGTGGTGATTTCTCTCCGGAAGAACCGAACCGTTATCACTCTCTCATTCAAGGTTTACAATACCACGATTACTATCAATCCTTTGCTGATTTCCGCAGTTATGTGGAAGCGCAAAAAGCGGTAGATAAAAAATATCAAGATCGTGATGTATGGATAGCAAGTACCATTCAAAATATGGTGAACATGGGCTTCTTCTCATCAGACCGTACGATTCTTGAATATGCGAAAAATATTTGGAAAATTGAACCGTTAAAACTCGAGAAGTAAGTTCTTTTCCACTCATAGAAAACCCTGTCGGATTATTTCCACAGGGTTTCTTTTTATGCTAAAATCCACCGTCAAATTTATTGTTCATTCAGATTAGGAAAAAGTATGAAAGTTTTAGAAGGTGCGGTAGCTGCACCAAATGCTAAAATCGCAGTGGTGATTGCTCGTTTTAACAGTTTTATTAATGAAAGTTTATTAGAAGGTGCGGTAGATGCATTAAAACGTATCGGCCAAGTGAAAGATGAGAATATTACAATCGTTCGAGCACCAGGTGCGTATGAACTTCCATTAGTAGCACGTCGTTTAGCTGAAAGCAAAAAATTTGATGCAATCGTGGCATTGGGTACGGTAATCCGTGGTGGTACAGCTCACTTTGAATATGTAGCGGGTGAAGCAAGTAGCGGTTTAGGTCAAGTAGCAATGCAAGCTGAAATCCCTGTGGCATTCGGTGTTTTAACCACTGAAAACATTGAACAAGCTATCGAGCGTGCAGGTACTAAAGCAGGTAATAAAGGTGCAGAAGCAGCATTAACTGCACTTGAAATGGTGAACCTTTTACAACAAATTGATGCGGCATAATTCCAATGACAGAGAAAAAAGAACCTGTAAAAAAAGTATCGCCACGTCGTAGAGCGAGAGAATGTGCGGTTCAAGCATTATATTCTTGGGCGATTTCTGGTAATACACCAGAACAAGTGGAACTTACTTTCGTTGTAGATCAAGATTTAAAAGGTGTGGATAAACCTTATTTTAGCCGCCTTTTCCGTCAAACCGTTTCGAATGTCGAAGCCGTTGATTTTTCAATGAGCCATTATTTAGATCGCGCATTGGATGAATTAGATCCGATTGAAAAAGCGATTTTGCGTTTGGCGGTTTATGAACTTCAATTTGAGCCAGATGTACCGTATAAAGTGGCGATTAATGAGGCAATTGAAGTGGCGAAAGTGTTTGGTGCAGATGAAAGCCATAAATACATTAACGGTGTATTGGATAAAGTCGCTCCTGCATTAGGTCGCAAATAATTATTCAAATGTAGGGTAGACAAATGTCTGCCCTTTGTTTTTTGGTGCGCAGATAAAATGAGTTCGGGTGAATTTGATCTTATAGGACGATATTTCTCAATACAAAAAGGCAATCAACACTTTGTTGATTTCAGTATTGGGGATGATTGTGCGATCACTCATATTCCAGAAGGCTATCAGCTTGCGATCACCACCGATACAATGGTCGAGGGTACGCATTTTTTATCTTCTATTTCTCCCCAAGATTTAGCTTATAAAGCTATTGCGACAAATCTAAGTGATTTAGCTGCTATGGGCGCGAAACCTGCTTGGATTTCTCTTGCGCTGACATTACCTGAAGTTGATGAAAACTGGCTAAGCCAATTTAGTCAAAGTCTGTTTGATATATTAAATCAATATGATGTGACGTTAATTGGTGGCGATACAACGAAAGGCCCACTTTCTGTAACCATTACGGCGCAAGGTTTCGTACCAAAAGGAAAGGCTTTATTCCGACATAACGCGAAGGTTGGAAATTTAATTTATGTATCGGGCACGTTAGGTGATAGCGCGGCGGGTTTAAATTGGATCTTACAGGGTAAAAGTGCGGTCGATTTTGATACTGAATTTTTAGTAAAACGCCATTTTCACCCGACGCCACGCGTTGAATTAGGCCAAGCATTAGTGAATGTAGCGCATTCATGCATAGATATTTCAGATGGTCTTGTTGCTGATTTAGGGCATATTTTAACGAGAAGCCAATGTTCAGTGGAGATTGAATTATCTACCTTGCCTTTATCCACCTCACTCAAAAAAACATATCGCTTAGAAAAAGCAGAAGCGTTTGCATTAAGTGGCGGGGAAGATTATGAACTTTGCTTTACGGTTCCTGCAAATAAGAAAACTGAGATTGAAAAGTTATCTCAATCGTTGAATGTACCTTGTACCTGTATCGGAAAAATCGTTCCACAAAATAACAATCAGATTACTTTTTTAAAAGATGGACGTGTCATCAATTATCAAGCGCAGTTTGGTTTCGATCATTTTAAGGATAAATAATGAATAGTTCACCTCTTGATAGAGTTAGCTTAAAAAATCCAGTTCATTTACTTGCATTAGGCTTTGGTTCAGGACTCATTCGTCCTGCACCGGGTACATGGGGAAGTTTAGCTGGAACGATTTTAGGTTCGGCATTATTAGCTTGTCTTGGACTAAAAATCTTCCTAATTTTGACCGCACTTTGCTTTGCGCTTGGCTGTTATCTATGTCAAAAAACCGCAGATGATATGGGCGTTCATGATCACGGTTCCATTGTTTGGGATGAATTTGTTGGGGTATTTATTGTGTTAGCCTCGATTCCAACCTTATCATTACCTTGGATTGTGATTGCCTTTGTATTGTTTCGTTTCTTCGATATCTTAAAACCTTATCCCATCCGTTATTTTGATCAAAAACTGGAAAGCGGTTTTGGGATTATGGTGGATGATGTTTTAGCAGCAGTCTATGCTGTTATCGTGATTGTGATACTACGTATCGTAGGCTTGCCATGCTAAATTTGATGATTATTCATCTTGTTGGCTTACTTTCGCCTGGCCCTGATTTTTTCTATGTCAGCCGAGTTTCAGCGATGAGTTCTCGTCGAGAAGCCATTGGTGGCGTGATTGGGATTACCATTGGGGTATTAATCTGGGCGACGGCTGCTGTTTTAGGGCTCGCCATTATTTTTGCCACTATGCCAATTATTCAAGGCATTGTGATGATGCTTGGTGGAGCCTATTTAGTTTATCTCGGCATTAAAATGGCAAAAGTAAAAAACAATGCGGTTTTTGATGAAAAGAAGAATGCAAATGTGCCAAATCAATCAACCTTAACGAGCATTATGAAAGGCTTATTAGTCAATTTATCTAATGCTAAAGTTGTGATTTATTTCAGCAGTGTGATGTCATTGGTTCTAGCGAATATTACCGAAACATCACAAATTTTGACCGCACTTGCCGTGATTACCGTAGAAACCTTTTTATATTTCTATATCATTTCGGTGCTTTTCTCTCGTTCTGTTGCAAAACAGTTTTATAGCCAATATAGTCGCTATATTGATAATGTAGCAGGGCTGATTTTTATTTTCTTCGGAATCTATTTAATTTATAGTGGCGTTCAACACGCTTTAATTTGATTAAAAAAGGACAAAACATGACATTAAAAATTGCGATCGCCGGTGCTGGCGGAAGAATGGGGCGTCAATTAATTCAAGCCGTACATAATACAGAAGGGGCAGAATTAGGTGCCGCTTTTGAACGTAAAGGTTCCTCTTTGGTCGGTGTAGATGCTGGCGAGCTTGCGGGTATTGGTGCATTAGGTATCAAAGTCTCAGATGATTTAAATGCAGAAAAAGACAACTTTGATTTGCTAATTGATTTCACGCGTCCGGAAGGCACGCTTGAGCACATCGCATTTTGTGTTGCTAATAACAAAAAAATGGTAATTGGTACCACCGGGTTTGATGATGTAGGTAAAGCCGCAATTCAAGCCGCATCAGAAAAAATCGCCATTGTATTTGCATCCAACTTCAGTGTAGGGGTGAATTTGGTGTTTAAACTATTAGAGAAAGCCGCCAAAGTGATGGGCGATTATTGCGACATCGAAATCATTGAAGCGCACCACCGCCACAAAGTAGATGCACCGTCTGGCACCGCACTTTCAATGGGCGAACACATTGCGAAAACCCTTGGTCGTGATTTAAAAACGCATGGCGTATTTTGTCGTGAAGGCATTACAGGCGAACGTAAACGTGATGAAATTGGTTTCTCCACTATTCGTGCTTCAGATGTAGTGGGTGAACATAGTGTCTGGTTTGCCGATATCGGTGAGCGCGTTGAAATTGCTCACAAAGCATCAAGTCGTATGACCTTTGCGAATGGTGCAGTGCGTGCAGGTAAATGGTTAGAAAAACAATCTCACGGATTGTTTGATATGACAGATGTGTTGGATTTGAATAATTTATAAAGAGTAGATAGGATTTTTTAATTCACTTATTAAATAACGATCCGTACATGTTATGTGTGGATCGTTATATTTATGTATGGTAAATATTTAGTTTATAAATATTGAATAGGATTATTACAGTTTATCTGTGGGATAATTATTTAATAATTTTTAACCCAAAACTAAGAAAAAAAGAATGAATCAGAATATTGTAGATATTATATATTTTAATAATAATGAATGTATTATGACTATTACTTTCCCATATGAATGGGATTATGAAGGTATGGAATATATACAAGATAAAATAAATTTATATTTACATTATGTAGAAAGCGATCAAATTTATAATAATTACCCAAGTTTTAAAGTAGACGCTGTTCGTTTTAGAGTAGTGTATGACAGTAGATTAACAAAAGATGCTGAGGTGTTTTTAAATAATTTAGGTTCTGCATTAAATAATATTAATGTGTTATTTGATTATTTTTCTACTAATGAAATAGAATAGATAAACCTTTGCTAGCTGGATCTAATAAGTTTCTAGATTGCAATAAAAACTAATCAGTTAATTGAGCAAAATAGTAATAATGATGCGATTTATAATAACAGTAATAAAACTTTCAATAATAGTTTCTTTGGGAATGTTGCTTTTATATGTTATGGAGTGCATACAATATGGTGAAGTTAAGAGCTTTATTGATTTTCTAAAGACAACTTATCCTTATTCAATTTTGGCCGTTTTAGTGGGAATGTTGGCGAAAGAGAAAATAGATCATTAATATAGAGATATGTTATAAAATTTGCATCTTATAGTTCTATTTCCAAATCACTTTCCACCCGACAACAACACAGTAGAATCTCATTAGGTTGAATAAAGGCAAGGGGCGCTTCGGCGTAAGATACCTTGCCTTTTTTGATCTTCACGCGGCAAGAACCACAATAACCTGAACGACATTGATATTCATGGTGAATTTGATGTTGTTCTAAAAAGTTAAGCAGGGAAGTTTGGTTATCAAAATCTAAGGTGATTTGGCGCTGAATAAGATGGATTTTCATGAAACAAAATAAAACAAAATTTTGCTCATTATAGAAGAAAGAGAAGTAAAACTCACGGCTCTTTTGTTGTAAGATAGCGAGCTAATATTCATCATAAGGGAAGACCATGCGAACCTTTCTAAAATTAACGTGGATTTCAACCGCACTTTTATTAACGGCTTGTAGCTCGATTTCAAAAGAACCGGTTAAGCATATTGATATGTATGTAAAGCCTTATTACGATGCCAGAGATGGACGACTTGAACAGATTAATGTGAACAAAGATATTGATGCGTTATTACTGAAAAATACACAAAAAGATTTTGAAAGTGCGGTTAATATTATTGAGAAAAAAGTGGATTTTGTTTCTCCGATGACAATGTTTGCACTTTCTGCTCGTGCTTATGATTTTGGCCTGCGAGATGAAGCAGTAAAATGGTTTTATCGTGGGCAAAACCGTTTAATCACCGCGTTATATGTGTTGGATTTAGATAAATTAACAGTATCGAATAACACAGCATTTGGGCAATTAGTGGGACAGCATGTTAATCCGTATGCGTTCTGTGATTTGAATAAGCAACACAAGGCGGCGCAAGATGCGATTGACTGGGCTAAAAATCATCCGTATCAGGCGGTGTTTTTACCTCAATTACCAAGCAAGCATCCAGATAGAAAACAAGCGTTAAAAGAAGCAGAAGCAAAACTTGATGCACGTTTAGTTGAGCAAGACCGCTATTTTGCTAATCCTGAAAATAAAGCGAAATGGGAAAAAGAACGCCAAGATAACTTGGTGAATGAGCGATTTTGTTGGTGATTTTAAAAAAATTTAAAAATCTTAAGGTTGCTTAAGATTTCATTAAGATTTGTTGTGTTTAATAAGCATCAACAAGGCGGCAATGAGGATAATCCTTCGCTTTGAAACATGATTAATTTATGCTTAATTCTATTTAGGAGAACATGATGAAAAAATTAGCTTTAGCAACCCTTTTAGCTTTATCTACTTCAGTGGCATTTGCTGGTTTTAATGGCAACACTGCACAAGGTGGTTTCCATGGCGGTGACCAAGGTCAACAACTTACTGTTCAACAAGCATTATCTGCGAAAGATGATTCTATGATTACCTTAGTCGGTAATATCACTCAACAAATTAAAGGTGATAAATATCTTTTTACCGATGGCACAGACCAAATCAAATTGGAAATTAAAAACCGTGTTTGGAATGGCTTAAATGTGGGACCTCAGGATAAAATACGCGTTTACGGTAAACTAGACAATGAAATGTTTGAAAAACCAGAGCTTGAAGTCATTAGCGTTGAAAAAGCGCAATAATTCATATAATTTGACGTGGTGGGCAAAGCCTGCCATTTTTTCGTTTTGAGAAAGATAAAAGTGCGGTCAATATTATGCGAGTTTTATTAGTAGAAGACGATCCTCTGATCGGCAATGGTCTGCAAATTGGTTTAACAAAATCAGGCTTTATTGTAGATTGGTTTACTGATGGTCAAAGTGGATTAAACGCCTTAATCGGCGCGCCTTATGATGCAGTGGTATTGGATTTAACCTTGCCTAAACTAGATGGTTTGGATGTATTAAAACAGTGGCGTTCAAATAATCAAGATGTGCCTGTGTTGATCTTAACTGCGCGTGATACATTGGATGAACGCATTAAAGGCATTCAACAAGGTGCTGATGATTATCTTTGTAAACCCTTTGCTTTGGCTGAAGTGGTGGTGCGATTACAAGCATTAATTCGTCGTCGTTATGGGCAAGTCAAACCGCAGATTGAGCATGGCAATGTCAAACTCGATCCTGCACAGCGTAAGGCTTGGTTGAATGAGGATGAAATTACATTAACTGGACGTGAATATAAATTACTCGAGCTTTTTATGCTGAATAAAGAACGAGTGCTTTCACGTGCGACCATTGAAGAAAAACTGTCAAATTGGGATGAAGAATTAAGTAGTGGTGCATTGGACGTACATATTTATAATTTGCGTCAAAAACTGGGTAAGCAATTTATTCGTACTGTACATGGTGTAGGCTATGCTTTAGGACCAGTTAATGAAAAATAAACGACTGAGTTTTCGTCTCTTAATCGGTTTAAGTTTGACCGCACTTTGCGTGTGGTGCATAGCCACGGCTGTTGCCTGGACGGTTGTTAAAAAAGAAGTCAAAGATGTGTTTAATGCACAGCAAGTGCTTTTTGCCGAACGTTTAGCAACCTCTGATTTGAAAAATGTATTATTAGATGAAAATGCAAATTTTCCACGTGGTGGATTTAAACCGCAGAAACGTCATTACGATAATGATGCTTTAGCTTTCGCTATATTTTCTAACAAAGGCGAAAGATTATTAACCGATGGTGATAATGGTGACAAATTTATTTTCCAAAATAAAACCGGATTTAGTAAAGCGCATATTTTAGATGATGACGATGAATGGTTGATTTATTGGCAACCTGTTGGTAATGGTGAATTGGTGATCGCTGTAGGTCAAGAGTTAGAATATCGTGAAGAGTTGGTCAATAAAATGGTTTTCAGCCAAACAGGAATTTGGTTTGCCGGATTACCAGTACTCTTATTGGTCGCATTTATTGTGATTTATCGTGCATTAAAACCAATTAATCGATTGAGTCGAAACGTACAAGCTCGCCGACCAGGTGATGTTTCGTTATTAGAAACTGATGATGTGCCAACAGAGATTCTACCGTTAGTCCAAAACTTAAATCAATTTTTCACACGTACCAGTGAGCAGTTGGAACGGGAGCGCCGCTTTGTTTCTGATGCAGCGCATGAATTACGTAGTCCATTAGCAGCATTACGTATTCAAACGGAAGTCGCACAGTTGGCAGAAGATGATGCACAAACTCGTGAAATGGCCTTAGCGCATTTAACCCAAGGTATCGATCGAGCAACTCAATTAATCGAACAACTTCTTACGCTTTCCCGATTAGATAATCTTAAAGAATTAAATAATCAGGAACCAATTCATTGGTCAGAAATTATAACTTCACTTATCGGCGAGTTATATTTCAGTGCACAGCAACGCCAAATCGAATTGCAGTTTGATTATCAGGGAAATCCTGCCGTTAAGCAGGGACAGACATTATTAGTTACGCAAATGTTGAGAAACTTATTGGATAATGCGATTAAATATTGTCCGCAAGGCACTAAGGTTCGTGTAATTTTACAGCCTCGTAAAATTCTTATTGAAGATAATGGCGGTGGTGTTGACCCAGAAGAATTAGCGAAATTAGGGCAGCGTTTTTATCGTCCTGCGGGGCAAAATGAAAAGGGAAGCGGACTTGGATTGTCTATTGTGGCAAGAATCGCAGAATTACATCATTACCGCTTTCGCTTAGAAAACATTGAAGCTAACGGACAAATTCAAGGTTTGCGAGCTATCATTGAGTTATAAAAAAGGGCGTTTAATACGCCCTTTTTGTTAAAACATTCCACCAATTAATTCCAATCGACCTTTTTCAACTTTAATTTCTTTGGCAAATTTCTTAATCAGCATTTGTTTCATATCGCTTTCATCTAAGGTGTAAACTGGCATCCGACTTAATAAGGCAGCTACACCATCGCTTAATAGCGGCATAACATCTTGGAGTTGATCCATTACACTATTAGGTTCGCCAGACCAGCGTAAAATCCGCAGATTTTTTAAATAGAGCGCCCCTTCTTGTGCGTTATATTCTGGAACTGCATCAAAGGTTAAATGTAATTTTGCTGGGTAGGTTTTACCAGATAAACGAATAAGCGTATCAACCAAACCGCTCATTTCAACACGATTGCTTTCAGTTTGCCCGATTTGAGTCACCAAATCTTTCAGTGCGTAATCCACAGAAAATAATCCTGGAATACCGAGTTTGTCATTAATTGTGCCTTTTTCACTTAAATATTGGTTAATTTGTTGTTCGCTGATGCTAAAAGGGGAAGCTTGTACAGATAGCGTGCAGAAACCTAATGTCAGCACGGTAAGCACTTTTTTCAAAAAATGCATATTTTTCTCCTTGATTGAAAAAGAATGAAAATTTTGTAGAATGTATCGCTTATCTTTTCAATACACAATAAAAATTTAAGTAGAGATTATGACTTCGTCACTTAAAGACCATGTGCAAAAGCTTCTTGAAGAACATCGTGGAGAACGTGTTTTCCGCTTTAAATATTTAGGGAAACATTATTGGTTAAAGCAACCCGAGCAATTAAAAGGGATATGGTTATTATTAAAACCATATCCAAAACAACATTTTAAAGAAGAGTGTGAAATACTACAGCATTTAAATAATATTGGTGCACCAGTACCTAAATTATGCGGTTTCGGTGATGATTATTTAGTATTGGAAGATGCAGGGCCAACATTAAACATCTGGCTGAATGATGAAACATTGTCTTGGGCAGAAAAATCACATATTTTGCATTCAGCGATGGAGATATTGATTAATCTTCATCAACAAGGCATTATTCATGGACGTCCAGCCATACGGGATATTGCATGGAAAGATGGTAAAATTAGTTTTATGGACTTTGAATCTCATTCAAAAAGCCATAATGAACATTGGTTGATTACACGTGATATGCTAGCATTTTTAGACAGTTTATGTCGTGTGAAAGGCTTAGATGATGAAAAGCTTAATGAATTATTTGATTATTATAAATCTCACTGCCCGACAACTTATTGGGTTGATATGTTGTCATATGTGAGAAGATTTCGTTGGCTTTATTATCTTTTACTTCCGTTCAAACCGATTGCACGAACGGACTTATTGGCCGTTTATCGGTTATTTGAACATTTAACAAAGGAAAATCTATGAAAAAATTATTTTTAGTGGCTGTATTAAGTGCTTTAGTGAGTGCTTGTTCTGTTGGTGTTGGCGCCGGTGGCGGCAGTAATGGTGTTGGCGTTGGTGTAGGTCTAGGCACTGGCTTTGGATTCTAACTCTCACTTTAGATAAAGCAAAGTGCAGTTAAAAAATCTTAGGTTTTCAAGAAAATTAGTAGAAATCGCTTGATCTTTTGATTTAGAACACTATAATACACCCCATATTTCGGACGCGGGGTGGAGCAGCTTGGTAGCTCGTCGGGCTCATAACCCGAAGGCCGTCGGTTCAAATCCGGCCCCCGCAACCAA
>NZ_JVHG01000011.1:0-89864 GCF_001055095.1 Parahaemophilus parainfluenzae
TCTCGAACCAGTGACCCCCTCCTTGTAAGGGAGGTGCTCTCCCAACTGAGCTAATCGCCCACATAAGAAAAGCGTTTAAATAATGGGAAAGTTTGAGCGGAAAGAACACTTTAGAAAAGTGGTGGGCGATACCGGTCTCGAACCAGTGACCCCCTCCTTGTAAGGGAGGTGCTCTCCCAACTGAGCTAATCGCCCGCTTGGTCAAACTTCTACAACATTAAAGCCAACTTTGGAAAAAGTGGTGGGCGATACCGGTCTCGAACCAGTGACCCCCTCCTTGTAAGGGAGGTGCTCTCCCAACTGAGCTAATCGCCCTTAATGTTGTGGATTGGCATTATAAGTATAATGAGATTTCAGTCAATATATTTTTATGAAAAAGCGTCTAGTTGTTGCAAAAATAGGCATAAAATCAGATTTTTTATTTAGAACTCACGCAAGTCGTAGTAAAATAAAGGTAATTTTTGTAAATGAATAGGTTATTAAGAAAATGAAAATTGATCCTCCTTTTGAATTAGATCCGAATATCAAAGTACGTACGCGTTTTGCCCCAAGCCCGACAGGTTATTTGCACGTGGGCGGTGCACGTACAGCCCTTTATTCTTGGTTATTTGCAAAACATAACAACGGTGAGTTTGTACTACGTATTGAAGATACTGATTTAGAGCGTTCTACACCGGAAGCAACAGCGGCAATCATTGAAGGGATGGAGTGGTTAAACCTTGCTTGGGAACATGGCCCTTATTATCAAACCAAACGCTTTGATCGTTACAATCAAGTGATTGATGAAATGATTGAGCAAGGCTTGGCTTATCGTTGCTATTGCTCTAAAGAGCGCTTAGAAGAACTACGTCATACACAAGAGCAAAACAAAGAAAAACCACGTTATGACCGTCATTGTTTACATGATCACAATCATGCTGCCGATGAGCCACATGTTGTACGTTTTAAAAACCCAACAGAAGGTTCTGTCGTGTTTGATGATGCGGTGCGTGGTCGTATTGAAATCAGCAACAGTGAATTAGATGATTTAATTATTCGTCGTACTGACGGTTCACCAACCTATAACTTCTGTGTAGTGGTGGATGACTGGGATATGGGTATTACTCACGTTGTACGTGGTGAAGACCACATTAACAACACCCCGCGTCAAATTAACATCTTAAAAGCGTTAGGTGCACCAATTCCAGTATATGCGCACGTTTCTATGATTAACGGTGATGATGGCCAAAAACTCTCAAAACGTCATGGTGCGGTAAGTGTGATGCAATATCGTGATGACGGTTATTTACCAGAAGCCTTAATTAACTATCTTGTTCGTTTAGGTTGGGGTCATGGTGACCAAGAGATTTTTACACGTGAAGAAATGATTAAATACTTCGAATTAGATCATGTGAGTAAGTCAGCGAGTGCATTTAACACTGAAAAATTATTGTGGTTAAATCACCATTACATTCGTGAATTACCACCTGAATATGTGGCAAAACACCTTGCATGGCACTATAAAGATCAAGGTATTGATACTTCAAATGGTCCAGCGTTAACTGAGATCGTGACGATGCTTGCAGAGCGTTGCAAAACCTTAAAAGAAATGGCATCAGCAAGCCGTTATTTCTTCGAAGAGTTTGAAAGTTTTGATGAAGCTGCGGTGAAAAAACACTTTAAAGCGGCGGCGATTGAACCACTTGAAAAAGTAAAAGAAAAATTGACCGCACTTTCTAGCTGGGATTTACATTCTACTCATGAAGCGATTGAACAAACCGCTGCTGAATTAGAAGTAGGGATGGGTAAAGTTGGGATGCCGTTACGCGTGGCTGTAACAGGCTCAGGCCAATCACCTTCTATGGATGTGACATTAGTGGGTATCGGTCGTGAACGCGTGTTAGCGCGTATCCAACGTGCCATTGATTTTATTAAATCTCAAAACGCTTAATATTTAGGCTGATAAGCGGGATTTGATTATTTCAATATTGACAGTTTATCAGCCGAAATTTATCATAGCTTGCGTTATTTGGGGATATAGCTCAGTTGGGAGAGCGCTTGAATGGCATTCAAGAGGTCGTCGGTTCGATCCCGATTATCTCCACCAAATTTAAAATCTTGAAACGTAAAGTGAGTTTCAAGGTTTTTTCTTTATGAGAAATCTACATTTCTTTTAGGTAATTCAAACCTAATCCATTCATTTGTCCCATAATCCAGCTTTGTTTTTTACGAACTAACGCACTAGGCTTATTTACTTTATAGATGATAGGATTCGGTAAAACCGCAGCGAGTAATGCCGCTTCTGATTGCGTTAAATTCTTTGCCGATTTTTTGAAGTAATAACGGCTGGCAGCTTCTACACCAAAGATGCCATTACCGAATTCAGCAATGTTCAAATAGACTTCTAAAATGCGTTCTTTAGACCAAAAGATTTCCATTAATGCCGTTGTGGGAACTTCTAATCCTTTACGAAACCAACTTTGTCCATGCCAGAGAACGAGGTTTTTTGCAGTTTGCTGTGAAATCGTTGAAGCACCTCGGGTTCGGCGAGATTTTTCATTGAATTTAAAGGCCTTTTGAATTGCCTCAAAATCAAAGCCCCAATGGTGGGGGAATTTTTGATCTTCAGCGGCAATTACTGCAAGTTGCATATTCGGTGAGATTTCATCAAGACTCACCCAATCATATTTGATTGAATAGCTAAAATCTAGCTGTAATAAGTGCCCGATTTTTTGCTGTACCATATAGGCAGAGAAGGGAACAGGGATAAAGCGAAAACAAATGAAAAACGCCAGGATTGCGAGAGAAAAACGCCACGCAACCCGTTGCCAATTTTTTTTCCACCAAGATGGGCGAAAAAGATGTAAAAGTGCGGTCAGAATTCGCTTAGTTTTTTGCAGCTTGCTCATCGAGTTGGCTTTTCACCCAGTTTATAAAATCCGGATCCATTGTTTTGAGCATATTAGAACCACGCGTAATGGTTGCCGCACTGGTATTGAGATTCTGTTGAATCTCTCGTTGGGAGAGATTTTTATCCAATAACTGAGCCACGATTTGTAAACGCAAACCCACTGCATCGCGCTCATCAGGCGTGAGAAGAAGCGTTAATAAATCTTGTGCTTTCCCTTGTTCAAATGCGGTTTGCAAGGTTGTGAGGAAAGCATTCCATTGTTCTAAATTGCGACTAATATACATATCAACAATCCTATACTATTAAACTAGTGCGACTAGTATAGCCGATCGTATTCCTCTTTGCTAAAGGTTTGTAATTTTTCTTTGTCTTGTAGGTTTTGATAGTAAAAATCGTAAGTTAATATGTTTTGAACATAACCCCGAGTTTCAAAGAATGGAATAGACGCAATAAATTCATCCATGGCCAATTTGCCATTGGCTCTCGCAAGCCATTTTTCTACACGGCTTGCTCCCGCATTATAGGCAGAGGCGATCAAAATGCGATTATTTGGATATTTAGCATTCAGCTCATTTAAGTGAGCCGTACCGAGTAAAATATTATTAAGCGGTTTGAATAAATCTAACTCACCGTTATAAGGAAGTTGCTGGTTTTCTGCCGTTTTTTGTGCAGTACTCGGTAATAACTGCATTAATCCTCGAGCATTTGCGGAAGATTGTGCCATTGGATTCCAAGCACTTTCTTGGCGAGCAATTGCCATGGCGAAGGTTTTGGTTACACGATTATCCACAATAGCTTGAGGTTCCGTTGCGCTGAGGTTCACATTACTGAGGGCAATATCAAAATATTGACTGTAAGCATTTGGTAAACGTAAGTCGATATAATCCCATGCTTTCGCAATAATTGAGCCATCTACGCCTAATTCAAACCAATTTTGTTCATTCGCATATTGGCTTAACGCAAGTTGTTTCTCTTGTGGTAATTTTTCCAATAGAGAACGCCAGCGTTGTTTGGCTGCACCTAATCGATCTAATTGGCGTAGTTCTGCAATCTCAGCTAATTCAGTTGCATATTTCTCTTGGATATTGGACTCTTGAGGAATTTTAGGCATTTCCAGTTTGTAGGACTGACCTAATTTGACCGCAGCCAACATTGGATAAAAACCACGTTCTTTCGATAAAGCTTCTAAGTGTTGTTTAGCATCTTTATCGGATGCTTGAGCGGTTGTTTTAGCCATCCAATAACGCCATTCTTGTTTTTGTTTTGCTTCATCTGAAAGGGCATTTAACCAAGCTAATAAATCCGTTTTTTGCCAAATAGCCGTACGTAAACGACGCTCAGTGAGATTATCTGCATTAAGTTTGAGAAGTTCTTGATCGCGCCATAGCACAAAATTAGGACTTTCGTTATCAAAGAAACGGCTAATAAAGGCGATTTTCCAATCACGTAATTCCGTTTCGTTTAATTGCCAATTTTTCGCCCATTGCTCGTAAGGGGTGAAGGTTGGCTCATTCATATTTTCCGGAATGGTTCGCAAATAACGAGAAAAACCTAGCACTACAGCAAATTTATGGATAATTTTATTCGTATTACCATCCATTAATGGCAGGCTCTCAGCGAGTGTTTTCAGATTTGCTGGATTTTTTAAGAGATCCAAATAAAGAGCCAAATCGATATTTACCTGAGCATTTTCTTTCGCACCATCAATTTTTTCTAATTCTTTAGCGAGTATTTCGAGACCTTTCGCATCATTTTTACTAAAAAGCATTTCTGCTTTTTGATAGATCTTCTCTTCAGTGCGTCCACCCTGTGAATACCAAGCCGTCCATAGCTGAGCATCATTAGGAAGCTCAGCGTTGTTGAGCCAAAGTTGTTCATACTCAGATAAAATAGCCGATTTATTCTTATCGTTTGATTGGTTTTCTGCTGTTTGATTGGTATTGGCTGCCTCTATTTGATATTTAGCCGTGAGCACGGCAATTTGTGTTTCCAAATTATTTGGCGTGAGTTTAGCGAGCGCTTGAGTATCTTCAGCATTGGTGAATAACGTAAAAATGCTTTGTTCTAATTTTCCACGTAGAAAATGAGAGGTATGCTGCTGAATAAATTGTTCAATGTCTGTTCGTAATGCATTTACTTCTTCACGAGCCGTATCGCGATTAACGGTTTTTACACGTGCATCTAAATAAGCTGCCATAGCATCAGCTTGCAATGGATAACCTTTTAAGGAATCAATTAAACCCAGGAATAATTTGGCATTATCAGAAACATGATTATTTTTGACCGCACTTTTTAGGAGCGATTCTAATTGCAGAAAAGTCGCACGTTGTTCAATCAGCTTTAATTCGTGAGCATGCTGTTGTTGTGCCCATTTTGCTTGCTCTTCCGCAAGATTAATTTGTGGTGCAGTTTCAGTTTTGCTTTTATGAGCATGTTGATTGGCCAAAGCTGAACCTGAAAGTGCGGTTAAAATAAATAACGAAATTGTCGTGTGTTTAAGTGCTCGCATAGGAGATTCCATATAAAGAGAAAGACGGATATTTAGATCCGTCTTTGAGTGTAGAGTTCGTTTTATTTAGAAAACTTTTTTGAACGGCTTCACAATCACATCACCGTAAACGCCCGCTTCTACGTAAGGATCTTGTGCTGCCCAGTCTTTTGCTGCAGACAGGCTTTCGAATTGAGCAATCACTGTCGAGCCGGTAAAGCCAGCTTCGCCAGGATTTTCATCGTCAATAGCTGGATTGGGACCCGCAGTTAATAAGCGACCTTCTGCTTGTAATTGTTTTAAACGAGCGAGATGCTGCTCACGTACAGCAAGGCGTTTTTCTAAAGTGCCAGGAATATCTTGGGCAAAAATTACGTAATACATCATTTATCCTTTTAACAATTTAATTCTTCGATAGAGGCTAATGCACGTTCTAGTTCAAGATTACCTTCACGTGGAATAGCGCGGGATTTACCGTCTTTCCCAACCGCGACAAAGGTAAATACGGCATCTGTCACGCAGTAACGTTCCCCAATTGGTTCACTGGCAACTTTTTTCACCCATACTTCTACCTTGATTTTAATAGAAGAACGTCCCACGCTGAGGCATTGACCATAACAACATACCACGTCACCGACAGCGATAGGTTTGATGAAATTCATACTTTCTACGGCAACAGTGACCACACGACCATGAGCAATTTCTTTTGCTAGAATTGCTCCGCCCATATCCATTTGTGACATAATCCAGCCACCGAAAATATCACCGTTAGCGTTGGTATCTGAAGGCATCGCTAAAGTACGTAATAATAATACGCCTTTAGATTGACGACCGTCTTTATCGATAAGATTTGAAACCATTATTTGTCCCCGTCATTTTTTTGATCATCTTTAGGTAAGTAACGGTAAATATAAGCACCGCTGACGATTGTTGCAACAAAGGTCATACCAAGTAAACCAAAAGATTTGAAATCAACCCAAGCATCTTCAGACATATTTTGGCTGATATAAATATTTACAAGCATACACAGAATGAAAAATCCTGCCCAGCCTACATTCAATTTGTTCCACACATTATCCGGTAATTGGATTTCTTTGCCTAATAACTTTTTCACCAGTGGCGTATTGAATTGGAATTGTGCAACCAATAACACAATGGCAAAGAGAGCATTAATAATGGTGACCTTCCATTGTAGATATTTGATTTCATTAAAATAAGCAGTAAGCAATCCAAAAAAGATGACAGCAATCGCCATGATTTTTTGTTGTTTCTCAATTACACCATATTTTAGTTTTAGCACTATCATTTGAACAATGGTTGCAATTACTAATACGATCGCAGCATCACGCACACCAAACATTTTGTAGGTGATGAAAAAGAGAACAAGAGGAATAAATTCAAGAAGTTGTTTCATATTATGCCTTCATAAATAAGCTGTAAAAACGGTAAGTAAATACCAAAATAAATAGTTGAAATAATGCAGCCAAGATACCAACGAGAGTACTTAAAAATGATGAACCTAAGATTGCACCAATGGTGTTCACTACTAAAGGAAGAAGTAAATAAGTGAGTAAAGCATAAATAATTAATACGCCATTACGCTTAATACCCGCACGCCATACTTGTAAAGCACTTTGCCCGATAGATTGATTGGAGGCAATATAATGCACAGGGGATAAGCATAGGCGAACAAAGAAAAATAAACCAAATACCATTGAAACAAAGGCTAGAGGGGAGAGGGCATTTTTGCTTAAAAATGAGCTCATAACATCAGCAAGGCCAAATAAAAGTGGCAAACTCATAAAAATATCTAAAACGACCACACCTAAAAAACGGCGTAATGTCAGCATGAGACCTTGATTAATCGGATTTTCATTTTGCTGACTAATATGATGAATAGTTGCAATCCCTAAGGTTGCAATAAAAGACATCAACAATTGTTGGAATAAAAAAGATCCAATCAGTGCAGTTGGCTCTACTTTGCTTAATGCATCAATAATGTCCTGTTGTGATGGATTAGGATTATCACCCAAACTCGGCATTGGGACACTGACTAATGCATTAATCAATTGTGAGACGACAAAAATTCCAACGAAAATCAGCACCGTTTTTCGCTGATTACGCATAAAGTTGAGGCTATCTTGAAAAATCTGAGTAAAGTTAATTGGCATATTATATCTCATAATAATAAAACCCCGATTATACAGGGTTTATTGTTTTTTTCATAAAATCAGATTGTTTAATGGTGATTTGAGTCACTCTTTTCAAGAGCGCATATTGCTTTACTCATTAGCGTAACCATTCTGTGGTAACGGCTTTCCGTCTAAATAAGCTTGATTTTCAATGAGTTTTAACCGCCCTTCGACAAACCATTTAATCACTAAAGGATAAATGTGATATTCCTGTTCACGAGTTCGAAGCTCTATCTCCTCGACGGTATCACCAGGGAAAATAGGCACTTTAGCTTGTAATACAATAGCGCCGCCATCGATCTCTTCATTGACAAAATGCACGGTTGTACCGTGTTCGCTGTCGTCATTCTCAAGTGCTCTTTGATAGGTATCTAATCCAGGATATTTTGGTAGAAGGGAAGGATGAATATTTAAAATTTTCCCCGTAAAACGTTGTGTGAATGGTTTGGTTAAGATTTTCATATAACCGGCTAACACAATGAGATCAACATTGAGATCCTCTAAATAATTACCGATAGACTTATCCATATCGAGATTGGACGTAAAATCTTGACGTAAAAAAACGCGGCTAGGAATGCCCGCACTTTCAGCACGTTCTAAGCCAAATGAATCGATTTTATTACTGATGACAGTCACAATCTTTCCTAGGATAAAACCAGTTTGACAAGCCTCAATTATTGCTTGAAGATTTGATCCTTGCCCTGAAATCAGGACAGCAATTTTTTTCATATTATTCTACATAAAAGAAGGGCGAACCTTTCATTCTGAAATTTTCGCCCTGAAATGGAAAAGAGAAATTATTTAATAATGACTTGTGGTTCGTTATCTGTCGCACTTTCGATATGACCGATCAACCATGCATTTTCACCGGATTGTTTTAAAATCGCTAAAGCGGTTTCCACTTGTGATTGTGGTAATGCAATCACCATACCCACGCCACAGTTAAATGTGCGGTACATTTCATAGGTTTCAATGTTGCCTTTTTCTTGTAACCATTTGAACACCGGTTGCCATTCCCAGCTGCTTTCATCAATGACAGCTTTAGTATTTTTCGGTAATACACGCGGGATATTTTCCCAGAAACCGCCACCGGTTAAGTGTGCGATAGCATGGACTTCCGTTTGTTTGATTAACGCAAGAACAGATTTTACATAGATTTTTGTCGGCGCAAGCACTTGTTCACTTAATGGGCGACCATCTAATTGCTCAGTGGCTGGATTGACGTCAGCAACATCAATGACCTTACGAATTAAAGAATAACCATTTGAATGCGGGCCACTTGAACCAAGTGCGATTAAAGCATCACCCGTTTTAACTTGACTGCCATCAATGATTTCTGATTTTTCAACCACACCCACACAGAAACCGGCAAGGTCATAATCGCCAGCGTGGTACATACCCGGCATTTCAGCGGTTTCACCACCCACTAATGCACAACCCGATTGTACACAGCCTTCAGCGATGCCTTTGACCACATCTGAAGCAACATCCACATCAAGTTTTCCTGTAGCATAGTAGTCTAAGAAGAATAATGGCTCTGCACCTTGTACGACTAAATCGTTAACACACATTGCAACCAAATCAATACCGATGGTATCGTGTTTTTTTAAGTCAATGGCTAAACGTAATTTGGTTCCTACTCCGTCTGTGCCAGAAACAAGGATAGGTTCTTTATATTTGCCTGGAATGGCACACAAAGCACCAAACCCACCTAATCCCCCGATGACTTCAGGACGGGTGGTTCGTTTTACGTGTGGTTTAATACGTTCAACTAATTCATTACCGGCATTAATATCCACGCCTGCATCTTTATAACTTAATGATGGTTTGCTCACAATGTTATCCTATATTTTTAGGTTAAATGATAAAACTGCGTGATTGTATCAGATTAAGCAAACGTTTGCGATAGTGATTTAATTGGGTTTTAACTAAAAAAATAACCGCACTTTATTTTAAAGGATAAAGTGCGGTTATTTTTAAACGTGTTTTTAGCGATTCGCTAATTCAAAAATCATCGCTTCAGCTTGGCAGCTAAATGTAAAGCGAGCTGTTAAATTTGCGCCATTTTCAGTTTCTGTGATTTCACTTTTAATTTCGCAAGGATCGCTTTCTGTTTTGCGAGCTTTTTCAATGAAACGATTAAGTGCAGCTTCAGCTTCAGCTTTATTGGCATAGGTTTGATGAATATCAACAGAACAATCTGAACCGTCAATAATCGTACCCACATCAACACAACTACAAGTGAGAGATTCTTCTGCTTTGCATGTTACTGTCATAGGATTTCCTTATTTAAAATTAAGATTGGTTCTATTCTAGCATTTTTAAAACGCTCTGCCAAAGTAGCCACATTTTTTTAATTTAAATATCATTTATTTATCACTGGTCGGAACACTTTAAAATTAATCTAAAATAATTTGCACTCCATTTATTGGAGTTTTAGAATCTCGCGGCTTTTTTCATTATTATTAATAACAAAAGGTTCCAAATGACAAAATTTAATAAAACGCTATTAGCAATGACCACATTGTTAGCAGCAAGCGGTGCAAATGCTGCCGCATTCCAATTAGCAGAAGTTTCTACATCAGGTCTTGGTCGTGCTTATGCGGGTGAAGCCGCAATTGCTGATAATGCTGCAGTAGTTGCCACTAACCCTGCATTAATGAGCTTATTCAAAACTAATCAATTCTCTGTGGGCGGCGTTTATGTGGATTCTAAAATTCACATGAGTGGCCCTGTTACAGTGACTTCTCCGTTGAATCGAACCCCAAAAAATCCAACAGGTACTTTAGCAACAGGTTCTGCGCATTATAATAATGTTGTTCCTGGTTCACTGATTCCTAATATGTATTTTGTAGCACCAATCAATGACAAATTTGCTATCGGTGGTGGAATGAATGTGAATTTTGGATTGAAAAGCGAATACAGTAATACCTATGATGCAGGTGCATTTGGTGGGACTACAGATTTAAGCGCAATTAATTTAAATTTAAGTGGTTCATATAAAGTAACTCAAGGGTTAAGTGCAGGATTAGGATTTAATGCTATTTATGCTAAAGCAGAAGTTCAACGTCGAGCTGGAATTTTATCAGATGCAGCGAAGAATCCAGATGTTATGACTGTCATGGCCCCTCGTCTTAGAGCTATGGGATTGCTCAATCGAACAACAGCTGCATCTTTAGCAAGATTACGTTCATTGGAAAAGGATAGTGTAGTGACTCATTTAGAAGGCTCTGCCTGGGGATTCGGTTGGAATGCCGGTTTAGTGTACGAATTCAATGAAAATAACCGTGTTGGTTTAGCCTATCATTCAAAAGTTGATATTGATTTTGAAGATGATTCAGCGATTGGAAATGGGCGTACAGGTCCTGGTGGATTAACATTACACTTACCCGATTATTTAGAATTATCAGGTTTCCACCAAGTTACAGATAATTTGGCATTACACTACAGCTACAAATTTACACACTGGAGCCGTTTCAAAGAGTTACACGCAACATTTAATGACGGTGAAGTGGCTTTCCATAAAGATGAAAAATACCGTAGCAATTCTCGTTATGCATTAGGTGCAACCTATAATGTAAATGACAAATTAACGCTTCGTGCCGGTATTGCTTATGATGAAGCTGCTGCACCAACAGAGCATGCAAGTGCATCTATTCCAGATACTGATCGTATGTGGTATAGCGTAGGGGCAACTTATAAATTTACCCCTAATCTTTCTATTGATGCGGGCTTTGCACACTTACGTGGTAAAAAAATTCACTTTACCGAAAACCAATCAATTGGTGGCTTAGCGACAGTAACAGCGAATTATACCTCTAAAGCAAGTGCTAACCTTTACGGTTTAAACTTAAACTACAGTTTCTAATTTGTAAAAAATTTAGCATAATACGCAGCACACCGAATGTATGTTCGGTGTGCTTTTTTCTTATATGACTTTATAAAAAATGAGAGAAAAATGACCGCACTTTTTTATGCTTATATGGACTCACCAATTGGTCGGTTATTGATGCTTTCTGATGGTGAATATTTAACGAATTTAGATTGTGAATTAGAACAAACCACGCCGAATCCCAATTGGATTTTGAGAGAGGATTTACCGCTTTTTGAAAAAGTGCGGGGCGCTTTAATGCGTTATTTTAATGGCGAACTAGAAAGTTTCTCCGATATTCCTTTATCGCCTAAAGGTACCGCATTTCAACAAGCGATTTGGGCAGCATTGCGTCAAATTCCTTATGGAAAAACGGCGAGTTATGGTGGATTAGCAGAAAGCATTAATAACCCTAAGGCAGTGCGAGCCGTTGGCGGAGCTGTCGGGAGTAATCCCATTAGTATTATCATTCCATGTCATCGTGTATTAGGGAAAAAATGTGAAATCACTGGTTTTGGTGGTGGATTGCCGGCAAAACGCTTTTTATTGAAACTAGAAAATATTCCTTACATCGACAAAGGCGTAGAATACGTTAAACCGAAATTATTGAAGAAATACCACGAATGATCCCACAAACCGAACAAGCCTTATTAGAAAAAGCGCAATCTATTGCGGGGTTAACCTTTGGCGAACTTGCAGATGAGTTAAATATTTCCGTTCCTCCAGATTTAAAACGCGATAAAGGTTGGGTTGGAATGTTGCTTGAAACCGCATTAGGAGCGACTGCCGGCAGTAAAGCAGAGCAGGACTTTTCCCATTTAGGCATCGAATTAAAAACCTTACCCATCAATGCCGAAGGTTTTCCGTTGGAAACCACCTTTGTGAGCCTTGCGCCCTTGGTGCAAAACTCAGGAGTAAATTGGGAAAATTCGCACGTTCGTCATAAATTATCGAAAGTCTTGTGGATTCCCATTGAAGGTAGTCGAGACATTCCTTTGCGTGAGCGCCATATTGGTCAGCCTATTTTATGGCGTCCTTCGACTGAACAAGAACATCAATTACGCCAAGATTGGGAAGAGTTGATGGATTATATTGTGCTCGGAAAGTTAGATCAGATTACGGCGCGTATTGGTGAAGTTATGCAACTGCGTCCAAAAGGCGCCAATAGTAAAGCCATTACGAAAGGCATCGGTCAAAATGGGGAAGTAATTGATACCTTGCCACTGGGTTTTTATTTACGGAAAGAGTTTACAGCAGGTATTTTAAACGCTTTTCTTAATCATAAAAATGGGTGAATCATCACCCATTTTTTATTTCTCTCCACGTTGAAAAACACGGAAAAAACCGACCGCACTTTGTAAAGTCTCACCATAAAAAAGGAGTGGAATACGATTTCGTTGCCAAGGTGGAACGCCGAGCTCTTGCCAAATTTTTTTCATGGTTTCAGCAGGGCGATTATGCTGGCGTTTTACTTTGCCAGTATAAGCAAATCGTATTTGAATCGGCTCCTGTGTGTCGGCAAGTTGAACCTGTTCGTCATTCCAATGCACTAAAATGCCTTTCGCATTGTGGGTTGCATAAATTGTACCAAGATTATCAGGCAAGGTAATCTGTTTATTTAGCGGCATATCAAGACAAGTTTGCGACAAATCAGTGAATTTTCCCGTTAAATAGAGACATTGTTGATAACGGCGAATAATATGTTCCCCAAGTTGAAATAGTGGAGAGGCATCCGCTTTAGCCTTAATCACATCATCAATAATATGCATTAATTGAACCTGTGTTGGCATGACAATCTGATTTTTAGCTAACCACATTCGCAAAAGTGCGGTTTGTTTTGGCGATGAATAGTCTAGAAAGTTTACGAGCGAAAATTGTTTTTGATCCTCAAGAATGTGCTGCTTAAAACAATCTTGTAATAATTCATTAATCAGTTGCTGTTGCTCAAAACAATGTTGTGCGGCACGCTGAACCGCATAATCAAAATGCCCCCAGCGTAGGCGTAATTCAGGCAAAATTTGGTTGCGTAAAAAATTGCGATCGTAATGATTATCTTGATTGCTTTCGTCTTCGACCCAAGACAGATTTTCTTGCTGTACGTAATCTTCTAATTCATTACGGCTAAAAGAAAGGAGTGGACGCAGAATAGGCATCCCGAATAATTGACTTTCTTTTTGCATAGCGCCTAAACCTTGTAACCCGGCACCTCGTTTTAATGCAAGGAAAAAGGTTTCAGTTTGATCATTTAAATGATGCGCTGTGACAAGATATTCATCAGGCTGAATATGTGTTGAAATGGCCTGATAACGGGCTTCTCTTGCGCCAGCCTCAATACCATCGTGCATTTCCACTTTGACTTTTTCAATAATAAGTGGAATCGCAAATTGTTCACAGAGTTGTTGGCAATGAGCCGTCCAAGTATCCGCATTCGGGCTTAATCCATGATGGATATGAATAGCTCGCAGGCTTAAGTGCGGTCGTTTTTTGCTGAGTTTTTTAACTAAAGAAAGCAGTGCAGTGGAATCCAAACCACCGCTAAAAGCAATGAGCAGCTTATTGGCGGTGGTTGGAATTTGTGCTTGGAATAATGAAAAAAGATCCATTAGGCAACTTTAACAGCTTTGTAGTTTGTGCTTGGATTTAAGATCTCAAAACGAGCAGCAATCGGTTGGAGTTCGTAAGATTTCAAATCAAACGTAGTTTTCATTACGCCAGCAACAGCATTATTCATTTTTTCAAAAGCTTCAACATCGTTGCCACAGTTTAAGTAATGTGCCAAGAAAGTACCCGCAATTAAATCACCCACACCAACTGGTTCAAAGTTAAATTTATAAAGCGGACGACTTAAATGCCATACGCCTTCAGGTGTCGCCATAATGATTTCAAAGGTATCAGGATCATTTAATTTACCTGCTTTTCCTAAGTGTTTGACCAACACTTTTTTCACACCTTTAGCCACTAATGCATTGGCGGCTTTGAGTACGTCGTCAAAGGTGTTGATAGGAAAGTCAGAAAGTGTACGAAGTTCGGAAAGATTTGGGGTCATGATGTCCGCACGAGGAATGGCTTTTTCAATTAAGCGTTCACGTACACCATCAGCTACTACGCAGACTTTTTCGGCATTTGGCATCACTGGATCGCACAAGTAAAGTGCATTGGGGTTACGAGCTTTGATTTTCTCTAAAGCATAGATAATTTGATCAACTTGTTCCGCTGAACCTAAATAGCCGGAAAGTAACGCATCACATTCTTGCAGTTTCCCAATCGCATCTAAACCATTGGCAATTTCACCGATTTGTTCTTGTGGAATAACCATTCCGGTCCATTTACCATATTGGGTATGATTAGAAAATTGCACAGTATTGAGTGCCCATACATCCACACCTAATAACTGCATTGGAAACGTGGCTGATTTATTACCGGCAAATCCATAAACCACGTGAGATTGAATTGCTAATACATTTTTCATTTTGAACTCCTTTTACGTTATTTTTATTTTAGCATTGATGCATTTTCTGACATCCATGCATTATTTCTCAAAACACAAAAAAAGAGCGGGTAAATTAACCGCTCTTTTTATACATTATTAACAATAACCGTAAGACATTAAACGTTCGTAACGTCTTTCTAATAAGCCATCTTTGTCGAAGGTATCTAATTCGTTTAATTCTTCAACGAGACATTGTTTTAAATTACGTGCCATTTCATGATAATTACGATGCGCACCACCTAATGGTTCTGGAACGATATTATCAATTAAACCTAACTCTTTTAAACGAGTTGCGGTTAAGCCCATGACTTCGGCTGCGGTTGACGCTTTTTCTGCGCTTTTCCATAAGATAGAAGCACAGCCTTCTGGTGAGATAACAGAATAGGTTGAATATTGCAACATATTCACTTTGTCGCCCACACCAATGGCTAATGCACCACCGGAACCGCCTTCACCGATTACCGTACAGATAACAGGCACTTTTAAGGTAGACATTTCACGTAAGTTACGAGCAATGGCTTCAGATTGACCACGTTCTTCCGCACCGATGCCCGGGTAAGCCCCTGGTGTGTCGATAAAGGTAATGATAGGTAAGTTGAAACGCTCAGCCATTTGCATTAAACGTAATGCTTTACGATAGCCTTCAGGTGCCGGCATACCAAAGTTACGTGTTACTTTATCTTTTACTGTACGACCTTTTTGGTGACCGATAATCATTACTGCGCGACCATCTAAACGAGCAAGACCACCTACGATTGCTTTATCATCTGCAAAGGCACGATCGCCTGCAAGTTCTTGGAAATCAGTAAAAATATGTTCGATATAATCAAGCGTATATGGACGATTTGGGTGACGTGCCATACGAGAAACCTGCCATGCATCAAGATTTGCAAAGGTTTTTTTGGTTAATTCATCGCTTTTCTTTTGTAAGCGTTTAATTTCATCGTGTAAATCAATTTTGTCATCAGATGCTGAACGTAGTGCTTCAATTTTGGCTTCAAGTTCAGCAATAGGTAATTCAAAATCTAAATATTCTTGGCTCATTTCTTATCCTAAAATATCGTCAAAAGTTGCCCGCACTTTATCAAGATTTAAGGTGCGGTGCAAATGGTTTTCACTGGTTGGAGCGGATTATAAATATTCCTTTTTTAGTAATGATAACAAAAACAAAAATGCGGAACAAATCACGACAGAAGGCCCCGCAGCGGTATCATAAAAGGCGGAAAGGAATAACCCGCCAACGACGGAAAGCATACTGATTAAAATGGCAATAAATACCATTTGTTCAGGTGTCTTTGCAAAACGTCTTGCTGTTGCAGCTGGAATAATTAATAGTGATGTAATAATCAGGGCTCCAACAAACTTCATACTTAATGCGATTGTAAGTGCGGTCAAAATCATCAAGATAAATCGCATTTTTTTGATGTTAATGCCTTCCACTTGAGCCAGTTCAGGTGAGACAGTGGTGGAGAGTAAGGCTTGCCAGAAGTAAAGCAGTGTGCCTAATACAATGAGGACACCCGTGCCAATATAAGGTAAGTCGTTAAAATTAATGGCGAGCAAATCCCCAAAAAGATAACTCATTAAGTCTACGCGGACATTTTTTAGTAAGCCAACCGTAACCACACCAAGGGAAAGACAACTGTGTGCGATAATGCCTAAAAGGGTATCCACTGAAAATTGCGTGTTACTTTCGAGCCAAACCATTAATACGGCGAGAATAATCGTCAAAATTACAATGGCAACATAAGGGTTAATTTGTAAGAAAATCCCTAACGCCACACCAAGCAAGGCTGAGTGGGAAAGGGTATCACCAAAATAAGCCATTTTACGCCACACCACAAAAGCACCCAGTGGTGCGGTAATTAAGGAAAGCAGTAAGCCTGTAAGCAAGGCGGGAAATAAAATCTCAAACATGATTTTTCCTTATTGTTGGCATTCAGATGGATTGGCACTGCAACTACAAACATCACCGTGCATATTATGATGATTATGATGGTGCGTATAAAAGCCCACATTTTGTGAGATTTGGTTGCCCCAAAGGCGTATAAATGTTGGATCATTCGATAAACTTTCGGGTGTGCCGGCACAGCGAATATGTTGATTGATGCACAACACTTCTTTACTGTCCGCCATCACGATATGCAAATCATGGGAAACCATTAAAACCGCACAATTTAAGGCTTGTTGAGTACGGTGAATCAGCTGATAAAGTTCAGCTTGACCATTAATATCGACCCCTTGAGTTGGTTCATCTAGCACCAGTAAATTGGGTTTGTTCAAAATCGCACGAGCTAATAACACGCGTTGCATTTCCCCACCTGAGAGTTTTTGCATATTATTTTTTCTCAAATGAGTGATAGAGAGTTGCTCAAGTGCGGTTGATATTTCTTGCGTTTTAACACCTTTTTTGAGTGCCAGAAAACGCTCAACCGTCATTGGTAAGCTGTGATCGAGGTGAATTTTTTGTGGGACATAGCCAATTCTGACATTGGTGCTATAAATCACCTCACCGGATGTCGGCGGTTGTAATTTTAATAAGGTTTTCAAGAGGGTCGATTTCCCCCCACCATTTGGGCCTACAATGGTGATAATTGAATTAGGATAAATGCTGAAATTAATATCCCGTAATGCTGTCTTTTGTTCAAAGACCACATTGATATTTTTCAGCGTAATTAATGGTGTTGGTTGGGCTGGTTGAATGGCGTGAATCTGCATAATCCCCCCTTTAAAAATGGCTCACTAAAATAGCTCATTTCCTTGTTTTTCTCAAGAAATTCTGACTATGCCTAATATTTAGGCATAAGATTTGACATTTTTAGGGTAAAATGAATTTTTTTTAGAGTTTGTAGTCTGAAGAGCGAAAAGCTTTTTATTCATTTTAAAGGTATCTATTTTGCAACACGTTAAATTAGCTAGAGATCGACGGAAACGAAAATCCCGTATAAAAGCGGCGATTTTTTTTGCCGCACTTTTGCTTATTTTAACGGGTATTTTCCTCGCTTTTAAAGATACCGCTGATTATGATCCTTCTTTGCAAAGTAATCTTGAGCCAGAGATGGTGGATAACGTTCAATATCAATCCCTTACACCTGAAAAAACAGAATCAGATAAGCAACAAACTCAAGCAGGCGAACATCCTGAAACTAAGCAGAATGCGAATACGGAAGATGCGACTTCTTACGATGATGATCTTCAAGCCAAAGATGATGAAGTAGATGAAATTAAACCACAGTTTGATGAGCTAACTGATTTGCCAAAAGATGCACAAGATGCGCTCAGTGGCATTTTAGATGTAGCTGATCAGGCATTGCGTATTACCGATCAATTTAGTCATACCGTGGTGCGTGGCGACTCTTTAAAAGACGTGTTAGAGCTTTCTGGTTTAGAAGATGATACGGCGAAAAATTTAATTGCCGAATATCCTGAATTAAAAAACTTACGCGCCGGTCAGCAGTTCTATTGGATTTTAGATAAAGAAGATCAGCTGGAGTATTTAAACTGGTTGGTGTCTGAAAAAGAAGAACGTATTTATGAACGCACGGAAGACGGTAAGTTTAAACGCCAAATTCTAGAGAAGAAAAGTATCTGGAAGAAAGAAGTGCTAAAAGGCACGATTAACGGATCCTTTGCTTCAAGTTTACGTGATTTAGGTTTGGATGGTCGTCAAATCAGCCAATTAAGTTCTGCGTTACAGTGGCAGGTGAGTCTCCAAAAACTCAGTAAAGGGACTAAATTTGCGATTTTAGTGTCTCGCGAATATTTAGGCGATAAATTAACGGGGCAAGGTAACGTTGAAGCGATTCATATTATAGCCGATGGTAAGAGTTATTATGGTATTCAAGCGGCGAATGGTCGTTACTACGATAAGCAAGGTGAAACTCTTGGTAAAGGCTTTGCGCGTTATCCATTACAACGCCAAGCACGTATTTCGTCACCATTTAACCCAAATCGCCGCCATCCAGTAACGGGACGTGTTCGCCCACATAAAGGGGTAGACTTTGCTGTCGCACCAGGTACACCAGTTATTGCGCCAGCAGAAGGTGTGGTGGAAAAAGTGGCTTACCAAGCCGGTGGTGCAGGACGTTATGTTGTGATACGTCATGGTCGTGAATATCAAACGGTGTATATGCATTTAAGTCGTGCTTTAGTTCGAGCAGGGCAAGCTGTGAAGAAAGGGGAACGTATTGCATTAACAGGGAATACGGGTATTTCAACGGGGCCTCACTTGCACTACGAGTTTCATATCAATGAGCGAGCGGTGAACCCGCTTACGGTGAAATTACCAGGTACCAGCAGCGGTATGGCAACTGCAGAGCGTAAGCAATTCTTAGTCCGAGCGAAAGAAGTTGAAAGAACATTAAAATTATAGTGAATAAAATGCGGTCAAATTTGACCGCATTTTTTATAGGCCTAAAAAATTAGCTGAAAACTGACCGCACTTCATCTTTTCTCTTTTTCCTCAATATGCTATTCTCTTTGCATTTTAGAATTATTCTCATTTTTATGATTAAGAGACGTTATCTGATTTTTCTGTTGATCGTGCTTTCCTTTATTTCACTTTTTCTCGGGGTAAGTACCGTTAATTTGCAAGGGTTACTGAATTTTGAAGGTAATCAATGGCAGATCTTTTTAATTAGTCGCGTGCCTCGTTTAATTAGTATCTTAATTGCTGGCGCATCCCTAAGTATTTGTGGTTTAGTGATGCAGCAACTCAGTCGAAACCGATTTGTTTCTCCCACCACTGCGGGCACCATGGATAGTGCAAGATTAGGGATTTTAATGGCCATGCTGTTTTTCCCAACAGCTTCAATGTTGTTAAAAACCGCCATTGCGGTCATCGTGTCTTTCCTTGGCACATTATTATTTATGACGATTCTGTCCCGTTTGAAATTCAAGGACACGATTTTTGTGCCTTTAGTGGGGATTATGTTCGGTAATATCATCAGTTCAATTACCGCCTTTATCGCTTATAAAGAAGATCTATTGCAAAACTTATCCGGGTGGCTACAAGGGGACTTTTCTCTTGTGATGTCTGGTCGCTATGAATTGTTGTATTTCAGTATTCCTACACTCATTGTGGCTTATTTATTTGCGCATCGTTTTTCTATTGTCGGGATGGGGAAAGATTTTGCGGTTAATCTAGGTCTAAATTACAACCAGGTACTTTATCTCGGATTGCTCATTGTGGCAGTGGTCTCTTCGATTATTATCGTGTCTGTTGGCGTGATCCCTTTCTTGGGGTTAATTATTCCGAATATCGTCACGCTTTATTTAGGGGATAACTTGAAGAAAGTGTTATCTCATACCGCCTTGTTGGGTGCCGTATTTGTTTTATTCTGCGATATTTTAGGTCGAAGTGTGATTTATCCTTATGAGATTTCCATTAATGCCGTAGTTGGCGTATTTGGCAGTGGTATCTTCTTGTTTTTATTATTAAAACGGTATAGAAATGGCTAAGAAATCTTCTTCTCAACTGATTGTATTGTCGTTGTTAGCCATTGTTTCTCTTGCACTCTATTTAGGCTACAACTTACCAAACCGTTGGCAATATGCCTTGGAAAATCGTGCCTTATCCTTAATTGCGATTGTGATTACAGGCGCGGCAATTGCACTTGCTACAATGATTTTCCAAACGGTTGTGAATAACCGAATTCTCACGCCGAGTATTTTAGGTTTAGATTCGCTGTATTTACTGATTCAAACGGCGATTATTTTCCTTTTCGGTTCAAGCACATTGCTTTCTATGAATTCGATTGCATTGTTTGTCTTGTGTACGGGATTAATGATGGCGTTTTCATTAGTGCTTTATCACTTCCTGTTTAAGAAAGAAAACCAAAATATTTTCTTCTTGTTGCTTGTCGGGATTATTTTCGGCACCTTCTTTGGTAGCTTAACGACCTTTATGGAAGTGTTGATTGATCCAAATGAATTTCAGATCGCACAAGATATTGGCTTTGCAAGTTTCAACCGAATCAATACTAAAATCTTGTGGGTCGCATTAGCCATTTTAGTGACGACGATTGTTTTCAGTTTAAAATATTGGCATTGCTTTGATGTGTTGGCGTTAGGGCGAGAAAATGCCATTAACTTAGGTATCGATTATCAAAAGACCTTAAAAGTCCTGTTAATTCTCGTGGCAATTTTAACGTCAGTGTCGACCGCACTTGTTGGCCCACTTACGTTCCTTGGGTTATTAGTGATGAACGTGACCTTTGAATTTGTTCGTGATTATCGTCATAAGGTACTCATTCCTGCCGCAATGTTAATTTCCATCATTACCTTGGTTTTAGGGCAATTATTAGTGACCCATATTTTTACGTTCCGCACGACATTAAGCATCATCGTTAATTTTGTCGGCGGTGTGTACTTTATTTATTTGTTATTAAGAGCAAACAAAAAATGGCAATAGAAATTCGCAATATTACGAAAAGTTACGGAAGCAAAAAGGTGGTGGATAATGTGTCCGTTACCATTCCTACGGGGAAAATTACGTCTTTTATCGGGCCGAATGGCGCGGGGAAGAGTACGGTGCTGTCTATTATGAGCCGTTTGTTGAATGCTGATAGTGGCGAGATCTATCTCAACGGTGAATTGCTCAATCGTAAGAAAAGTAGCGATATTGCGAAACAACTTGCGATTTTAAAGCAAACTAACAACATTAATTTGCGTCTAACCATTGAAGATTTAGTCGCTTTTGGGCGTTTTCCTTATAGCAAAGGAAACTTAACCCAAACTGACCGCACTTTTATTGATAATGCCATTGCTTATATGAATTTAGATGATATTCGTCATCAATATATCGATAATTTAAGTGGTGGGCAGCGACAACGCGCTTATATTGCGATGACACTTGCACAAGATACGGATTATATTTTGTTGGATGAACCATTAAATAATCTGGATATGAAACATTCTGTGCAGATCATGCAAGTTTTGCGTAAATTAGCGACAGAACTCAACAAAACCGTGGTGATTGTGATTCATGATATTAATTTCGCCTCTTGTTACTCAGACTACATTGTTGCCATGAAAAATGGAAAATTAGTGCACCAAGGGGAAGTTAACCACATTATGCAATCGCCCGTGCTACAAGATATTTACGATATGGCGATACCTATTCAGGATATCGACAACCATAAAATTGCCGTTTATTTTAGATAAATAAGGAAATCTTCATGAAAAAAACATTATCAACTTTAGCACTTTCACTCTTTGCATTTGCCGGTATTGCACAAGCTGCAGATATTACCGTTGAAAATGCCGCTGGAAAGCAGGTTGTGCCACAAAATCCACAGCGTGTCATTGTGCTTGATTTCGGTGCAGCAGACACACTTCGTGCATTAGGTGTGCAAGATAAAATCGTGGGCTTCCCACAAAGTGGAAAAATTCCAAGCTATCTTTCAGAATTTGCAGACAAAAAATATAAGAATGTCGGTGATTTGAAAGAACAATCATTGGAGCAAATTAACGAACTCAATCCGGATTTGATCATCGCGTCTAAACGTCAAGAAAAAATGATCGACAAATTTAAAGAAATTGCACCAGTATTTAATGTTGAAAATGATTACAACAATTACTACCCGAGTTTTCAACAAAATGTGACCGCACTTGGTCAGATCTTTGGTAAAGAAAATGTTGCGAAAGAAAAACTTTCAGCATTAGAAAGTAAGGTTGACCAAGTCGCCAAAGATGCGAAAGGCAAAACAGCATTATTGGTATTGGTTAATGAAAGTAAAATCAGTGCCTTTGGTGACGGTTCTCGTTATGGTATGGTGTATCAAAAATTTGGTTTTAAACCGATTGATGACAGTATCAAATCGTCTACGCACGGCCAAAGTGTTGGTTTTGAATATATCTTAGAAAAAAATCCAGACTTTTTACTTGTCGTGGATCGTACTGCGGCGATTACAGAAAAAGCCAACAATGCACAAAAAGTGTTGGATAACGATATCATCAAACAAACCAAAGCGTATAAAGATGGACACATTGTGTATCTTGATGCAGCCAATTGGTATCTTGCGTTTGGTGGTTTAGAAAGTATGGAAATCATCGCACAAGAACTTGATCGTGCAGTGAAAAAATAATACAAAAATCATCTAAAAGGGCAGTCAAGGATTGCCCTTTTTATATGTAAATTAATCTTTACACATATCAATAAACTTCCTATCATATCGGCATCATTTAATAAAACAGAGCTTATTTTATGCTGACATTTAATCCACAAGATCCTTTTTCTTGCTTTGTCACTCAAAGCTTTTCCATGAAAAGTGCGGTCGAAAATGCACAACATTTTGCGATGTTTGATGTGCCGCTTTTAATTCAGGGTGAAACGGGCACGGGTAAAGACTTATTAGCCAAAGCTTGTCATTTTGTAAGCTTGCGCCGTGAGAAAAAATTCATTGCAGTAAACTGTGCAGGCCTGCCGGATGAAGATGCGGAAAGCGAAATGTTTGGACGTAAAGTGGGTGACAGTGAAACCATCGGTTTTTTTGAATATGCTAACGAAGGCACGGTGTTGCTGGATGGCATTGCTGAGCTTTCATTAAGTTTACAGGCAAAATTATTGCGTTTTTTAACGGATGGTTCTTTCCGTCGAGTGGGGGAAGAAAAAGAACATCATGCAAATGTTCGAGTGATTTGTACTTCACAAGAACCGATGGAAAAACTGTTAGAACAAGGGAAATTACGCAGTGATTTATTCCATCGCTTAAATGTTTTAGCGCTAAATGTGCCACCACTGCGTGAACGAGTAGAAGATATTCAGCCTTTAACGGACGGTTTTTTACAAGAAATTAGCACGCAGCTTAAGATTTCAATGCCGCAATATGATGCTGATTTTCTAAATTATTTGAAAGGTCAGCCTTGGCAAGGTAATGTGAGAGAGCTTTACAATGTCTTGTATCGCGCCTGTTCCTTAGCGAAGAATAACCAGCTTGATATTGAAAGTTTAAATTTAAAACCTGTACAAAGTGCGGTCATTTCTGCGGATGATTTTGGTGAGCAAACACTAGATGAGATCATGGGACAATATGAGGCGAGTGTACTCCGCGCTTTTTATGCCCAGTATCCAAGTACGCGAAAATTGGCGCAACGATTAGGCGTATCACACACGGCGATCGCCAATAAATTAAAACAATACGGTATTAGTAAATAATTTCTGACAGTTTAGGGAATTGTTTACAAAGTTTAAGCCATTCGACTTTATCAATTTGTACATTGAGGATAAATTCACCTTCATCCGAAATTTGTTCGTGACGAATGCTGTCTAATTGATAGAGTGCGTGGCGGATTTTGCCCTCTTGTGGGAGCAGTGTGAGGGTGAAAGAAAGTATCTCGTTTTTCAACCGCACTTTAATGGCTTCAAGTAGTAGATCTAATCCCTCACCTGAATGTGCTGAAAGGTAAACGGCAACGGGCTTATTCTCGTCATCATATTCAATATGAGGCGCCACATTTTCCAATAAATCAATTTTGTTATACACCAACAATGCAGGCACTTTATCAGCCTTAATTTCTTCCAACACTAAATTCACGGCTTCAATATTTTCGATCTTTCGAGCGTCTGCTGCATCAATGACGTGCAATAACAAACTGGCTTCTACCGTTTCTTGCAACGTAGATTTAAAAGCGGAAACTAAATCATGGGGAAGTTGGCGAACGAAACCAACGGTATCGGCGAGAATGGCCGTACCAACATCTTGAATTTGTAAACGTCTTAATGTGGGATCGAGGGTAGCAAAAAGCTGATCCGCCGCATAGACATTGGCTTGCGTGATGAAATTGAATAGTGTTGATTTCCCCGCATTGGTATAACCCACTAAAGAAATGGTCGGAATATCTGCTTTTTGTCGGGTTTGGCGATTTTGGTTGCGTTGTTTTTCGACTTTCGCCAAACGATTTTGCAACTGCGCAATTCGAACTTTGATTAAACGGCGATCTGTTTCTAACTGCGTTTCGCCAGGGCCACGCAATCCTACCGCTCCTTTTTGCTGATCTAAGCCGGTTTTTCGGCGAACTAATCGAGTGGATAAATGCTTAAGTTGAGCTAATTCAACTTGCAATTTCCCTTCGTGCGAGCGGGCTCGTTGGGCAAAGATATCTAAAATCACCCCAGTGCGATCCACTACGTGGCATTGGCAGATACTTTCTAAATTACGGGTTTGTGCAGGGGTTAATTGATGATTCACCAAAACAACATCGGCATCTAAGGCTTTCACTGCATCCGCAATTTCTTGTGCTTTTCCTTCACCGATAAAATATTTTGCTTGTGGCGTAGCTCGGCTTGTGGTGATGATTTGTAAAATCTCAACATTGGCAGATTCCGCTAAAAGTTGGAATTCTTGTAGATCTTCAATGTTTTTATTTTGAGAAAAGAAAACATGTACGACGACAGCTTTATCTTTTGTCGATTGGCTATTGTCGACTGTTTTAGATGACGAAAGTGCGGTTGAAATTTCAGGTGAATTTTCAACCGCACTTAAACTGATGAAATCGTTCATTGAACAGAATTATTCTGCTTGTGTTTCTACTTCTGCTACAGCATCAGAAGTTTGTGCTGCATGATGACCGCCATTATTATTGTGGTGAGAAACAGAACGTGCTGGAACCACAGTCGAAATTGCGTGTTTGTACACCATTTGATTAACCGTGTTTTTTAATAAAATCACGAATTGGTCGAATGATTCGATTTGACCCTGTAATTTAATCCCATTAACGAGATAAATCGAAACAGGAATACGTTCACGGCGTAACGCATTCAAATAAGGATCTTGTAATGATTGTCCTTTTGCCATTTTGCTATCCTTTGTTGTTATATGTTAATTAATGATAGAAACGAGTTGTCTCCATCACCAAATATAGCAATAAACATTTTTCTTGTCTATGGGTTTATCTCTTTGCTTTCACGCAGTTTTTTCAGAATTGTTTTCATTTTTTCATCTAGTTGTGCATTGAAACGTAATGTTTCGCCCGTTTTAGGATGTTCAAATCGAATGGAAAATGCATGTAAAAACAAACGATTGAGTCCGAGATCTTGCATATATTTATCGAATTCTTTATCACCGTATTTATCATCCAGCGCGATTGGGTGACCTGCATATTGAGTATGAACTCGGATCTGATGGGTTCTTCCCGTTACAGGCGACGCTTTTACTAAGGTCGCATTTTGATAGCGTTCTTCAATGGCAAATCGCGTTTCTGAAGGTTTACCTTGCTCACTGACTTTAACGATGCGTTCACCACTGGCCAGCTCATTTTTTAATAAAGGCGCTTGTACGACTTTTACATGAGATTGCCATTGTCCACGCACGAGTGCGAGATAATCTTTTTGTACCGTTTTAACACGAAGTTGTTCGTGTAAGTTGCGTAAGGCAGAGCGTTTCTTCGCTACTAACAAGATACCTGATGTATCTCTGTCTAAACGATGAACCAATTCCAAAAAACGGGCTTCAGGACGTAATGTACGCAAGGCTTCAATCACACCAAAATTCAAGCCGCTCCCGCCATGAACCGCAATGCCAGAAGGTTTGTTCAATACTAATAAACAATCATCTTCAAAAATAATATGGCTTTCAAGGGAAGCGACTTTATTCAAGTTTTTAGAAATCGGCGCGGTATTTTTTTCAGAAACACGAACTGGTGGCACACGCACCACATCACCATTTTGCAATTTATATTCAGGTTTGATTCGTCCTTTGTTCACACGAACTTCGCCTTTACGCAGAATGCGATAAATCAAACTTTTTGGCACACCTTTTAATTTTGCCAATAAATAATTATCAATGCGTTGTCCTGCTTCATCCTCAGAAGCGGTGAGCATTTTGACGGATTGATTGATGATTTTTTCTTGTTTTTCAGTCATTGAATCTGTCCTTTAAAAATTGGGCTGAATCATATCACAATATCCCTGGTGATAATAGCAAGAATGCCTTGCTAATTTAGCCCTGAATGTGGATAATAGAGCGTCTTTCTGCGCCTAAAATTTGGCATTTAGAAAGCGATTTTGTATGTTGGTCAAAACTCAATGCGGCGAATGGCATAAGACATTGATAATCAACATATTTTTCTTGAAGGTTAACGCTTCCTTGCAATGCGTAATTAACACACCGCATTGTTTTACGAAAATTGTCTTAGATAACAATTGAGTATGCTATCAATGCACCCAGCAACACACAGTCGTGAGATTGACTGTTCGCGAGAAACACGAGGTCGATGGCTAAGGTCAGTCAATCTGTAAAGTGCGGTTAATTTTCAAGGTATTTTAGATAATTCAAACGAGAAATTGACAATGAAAAGAATGTTAATCAATGCGACTCAAAAAGAAGAGTTGCGCGTTGCGTTGGTCGATGGCCAGCGTTTATTCGACTTGGATATTGAAAGTCCGGGTCATGAACAGAAAAAAGCCAATATTTACAAAGGAAAAATCACTCGCGTAGAGCCGAGTTTAGAAGCTGCCTTTGTGGATTATGGTGCAGAGCGCCATGGCTTCCTTCCTTTAAAAGAAATTGCCCGCGAGTATTTCCCTGCTGATTATGTGTTCCAAGGTCGTCCAAATATCCGTGATATTTTGACTGAAGGCCAAGAAGTGATCGTTCAGGTGAACAAAGAAGAACGCGGCAATAAAGGCGCAGCCTTAACCACTTTTGTTTCCCTTGCCGGTAGTTATTTGGTGATTATGCCAAACAATCCGCGTGCAGGTGGTATCTCTCGCCGTATTGAAGGCGATGAACGTATCGAATTAAAAGAAGCATTGAGTTCTTTAGATGTACCAGAAGGCGTTGGCCTTATCGTGCGTACAGCGGGTGTGGGTAAATCACCAGAAGAATTACAATGGGACTTGAAAGTACTATTACATCATTGGGAAGCGATTAAACAAGCTTCACAAAGCCGTCCGGCGCCGTTCTTAATTCACCAAGAAAGTGATGTGATCGTTCGTGCGATCCGTGATTACTTGCGTCGTGATATCGGTGAGATCTTAATTGATAGCCCGAAAGTATTTGAAAAAGCGAAAGCGCACATCAAACTTGTACGTCCAGATTTCATCAATCGTGTGAAATTGTATCAAGGTGAAGTGCCGTTATTTAGTCACTATCAAATTGAGTCACAAATTGAATCCGCCTTCCAACGTGAAGTGCGTTTACCTTCTGGTGGTTCGATTGTCATTGATGTGACAGAAGCGTTAACGGCGATCGATATCAACTCGGCGCGTTCAACGCGTGGTGGTGACATTGAAGAAACCGCATTAAATACGAATCTTGAAGCCGCAGATGAAATTGCTCGTCAATTACGTTTACGTGACTTAGGTGGGTTAGTGGTCATCGATTTCATTGATATGACACCAGTTCGTCACCAACGTGAAGTAGAAAACCGTATCCGTGATGCCGTGCGTCAAGACCGTGCGCGTATTCAAATTAGCCGTATTTCTCGCTTCGGCTTGTTGGAAATGTCACGTCAGCGTTTAAGTCCATCATTAGGTGAGTCTTCTCACCATGTTTGCCCACGCTGTCAAGGTACAGGTAAAGTGCGTGATAACGAAAGCTTATCACTTTCAATCTTACGTTTAATCGAAGAAGAAGCGTTAAAAGAAAATACCAAACAAGTACACACTATCGTGCCTGTACAAATTGCGTCTTACTTACTTAACGAAAAACGTAAAGCAGTAAGCAGCATCGAAAAACGCCATGATGTAGAGATTATTGTAGTACCAAATGAAGCGATGGAAACCCCGCACTTCAGTGTGTTCCGCGTACGTGAAGGTGAAGAACTTAATGAATTAAGCTACAACTTAGCAAAATTCCATGAAACACAAGAAGATGCTTTCGTACCTGAAGAGTCTCTTGTTTCTCGCAATATCGAAACTGCAGCAGTGACCTCTGAGCAAGTAATGGAAAGTGCAGCAGTATCTCTATCGATTCCAACGGCTGCACCAGCACCAGTTGAGCGTAAATCAGAAGAACCGTCATTGTTTGCAAAAATTGTTGCCGCAATTAAAGGTTTATTTTCTTCTGAACCAAAAGAAGAAGAGAAAAACCAAAACAACCGCAACAATCGTAACAACAACCGTAATAATCGTCGTAATCAAGATCGTCGTAATAATCGTCGTTCTCGCAATAACGAAAATAACGATAATGCGAAAAATACAGATGAAGAAAATGCGCGTCCAACTCGCGAGCGTGTGAATAATCGTCGCAATCGCCGTAACGCGAATGAAGAAGTGACATCTGAAAGTGCGGTTAATTTCGCTAATGTTTCTGATGATAATCGTCAAGAAGAAAAAGCAGAAAAACCAGTAGCAGAGCGTCGTCAACGTCGTGATTTACGTAAACGTGTTCGTATTGATGACAATGTAAATAACGTAAATGAGAATGCTATTGAAGCGGTTGAAGTACCAGTTGTTGAGACTGTTCAAAATGAAGTAGTTGAAAACAATGTTGCTGATAATGCTGAAGATAAACCACGTCAAGAACGTCAGCGTCGTACTCCACGTCATTTACGTACATCGAATAATCAACGCCGTCGTCGTAATGAAGTGAAGTCACCAATGCCATTATTTGCGGCAGTTGCTTCGCCTGAATTAGCAAGCGGTAAAGTATGCATCGATTATTCTGCTGTGAATGCACCGAAAGAAAATAATTTCTTATCGGTGGATGAATTGCTTGAGCAAGAAAAAACGAAAAAAGGTGTGATTACGCCAGCAACAGGTATTGTCGTGGAAGAGAAATCAGTTGAAGCACAACCAGCGTTAGATTTCATTACTCAACCGGCAAATGAAGCTGTTCAACAGAAAGTGCAAGAATCATTAGAACGCTTGCATCATAAATCAGAACCTGTTGCTAAAGTTGCAACGACAGAAGTTGAACCACAAGAGAAAACAGAGTTTGTTCGCTCTTATGTGTTCACTGGTCGTGCAGGTACCATTTCAGCGGTACAACACACTAAAGCAGCGATGACATTAGCTAAAGCACCAGATGAAGAGTCTAAACCATTCCCAATTGTAGAATGGACGGAGTCTCGCTATTACTTTAACGGTAAAGGCGCCGCAGGCCATCATAGTGCAATTAGTCATATTTATTCTGAAGCGACACAAGCGAAATCAGAGTAATATCTTAATCATAAAGACGGAGCCAGTAGGTTCCGTTTTTTATTTTGTGTATTTTTAAAACATAGTGATTTAAAAGTAGTCAGTCAGATAATTTTTTTATTTTCTTGCTTGACGGGATGGGGGAAAAAACGTATTATTCACCTCGCTTAAATCACGGAGGAATGGTCGAGTGGTTGAAGGCACCGGTCTTGAAAACCGGCGAGGGTTTACGCCCTCCGTGAGTTCGAATCTCACTTCCTCCGCCATCAAATTCAAAAAATCCCTAAGTCGAAAGATTTAGGGATTTTTGCTTTTCAGTCTATTAAAAAATATCTTATTTTTTGACCGCACTTTCTTGGGCTTCTTTAAAGGCAAGGTATTCTTCTAAGGTCTCAATCGCCTCTAAACATTTTTGACGGCGCGTTAAATAAATTGCCGCAGTTTGCTTATGCATATCTCGTTGAATATCTGTTTGTGCCGTATCCGCTTGTGCTTTAGCTTCTTCGTATTTTTCCGTGAGTTGCTGCAAGGCTTCATAATACTTTTCTAGACGCTCTCTAGGAGGGAGACGATGAATGCTATGTTGTGATTTACTACTTGCAACTTGTGGCTCTGCTATTTTCGGCTGAATGGGCTTTTTATGCTTGCGATTCATGGCTTCGGTCAAGGCGGTACATTGCCCTAAAAGATGTTCTGCCATAAATACAATTTGTTCTTCATTTTGATGAGTAATTTTACATAGCTTAGTTAAGCTTTGTTGGATTTCTTTGAGATAAAAACCGACGGTTTCAAAATCTTCGGTAAATAAAGTGCGGTTAAATTTCGCGTTGATTTTTTTATCAGAGTCAGTTTGATAGGCTTGAGTCAGTTGCTGTACTTTTTGCTCGAGCGCATTGAGTAATGATTGAATAGACATAAAAAAATCCCCGCATAATGTATGCAGGGATTATAACGATTAAAGGGTCATGGCTGCAATCCAACCGAACGCTAATAGTGGGATATTGTAGTGAATAAAGGTTGGCACAACAGAATCCCAAATGTGGTCGTGTTTACCATCTATATTTAAACCGGATGTCGGCCCAAGTGTTGAGTCAGAAGCCGGTGAACCCGCATCCCCTAATGCTGCTGCTACACCTACGATAGCTACTGTCGCAAGTGGTGAGAAACCAAAAGAGAGACAGAGTGGTACATAAATTGAGGTAATAATTGGTACAGTTGAGAAAGAAGAACCAATACCCATGGTAATCAATAACCCAACGAGTAACATTAAGAATGCGGCAACGCCTTTACTTTGAATCGCACCGGTTGAAAGTGCATCAACTAATTCTTTCACGCCACTTGTGGTATTAATCACATTCGCGAAACCAGAGGCAGCAATCATAACGAAGCCAATCATTGCCATTAAGCGTAAACCTTGTTGGAAAATGTCGTTACTTTCTTTGAGTTTGAAGATACCGAATGCCCCGAAAATGATTAAACCGACTAAACCACCAATAATTGTAGAGCTTGTGAAAAGCTGGGTGGCAAAAGTGGCGACAATGGCGACCGCACTTGCGGTAATTTGAATAGGTTTAATATTCGCAATGTGTTGTTCAATTTCAGCTGTAGTGGGTTCTGCCGTTGTCACAACATACTCGCGCGGTTTGCGATAGGTAACAAATACGGCGGTGAGTAAACCAAGAATCATACCAATAACAGGGATAAGCATAGCAAAAGAAACTTCACCAACACTAGTTTGTAAACCGAGTGATGCACCAGCAAGATTGATATTTTTAACTAAAACGCTTTCAATAAAGATTTTACCGAAACCGACAGGTAAGATCATATAAGTTGCTGTTAAACCGAAGGTAATAATACAAGCGACTGCACGACGGTCGATTTTTAAACGGTTAAAAATAGAAAGTAACGGTGGCACAACAATCGGGATAAACGCAATGTGCACTGGGAGTAAGTTTTGGGATGAAATAGCGAATAAAAGTAAAATACTCAGTAGCGTATATTTAAACCAAGCTAAATTTTTGCCGGTTGGTGTTTTATTCATTCGGGTAATGATTTTGTAGGCAAGCAAATCAGTGATGCCAGATTTTGAAATTGCAATGGCAAATGCGCCTAACATGGCGTAGTTCATCGCTACTTCAGCTCCACCACCTAAACCACCTGTAAAGGCTTCAATGGTTTTTCCTAAACCTAAGTCACCACATAAGCCTGCAGTCAGAGCGGAAATCACCAGTGCGATAACTACGTTTACGCGCAGCAAGCTTAACGCCAGTAGCACGACAATTGAAATAACAACGGGATTCGATAACATATTGTTGTTCCTTATTGATTAATTAAAAGAAAAAGGTCGCATAAAAGAAAATTGATTTAAGGTTAAATGTCGCATAGTAATAAACTCCTGTAAATTAATAATAAAACAAAAAACCCTCGAAAGTTGCCTTCCGAGGGGTAAGATTTTTTTGAACTTTATCTTGTCAGCTCGGAAGAAATCTTCCAAGCACGCCAACAGCCTGAAAGATTATTCAGTTGAATGGCGATGATGGTGACGAAGGATAAAGTTCATTTGAAACTCTCTTATTTAGATAACTAAATTGAATTACTTTTTAAAATACGGTAAACCAGAAATGATTGCAAGTTTTTTTCTAAAAAATTTTAAAAATTAAAGTGCGGTCTGATTTTCATCTGTTTTTTCCGTTTCATCTGTTTGAGCAATATGCGGGAATCCCCCGAGATCTTTTAAGTGATTCACCATATAGCAAAATAATTCTGCGGTACGTTCAGTATCATATAGCGCAGAGTGTGCTTGTTTGCCATCAAAAGGAATTTTTGCCGCTTGGCATGCTTTGACGAGTACCGTTTGCCCAAACATAAAACCGGCAAGCGTTGCGGTATCAAACATCCCAAAAGGGTGGAATGGATTGCGTTTTACGCCCGTACGTTCAGCCGCAGCCATGACAAAACTTTGGTCAAAAGCCGCGTTGTGTGCCACGATAATAGAACGCTGACATTCAGCATCTTTTTGTCCACGACGCACCATTTGGAACAATCCCGTGATCGCATCTAATTCAGATACCGCACCACGCAATGGATTGTGAATATCAATCCCATTGAATTTGAGAGATTCGGGATTAATATTTGCCCCCTCAAATGGTTCAATATGAAAATGGCATTTTTGGTCAGGTTGTAAATTGCCATTTTCATCCATTTTTAAGGTAATAGCGGCAAGCTCTAAAAGTGCATCTTTTTTTGCATCAAACCCAGCTGTTTCCACATCAATAATGACAGGGAAATAGCCACGGAAGCGATTTTTTAATTGGTGATGATAAGGAATTTCAGGTGTATTTGACACAATATATTCCTTAATTCCCTAAAGCTGATTTTGCACTTTTGTTTTCGATAAATTCGATCTTATAACCATCCGGATCTTCAACGAATGCAATCACAGTTGTGCCGCCTTTAACCGGGCCGGCTTCGCGAGTCACTTTACCGCCATGAGCACGTACCGCTTCACAAGTTGCGTAAATATCATCTACACCAATAGCAATATGCCCGTAAGCATTACCAAGATCATATTCAGTTACGCCCCAGTTGTATGTTAACTCAATTTCAGTTGCGCTTTCGCCATCTTCATAACCTAAAAAGGCCAGTGAATATTTATACTCAGGATTTTCACTTGTACGTAATAAACGCATACCTAAAACATCTTGATAAAATTTAATAGAGCGGTCTAAATCACCTACTCGAAGCATCGTGTGTAAAATTCTCATGTCGTTTTCCTTCTTTAATTGTGTTCGCTAAATTATGCCATAGAATGCGATTTGGCGCGAATTAATCTTCAACATAGGATAAATTGCATCATATTTTTTAATTGATTTATTTACCTTACTATTATGCTAAGATAATACTAATCTTTTTATAAAAAGGAAAAAATGAATGAATACAACAGGCCTTTTTAATCTTTCTTGGCAACGTTATTTAAATTTACTGTTTTTATTATTAACTGTGGGATTTTTAACGAGTGGAGTAGTCACGTTAATTGCAGCTAATTTAGATTATTTTTCTGATTTAGCCAAAATTTATGGCTTACAAACATTGCTTGTGGTGACAGTAGTATTAGGTATTTATTGCTTTATTCGAGAGAGTCGTCGACAAGCCAAAGAAAAACTAAAGTGGAAGACATATAGTATCTTTTTTGTTGTTTCAGTCTTGATTGGCGGTTTATTTGCCTTAGTCGGCCAAACCTATCAAACAGGGGCCGATGTATGGCAGTTATTTGCTGTTTGGACACTTTGCCAACTTCCATTTTTATTATTATTTCCGAATGTGGCCTCTGCATTATTATTTGCCGCCACCGCCAATGTTGCGTTTTATTTATTTAATGAACAAAACTCGTATAACTCAATGTGTTATGCCGTGTTGATTAATGCTGGATTACTTGTGATATCGGAATTATTCAGTAAAACTTTTCATGATCAACATTGGCGCATTTTACCCAAAGTATTTCTAGTACTGACTTTTGCCAGTTTATTCGGTTTAATAGTAATTTATGATGTGTACTTTTATGCTTATGCTTGGGGTGAGCTTGGTCGTTCACCTCTCAGTTCTTTGCTAATTGCTATTCCTGCCTTAATCGCACTTTATGTATATCACAAATATCGCTTTGATTTTATTAATTTAATTATTTCAGTCCTAGCCTTACTTGGCGCTTATTGCTTTTTGGCATCTCTTTTGATTCGTGGTGTAGAAGAGGGGGTGGTTTTAGGATTGATTGGCTTTATTTTCACAGTCATGGCAATCAAGTGGTTAGTGAAATGCTATAAACAAGAATATCCAAATAATAAGAAATCCCATTGGGCGATTTCAATACTATGGATGATAGCTTTATTGATAGCTTTCGTGACTATAGGTGTTTGGTTATTTTTATTTTTAGGTTTAGATGCGTCTAGTGCATTCATCGTTGGTATTCTTTTATTTGGTATAGCTTGGTTGATTACTTTAAATAAAAATGAATACACTACAATTTTAGCAGGTTTATTTTTTCTAATCGCAAACAGTTTTTTAGGATTCTATTTGCTTGTTAAATTTGATGATTTTTTTCTTTTATTAGGAAATGAATTTAGCAAAGATTCAAATCTCGGTATCTTTATTTCCACACTGATTTTTTCAGTCATTATTATTGTTAGCTACAAATTGATGCCGAATTCTTTAGTGAGGATTCTACTGGTTACCCAGCTTCTCGTTTTTTGGCAAATTTCCTATAATCTATATTTCCATAATTACAGCTTGAATAACGCATGGTTTAACACATGGTTTAATAACAGATGGTTTAATAAAATCCAGCTCTTGAGTTCGATTGTACTCTTTTATTGGGTCATGCGACCTCATCAATCAGCGCGAATTCATTTAAAGCCTATTGCCTGGGGAACAGTATTATTCTCTCTATGGATCTCTGTGCCGTCGTATATGACGATTCCTTGGGTAGATTATGGCCTTATTGATACAGATGTTTCAAGTGATGTCATGCCAGCAGACGCGATGAGTCTTGATAATGTGTTGCAAGTTTTAAGTGGACAATTTTGGTCACACTTCCAGTTTGATGTTAGCCATATCTTATATCTGCTTATCTGTGCATTACCATTAATTGTCTATGTACTAATGAATAAGCATAGTGAATCCAAACACACAGAAGCAGTGTTAATTTTATTAGTATTAACCTTGTTTGCATTAGGCTTTGTTGGGATACCCGTCATTTTATATTTAACAGCGTTATTATTGCTTGTTTATTGGACGGACAGCCGTGCGTTCTTCGGTCTTTTGGTATTTGCCTTTGTTGTTTATTTAGGTGGGTTCTATTACCAATTGAGCATCCCATTACTCTATAAAGGGGTATTGCTAGTAAGCTTTGCCGTTATTTTTGCGATTGTTACTTTATTCTTGCATGCACGTTATAAAGCGCCTTCACAAAGTGCGGTCGAAAACCATTCTGTTTTTAAAGCACCGATTTGGCTTGTTGGCGTCTTTGTGATTGCATTATTGGGGGCGGTGAACTATAAAGTGCAGCAATTTGAAGATGTGCTGGCTACCGGTAAGCCTATTGTTTTAAAAATCGCCCCTGTGGATCCTCGTTCATTGATGCAAGGCGATTATATGATATTGAATTACGCTATTTTATCTGAGTTTCAGCAAAGTCAGGTTTTACCTGAATCGAATGAATCCCTTGAAAGCAATGAATCTATTGATACTCTTGAATCTAATGAAACCACTGAAACCACAGGTATAGATGAATCAAGTCCTTCGGGAAATAAAGCTTATATCCTTGTTCATCTTGATAAAAATCATGTTGCGACATTTTGTGAGGCGCAATCAGAAATACCAACAGATTTTAAACATTGCACACCAAATGTTTATTTGCCAATTCGTTATAATGGTAGTTGGCTTCCTAAATTACCAAGCCAAGATTATTTCTTTGCAGAAGGAAAAGGTGAATATTATGCACAAGCAGAATATGCAGAATATCGCTTTAAAGACGGTATTTTGTTGCTAGCTCGTTTATTAGATAAGGATTTAAAAGGGCTATAAAGCATTGGTGACAAATAAGGGCGTATTTGATACGCCCTTATTTTTTAGATGATTGATTAGGTTATGATTATTTCACTGCAATCATTGAGCCAAAATTAAAACATTGAAACCATAATTCGACGTGTGAAAATCCGATGTTTTTTAACCGCTCTTTGTGGATGTTAATCGAGTCAGTACGCATTACATTTTCAAGTGCGGTGCGTTTTTGGCTCACTTCAAGCTCACTGTAACCGTTAGCACGTTTGAATTGGTGGTGGAGGTCAATAAGCAACTCATTCACTTTTCCATCTTCAAAACGGAATTTTTCAGAGAGCACCAATACACCATTTGGGTTTAAACCTTGGTAGATTTTTGTGAGCAAGGCTACGCGATCTTCTGGTGGTAAAAATTGCAACGTGAAGTTGAGTACAACCATTGAGGCGTTCTTAATTTCAATTTGACGAATATCATTGCAAAGAATTTCTACGGGTACATCACTATGATAAGCCGCAACGTGCTGACGGCAGCGTTCCACCATCGGCAAAGAATTATCGACACCGATAATTTTCACATTCGGTTGTTTAATATTACGTCGCATAGAAAGGGCTGCTGCACCGCGTGAACAGCCTAAATCATAGACTTGGCTGTCAGCAGTCACAAAACGTTCTGCCAACATACCAATCGCCGTGATAATGTTGGAGTAGCCAGGAATTGAGCGTTGAATCATATCGGGGAAAACTTCCGCCACGCTTTCATCAAAAGTAAAATCGCCCAGTTTTTCGATCGGGGCGGCAAAAATTGTATCTTTCATCATGATTGAATTCTGTTGTTGTATTGAGAGGGCATTTATTTAGATAAAATGCAAAAAACTGCGGTCATTTTAGTGAAAGTTTTTAAAGGATCAAATAAATTTCGCTTTTCAATTTAAAAGGCATGTCTTTTTCCGTATAATCAACGCGTTAATTATCCATTTTTAGAAAAATGAAAGGAATATAGAAATGATGCGTACACATTATTGCGGTGCATTAAACCGCAACCATATTGGACAAGAAGTAACATTAAGCGGTTGGGTTCATCGTCGTCGCGATTTAGGCGGTTTAATTTTTATTGATATGCGTGATCGCGATGGTGTTGTACAAGTTTGTTTTGACCCGAAATATCAAGAAGCATTAACTGCAGCTTCAGGCTTACGTAATGAATTTTGTATTCAAATTAAAGGTGAAGTGATCGCGCGTCCTGATAATCAAGTTAATAAAAATATGGCGACAGGCGAAGTGGAAGTGTTAGCGAAAGAATTACGCATCTACAATGCTTCTGACGTTTTACCATTAGACTTCAACCAAAATAACACCGAAGAACAACGTTTAAAATATCGCTATTTAGATTTACGTCGTCCAGAAATGGCACAACGTTTGAAAACCCGTGCAAAAATCACCAGTTTTGTGCGTCGTTTTATGGATGACAATGGTTTCCTTGATATTGAAACCCCAATGCTTACCAAAGCAACGCCAGAAGGTGCGCGTGACTATTTAGTGCCAAGCCGTGTGCATAAAGGCAAATTCTATGCGTTGCCGCAATCACCACAGCTTTTCAAACAGCTTTTAATGATGTCTGGTTTTGATCGTTATTATCAAATCGTGAAATGTTTCCGTGATGAAGACTTACGTGCAGATCGTCAGCCTGAATTTACTCAAATCGATGTGGAAACCTCTTTCTTAACTGCACCAGAAGTACGTGAGATCATGGAACGCATGGTGCACGGCTTATGGCAAAACATTATTGGTGTGGATTTAGGCAAATTCCCACAAATGACCTGGCAAGAAGCGATGACTCGTTTTGGTTCAGATAAACCAGATTTGCGTAACCCGCTTGAATTAGTTGATGTGGCTGATATCGTTAAAGATGTTGAATTTAAAGTATTTAATGAGCCTGCAAACAATCCAAACGGTCGTGTGACAGTCATTCGTGTACCAAATGGTACAGAAATTACCCGTAAACAAATTGACGAATATACACAATTTGTTGGTATTTACGGTGCAAAAGGTTTGGCTTGGGCGAAAGTAAATGATATTAATGCTGGCCTTGAAGGCGTACAAAGCCCGATTGCGAAATTCTTAAATGAAGAGGTATGGAAAGCCTTAGCTGAACGTGTGAAAGCTCAAACTGGCGATATCTTATTCTTCGGTGCAGATAAATGGCAAACCACCACTGATGCAATGGGGGCGTTACGTTTGAAATTAGGTCGTGATCTTGGCTTAACTCGTTTAGATGAATGGCAACCGCTTTGGGTGATTGATTTCCCAATGTTTGAACGTGATGAAGAGGGTAATCTTGCCGCAATGCACCACCCATTCACTTCACCAAAAGATTTTACGCCGGAGCAATTAGAAGCGAATCCAACCGATGCGGTAGCAAATGCTTACGATATGGTTATTAATGGCTATGAAGTAGGTGGTGGTTCAGTTCGTATTTTCGATCCGAAAATGCAACAAACCGTATTCCGCATTCTTGGTATCAATGAACAAGAACAACGCGAAAAATTTGGTTTCTTATTAGATGCATTAAAATTCGGTACGCCGCCACATGCTGGTTTAGCATTTGGGTTAGACCGTTTAACCATGCTTTTAACAGGCACTGAAAATATTCGTGATGTGATTGCATTCCCGAAAACAACGGCGGCAGCTTGTTTAATGACAGAGGCACCAAGTTTTGCGAATCCGCAAGCGTTAGGTGAGTTGAGTATTCAGGTTGTGAAAGCTGAATAAGTTTAAAATTTATAATATAGGGTGCGGTCAATTTTGACCGCACTTTCTTTTTTTCAAAAAAATTTTATTCACTTAAAGACATCAGTTTTTTGGTATGAATACTGGCGAAACTTATTTGTTTTGAAGTTATATTCTAAAAAATTAAAATAATTAGATTTTTATTTTTCATTGGTGCTTTTAAGTGGATTTTGTTTACTTTACTCAAGGATAAAATTCTATTATAAATAAGGCCTTTTCGGTTTATGGTCAATTTATAAGAGAAAATTTTATGAGTGAAGTTTCAACTCCAGTAGAAAAATCAACATGGGCGAGTAAATTCTCTGCCTTAGGTCCTGGCATCGTGATGGCATCAGCGGCTGTCGGTGGTTCGCATATTATTGCATCCACCCAAGCGGGTGCGATCTATGGTTGGGAATTAGTGAGCATTGTTATTCTTGCTAATTTATTCAAATATCCTTTCTTCCGTTTCGGTGTTCAATATACTCTAGATACGGGTAATACTTTATTAGAAGGTTACCGTCAAAAAGGGAAATTCTATCTTTGGTTATTCTTAGCTTTAAACATTTTTGCGACAGTGATTAATACTGCTGCAGTAGGGTTATTAACAGCAGCAATTTTAACCTTCATTACACCAATTCCACTCCCAATGCCAGTATTAAGCTCATTAGTGATTCTTGTGACAACCGGTATTTTATTGTTAGGGAAATACCGTCTATTAGATAGCTTATCTAAAATCATCATGATTGCTTTAACGGTAACAACCGTGAGCGCCGTCGTGATTGCCTTTATGCGTAATGGTATCCATGGCGTAGCTGCACCTGATTTTGTGCCACCTTCTCCATGGGAATTAAGCAAATTAGCATTCTTAGTTGCTTTGATGGGCTGGATGCCGGCGCCAATTGAAATTTCTGCAATTAATTCTATGTGGGTGGTGGCAAAACGCCGTTTAACCAAAGTGTCTTATCAAGATGGTTTGTTTGACTTCAACGTAGGGTACATCGGTACAGCCATTTTAGCTGTTGTCTTCTTAGCTCTTGGCGCATTGGTACAATATGGTTCGCCTGAAACCGTAGAGATGGTGGGCGGAAAATATATCGCACAACTTATCAATATGTATGCAAGTACTATCGGTGAATGGTCTCGCTTATTAATTGCAGTAATTGCGTTCATGTGTATGTTTGGTACAACAATTACAGTAATTGATGGTTACTCTCGTACCAATGTTGAATCTTTGCGTATCTTATTCGGTAAACAAGAAAGCTCTGTGAGAATTCTTAATATCGGTATGATTTTTGCGGCGTTATCTGGTTTAGCGATTATTTTCTACTTTAATAATGCAGTAGGCCCAATGCTGAAATTCGCGATGATTGCTTCATTTGTTTCTGCACCAATCTTTGCTTGGTTGAATTTATCTTTGACTAAGCACGCGAAACACAGTGTAAAAGGCGGATTATTGTGGTTATCCCTTATTGGTTTATTTTACTTAACCGCCTTTGCAGGCTTGTTTATCGCCCAACAAGCTGGCTGGTTAAACTAAAATAATTGAGATAATTACCGCACTTTAGTTTTAAAGTGCGGTAATTTTTTTGAAAGTTTTTAGTAGAAAAGGTATGATGCTGCCCATTCTCAATTATGTAGATGACGAGCTTGAAATATAAAAATAATCAATCAGTTCTCGTGGTAATTTATGCGGAAAGCACGCATCGTGTTCTTATGCTTCTGCGCCAAGATGATCCCACTTTTTGGCAATCCGTTACGGGGACATTGGAAACCAACGAAACACCAAGAGAAACAGCAATTCGAGAAGTTTGGGAAGAAGTTGGATTAAAAATAGAAGAAAATTCGACCGCACTTTTTGATTGTAAAGAGAGTATAGAATTTGAAATTTTCCCGCATTTCCGCTATAAATACGCACCGAATGTGACTCACTGTCATGAACATTGGTTTTTATTGGCAGTTGAGCAGGAATTTGAGCCGATATTAAGTGAGCATTTGGCGTATCAATGGGTTTCACCTGAACAAGCGATCCAAATGACAAAATCGCCGAATAATGCCGAGGCCATCAAAAAATATTTGATGAACGGCTTTCCTCTATTGAAGAGGATATAATTTACAAACATTTTTAAGATAAGAAGGAAAACAACATGGCAGGCCATAGTAAGTGGGCAAATATTAAACACCGTAAAGCCGCACAAGATGCGCAACGCGGTAAAATTTTTACAAAATTAATTCGTGAATTAGTGACTGCTGCAAAAATTGGTGGCGGTGATGTCAGTGCAAACCCGCGTTTACGTGCAGCAGTAGATAAAGCCTTATCGAGCAACATGACTCGCGACACCATTAACCGTGCGATTGAACGTGGTGTAGGCGGTGGTGATGACACCAATATGGAAACAAGAATTTACGAAGGTTATGGTCCAGGTGGAACTGCTGTGATGGTTGAGTGTCTAAGTGACAACGCAAATCGAACCATCTCACAGGTTCGCCCAAGTTTCACTAAATGTGGTGGTAACTTAGGGACTGAAGGTTCTGTGGGCTACTTATTCAGCAAAAAAGGCTTGATTTTAATTAGCCAAGGTGAAGAAGATGCGTTAATGGAGGCGGCAATTGAAGCCGGTGCAGATGATGTTCAACCACAAGATGATGGTTCATTCGAAATCTATACTGCGTGGGAAGATTTAGGTTCTGTGCGCGATGCAATCGAAGCAGCAGGGTTTAAAATTGATAACGCAGAAGTGACAATGATTCCATCAACAACAGTTGATCTTGATCTTGAAACTGCGCCTAAATTGTTGCGTTTAATTGACATGTTAGAAGACTGTGACGATGTACAAAACGTATATCATAACGGTGAAATTAGTGATGAAGTTGCAGCTCAGCTGTAATTTTAAGGAGATTTATAATGAAATTTGCTAAAGTATTACCAGCAATGGCCGCTCTTGTTGTTTTATCAGCATGTGCAAGCGATGCACCAAAAATGGAAAACAAAGCGGAACAAATGGCAACCCCTACTGTAACTGATAAAACAGTAGTTTATACCTGTAACAAGAAAACTGTAACTGCAGTTTATCAATTCGAAAACCAAGAGCCAACAGCAGCAATGGTGATGGTGGGTAACAAAGTTATCGCGAAAGATTTTGCTCGTGATGCAGCTCAAAAAGACTTCACTTCATTTACTTCTGGCAAATATGTTTGGAATGTAGATAGTGGTTTAACTTTAGATAAATTTGATTCTGTTGTGCCAGTAAATCTTTTAATCAAAGGTAAAAAAGCAGATAAAATTGTTGTGAAAAACTGTGATGTAGATGCAAAAGCAACTGCAAAAGCAAACCAATAATTAACGCTAAAAACGGCCGGCATTGACCGGCCGTTTATTTTTGAGAGTTTATGAGTATTATTTTAGGCATTGACCCAGGTTCTCGTGTAACGGGTTATGGTGTGATTAGACAAAATGGTCGACATTTAGAATATCTCGGCAGTGGAGCAATCCGCACGCAGGTAGAGGATTTACCTACACGCTTAAAACGAATTTATGCTGGCGTGACAGAAATCATCACACAATTTCAGCCCGATATGTTTGCCATTGAACAAGTGTTTATGGCTAAAAATGCGGATTCAGCTTTAAAACTCGGGCAAGCACGTGGTACGGCGATTGTGGCAGCCGTGAACCATGATTTACCGGTATTTGAATATGCCGCTCGTTTGGTGAAACAGACTGTCGTTGGGATTGGTTCTGCAGATAAAGCTCAAGTTCAAGACATGGTGACACGAATTTTGAAGCTCTCAGATAAACCACAAGCTGATGCGGCAGATGCTTTAGCCATTGCTATCACTCATGCTCATACCATTCAACATTCCTTGCATATTGCAGGCTCGGTCAAAACCACAGAAACACACGAAAAAATGACCGCACTTTTAAAAACAAGATACAGCCGAGGTCGATTTAGATTAAAAATTTAACTGGATTAATATCCAGTTTTATTTTATTCTATGCAAAATTTTTTTACATGGAAATCTTATGATCGGTCGTTTAAAAGGCATCTTATTAGAAAAACAACCTCCTGAAATTTTGCTTGATGTACAAGGAGTCGGTTACGAATTATTGTTACCAATGACCAGTTTTTATGACTTACCTGAAATCGGGCAAGAAACCACATTATTTACTCATCTTGTTGTGCGTGAAGATGCTCATCTTCTTTTTGGATTTGCCCAAAAAACTGACCGCACTTTATTCCGTGAATTAATTAAAACCAATGGTGTTGGTCCTAAATTGGCACTCGCGATTTTATCTGCAATGTCAGTAGATCAGTTTGCTTATGCTATTGAACGAGAAGAACTGTCAAAATTAGTTAAAATTCCTGGTGTGGGCAAGAAAACGGCTGAACGCTTATTGGTGGAGTTAAAAGGGAAGTTTAAAGATGTTCGCCAAAGTGATTTCTTTGTGGAGAGCAAACACATTCCTTCAACTTCAGAATTACGTCAAGCGGAGAGCTCAGCTGATGAAGCGATTGCTGCATTGATTGCGTTAGGTTATAAACTAACCGACGCTGAAAAAATGGTGAAAAAAGTGGCTAAAGCGGATTTAAGCAGTGAGCAATTAATTCGCGAAGCCTTAAAAGCCGCATTATAAAGATTAAACAGATATGATCGAAGCAGATAGAATTATTAGCAGTCAGGCAAAGATGGATGAAGATGTCATCGATCGTGCGATTCGTCCAAAGCTTTTAGCGGACTATGTGGGACAGCCACAAGTACGAGAGCAGATGGATATTTTCATTAAGGCGGCAAAATTGCGGCAAGATGCCTTAGATCATCTTTTGATCTTCGGCCCTCCAGGTTTAGGAAAAACGACGCTAGCTAATATTGTCGCGAATGAAATGGGTGTAAATATTCGCACAACATCGGGTCCTGTTCTTGAAAAAGCGGGAGATTTAGCGGCAATGCTGACAAATCTTGAACCGCATGATGTGTTGTTTATTGATGAAATTCACCGTCTTTCCCCTGCGATTGAAGAAGTGCTTTATCCAGCAATGGAAGATTATCAGTTGGATATTATGATCGGTGAAGGCCCTGCTGCACGCTCAATTAAATTGGATTTGCCCCCTTTCACATTAATTGGTGCGACAACCAGAGCGGGTTCGTTAACTTCACCATTGCGTGATCGTTTTGGTATTGTTCAGCGTTTAGAATTTTATTCCGTTGAAGATTTAACTTCTATTGTGACAAGAAGTGCCTCTTGCTTAAATCTAGAATTAGAAGATAAAGCGGCTTTTGAAGTGGCGCGTCGTTCACGTGGCACGCCTCGCATTGCAAACCGTTTATTGCGTCGCGTTCGAGATTTTGCTGATGTGCGTAATGATGGCATTATTTCGGCAGACATTGCGAAACAAGCGCTTTCAATGTTAGATGTAGATGATGCAGGCTTTGATTACTTAGATAGAAAATTGCTTACCGCTGTGATTGAACGTTTTGATGGTGGACCAGTTGGGTTAGATAACTTGGCTGCAGCAATAGGTGAAGAACGAGACACTATCGAGGATGTTTTAGAACCTTACTTGATTCAACAAGGATTTTTACAGCGAACCCCTCGAGGTCGAATTGCGACTTCATTAACTTATCGACACTTCGGGCTTCAGAAGCCGTTAGAATAAGAGATAGAAAAAAGGACATATTGATATCAATATGTCCTTTCTTTTTGAAACCTACTTAGTTAGTTCCTTCAGTATAGCTCTTCATGCTATTTAATCTTGCTAAACCCACATCACAGCTTTTTTGTTGAGTCGCTAATTCCATTTCAAGAATTTGCTGTTTGCTTTGGTTCAGTTTACTTTTGATTTTACCTACTTGAGTATGAGTGCCAGGCTGTTTTTCTGCTTGAGCAATCAAATTTTCTGTTTCTTTAAATAACTGTGTACATTGTTGTGGAAGAGCAGCTTTGTTTTCTGTAAGAGGTGCTGCGGTGGCAGATAATGCCATAGAACCGAAAAGTGCGGTCAAAATTACGCAAATTTTTTTCATTGTAAATCCCTACAAATCTCTCCAAATATTATTAGGCTAAAAAATAGCAAAATCTTGCAGCCCTGTCTAGTGATTATTTTGTCCATTTTTTTTAAATAAAGTTTCCTTGTGATAGATAAATTTTTCCATTTTGAGAAAAAAATACAGAATTTGATGTGGATCAATTTTGTCATTGTTATGCAAAATAGGGTATTTTGTAACTTATATCAAAAAATGTGATCAATATAACGGTTTTTTCTATTTTTTATCCGCATAAATAGTAGTAGAATATGGCAAAATTTTGAATGTTTATATTGTAATCGGTTACTGCATTCTGTTTTGAGAATAGAAAAGGCAATTATTACGTAAATAATTCAATGTTTCTTAACGACTTTTGTTGAGTAGTTTGGGGTGATTATTTGGGATTATCCTTGGTAATCATAAAGTGAAAATCTTGTAGATTTATACAAGGAGTTGAGATGTTAGACGTTGTTGATCTCTCACGCTTGCAGTTTGCGTTAACTGCGTTATATCACTTCATTTTTGTACCATTAACATTAGGTTTATCTTTCGTTCTTGTGATCATGGAAACCATTTATGTTAAAACGGGCAAAGAAGTATATAAAGATATGACTAAATTCTGGGGTAAGTTATTTGGTATTAACTTTGCTCTAGGGGTAACGACCGGTATTATCATGGAGTTCCAATTCGGGACAAACTGGTCTTATTATTCTCACTATGTAGGTGATATTTTCGGTGCGCCATTAGCGATCGAAGCATTACTTGCGTTCTTCTTAGAATCCACTTTCGTGGGGCTATTCTTCTTCGGTTGGGATCGTTTAACTAAAGGTCAACACTTACTCGCAACTTACTGCGTAGCCTTTGGTTCAAACCTTTCTGCAATGTGGATTTTAGTGGCAAATGGTTGGATGCAACATCCAGTAGCGGCAGAATTTAACTTTGAAACCGTTCGTATGGAAATGACCAGCTTCTTAGATCTTTGGTTAAATCCAGTTGCTCAAAGTAAATTCTTACACACATTAACAGCGGGTTATACAACCGGTGCAATGTTTGTATTAGGTATTAGTGCATTCTATTTATTAAAAGGCCGTGATATTGGTTTTGCTAAACGTTCATTCTCTGTAGCAGCAACCTTTGGCTTTATCGCTGCATCAGCAGTATTAATTATGGGTGATGAATCAGGTTACGACATCGGTAAAGCACAACCTGTGAAATTAGCTGCAATGGAAGCTGAGTTTGAAACTCATCCTGCACCAGCTCCATTCCACCCAGTGGCGATTCCAAATACTGCAGAAATGAAAAATGATTTTGCGATTGAAATCCCATATTTAGGTGGTTTAATTGCAACGCGTTCTTTAGACACTGAAATTGTTGGTTTGAAAGAAATTCAAGCAAAAAATGAAGGTCGTGTTCGTAACGGTATGGTTGCTTATGATTTATTCACACAATTAAAAGCAGAGAAAAAATCAGCAGGCCAAGTAAATCCAGAAACTAAAGCTAAATTTGATGAAGTCAAAGGTGATTTAGGTTTCGGTTTATTATTAAAACGTTATACAGATAAAGTTGTAGATGCAACGGATGAACAAATTAAACAAGCAGCACGTGATACTATTCCAAACGTAGGTCCTAACTTCTGGGCGTTCCGTGGTATGTTAGCAGCAGGTGGTTTAATTATTTTACTGACCTTTGGTGCATTTGTTCAAAATTTACGTAACAAAGTCACTTCTTCTCGCTTATTACTTAAAGCATTGCTTTGGGGTATTCCATTACCATTCTTAGCGATTGAATTTGGTTGGTTCTTAGCTGAATTTGGTCGTCAACCGTGGGCGATTTATGAAGTATTACCGGTAGGTGTGTCTGCCTCTAACTTGAGTGTAGGTGACTTATGGTTCTCTATCGGTTTAATTTGTGTACTTTACTTCTTCTTCATCATTGCGGAAATGTATTTGATGTTTAAATATGCACGTTTAGGTCCAAGTGCATTGAAAACCGGCAAATACTATTTTGAGCAATCATCTAAATAAGCAGGAGATGGATTATGCTTGATTATGAAATTCTACGTATTATTTGGTGGGTGCTAGTTGTTGTATTGCTTATCGGTTTCTCTGTAACAGATGGATTCGATATGGGCGTGACCGCACTTTTACCCGTAGCAGGTAAGAAAGAAGTAGAAAGACGTATTATGATTAACTCTATTGCTCCACACTGGGATGGTAACCAAGTTTGGTTATTAACTGCTGGTGGTGCAATCTTCGCGGCATGGCCGATTGTTTATTCTGTAGCGTTTTCAGGCTTCTATATTGCCTTATTCTTAGTGTTAGCTGCGTTATTCTTCCGTCCAATTGGTTTTGAATATCGTGCGAAAATTGATAATCCAACATGGCGTGCTATGTGGGATTGGGGCTTGTTTGCGGGTGGTTTTGTACCTGCATTAGTATTCGGTGTAGCATTTGGTAATTTATTACAAGGTGTACCATTTGAATTAAATGAGCTTTCACAAGCAACTTACACAGGTTCGTTCTTTGCATTATTAAACCCATTCGCATTACTTTGCGGTGTGTTAAGCCTTGCAATGTTAGTGACTCACGGTGCGAACTGGTTACAAATGAAAACCACTGCAGCATTGCGTGATCGCGCAAGAGCAATTACACAAATTGGTGCATTAGTGACATTAATTACTTTTGTACTTGCAGGTGTATGGCTTTCTTTCAAAGACGGTTATGTGGTGACTAGCGTGATTGATCACTTTGCAGCATCAGCGCCAGCTTCAGGTAAACAAGTGGCAGTTGAAGCAGGTGCATGGTTCAAAAACTTCAATGAAAATCCAGCTTTATGGGCATTCCCAGCATTAGTAGTAGTTGGTGCATTATTGAATGTGGTTGCATCTAAAGCAAATCGTTGCGGTTTCGCGTTCTTCTTCTCAGTATTAACAATGGCTGGTGTGATTATCACTGCGGCAGTATCAATGTTCCCATTTGTAATGCCTTCAAGTACTCATCCAGAACAAAGCTTGTTAATGTGGGATGCAACATCAAGTCAATTAACATTAAACTTAATGTTCTACTTGGTATTAGTATTCGTTACCATCTCATTGCTTTACACCACTTGGTCATACTACAAAATGTTTGGTCGCTTGGATGAAAGCTTTGTTGAAGACAACAAAAACTCATTATACTAAGGAGAAACAATATGTTATATGTAATTTGGGTAGTGGGTGTGTTGGCTGCAGTTATGGTGAGTGCTAAATTGACCATTGGTAAAGAAAAGTCAGGCAAATTTGACGAGTAATGATGATTAATTCACTCTATCAATTAAGTAATAAGGGTTCCTTGCGAACCCTTTCGTTTATTTTAGCGTTATTTTTAACCGCGGCTTTCTTTTTTAATTTAAATCAATTTTCGACCGCACTTCGTACTGCACATCCAGCTTGGATTCTTGCGATTTTTTGGGGATTGATTAATTTGTGGATCCACGGTATCGGATTCGATATTCGCCGAGCAATATGGCAGCTCGTTTTCTTGCCATTTATTGGTTATTTCACCACAATAATTGCCATTGTTCAGCATTGGTTTTTATAAGAACGATAGACAAATATTATTATTTGGATCTTGCACATCTTATGAACAGGTTCTAAAATAAGCGGCTTGTTATGGCTGATAATTTGAGCATTATTTTGAATAACCAATGTTTTACCTTTCCGGTTCGTGTTTATTATGAGGATACGGATGCAGGCGGAGTAGTGTATCACGCACGTTACTTACATTTCTTTGAACGTGCGAGAACAGAATATTTAAGAACGCTTAATTTTTCCCAACAATCATTATTGCAGGAACAACAAGTCGCTTTTGTGGTCAAAACCATGTCTATTGACTATTGTATTCCGGCAAAATTGGATGATTATCTTATTGTCGAAACTGAAATAACGGCAGTGAAAGGGGCGACAATCCTCTTTGAACAGCGGTTAGTTCGTGAGACGGTGGTGTTATCAAAGGCTACTGTTAAGGTAGCCTGTGTTGATCTAGGCAAAATGAAACCTGTCGCAATTCCTGAAGAATTAAAAGCGGCATTTTTAAAGTAAATAACTTTTCGGAGTATGCAATGACTGCAGAATTGAACTTTTTAGATCTTTTTCTAAAAGCGAGTATCGTTGTTCAACTTGTAATTGTGATCTTAATTTCGTTCTCAATTATTTCTTGGGCAATCATCATTCAACGTAGCCGTATTTTGACGAGCGCGTTAAAAGAAGCGAACACTTTTGAAGATCGTTTCTGGTCTGGTGAAGATTTAAATAAACTTTATGATGGTTTATCTAATCGTCGTGAAGTATTAACAGGTAGCGAACAAATTTTCTTTGTCGGCTTTAAAGAATTCTCTCGATTAAAACAAGTGAATGCGAATGCACCAGAAGCAATCATCAAAGGTACGACTCGGGCGATGAACCTTGCGATGAATCGTGAAGTAGAAGCGCTTGAAAGTCGTGTGCCTTTCTTAGCAACAGTGGCTTCTGTAAGTCCATATATCGGTTTATTTGGTACCGTTTGGGGGATCATGCACGCATTTATGGCATTAAGTGGTGCGAAACAAGCAACATTACAAATGGTTGCTCCAGGTATCGCAGAAGCCTTGATCGCAACAGCAATCGGTTTGTTTGCGGCGATTCCAGCTGTAATGGCGTATAACCGTTTAAGCTTACGTGTAAATGCGATTGAACAAAATTATGGTAACTTCATTGATGAATTCACCACAATTTTACATCGTCAAGCTTTTGGTAAAGCGCCCCATTAAAAATAAATGAAAAATTGACCGCACTTAATAAATAAAACGAAAAGTGCGGTGGATTTTAGCGAAGTTTTAGAGGAAATTATGGCTCGTCGTCAGCGTAAAGACATTAAATCTGAAATTAACATCGTGCCATTTCTCGATGTTCTTTTAGTTTTAGTGTTAATTTTTATGGCAACCGCGCCGATTATCAGTCAGAGCGTTCAAGTGGAACTCCCTGATTCGGTGCAAAGTCAAAATGTATCAAATGAAGATAAAACACCGGTTATCTTAGAAGTAGCGGGTGTAGGGCAGTATTCAATTTCTATTGGTGGTCAACGCCAAGAAGGCCTTAACGAAGAAATGGTAACCCAATTATCAAAACAAGAATTTGATAAAGACAATAACACAATGTTCTTAGTGGGCGGAGCAAAAGATGTACCTTATGAAGAAGTGATTAAAGCACTGAATTTACTACATCTTGCCGGCATTAAGTCTGTGGGTTTAATGACCAACCCAATTTAAGAATAAGTAGGTAAAACCGTGCAGAATAATCGACGAAAAAAACGTGCAAATGAGTTTGTCATCTCTATTGCGATGCACCTTGCATTGTTTGGTTTGTTGATTTGGAGCTCTCTTTATCAAACCGTTGAAATAATGGGTGGTGGAGAAGGTGAAGGTGATGCCATGGGAGCTGTGATGGTCGATACCAGCAGCGCAGCGCAGGAATGGGGACGTATTCAACAACAGAAAAAAGGTCAAACTGATAAACAGAAAAAACCAGAACCTGTAGTCGAAGAGAAAAAACCAGAGCCTGAACCTGAACCAAATCAGCAAGAAATTGCGAAACAAGAAGAGATTAAGCGTCAGCAGGAAATTCAACGTCAAAAAGAACTTGAAAAACAAAAGCAGCAAGAAATTGAAAAGCAAAAACAGCTACAAGAACTTGCTCGTCAAGAGGCGTTAGAAAAACAGAAACAAGCTGAAGAAGCGAAAGCTAAACAAGCAGCTGAAGCAGCGAAGTTAAAAGCTGATGCAGAAGCGAAACGTTTAGCGGCAGCCGCTAAACAGGCTGAGGAAGAGGCAAAAGCTAAAGCACAAGCCGAAGCTCAAAAAGCGAAAGAAAAAGCTGAGGCAGATGCTAAAGCGAAGGCTGAGGCAAAAGCGAAAGCCGATGCTGAAGCAAAAGCGAAGGCCAAGGCAGAAGCAGATGCTAAAGCCAAAGCTGAAGCAGATGCTAAGGCTAAAGCAAAAGCTGAGGCTGATGCAAAAGCGAAAGCAGATGCAGAGGCAAAAGCGAAGGCTGAAGCAAAGGCTAAAGCGGATGCAGAAGCAAAAGCGAAGGCTGATGCGAAAGCAAAAGCTGACGCAGCAAAACGTAAAGCAGATCAAGCGGCTTTAGATGACTTCATGAACGGCGGTGATGTCGGTGGTGGTAGTGCATCTAAAGGTGGTAATGCAAATAAAGGTGGTACACAAGGTAGTGGTGCAGGACTTGGTGCTGGAGATGGTGGTAAAGTTGGTGACCAATATGCGGGTGTCATTAAACGAGAAATTCAACGCCGTTTCTTAAAAGACCCAAGCTTTGCCGGTAAAGTTTGTAGCATTAAAATCCAACTCGGTCGAGATGGTACTATTTTAGGCTATCAACGCGTTTCTGGACCTGATGATATTTGTACTGCAGCATTAAGTGCGGTAGCGAGAACGAAAAAAGTTCCAGCAGCACCATCTGATGCTATTTATGAGAAATATAAAGCGCCGACTATCGATTTTGATATCAATGCTCGATAATCGGTTTTAGGAAAGTAACAACGTTAAAATAAGGTGATTAAATGAAATTGATCAAACGTGTTATGGGGCTATTTGTGGTGATGTTTGCATTTGCAAGCACAGCAATAGCAGAAGATGAAGTTCGAATTGTGATTGATGAAGGTGTTGATGGCGCTCGTCCTATCGCAGTTGTTCCTTTCGCAGGTTCTGCACCTGAAAATATTGGTCAAATTGTTGCGGATGACTTACGTAATAGTGGTAAATTTAACCCAATTCCAGTAAGCCAAATGCCACAACAACCAACGACTGCAGCAGAAGTGAAACCAGAAGCTTGGACTGCTTTAGGTATTGATGCTGTTGTGGTAGGTCAAGTGACATCAACTGGTAGCGGTTATAACATTTCTTACCAATTGGTTGATACTGTAGGCGCATCAGGTACACCAGGTGCGGTACTTGCACAAAATAGCTATACAGTAACAAATAAATGGTTACGTTACGGTGCGCATACTGTGAGTGATGAAGTATTTGAAAAATTAACCGGTATTCGTGGTGCATTCAGAACTCGCATTGCTTATGTAGTGCAGAAAAATGGTGGTTCACAACCTTATGAAGTTCGTGTAGCAGATTATGATGGTTACAACCAATTTATCGTAAATCGTAGCTCACAACCAATTATGTCTCCAGCTTGGTCTCCAGATGGTAAACGTTTAGCGTATGTATCTTTTGAGAACAAAAAATCACAACTTGTTGTACAAGACTTAGGTTCAGGTTCTCGTAAAGTGGTTGCTTCTTTCCCAGGACATAACGGTGCGCCAGCATTCTCTCCGGACGGTTCTAAACTCGCATTTGCTTCTTCACAAGATGGTTTATTAAACATCTATGTAATGGGCTCAAATGGTGGTACACCAACTCAATTAACTCGCGGTGCGGGTAATAATACAGAACCATCATGGTCTCCAGATGGTAGCTCAATTCTCTTTACTTCAGATAGAGGCGGTTCGCCTCAAGTTTATCGCATGAGCGCAAGTGGTGGTGGTGCATCACCAGTTGGTGGTCGCGGTAGTGCGCAAATCAGTAGTGATGGTAAAACACTCGTGATGATCAACGGTAATAACAACGTGGTGAAACAAGATCTCACCAGTGGTAGTTCTGAAGTATTAAGTACATCTTTCTTAGGTGAAAGCCCAAGTATTTCTCCTAATGGTATCATGATTATTTACAGCTCTACACAAGGGCTAGGAAAGGTGTTACAATTAGTTTCTGCAGATGGTCGCTTTAAAGCGAGTCTTCCAGGAAGTAATGGCCAAGTGAAATTTCCAGCTTGGTCTCCATACTTGACTAAATAAAAAAACTCATTGAGGAGAAATCTAATGAACAAATTTGTTAAATCATTATTAGTTGCTGGTTCAGTAGCTGCATTAGCAGCATGTAGCTCATCAAACAACGATGCAGCAGGCAACGGTGCTAACAACGGTCAAACTTTCGGTGGTTACTCTGTTGAAGATCTTCAACAACGTTACAACACCGTTTACTTCGGTTTCGATAAATTCAATATCGAAGGTGAATACGTTCAAATCTTAGATGCGCACGCTGCATACTTAAATGCAACTCCAGCTTCTAAAGTTGTTGTTGAAGGTAACACTGACGAACGCGGTACTCCAGAGTACAACATCGCTTTAGGTCAACGTCGTGCTGACGCAGTTAAAGGTTTCTTAGCTGGTAAAGGTGTTGACGCTGGTAAAGTATCAACTGTTTCTTACGGTGAAGAAAAACCTGCAGTGTTAGGTCACGATGAAGCAGCATACTCTAAAAACCGTCGTGCAGTGTTAGCATACTAATTTTTAGAGAATTTTGATTCTTAGAAAAAGGGAGAGTAGAAATACTCTCCTTTTTATTTGTGCGAAGATATTGTCAGAAATTGACGAGTATTCACGCAATTAACACAATTTCTTCAGATTTTTCTTGCGTCAGAAAATAAAATCGGTAATATACGCACCTGTTACGAAATGATGTGGGTCGTTAGCTCAGTCGGTAGAGCAGCGGACTTTTAATCCGTTGGTCGAAGGTTCGAATCCTTCACGACCCACCACTTTTATTTCGAAGAATTCCCAAATGGGTCGTTAGCTCAGTCGGTAGAGCAGCGGACTTTTAATCCGTTGGTCGAAGGTTCGAATCCTTCACGACCCACCACTTTTATTTCGAAGAATTCCCAAATGGGTCGTTAGCTCAGTCGGTAGAGCAGCGGACTTTTAATCCGTTGGTCGAAGGTTCGAATCCTTCACGACCCACCACTTTTATTTCGAAGAATTCCCAAATGGGTCGTTAGCTCAGTCGGTAGAGCAGCGGACTTTTAATCCGTTGGTCGAAGGTTCGAATCCTTCACGACCCACCACTTTTATTTCGAAGAATTCCCAAATGGGTCGTTAGCTCAGTCGGTAGAGCAGCGGACTTTTAATCCGTTGGTCGAAGGTTCGAATCCTTCACGACCCACCATCTATTTTACAGATCATTATTTAACCGGTTGGGTTGTTAGCTCAGTTGGTAGAGCAGCGGACTCTTAATCCGTCGGTCGAGAGTTCGAGCCTCTCACAGCCCACCAGTCAACATTTTATTCCTCCTATTTGTTAATAAATTTACAAAAAATTAAAATATTTTCAAAATTCTTGACTATATTTGGCGGTTATTATGGTAGAATATCCACAAATTTAAGTCGGGCATAAAATGTTACAAAATATTCGAATTGTTTTGGTTGAAACATCACATAGCGGGAACATCGGTTCAGCGGCGCGTGCGATGAAAACAATGGGATTATCCAATCTTTATTTGGTCTCACCAAAATCGGTAGATGAGCAATCTATTGCATTAGCAGCAGGCGCCGATGATGTTGTGCGTAATGCCCATATTGTTGATACTTTTGAACAAGCAATAGAAGATTGCTCATTAGTAATTGGAACCAGTGCGAGATTACGCCATTTACAAAGTACACTGATTGAGCCAAGAGAATGTGCGGAGAAAGCCTGTACACATCAAGGTCAAGTGGCGATCGTATTCGGTCGTGAGCGTGTTGGACTCACAAATGAAGAATTACTTAAATGTCATTATCATTTAAATATCCCTGCTAATCCTGAATATTCTTCGCTAAATTTAGCGATGGCAGTTCAGTTGGTAAGTTATGAAATGCGAATGGCATTTTTAGCAAAAGATAAAACGGAAAGTACACTTTCAACAATAGAAAATATCTATCCAACAGCACAAGAAATGGAATATTTTTTTGCTCATACGGAACAGGTGTATCAGTCTCTTGGTTTTATTCAAAATCAAGGGGTTATACAAAAGTTAAGACGACTTTATAACCGTTCTTCTCTAGAAAAAAATGAATTAAATATTTTGCGAGGAATGTTAAGTGCGGTTGAAAAACGCCTTAATCTGCAAAAAGAGTAAAATTGACTATCATAGTCAGATAGGTAAACTACCTAGATGGCGATTTATAGGGATGCTTTATGAAACTAACATCTAAAGGACGATATGCGGTTACCGCAATTTTAGATATTGCACTACACGCAGGAACAAATCCAGTTTGTTTAGCGGATATCTCAGAACGTCAAAATATTTCACTTTCTTATCTTGAGCAATTATTTGCAAAATTGCGTCGTAGTGGATTAGTAAAAAGCGTTCGCGGCCCAGGTGGTGGCTATCGTTTAGCGTTACCAACTGATCAAATTTCTATCGGTATGGTAATTTCAGCCGTAAATGAGAACATTAATGTGACAAGATGCCTTGGTAAAGGAAATTGCAAAGGCGGAGTAGAGTGTTTAACTCATACTTTATGGCAAGATTTAAGTGATCGCATTTCTGATTTTTTAGATGAGATCACCTTAGCTGAGCTTGTAGAGAAAAAAGCTGGGAAGCATAAAGCTCACAAAGATTTTGATGACTTAATTGTAGTCAACCAATAATGGGAAAGTAGATTAAAGTGCGGTCAAATTGATAGCATTTTTAGTAGTTATTTAGGAGTGAAAATGAAATTACCAATTTATTTAGATTATGCAGCAACATGTCCAGTGGATGAACGTGTAGCTAAAAAAATGATGGAATATTTAACCATTGATGGTGTATTCGGTAATCCAGCATCTCGTTCACATAAATTTGGCTGGCAAGCTGAAGAAGCAGTTGATATTGCACGTAATCAAATTGCGGATTTGATTGGCGCAGATTCTCGTGAAATTGTGTTCACTTCAGGTGCAACAGAAGCAGATAACCTTGCAATTAAAGGTGCCGCACACTTTTATCAAACAAAAGGTAAACACATTATTACTTGTAAAACAGAGCACAAAGCTGTATTGGATACTTGTCGTCAGTTAGAACGTGAAGGCTTTGAAGTCACTTATTTAGATCCTGAAGAAGATGGTTTAATCGATCTTGAGAAATTCAAAGCGGCATTGCGTCCAGATACGATTCTTGTGTCGATTATGCACGTGAATAATGAGATTGGCGTGATCCAGGATATTAAAGCAATTGGTGAGCTTTGCCGTGCAAATAAAACGATTTTCCACGTAGATGCGACACAAAGTGTTGGTAAAGTAGAAATTAACCTCGCTGAACTACCGGTTGATTTAATGTCAATGTCTAGCCACAAATTGTACGGACCAAAAGGTATCGGGGCACTATATGTTTGCCGTAAACCTCGCGTTCGTTTAGAAGCAATTATCCATGGTGGTGGTCACGAACGTGGCATGCGTTCTGGTACATTACCTGTACACCAAATTGTTGGTATGGGTGAAGCTTATCGTATTGCAAAAGAAGAAATGGCGACAGAGATTCCTCGTATCAGAGCTTTACGCGATCGCTTATATAATGGCTTGAAAGAAATTGAAGAAACCTATGTAAATGGTTCAATGGAACACCGCGTAGCAAATAACTTAAACATCAGCTTTAACTATGTTGAAGGTGAATCCTTAATGATGGCATTACGTGATGTGGCAGTTTCTTCTGGTTCTGCTTGTACTTCTGCGAGTTTAGAGCCATCTTATGTACTACGTGCATTAGGTCGTAATGATGAATTAGCACATAGCTCAATTCGTTTCACACTTGGTCGTTGGACAACGGAAGAAGAAATTGATTACACCATTAATTTAACACGTAATGCAGTCGCAAAACTTCGTGAATTATCGCCACTTTGGGATATGTTCAAAGAAGGCATTGATTTAAATACTATTGAGTGGTCAGCCCACTAATTTTAAAGGCGGCTAGGCTGCCTGATAGCAACTTATTTAGGAAAGGAACATAATATGGCGTACAGCGAAAAAGTTATCGATCATTATGAAAATCCACGCAACGTAGGTTCGATGGATAAAAAAGATAATTCAGTTGGAACAGGTATGGTTGGCGCACCGGCTTGTGGTGACGTTATGCAGTTACAAATCAAAGTAAATGATAGCGGCATTATTGAAGATGCGAAATTTAAAACCTATGGTTGTGGCTCTGCGATTGCATCAAGTTCTTTAATTACGGAATGGGTAAAAGGTAAATCGTTAGATGAAGCAGGCGCAATTAAAAACAGTCAAATTGCGGAAGAACTTGAATTACCACCGGTAAAAGTTCACTGCTCGATTTTAGCAGAAGACGCAATTAAAGCCGCTATCGCTGACTATAAAAATAAACAAGGTAAGTAATCAAAGTGCGGTTGAAAATGACCGCACTTTATCAATTTAAGGATCAGAATATGTCTATAACACTCACTGAAAAAGCAGCAGAACGAGTTCGTACTTTTCTTGCAAACCGTGGAAAAGGCATTGGTTTACGCTTAGGTGTGAAAACATCAGGTTGTTCGGGTTTAGGCTATGTGCTTGAATTCGTGGATGTGCTCAATGATGACGATCTTGTTTTTGAGCAGCATGGCGTGAAAGTCATAGTCGATCCAAAAAGCTTGGTTTATTTAAATGGCATTGAGCTAGATTACGTTAAAGAAGGCTTGAATGAAGGCTTTAAATATAACAACCCGAACGTGAAAGAATCTTGTGGTTGTGGTGAGAGTTTCCACGTTTAAGGAATAGAAATGACAAATCCTTTTGCTATTTTTGATTTGCCCGTTGCTTTTAATGTTGATCAAGCCCTTTTGTCTGAACGCTATTTAGTGCTTCAAAAGAGCTTGCACCCTGATAATTTTGTTACGGCAGATGCGCAAGAACAACGTATCGCAATGCAAAAGTCGACAGAAGTTAATGATGCATTAAAAACCTTGAAAGACCCGATTCTACGTGCTGAAGCAATTATTGCGTTAAATACGGGAAAAGCACAGGATTTAGAGCAAAAGAGCACACAAGATATGACATTCCTAATGCAGCAATTAGAATGGCGAGAAGAACTCGAAAACATTGAGCAAAGCCAGGATGAAAATGCGTTAGAATCCTTTGCGAAACGCGTTAAAAAAGAAACAAAAGAAATGTTGACCGCACTTGAAGAACAACTAAATAAGCAACAATGGTCAACTGCTGCACAGCTCTGTGATAAATTACGTTTTCTAAAAAAATTGGCGGATGAAATTAGCCAAGTAGAAGAACGTCTATTTGAATTATAATCTTGAGGGCGTTTAATACGCCCTTTTCGCTATTGATAAATGGGTAATTGCCCTCATACTAATGAAACTCGATTATGCAAACTTTAGAACAACTGACTGATGCCTCAAAATCTGCTTGGGGAACCATTTCCCAGTGGATTGAGCATGCTCGTAATCATTGTGATGTGATTAAAAAAGATCAATCTAGTGCAGAACGTGAGCTTTTCACCATGCAAATGCCCACTTCTTCTCCAATGGGGGCGGTCATTTATGAAACTGGTGGCATTTTAATCCATCATGGTTGGTTGCGTATATTAGGTTCAGGCAGTTTTAAATTACCACGTGGATTAATGGACTGGAATTTCAGCAAATCCTTTAATCAATCTGGCGATAAACCCAAATATTTGTTGGTCGCAGATGATGTCATTGGGGGGTATTTTGCTTTAAATGGTGGTTCTTTAGGTTCTAATCTTGGCAAGATTTATTATTTTTCACCAAAAGACTTAACTTGGCATGATTTAAATTTTACCTATACGGATTTCTTAGCTTGGGCATTAAATGGTGACATTGAAGCATTTTACCAAAATCTGTTTTGGCAAAATTGGCAAGAGGATGTGAAACAACTTGATGGCAACCACATGATTGTTTTTACACCAGAGCTTTCGGAAGATAAGACGATTGACATTAATCAGCGTGAGCGACGAGAAGTCAATATTGAAACCCATTACAACGCAAGTTTCACCGAACAAGATAAATTTGCTCAAGCTTATTCAGTTGCATAATGAGCCTTTAACGAATTAATTATTAGAGATAAAAAGAGATATGGCATTACTCCAAATTGCAGAGCCAGGACAAACGGCAGCCCCCCATCAACATCGTCTTGCGGTAGGGATTGATTTAGGTACAACAAACTCTTTAGTTGCCGCTGTGCGTAGCGGTCAAGCCACCATTTTGAATGATGAGCAAGACAGAAGCCTTGTGCCTTCAGTCGTGTATTATGGTGAAAATGAAAAACTTGTGGGTACTGAAGCATTTGCAAAAGCTGCAATTGATCCTAAGAATACGATTATTTCGGTTAAACGTCTGATTGGTCGTAGTCTTACCGATGTACAATCTCGTTACACAAACTTGCCCTATGAGTTTGTGGCAAGTGAAAATGGCTTGCCATTATTGGTGACGCATCAAGGCAAAAAAAGCCCGATTGAAGTCTCTGCAGATATTTTATCTCGTTTAAATCATATCGCTGAACAACGCCTTGCAGGTGAGCTTTCTGGTGTGGTGATTACCGTACCTGCTTATTTTGATGATGCTCAGCGCCAAAGTACGAAAGATGCAGCACGCCTTGCAGGGTTAAATGTATTACGTTTATTAAATGAACCGACTGCTGCCGCAGTGGCGTATGGCTTAGATAGCGGAAAAGAAGGCGTCATTGCTGTCTATGACTTAGGTGGCGGTACCTTTGATATCTCAATTTTACGCTTATCTAAAGGCGTATTTGAAGTGTTAGCTACCGGTGGGGATACTGCTTTAGGTGGTGATGATTTTGACCATTTAATTGCCGATTGGATTGTTGAGCAAGCCGGTATTCAATCACAAAATGTAAATGAGCAACGTGAGCTTTTAAGTTTAGCCACACAAACTAAAATTGCCTTAACAAGTGCACAAAGTGCGGTCATTTCTTGGCGGGGATTTGAAGGTGAGTTAAGTCGTGAGCAATTCAATGAATTAATTCATTCATTGGTTAAACGTTCTTTATTAACCTGTCGTCGCGCATTGAAAGATGCGCATGTTGAAGCCGAAGACGTGCAAGAAGTGGTTATGGTTGGAGGCTCAACTCGCGTCCCTTATGTTCGTGAACAAGTGGGTGAATTCTTCGGTAAAACACCATTGACCTCTATCGACCCAGATAAAGTAGTTGCCTTAGGTGCAGCAATTCAAGCAGATATTTTAGTCGGCAACAAAAATGACAGCGATATGTTGTTACTCGATGTTGTGCCACTTTCTTTAGGTATTGAAACCATGGGCGGTTTAGTGGAGAAAATCATTCCTCGTAACACCACGATTCCAGTGGCTCGCGCACAAGAATTTACCACCTTTAAAGATGGTCAAACTGCGATGACAGTACATGTGGTACAAGGAGAACGTGAGTTAGTGGATGATTGCCGTTCTTTAGGTCGTTTTACATTGCGTGGTATTCCACCAATGGTAGCAGGTGCCGCACATATTCGTGTGACTTATCAAGTGGATGCCGATGGCTTATTAAGTGTGACCGCGATGGAGAAATCCACTAAAGTCCAAGCCTCAATTCAAATTAAGCCTTCTTATGGCTTAACGGATGAAGAAGTAACGGCAATGATTAAAGCTTCTTTTGATAATGCGCAAGATGATATGCAAGCCCGTGAATTAGCTGAGCAGCGCGTTGAGGCAGACCGTGTGATTGAAAGCGTGATTGTGGCATTACAGCAAGATGGGGCGGAATTATTAACCGAAGCCGAATTCCACCAAATTGAAAATGCCTTGAAACAATTAATGGATGTAAAAGAAGGTACAGATCGTCATGCCATTGCGCAGGGAATTAAAGCTCTTGATGTGGCAACTCAAGAATTTGCGGCAAGACGCATGAATAAATCCATTCATCAAGCGCTGACAGGTAAATCTGTATCAGATATTGAGCAATAAAGTGCGGTTATAAATTAACGAGTTTTTATATTGAGGAAAGTAATATGCCAAAAGTGATTTTTTTACCGAATGAAGAATTCTGCCCAGAGGGTATGGTGGTTGATGCAGCAGCTGGTGATAACTTATTGGAAGTAGCACATAATGCAGGCGTTGAAATCCATCACGCTTGTGATGGTTCTTGTGCTTGTACAACATGCCATGTAGTTATTCGTGAAGGGTTTGATTCATTAAATGAAGCAAGCGATCAAGAAGAAGATATGTTGGATAAGGCCTGGGGCTTAGAAATGGATAGCCGTCTTTCTTGCCAATGTATCGTGGGTGATGAAGATTTAGTGGTAGAAATCCCTAAATATAATATTAACCATGCGAATGAGGCGGCTCACTAATGAAATGGACTGATGCACAACTTATCGCAGAAGAGCTGTATGATCGTAATCCAGATCTAGATCCTAAAACAGTACGTTTCACAGATTTGCATAAGTGGATTTGTGAACTAGACGATTTTGATGATGATCCAATGAAATCTAACGAGAGTATTCTCGAAGCGATTTTGTTGAAATGGTTAGATGAATACGAGTAATTGATGAGATTAATCAAGCGAGCTGAGAGGCTCGCTTTTTTGTTTAGATAATTCATTCCAAAATAAAACCGCACTTTATTGCTAAAGTGCGGTTATTTTTATCATTGTTTTTAATTATTTTTTCTTCGCGTATTTTAAGGAGTCAATAGCAACCGCAAGGATGATAATGCTACCTTTAATGATATATTGCCAGTAAGGATTTACACCGATGTAAGTTAAACCGTAGTTAATAACAGTGAAGATGATAACACCCGTGATTACGCCGATAACAGTACCCACACCACCAGCGAAAGACACACCACCTACTACGCAGGCAGCAATCGCATCTAATTCATACATGAAACCGAGGTTGTTGGTAGCACTACCGATACGGCCTGCTTCTAACATACCACCGAATGCATAGAACATACCTGCAATCATGTAAATCACAACAAGGTTACGCGCTACGTTTACGCCAGATACTTTTGCAGCTTCAGGGTTACCACCGATAGCAAAGATATTTTTACCGAAGCGTGTTTTATTCCACATTACCCAAACTAAGAATGCACAAATTGCCGCATAAATAGTGATGTAGGATAATTTGAACGAACCAAGTCTGAAGAAACCTTGTGCGAAGTTAGAGAAAGATTCGCTGAAGCCTGCAATTGGTGAGCCACCTACGCCATCATAATAAAGTGAGTTAAAACCGTAAACGATGATCATGGTACCCATTGTTGCAATGAACGGGGTTACATTGAGATAAGCGATAACTAAACCATTCACTAAGCCGATTACAGCACCTACCGCACAAACAGTCAGGATAACTACCGGAATAGGAATTTCACCTAAATCAGGGAACACACGATTCATGTTTTCCATTGATTGTAAGAGGGTAGCAGAAATAACCGCTGCTAAACCTACTTGGCGACCGGCTGATAAGTCGGTACCTTGAGTGATAAGCAAGCCAGCAACACCAAGGGCGATAATGAGACGGACGGATGATTGAGTTAAAATGTTACTAAAGTTGCGAACATTCAAGAATGTTGGATCTTGTGCGATGATGATGCCAAGTAAAATCAACAACACAAAATAAATCGCATTTTGTTTTAAGAAATCGAATGATTTATTTTTTTGTAAGGCACTCATAATTTGTTCCTTTATGATTTATAAATATTTTGCGGCAAGTTGCAAAATTTCTTCTTGAGACGTTTTTGCCGTTTCAACGATGCCTGCAACACGACCATTACTCATGACCAAAATTCGGTCTGTTACGCCTAATAATTCCGGCATTTCTGATGAAATCATGATGATGCCTTTATCTTTTTTAGCGAGTTCTTGAATGAGCTGATAAATTTCAAATTTTGCCCCAATATCAATACCACGAGTTGGTTCGTCGAGCATTAAGATATCTGGTTGGGTTAAAAGCCAACGGCCGATAATGACTTTTTGTTGGTTACCACCAGAAAGCGATCCAATCGTTGTTTTGTGAGACGGTGTTTTCACGTTCATCGCATCAATCACCCATTGTGTATCGCTCGCCATTTTTTTGTTGCTGAGCAATTTCCATGGGGAGAGGTAAGATTTCATATTTGAAATCAACGAGTTGAATTCAATACTTAAGTTTGAATAAATCCCGGTTGAACGACGTTCCTCAGTCACCAAAGCAAAACCGTGGTTAATCGCCTCAAGTGCGGTATGATTTTTCACAATTTTTCCGTTGAGCTTGATCGTCCCTTCTTTTAATTCGCGTACACCAAAAATGGCTTCCACAATATCGGTTCGTTTTGCACCAACAAGACCTGCAATACCTAAAATTTCACCTTTGCGTAAATTAAAGGAAACATCTTGAATAGAAGGTTGGTTCACCGCAGTTAAATGTTCCACTTCAAGCGTGATTTCTTTTGGTACGTTAGTTTTTTCAGGGAAACGTTGTGTTAATTCACGGCCAACCATCATTGAAACAATTTCTTCCATGGTGGTGCCTTTAACTTCAACGGTATTGATCCATTTACCATCACGAAGAATGGTGATTTCATCACAAATTTTGAAGATTTCATCCATTTTGTGTGAAATATAGATAATGCCACAACCGCGATCTTTTAATTTTTGAATAATTTTGAAAAGATGTTCCACTTCTTTTTCTGAAAGTGAGGATGTTGGCTCATCCATAATTACGATTTTAGCGTTATAAGAGAACGCTTTCGCAATTTCGATCATCTGCATTTGTGAAACGGAAAGTTTGGCCACTTTTTCTTTTGGATCAACATCAATATCCAATTCATCGAAAATCGCTTTGGTATCACGATACATTTTTGCGTGATCCACAAAAGGACCTTTAAGTGGGTAGCGACCTAACCATAAGTTATCCATTACACTAGTTTGACGCACCAAGTTAAGTTCTTGGTGAACCATTGAAATCCCATTTTCAAGGGCTTCTTTTGATGTTTTAAAATCAACAGGTTTGCCTAAGAATAAAATTTCACCTTCGTCTTTTGCATAAATTCCGAAGAGGCATTTTAATAATGTAGATTTACCCGCCCCGTTTTCGCCCATTAAGGCATGAACAGAGTGAGAACGAACTGTTAGATTGGCGTGATCAAGGGCTTTTACACCGGGGAAAGACTTACTGACATCCGTCATTGTCAGTAGTACATCACTGTCTTGGGTTTGAGTTGTCATATCCAACCTCATCAAAAAGGGGGAAAGGGAATTTGGGTTTCCTTTCCCCCTAAAATTAAAGAAAAGCAATAGATTTTCTTATTTTAAGAATTCACTTAGGTTATCTTTATCTACACCAACATAAGGGATACGTACCACACGGTTTTCTAATTTCCATTGTGTACCTTCTGTTGCTGCTTTACCGTTAGCAAGATTTGCAGAAAGTTGAACAACTGCTTTACCTTGGTTAACGCCATCGTTTAACACAGTACCCGCAATTTCGCCTTTCTTAATTAATTGAAGTACTTCTGGTAATGCATCTACACCAAAGATTGGTAATTTTTTACCGTGTGCTTTGGTTGCTTCTAATGCACCTAATGCCATACCGTCATTGTTTGAAATAATCATTTCAATTTCGTTAGCTTTAGAGCTAGATAACCATGCATCCACTTTATCTTTAGCCATTGCTGCATCCCACATACCGGTATCAATAAATAATTGCTCGGTTGGAGTACCTTTCGCATTTAATTGCTCAATCACATATTTAGTACGTGCTTCAGCATCTGGGTGACCTGGTTCACCTTTTAATAATACATATTGGATTTTACCGTCTTTGTTTAAGTCTAAGGCTGGCATTGCTTTCCATTGTTTTGCAATTAAATCCCCTTGGATTAAACCTGATTCTTTCGGATCGGTACCCACATAGTAAGCGTGATCATAGCTACCGATTGCTTTTGCACCAGGGTCTTTATTGAAGAAAACAACAGGAATGTCATCTTGTTTCGCTTTGTTGATAACAGTTGATGCTGCAGCTGGGTCCACTAAGTTAATGGCTAGGGCTTTTACACCTTTAGAAAGCAAACCATCTACTTGGTCGTTTTGAATAGATTGTGCATTTTGAGAGTCATTCATCAATAACTCAATGCCACCAAGGGCTTTCGCTTCTTTATCGATTTCTTTACGCATTAATGACATGAAGTTGTCATCATATTTATAAATGGTAACACCAATACGGTTATCGGCTGCGAAACCTGAAGTTGCTGAACCTAAACCGATTGCTAAAGCGACCGCACTTAATACTGCTGTTTTTTTCATAAAAACGCTCCTATTAGAGAAAGAGATTTTATTGTTGATTTTTATATACCAAATAGAGGAATGTTGCGTACATCTATTGCAACTGAATCCATCATAACGAAATCAAAATTGTTAATCTGTGATCAAACTCACATAAATGAAAACGATTACATAGCAATGTTTAAATTTGTGATCTCCATCACGGTTTCATTGCATTTTCTACAGAAAAACGTCTCACCAAGGTTGGATTAAATTGGACAACAGTCGGTGTAACAATAGACGAGTCAACTAAGCTCAAAGCCAGTTTTGCCGCATAATTTGCCATTAAATCAATTGGATAGCGAATAGTGGTAAGCTTAGGAATCAAATATCGAGCAATTGGCATATCATCAAAGCCCACAATGGAAAACTGTTTCGGCACTTTGATATTGTTTTCATTTAAAACGGAAATTGCTCCCGCAGCCATCGTATCGTTATAGGCCACTACAGCGGTTAAATTGGAGTTGTAGCTCAATAAATCAATCATGGCCTTTTCACCACCTTCAAAATCAGGTGAATTATGCACAATGGCTTGTTCTACAATGGGGAAGTTATGCGCTTCTAAGGCTTCTAAGTAGCCTTCCTTACGTTCTGTTTCATCTAAAATACCGTGATTGGAACCAATATAGGCGATGTGCTTATGGCCATAACGAATCAACATTTCAGTGGCAAGATAGGTGCCTTGACGGTTATCAAGGCTGACGCAACGATTTTCATAGCCTGCAATCACACGGTTAATCACCACCATACCGGGTACATTTTCTAAATAATGCTGTAACTCTTCGTCAGAAAGGGCTTTGGAATGAACGACCAGACAGCTACAACGCTTGCGTAGCAAGGTATCAATGGCTTCACGCTCTTTTTCTGCATGATGGTATCCAATGCCGATCAAAATCGTTTTTTGATGCTCTTCAGCAACTTTATCGACCGATTTAACCAAGATAGCAAAGAAGGGATCCGTTACATCAGTAACCACCACGCCGATGGTATCAGTATTTTGTACCGCCAGAGCTTGTGCGTTTGCATTGGGTTGATAATTTAAAACCTCCATCGCCCGTTGTACTGAATAACGGGTTTTTTCACTTACGGAGGGAGAGTGATTAATAACCCGGGAAACAGTGGCAACCGATACGCAAGCTAATTCAGCAACATCTCGAATTGTAGGCATAACTGAGCTCTCATTCATTTTTTCATGATAATTATCATAGTAAATTTGAATAAAATTGAAAGCGGTTACTTTCAAAAATGCTACATTCGTCACAAAAAAGAGATTGGACTAGCGCCTTATTTCCTGATTTTGTGATAATGATCACGGTTTATTTTTTTTAATTTGTTATCTTATGAAGAAAATTTTGTAATCGTTTACATTTTGGAGTAAAAATATGAGCGAAGCCGTATTTGAACCGACAGATCATCCGCATCGTCGTTATAATCCGTTAATTGACCAATGGGTTTTAGTCTCACCACATCGAGCTAAACGTCCATGGCAGGGGCAGCAAGAAAAAGTGAGTGAGGAACAAAAGCCAAGCCACGATCCAAACTGTTATCTTTGCCCACGTAATAAGCGTATTACCGGTGAACCTAATCCGGATTACCATAAACCTTATGTATTCAAAAATGATTTCTCGGCTTTATTAGAAGATACACCTGCACCAGAGCAATCAGCCGATCCGCTTTTCCAAATGAGCCAAGCTCGTGGTGAAAGCCGTGTTATTTGTTTTTCCCCAGATCACAGCAAAACATTGCCGTTATTGACCGCACTTGAAATTGAAGAAGTGATTAAAGTGTGGCAAGCGCAATTGCGTGAATTGGGTCAAAAATATCAATGGGTTCAGATTTTCGAAAACAAAGGTGCGGTAATGGGATGCTCCAATCCCCATCCACACGGACAAATCTGGGCAAACAGCTTTTTACCGAATGAAGTCGCGCGTGAAGATATTGCTCAACGAAATTATTATGAAAAACACGGTTCTGTCCTTTTAGTGGATTATGTTCAAAAAGAATTAGAGAAAAAAGAACGTATTGTGGTGGAAACCGAGCATTGGGTTGCGGTGGTGCCTTATTGGGCAGTGTGGCCGTTTGAAACCTTGTTATTGCCAAAAGTGCATGTAAAACGCTTAACAGAATTAACTGAAGCTCAAGCCAAAGATCTTGCCGTGATATTGAAAAAGCTGGCAACAAAATACGATAACTTATTTGAAACTTCTTTCCCTTATTCAATGGGTTTCCATGCAGCGCCATTTAATGGAGAAGATAACGAACATTGGCAGCTTCACGCGCATTTTTATCCACCATTATTGCGTTCAGCTACAGTACGCAAATTTATGGTGGGTTATGAAATGTTAGGTGAAAGCCAACGTGACCTCACCGCAGAACAAGCCGCAGAAAGATTACGTGCGTTAAGCGAAGTACATTATAAAGAACGTTAAGCAATAATTTCCCTCTTGAGTTAAGAGGGAGTGTGAAAGATAAAGGAAAATAATATGACTCCAGTCCAAAAATCCCAACACATTTTTACGCAAAAATATAACAAGCAACCTGAACTGACTGTGTATGCGCCAGGTCGTGTAAACATTATCGGCGAACATACTGACTACAATGATGGCTTTGTAATGCCTTGTGCGATCAATTATGGTACAGCTATTGCGGGATCAAAACGTGCTGATCATATTTGGAATGTTTATGCCGCAGATCTTGATCTTGAGGATACCTTTTCTCTTAATGAAGATTTCCCTCAAAGTGAGCAAAAATGGGCGAATTATGTGCGTGGTGTTGTGAAATTTATTCAGGAACGTTGCCCGCAATTTAAACAAGGCGCTGATTTGGTGATTTCCGGAAATGTGCCCCACTCTTCTGGTTTAAGCTCTTCCGCCGCCCTTGAAGTGGCGACTGGAAAATTCTGCCAACAACTCAGTGATTTACCTTTAACTCATACAGAAATTGCTTTAATTGGTCAAAAAGCTGAAAACAAATTTGTAGGTGCGAATTGCGGGAATATGGATCAATTAATTTCGGCTTTAGGACAAAAAGATCATCTCTTAATGATTGATTGCCGTAGCTTAGAAACACAGCCAACGCCTGTGCCGAAAGATGTTGCTGTCATTATTGTGAACTCAAATGTACCCCATGATTTGGTCACGGGCGAATATAACACACGCCGTTGGCAATGTGAAAAAGCTGCAGAATTCTTTGGCGTAAAAGCGTTACGTGATGTGTCAGTAGAAGAATTCCAAAAAAGAGAAGCAGAATTGACCGCACTTAATGCTTTAGTGGCTAAACGTGCACGCCATGTGGTGACCGAAAACCAACGCGTACTTGATGCTGTTAAAGCATTAAAACATAACGATTTAACAAAATTAGGCGAATTAATGGGGCAATCTCACGAGTCCATGCGTGATGATTTCGAGATTACTGTGCCACAAATTGATTATCTTGTGGAACTCGCTCAATTAGTCATTGGTAAAACTGGTGGTGCGAGAATGACCGGCGGTGGTTTTGGTGGCTGCATTGTTGCCCTTGCTCCTCATGATAAAGTTGAAGAAGTGCGTAAAATTATTGCCGATAATTATGAAAAACAAACGGGCTTAAAAGAAGATTTCTACGTTTGCACAGCCTCACAAGGAGTGAGCCTATGCTAGAAAAAACGGCGTTCAATGCACCAGATGGACAGCCTTATCAACTTGTTCAACTCACCAATTCGAATGGCATGACCGTGCAATTTATGGATTGGGGAGCCACTTGGCTTTCTTGTAAAGTTCCTGTGAGTGGTGAGTTGCGAGAAGTGTTACTTGGCTGCAAAGTGGAGGATTATCCTCATCAAAATGCTTATTTGGGCGCAAGCGTAGGGCGCTATGCGAACCGTATTGCTAATGCCCAATTTGAATTGGATGAACGAACAATTCAGCTGGTTGCGAATCAAGGCAAACATCAATTACATGGTGGTCAAGAAGGCTTTGATAAACGTCGTTGGAAAGTGGAAGAGCGCGGCCAGAATTTTGTGCGTTTTTCCCTTGTGTCTCCCGATGGGGATCAAGGTTTTGAAGGCAATGTACAAGTTAATGTGATTTACACGCTGACCGATGAAAATAGCGTAAAAATTGAATACGAAGCCGAAAGTGATAAAGATACCGCGCTTAATTTAACAAACCACGCTTATTTCAATTTAGAAAATGCGGAGCAGGGCAGTGATGTACGAAATCATACACTACGCCTTAATGCGGATTTCTATCTGCCAGTTGATGGCGAAGGCATTCCAAATTCACCACTTAAACATGTGGTGAATACCAGCTTTGATTTTCGTGTGGCAAAACCAATCGTACAAGATTTCCAACAAGGTGATCAAGTAGTAACAAAAGGTTACGATCATTCCTTTATTGTCAATAAAGCATGGCAAAAACCTTGCGTATTATTAACTTCCCCTAATGAAGATTTAAGCCTTGAGGTGCTTACTTCCCAAGCTGCATTACAGGTTTATACGGGAAACTATCTTGCAGGCACTCCAACTCGTGAAGGTGGCACTTATCAAGATTTCAGCGGCATTGCTCTTGAAACCCAATGCCTTCCCGATACCCCAAACCACCCTGAGTGGCAGAATTATGGTGGTATTCAAGAAGCAGGTGAACGCTATTACCAGTGGGCAGAGTTTAGGTTTAAATAGGTAATCAGTTAATAAAAGTGCGGTTAAAAATTTTCGTGTTTTTAACCGCACTTTATTTTCAGCCATTTAGCTTAAGTTTTTTGCGATTTTTGTCAAAATATGCTACTTTTTACGCAGTCAATCCGACAGTAACACATTTAATTTTATGAACGAAGAACATTCGAGTAATCAAACTGAAACAACTAAAAAATCTTTTTTCCAATCACTTATTGGCCGCTTTTTCCAAGGTGAGCTGAAAAACCGTGAAGAACTCGTGGAAGTGATTCGCGATTCAGAACAAAACGATTTAATCGATCAAAACACTCGCGAGATGATTGAAGGGGTAATGGAAATCGCTGAGCTTCGAGTTCGCGATATCATGATTCCTCGCTCGCAAATTGTATTTATTGAATCGAATCAAGATCTTGATGCTTGCTTAAACACGATTATTGAATCGGCGCACTCTCGCTTTCCTGTAATTGCAGATACGGATGATCGCGATAATATTGAAGGTATTTTACACGCGAAAGATTTGCTTAAATTTTTACGTGAAGATGCGGAAGAATTCGAGCTATCCAAGTTATTACGTCCAGTCGTGATTGTGCCGGAAAGTAAACGTGTCGATCGTATGCTAAAAGAGTTTCGTTCTGAACGTTTCCATATGGCGATTGTGGTGGATGAGTTTGGAGCTGTATCAGGTTTGGTGACCATCGAAGACATTCTCGAACAAATTGTGGGTGATATTGAAGACGAGTTCGATGAGGAAGATGTCGCAGATATTCGTCAGCTTTCTCGTCACACTTATGCGGTGCGTGCGCTAACGGATATTGATGATTTTAACGCACAATTTAACACGCATTTTGATGATGAAGAAGTGGATACTATTGGCGGTTTAATTATGCAAGCCTTTGGTTATCTGCCTAAACGCGGTGAGGAAATCACCTTAGAAAATATTCAATTTAAAGTGACCTCTGCCGATAGCCGCCGTTTGATTCAGGTACGCGTAACTGTGCCGGATGAGCATTTATCGGATATGGAAGGCGTGGAAGAACAAGCTGAATAAGTTGCTCAGTTGACCGTATTCTTAGCCCCCTCTTTGCTGAAGAGGGGGAATGTTTTTTTATAGTATGGATAAAATGAATAAGTTAGTGATTTATCTTATTGCTCTGATTTCTGGTGTAATTGGCGTGTTTGCCTTTTCGCCGTTTGATTATTGGGGATTAGCCTACGTATCGTTGGGTGGATTGCTTTTTGTGGCAAAAAATGCCAAAAAATCAACCGCACTTTTTGCTACTTTTTTGTGGTCGATGGGCTTTTTCTGTTTTGGTGTAAGTTGGTTAAATGTCAGCATTCATCAATTTGGTGGCGCTTCCCTTGGCGTGAGTTATCTCTTAGTCGGCCTACTTTCGGCTTACCTTGCACTTTATCCAATGCTTTTCACTTATTTAGTGCAACGTTTTCAGGTGCAAAGTGCGGTCATTTTTGCCGCGATTTGGACATTGACTGAATTCTTGCGTGGTTGGGTGTTTACCGGTTTTCCATGGCTACAATTTGGTTATACCCAAATCGACAGTCCATTTTTCGGCATCGCGCCGATCTTTGGTGTCACGGGGCTAACATTCTTTACCGTTTGGGCAAGTGCGGTCATTTTTAATCTTGTTTTTTCACTATCGAAAAAACAATGGAATTTAGTCGGTGTGAATACATTGCTATTATTGGTTGTGGGTGGATTAAGCGCTTATGCCGGTAAGGTCAATTTTGTCCAACCCAAAGAAGGTAAAGGACTAACTGTCACCCTTGCACAAGGTAATATTGAGCAAAATTTAAAATGGGATCCTGAATATCTTTATGCCACGGTAGACATCTATCAAAAACAAATTTTGGGGCATTTAGGCACGTCTGATTTGATTATTTTGCCTGAGTCGGCATTGCCAACTTTGGAAAATGCCATTACGCCATTTTTTGAAGCTTTAGATAAAGTCGCGAAAGAGAAAAACACGGAAGTGATGATTGGCACCGTATACCGTGACGAGCAAAGCGGTAAATTATTAAATTCGATTGTGACGGCAGGGAATCCTGATTTCCCTTATGAATTAACGACAAAAAATCGTTACAGCAAACATCATCTCGTGCCATTTGGTGAGTACGTACCGTTAGAAAGTTTGTTACGTCCACTTAATTCCGTATTTAATTTGCCAATGTCTGCGTTCCAAAGTGGCGATGCGGTACAGCCATCTTTTATGGCAAAACAGCATGCTTTTGCACCGGCTATTTGTTATGAAATTATTTTTGGTGAGCAACTTCGTGAAAATCTGAAAAAAGAAACAGATTATTTGCTGACTATTTCTAATGATGCATGGTTTGGTGATAGTATTGGCCCTTGGCAGCATTTACAAATGGCTAGAATGCGTGCGCTCGAATTAGGCAAACCATTAATTCGTGCAACGAATACGGGTATTTCAGTGTTTATTGATGCAAAAGGCAACATTGAGGCGCAAGCGCCTCAATTTGAGGAAACAACGTTGACCCATAAAATGGTGCCAACAGAAGGCAAAACGCCTTATGCAGCATTAGGTAATTTACCTATTTATGTGTTGTCATTGATTTTTGTGTTATTACGTGGCTTCACGACGTTATTAAAGCGCCGCTTGAACCTTTCACAAAAATAGCAGTCAAAACGACCGCACTTTTTTAACGTGAGAGGAAAATAAATTTCTTCTTGTAAAACCAATGAGATTTTAATGAATAAAAATCTAATCGAAGTCAAAAACCTGACCTTTAAACGAGGTGAGCGTGTGATTTACGATAACCTGAATTTGAAAGTCCAACAGGGCAAAATTACGGCCATTATGGGGCCATCAGGGATCGGGAAAACTACGCTACTGAAATTAATTGGTGGTCAGTTGTATCCTGAACAAGGCGAGATTTTGTTTGATGGACAAGATATTTGTCGTCTTTCAAATCGCGAGCTTTACGAAGTACGTAAACGCATGGGAATGTTATTCCAATCAGGCGCTTTATTTACGGATATTTCCACGTTTGATAACGTGGCATTTCCGATTCGCGAGCATACCCGTTTGCCGGAAAGTCTAATTCGTCAAATTGTGTTGATGAAATTAGAAGCAGTAGGCTTACGCGGTGCGGCAGATTTAATGCCTTCAGAGCTTTCTGGTGGGATGGCGCGTCGTGCAGCATTGGCTCGAGCGATTGCACTTGATCCTGATTTAATCATGTTTGATGAGCCGTTTACGGGGCAAGATCCAATTAGCATGGGCGTAATCGTGAGCTTAATTAAACGCTTAAATGAAGCGCTGAACTTAACCTCTATTGTGGTTTCCCATGATGTTCAGGAAGTATTAAGCATTGCTGATTATGCCTATATTATTGCGGATAAACATGTGATTGCAGAAGGAACATCAGAACAACTGCTCGCGAGCCAAGATCCTCAAGTTGTGCAGTTCTTGAAAGGTGAAGCAGATGGTCCGGTAAAATTCCATTATCCGGCAGGTGATTATGTGGAGGAATTATTTAAATGATTGTTGATATGATTTCTTCACTTGGACGAAGCGTAATCAAATTTTTCCGCGCATTAGGCCGCTCAGGCTTTATGTTGTTCGGTGCGCTCGTAGGTAAACCGCAAGTTCGTAAACATTTTCCTTTATTAGTGAAACAGTTACACGTATTAGGTGTACAGTCTTTATTAATTATCCTGCTTTCAGGTTTATTTATTGGAATGGTGTTGGGCTTACAAGGTTATGTGGTCTTAGTTGATTTTTCAGCAGAAACCAGCCTTGGACAACTTGTAGCGCTGTCTTTATTACGTGAATTAGGCCCAGTAGTGACCGCACTTTTATTTGCAGGTCGTGCAGGTTCAGCGTTAACGGCTGAAATTGGCTTAATGAAAGCCACAGAACAACTTTCCAGCCTTGAAATGATGGCGGTCGATCCATTACGTCGAGTGATTGCACCACGCTTTTGGGCTGGGTTGATTGCGATGCCAATTCTTGCGCTTCTCTTTACCGCGATTGGTATTTGGGGCGGTGCGCTTGTCGGCGTAGATTGGAAAGGTGTTGATGCAGGTAGCTTCTGGTCAGTGATGCAAAATGCCGTCAGCTGGAGCTATGACATTCTAAACGGATTTATTAAAAGCGTATTTTTCGCCATTGCCGTGGTGTGGATTGCGTTATTCAATGGTTATGATTGTATTCCGACATCAGAAGGTATCAGTCAAGCCACAACCAGAACAGTTGTCCACGCATCACTTGTGGTTCTTGGGCTAGATTTCATCTTAACTGCCATTATGTTTGGGGCAGGCTAAAAGGGTATTTTTATGCGACAAACAATTAAATATGAATTTTGGGTAGGGTTATTTTTACTACTTGGTATCGCCGCGTTAGTGTTTTTAGGCTTACGTGTAGCGAATGTGCAAGGTTTTGGTGAAACAAAATCTTACACAGTGACTGCAACTTTTGACAATATTGGTGGACTAAAAGTCCGTGCACCGCTTAAACTTGGTGGGGTAGTGATTGGTCGTGTGTCTGACATTACATTAGACGAAAAATCTTACTTGCCAAAAGTCAGTATTGCGATTAATGAAGAATATAAAGAAATTCCGGAAAACAGTTCGTTATCGATCAAAACATCGGGATTATTGGGCGAGCAATATATCGCCTTAACTATGGGGTTTGATGATGGTGAAACCGCGATGTTAAAAAACGGTAGCCAAATTCAAGACACTAAATCCGCAATGGTATTGGAAGATTTAATCGGCCAGTTCCTTTACGGTGATAAAAAAGCAGACGGTAATGCTGATAAAGCAGAACCAGAAGCCAAATAATAATCTTTATTTAGGAGATTTATGATGAAATTTACTCAGTTTAAAAAATGGTTTAGCGTAATGGCATTTGCAGTGACTGCACTTTTTGTGACTCAAACTGTACGTGCAGAAACAAGCCCTTATGTGTTGATGCAACAAGCATCAGATAAGTTATTTGCCGATATCAAAAACAATCAGGCAAAAATTAAAAAGGATCCAAACTATTTACGTACCATCGTGCGTAACGATTTATTACCTTACGTGCAAGTAAACTATGCAGGTTCTTTGGTGTTAGGTTCACACTTTAAATCAACCACACCAGAACAACGTGAAAAATTCTTTAAAGCATTCAGCGACTTTATCGAACAAGCTTATGCTCAAGTGTTAACCGCTTACACCGATCAAAATATTCAAATTGAACCAGCAAAAGAAGTAGGCGATAAAAACCTTGTGAGCATTCGTGTCAACATCATGCAAAATGGTGGACAAGCGCCAATCAAATTAGATTTTAAATGGCGTAAAAACAGTAAAACTGGCGAATGGCAAGCTTATGACATGGTTGCAGAAGGCGTGAGCATGGTTGTCACCAAACAAAACGAATGGAGCGGTATTTTACGTCAACAAGGTATTGAAGCATTAACTGCTCAAATTCAAAAATCTGCTGCAGCACCAGTGACATTGAGCAAATAAGCGAATGACTGCGTTAAAGTGGGATTTAATCCAAAATAATGATAAGATAGCTCTCCAATTATCGGGGGAGCTATCCCGCAACACGTTGTTACCATTATGGCAGCAACGTGCTTCTTTTTTATCAGAAAAGCAAAACAATCAAAGTCTCATTGAATTTGATTTAACTGAAATCAATCGAATTGATTCTGCCGGTTTTGCATTATTGTGTGATTTTCTACACGATGGTGAGCAGTTACCAAATAAAAAAGTGCGGTTGATAAACCCTCCAGAACAGTTATTAACCCTTGCTGATTTAGTGAATTTATCTCATTGGATTAGCACTTTTATCGACCATAATTAAAACGGAAATCCGAATGGAACTGCAAGAAATTGAACGTATTTTAAAAGAAAGCCTGAATGTAGATGAAGTTTATGCTCAAGGTGAAAATGCTCACTTTGGTGTGATTGTAGTAAGTGATGAAATCTCAGCACTTTCTAAATTAAAGCAGCAACAAACCATCTACGCGCCATTAATGCCTTATTTCCAAACTGGCGAAATTCACGCTTTAACCATTAAAACCTATACCACTGCAAAGTGGAAAATGGATCGTCTATTACATCAAGCAAGCTAGGATTTTCTATGGAAAAATTTCGTGTTTATGGCGGGCAATCTCGCTTAAGTGGTACTGTAACCATCTCTGGTGCAAAAAATGCTGCACTTCCTATTCTTTTTGCCGCCATTTTGGCGACTGAACCGGTTAAATTAACAAACGTACCAGAACTAAAAGATATTGATACCACTTTAAAAATCTTACGCAAACTTGGTGTTGTGGTAGAGCGTGATGCTGAAGGTGCAGTATTATTAGATTGTTCTAAAATTGATCACTTCGTTGCGCCATATGAATTAGTAAAAACCATGCGTGCTTCTATTTGGGCATTAGCACCGTTGGTAGCTCGTTTTAATCAAGGTCAAGTTTCTTTACCAGGCGGTTGTTCTATCGGTGCACGTCCGGTTGATCTTCACATTAGTGGCTTAGAAAAACTCGGTGCAACGATTGAGCTTGATGAAGGTTATGTAAAAGCGGTTGTTGCAGATCGTCTTGTAGGTACGCGTATTGTGATGGAAAAAGTGAGCGTTGGCGCGACTTTATCTATCATGATGGCGGCAACACTTGCAAAAGGTACAACAATCATTGAAAACGCAGCACGCGAGCCTGAAATTGTCGATACAGCTGATTTTCTCAACAAAATGGGGGCAAAAATTACCGGTGCAGGTACCGATCACATTGTCGTTGAAGGTGTTGAGCGTTTAACTGGCTGCGAGCACAGCATTGTGCCAGATCGTATTGAAACTGGTACATTCTTAATTGCAGGTGCCATTTCAGGTGGTCGCGTGGTATGTAAAAATACCAAAGCGGATACCATGGATGCCGTGATTGATAAACTTCGTGAAGCAGGTGCAGAAGTCGAAGTCACAGAAGATAGCATTACCTTAGATATGCATGGCAATCGTCCAAAAGCTGTGAATATTCGTACTGCACCACACCCAGGTTTCCCAACGGATATGCAAGCTCAGTTCACCTTGTTAAACATGGTGGCAGAAGGTACAAGTATCATCACTGAAACCATTTTTGAAAACCGCTTTATGCACATTCCAGAATTAATTCGTATGGGTGGTAAAGCTGAAATCGAAGGTAACACCGCGGTTTGTCATGGTGTTGAGCATCTTTCTGGTGCAGAAGTGATGGCAACAGATTTACGTGCATCAATCAGCCTTGTATTAGCGGGTTGTATCGCAAGTGGTGAAACCATCGTAGATCGTATTTATCATATCGATCGTGGTTATGAGCACGTTGAAGATAAACTTCGTTGTTTAGGTGCGAAGATTGAACGTTTCTCTGAAAAGAGCGAAGAAGTTTAGTTAAATCCAGATAAAAAAGAGCGGTCAATTTTGACCGCTCTTTTATTTTCTATTCATTATTTTTTCGAATAATCTCTCGCTCCAAAAATGGCTGTACCAATACGCACCATAGTTGAACCACATTTAATGGCACTTTGCATATCATCGGTCATTCCCATTGAAAGCGTATCAATTTGCTGATGAGGCAAAGCGACTTTAAGTTGCTCAAATAATTGTTCCATTTGACTAAAGGCGGCTTCTTGTTCAGCAATATTGTCTGTTGGGGCAGGGATCGCCATTAATCCACGTAAACGTAAGTGCGGTAGATTTTCAATGTGTTTTGCAAGCTCAATCATTTCACTCGGTTGAATACCTGATTTACTGGCTTCATCACTGATATTAATTTGGATTAGAACATTCAAAGGCGCTTTATTGGCAGGACGTTGTTCATTTAAACGATCGGCAATTTTTGCACGTTCTAACGTTTGCATCCAATCGAAATGTTCTGCTACAAGACGCGTTTTATTAGATTGTAGTGGCCCAATAAAATGCCATTCAAGTTGAATATTCCGTCCTTCAAAATACTGAATTTTGTCTACGCCTTCTTGAACATAGTTTTCCCCAAATGCTTTTTGTCCGGCTTGATAGGCTTCTAAAATCGCTTCATTGGGTTTGGTTTTAGAAACGGCTAATAAAGTGACCGCACTTTCAGGACGATGAGCAAGTTGAGTGGAGGCTTGGATTTTTTTATGGATGGTTTCGAGTGCTTGTTGAATTGTCATAATTCCTTTCCTGACCAATGTGAAACTCTCTTCATTCTACACCAAAGCGATGATTTTTAGAAAAAATCTTCATTTTTTTGATTTTATGTTTGACAAGCCTGCGCTTTTTCGGTATTTCTAAACACATCTTTTTTCAAGGTTAAAATACAATGAAGAATAACCGCACTTTCACGATTACCACCATTATTATGACCATTACGACAATTAATGGGGCGGGTTAGTGCGTAGCAAACAGGATCAAGAAAACCCGCATTCAGTCTAGTGCGGGTTTTTTAGTATTTAAAAATCACAACATCTGAGGATATTATCATGCGCGTATTAAAATTTGGTGGCACTTCATTAGCCAACCCTGAGCGTTTTTCACAAGCGGCTCAATTAATCGAAAAAGCTCATTTGGAAGAGCAGGCTGCCGGTGTCTTATCTGCTCCTGCAAAAATTACTAACCATCTTGTTGCCCTCTCTGAAAAAGCCGCATTAAACCAACCTACTGATACCCACTTTAACGAAGCCATTGAGATTTTCTATAACATCATTAATGGTTTACACGCTGAAAATAATAAATTTGATCTTGCAGGGACTAAAGCCCTCATTGATGCAGAATTTGCTCAAATTAAAGGCTTATTAGAAGAAATTCGCCAAGCAGGCAAAGTAGAAGATAAAGTTAAAGCAACCATTGACTGCCGAGGTGAAAAATTATCGATTGCGATGATGAAAGCATGGTTTGAAGCACGTGGGTATAGTGTTCACATTGTAGATCCGGTTAAGCAATTATTAGCACAAGGTGGTTACTTAGAATCTTCAGTTGATATTGACGAATCGACAAGACGCGTTGATGCAAAAAGTATCGGTAAAGATAAAGTGGTTCTAATGGCTGGTTTTACCGCATGTAATGATAAAGGTGAATTACTGTTATTAGGCCGTAATGGTTCTGATTATTCAGCAGCTTGTTTAGCAGCTTGTTTAGATGCGTCTGTTTGTGAAATTTGGACTGATGTGGATGGCGTTTATACGTGTGACCCTCGTTTAGTGCCAGATGCTCGTTTATTACCAAGCCTTTCTTATCGTGAAGCAATGGAGCTTTCTTATTTTGGTGCGAAAGTGATCCATCCACGTACAATTGGTCCATTATTACCAAAACAAATCCCTTGTGTGATTAAAAACACCGGTAATTCATCTGCGCCGGGTTCAATAATTGATGGTCATGTGAAATCTGAAGGGTTACAAGTGAAAGGGATCACTAACCTTGATAACGTAGCAATGTTCAATGTTTCAGGTCCTGGTATGCAAGGTATGGTAGGGATGGCAGCTCGTGTCTTCTCAGCGATGTCAAAAGCCGGTATTTCAGTGATTTTAATTACGCAATCTTCTTCTGAATACAGCATTAGCTTCTGTGTGCCAGTAAAATCAGCAGATGCAGCGAAAGCAATTTTAGAACAAGAATTTGCTGCAGAATTAAAAGCCCATGACTTAGAACCAATTGAGGTCGCAAAAGATCTTTCTATAATCTCTGTTGTAGGTGATGGTATGAAACAAGCTAAAGGTATCGCGGCTCGTTTCTTCTCAGCATTGGCTCAAGCGAATATAAGCTTAGTCGCAATTGCACAAGGTTCTTCTGAGCGTTCAATTTCAGCAGTTGTCGCGCAAAATAAAGCGATTGAAGCCGTGAAAGCCACTCACCAAGCACTTTTCAATAACAAAAAAGTCGTCGATATGTTTCTAGTCGGCGTTGGTGGTGTTGGTGGTGAGTTAATTGAACAAATTAAACACCAAAAAGAATACCTCGCAAAGAAGGACATTGAAATCCGTGTTTGTGCCTTAGCGAATTCAACAAAAATGCTTTTGGATGAAAACGGGTTGAATTTAGATAATTGGAAAGCAGATCTTGAAAATGCAACCCAACCATCTGATTTCGATGTGTTGTTATCTTTCATTAAATTACACCACGTAGTGAACCCAGTCTTCGTAGATTGTACAACAGCTGAATCGGTCGCAGGGCTTTATGCACGTGCGTTAAAAGAAGGCTTCCATGTGGTAACTCCAAATAAAAAAGCGAATACCCGTGAATTAGCTTATTACCACGAATTACGTCGCAATGCCCAAGCGAGCCAACATAAATTCCTATACGAAACTAACGTAGGCGCAGGCTTGCCGGTTATCGAAAACTTACAGAACTTGTTGGCAGCTGGGGATGAGCTTGAGTATTTTGAAGGCATTTTGTCGGGCTCACTTTCTTTCATTTTCGGTAAATTAGAAGAAGGACTTTCTCTTTCAGAAGTGACCGCACTTGCACGTGAAAAAGGCTTTACAGAACCCGATCCTCGTGATGATTTATCGGGGCAAGATGTGGCACGTAAATTGCTTATTTTAGCGCGTGAAGCCGGTTTAGAACTTGAGCTTTCCGATGTGGAAGTGGAGGGAGTATTACCAAAAGGCTTCTCTGAAGGCAAATCAGCAGATGAATTTATGGCGATGCTGCCACAATTAGATGCGGAATTTAAAGCACGCGTTGAAGCTGCGAAAGCGGAAGGGAAAGTATTGCGCTACGTAGGCCAAATTAAAGATGGTCACTGCAAAGTGTCAATCATCGCCGTGGATCAAAATAATCCATTGTACAAGGTGAAAGACGGTGAAAACGCGCTTGCATTTTACACTCGTTATTATCAACCAATTCCGTTGCTATTACGTGGTTACGGTGCAGGTAACGCAGTAACTGCAGCAGGCATCTTTGCGGATATTTTAAGAACATTACATCACTAAAAAGGACATAACATGTTAAGAATTTATGCTCCCGCATCGAGTGCAAATATTAGTGTAGGTTTTGACACATTAGGCGCAGCCATTTCACCGATTGATGGTTCATTATTAGGTGATGTCGTACAGATTGAGTCTATTCCAAGTGGTTTTGAGCTCGAAAGTGCGGGCTATTTTGTGCGTAAATTGCCAAAAGAGCCACAAAAAAATATCGTGTATCAGGCCTATGTACTGTTTAGTGAGCAATTAAAATTACGCAATGTGAGAGTCAAACCATTGCGTTTGACCCTTGAGAAAAATATGCCGATTGGTTCGGGATTAGGCTCAAGTGCCTGTTCTATTGTGGCTGCATTAGTGGCATTAAATAAATTCCACGATGAACCATTCTCAAAAATGGAATTGTTAGAGATGATGGGGGAGCTAGAAGGTCGTATTTCAGGTTCTATCCATTATGATAATGTGGCACCTTGTTACTTAGGCGGTGTGCAATTTATGGTACAATCTCTCGGTAACATTTGCCAAAAACTGCCATTTTTTGATAATTGGTATTGGGTCTTAGCTTATCCAGGCATTGAGGTTTCAACCGCTGAAGCACGCGCAATTTTACCGAAAAGCTACACGCGCCAAGATGTGATTTCTCATGGTCGTCATTTAGGTGGCTTTGTGCATGCATGTCATACGCATCAAGAAAACCTAGCAGCGATGATGATGAAAGATGTGATTGCGGAACCTTATCGTGAGGCTTTATTGCCAAACTTCGCAGAAGTGAAACAAGCTACTCGTGATTTAGGTGCGTTAGCAACGGGGATTTCAGGCTCTGGCCCAACGATTTTCTCCATTGCACCTGATTTACAAACCGCAACAAAACTGGCGACTTATTTAGAAAATCATTATTTACAAAACAACGAAGGTTTTGTGCATGTTTGTAAGGTCGATAATGATGGCGCGAGAGAGCTCGGTTAAACAATAAATCGCTTTTATCCCCTTTTTTAAGAGGGGAATAACATTTTATTAAAACTCTATAATTAACGGATATACAATGAATTTGTACAATATCAAACACCCTGAAGAACAAGTGAATTTTGCACAAGCAGTACGTCAAGGGCTTGGTAAGGACCAAGGCTTATTTTTTCCGGAAACCATTCCAACGTTAAGCAATATTGACGAATTATTAGCCTTACCATTGGTTGAACGTAGTCAAAAAATTCTTAGCGCATTAATCGGTGAAGAATTACCGAAAGCAACATTAGATGCAATGGTAAAAAATGCATTTACTTTTCCTGCACCGTTGGAAAAAGTAGAAGATAATATTTATGCCCTTGAATTATTCCATGGACCAACTTTAGCATTTAAAGACTTCGGTGGTCGTTTTATGGCGCAGGCGCTCGCTGCAGTGCGTGGTGATGGCAAAATCACCATTTTAACAGCGACATCTGGTGATACCGGTGCGGCAGTTGCCCACGCGTTTTATGGGTTAGAAAACATCAATGTGGTGATTTTATATCCGAAAGGCAAAATCAGCCCATTACAAGAAAAATTATTCTGTACTTTAGGTGGTAATATTCGCACTGTGGCGATTAATGGCGATTTCGATGCCTGCCAAGCGTTAGTTAAACAAGCCTTTGATGATGCAGAACTGCGTCAAGCGATTGGTTTAAACTCAGCAAATTCCATTAACATTAGCCGTTTATTGGCGCAAGTTTGTTATTACTTTGAAGCCGTAGCGCAATTACCAAAAGAAAAACGTGATAACGTAGTAGTTTCTGTACCAAGTGGTAACTTCGGTAACTTAACTGCGGGATTAATCGCTAAAACATTAGGTTTACCAATTAAACGCTTTATTGCAGCAACCAATGCGAACGATACCGTGCCACGGTATTTAGAATCAGGTAATTGGGCACCTAAAGCGACCGTAGCGACGCTTTCTAATGCGATGGATGTGAGTCGCCCGAACAACTGGCCTCGTGTCGAAGAGTTATTTAAACGTAACGGTTGGAATTTAAGTGATTTAGGTTCTGGTATGTTAAGCGATAGCGAAACAGAAGAAACCTTAAAAGCGATGCATGCAAAAGGTTATTTATGTGAACCACACGGCGCGATTGCCTATCAAGTATTGAAAGATCAACTTAAAGCGGATGAAACCGGTATTTTCTTATGTACGGCACATCCTGCAAAATTTAAAGAGTCTGTAGAGCGTATTCTTTCGCTCGATCTTCCATTGCCAGAAGCGTTGGATAAACACAATAAATTGCCATTACTTTCTGATGAAATGGATAACGACTTTGCACAATTACGTGCATATTTGCTGAAATAATAAAAAAGTGCGGTTGATTTTGACCGCACTTTTATTTTATTGCTCAAAAGGGCGGGGTAAACGCCCTTTATTTTTTAGGAGTTAATCTTCTTTTCCTAAGATTTGATTCACTTCACTCTTATAGAGTACAGCTTTAGCACCGAAAATGGCCTGTACGCCACCACCGACTTCAAGCACATCAATCGCACCTAATTTTTTCAATGTGGCTTTATCAACGGCTTTGACATCTTTAACTGAAACACGTAAGCGAGTAATACACGCGTCCACGTTTTCAATATTTTCAGCGCTACCTAATGCTGCAATAATTTTATGTGCATTTTCAGTAAGTGAACTTGTTTCTTGTTCTATATTGTCTTCGGTTTCTTCACCACGTCCTGGTGTCATTACATTAAAGATGCGGATCAAGAAAACGAAAGAGAAATAATAGAGCAGCGCCCAAGGAATACCGACGAAAATTACACGCAACCAATGGGTGTTTTCATCACCTTGTAAGATACCAAAGAGCAAGAAATCAATAAAACCACCAGAGAAAGTATTCCCAATAGAGATATTTAAATAATCGGCAATAAAGAAAGATACTCCATCTAAGAATGCGTGGAACACATAAAGCCATGGTGCAACAAACAAGAACATAAACTCGATCGGTTCAGTAATGCCAGTAATGAATGATGTTAGGGCTGCACCAAGGAACAAGCCGCCAATTTGTGCACGACGTTTTTTCGGTACACAGTGATACATGGCTAAACAGGCTGCTGGTAAGCCAAACATCATGGTATCAAAACGGCCGGCAAAGAAACGAGTACCTTCAGTAAATAAACCATGGTGATTAGGAGCGGCTAATTGAGCAAAAAAGATTTTTTGTGCACCGACAATCATCTCGCCATTGACCATTTCCACACCACCTAATTCAGAATACCAAAACAGTGGGTAAATCATGTGATGTAATCCAACCGCACCAGATAATCGCATTAAGAAACCGTATAAGAATGTACCAAAGGTTCCCATGGATGCGATGCTTTTACCCGCCGAGACGAGCCATTGTTGGAAAGTTGGCCAAATGAGGAAGAAAACTAATCCAACAAAAATAGCTGAAAAAGCAGTCACAATTGGCACAAAGCGAGAGCCGCCAAAGAAACCTAATACTTGTGGTAATTGAATGTTGTGATAGCGATTGTGTAATTTAACGGTAATTAGCCCCATCACCAATGCTCCAATTACACCCGTATCAATGCTTTTTACATCAGGAGAGAAAATCGGAATTAATGCGGCAATAGTGCCCGTCATAATGAGATAACCAACAACTGCAGCGAGAGCTGCAACGCCTTTGTCACGTTTAGCTAAGCCGATACCTAAACCAATACACAATAATAAGGCTAAATTAGCGAATACCACGCTACCGGCTGCAGACATAATCTGAAACAGGCCTTGCAGCGCCTCATTATTTAAAATTGGATAGGCTTGCACAGTTGCTTTATTGGAAAGCGCCCCACCGATCCCGAGTAAAAGACCTGCAGCAGGCAAAATAGCAATCGGCAACATAAATGCCTTACCGACTTGTTGAAGTTGTTTAAACATAGAACCTCCTGTGATTACTTTTTTGAAATGTAACGTATTTAAGGAGAAAAATCTGTGAAACCGCTCACAGTTTTAATCTAAGACGTTGTTTTGACAGATTTTTGCTTGTGTTGGCGCGCAGCGAATTTCCTTTTATAATGCTATCAAACGGATATGTTTATTTATTATTTGTATGACAACTTTTATTGCCTACGCCAATATTCAGCAACCTTTTTCTTTTGATGAAATCCCTACAGATCTTGTCCCTGAAAATTTGCGTACAGAACCACAGGGAAATTCTCGGATAACGCAACGTCATCAATGTCGTCGATTAGCGCATTTTTTACTTTGGCAGTTGCTAAAAACAGCGGGAAAATCAACCGCACTTTTAGGACAAATTTATCGTACGCAAAGTGGCAGACCACAATTTCCCATCGAGAACATCGATTTTAATATAAGCCACTCAGGCGATTGGGTTGCCGTATTGCTGCATATTAATGAATCAGAAAAAAGTGCGGTCGGTATTGATATTGAATTTTCGAAAAAACGGAGTTTTTCTGCGCTAATGGCACATTTTGCGCCACAAGCAGAGCAAGAATGGTTTGCTAAACAACCTGATAAGGAGCTGGCTTTTTATCGCTGTTGGTGTTTGCGTGAAGCGGTATTGAAATCACAAGGCGTTGGGATTGTAAAACTTTCAAGTGTGGTACATTTACCAGAGCGGTTACAGATCTTTTCAGATTATTGTCCGAAAGGGGAATTGATCTTTATCGATGAATTACCTTTTTATTTTGCTGCATTTATTAATCAGCCAAAAATTCAACCGCACTTTTATCAATGGGATGGGAAAAATTTAGTAGAAAAAAATATACAAAAATCCTTGATTTACCAAGTAAATGAATAAAACAAAATCCTTGAAAATATTCAAGGATTTTTTATTTAATAATAATTTGCATTGCCACTTGTATTTTCATAGACTAACCCCATTTATTTCGTTAAACTCATTAAAAATTTTAGACAAATGGAGAACGTAATGTCGCAAAACGGTCCAGATCAAGATCCTTGGGGTAAACCCGGACAGAGCAGTGGTCCAAAACAGTCAGATAATTCATCAGATAAGCAAAATGAAAATGGTTGGGGCGCTCGAGACAATAAAAATCAGGAACAATCACCTCCTGATATTGAAGAAGTATTTAATAATCTGTTGAAAAAATTAGGTGGTGGGAATAAGAAGGGCGGATCAAATAATACTTCGCCGAATATACCTTCATTTAATTTAGGTAAGATTTTACCGATCGCCGCAGTAATCGGAGGGATTATTTGGGGTGCAAGCGGTTTTTACACCATTAAAGAAGCAGAACGTGGCGTGACGTTACGTTTTGGCGAGTTTCATTCTATCGTTCAACCCGGTTTAAACTGGAAACCCACCTTTATTGATAAAGTGATTCCAGTGAATGTAGAACAAGTTCGTGAGCTTAAAACGCAAGGTGCGATGTTAACCAAAGATGAAAACATGGTTAAAGTGGAAATGACCGTACAATATCGCGTGCAAAATCCTGAAAAATACCTGTTTAGCGTAAGCAATGCGGACAATAGTCTTGGACAAGCGACTGACAGTGCACTTCGTTATGTGATTGGTCATATGACTATGAATGATGTGCTGACAACGGGTCGAGCCGTGGTACGTGAAGATACATGGAAAGCCTTGAACGATATTATCAAACCTTATGATATGGGACTTGAAGTGATTGACGTGAACTTCCAATCTGCACGTCCACCAGAAGAAGTGAAAGATGCTTTCGATGATGCGATTAAAGCACAGGAAGACGAACAACGTTACATTCGTGAAGCAGAAGCTTATGCTCGCGAGAAAGAGCCAATCGCTCGTGGTGATGCTCAGCGTATCGTTGAAGAAGCAACAGCTTATAAAGATCGTGTTGTGCTTGATGCGCAAGGGGAAGTGGAACGTTTACAACGTCTTCTGCCTGAATTTAAAGCAGCACCTGATTTGTTAAAAGAGCGTCTTTATATTCAAACCATGGAAAAAGTGATGGCAAACACACCTAAAGTGATGTTAGACAGCAATAATGGTAACAATTTAACTGTGTTGCCATTGGAGCAATTAATGGGTAAAAAGACGATTAAACCAGTGACCACTACTTCTGAAAGTGTGGTCAGTTCTGCGCCTGTTTCAACACAGGAACGTCGTGTAGAAACACAAGCGGTTCAACCGGTTCAATCAAATGAAGGCATTCGCCAAGGGAGATTTAACTAATGCGTAAATTTTTACTTCCGATTATTGTGGTGATTGCTGCGGTGTTATATTCCAGCGTGGTGGTTGTAACTGAAGGCTCACGTGGCATCATGTTGCGTTTTAACAAAGTACAACGTGATGCAGGAAACAAAGTGGTCGTGTATGAACCAGGTTTGCATTTTAAATTGCCTTTAATTGATAGCATTAAAGTGCTTGATGCACGTATTCGTACTCTTGATGGTTCGGCTACTCGTTTTGTGACAGTCGAGAAAAAAGACTTGTTGGTGGATTCCTATGTGAAATGGAGAATCAGCGATTTCGGTCGTTTCTATACTGCAACGGGTGGTGGTGATTATAACCAAGCTTCAAGCTTATTAAGCCGTAAAGTGAATGACCGTCTGCGTTCAGAAATTGGTACTCGTACAATTAAAGATATCGTTTCAGGTACACGTGGTGAATTAATGGCGGGGGCGAAAAAAGCGTTAAATTCAGGGCAGGATAGTACCTCTGAATTAGGGATTGAAGTCGTCGATGTTCGCGTAAAACAAATCAATTTACCGGATGAAGTCTCTTCTTCGATTTACCAACGTATGCGTGCAGAACGTGATGCGGTTGCCCGTGAACACCGTTCACAAGGTAAAGAAAAAGCAGCGTTCATTCAAGCGGATGTGGATCGTAAAGTGACCTTGATCTTAGCGAATGCAAATAAAACTGCACAAGAATTACGTGGTAATGGTGATGCGGCAGCGGCAAAACTATATTCTCAAGCTTTTGCTCAAGAACCACAGTTTTATAGCTTTATTCGTAGCTTAAAAGCCTATGAAAGCAGCTTTGAAGGTTCAGATAATATGATGATTTTGAAATCTGACAGTGATTTCTTCCGCTTTATGCAAGCGCCAAAGAAATAAACAAGAGATAATGAAAGGTAAAGTGCGGTTAGAAATAACCGCATTTTTTTATTGCTTAATTTTAGGGGAATTCTCACTTATAAGATAAAAAGGCCTTTAATGCAATCAATCGAATCCATAGCCAAAGTTAATTAAATCCACATAAAATATAAGCCATTTTTTTGGCATAATCATCTTGCTTTAAGCTTTACGTTTCTTTTTTATGTTTATTGATCGTTTGGAGGATTATTAGATGAAAAAACTGATTATTGGCGGTGCAGCCATTGCTATCTTAGGTTATTTGGGCATTGTGGGGTAGCTACACCAATTTGATAAAGAGAATGCGACCCAACTTTTAATGGAAAATCGCTATGCTGGCGAACAAGAAAAAGTGGCAAAAGCCTTATTTGATAATAGCTGCCAATATTGCCATAGTCCAAACACACCTCTTCCATTTTATTCAAAATTCCCGATTGTGGGTGATGAAATGCAATCGGATATTCAAAGTGGGCTTCGTGCTTTCCGCCTAGATCGTTTACTTGAAGGCTTAAAAGATCCGAGCAAATTATCCCAATCTGATTTAGCAAAACTACAGCGTGTGCTTGAAAATAATGAAATGCCAATTGCTAAATTCAGACATCTCCACTGGGGAAGTAAACCAGATGAGCAAGAAAAAGTGACATTGCTTAACTGGATTCGTGAAGCACGTAAAATGTCTTTACCAAAAGAAACCCCCAATGTTGATGCAGATCGTTTAGTACAACCTATTCCAGACAGTATTGCAACAGATGAAGCAAAAGTCGCGTTAGGCCATGATCTTTTCTTTGATGGTCGTTTATCTGGCGATGGTTCTATTCAATGTCACACTTGTCACCAATTAGATAAAGGTGGTGTGGATAGACTTGATACTTCAACAGGGATTGAAGGTAAAAAAGGTCCAATTAACGCACCAACCGTATTCAATGCTGCATTTAACTTTGTGCAATTCTGGGATGGTCGTGCAGCAGATTTAGCTGATCAAGCAAAAGGTCCTCCAACAAATCCTGTAGAAATGGGCTCGCACTCTTGGGATGACATCGTGGCACGTTTTGAAATGGATGAAGAATTTAAAAAAGCATTCTTAAAAGAATATCCACAAGTGACGAAAGAAACTTTAACTCATGCGATTGGTGAATATGAAAAAACATTAATTACGCCAAACAGTGATTTTGACCGTTATTTGAAAGGGGATAAAACAGCCTTAACCGAGCAACAAGTTCGCGGTTATGAATTATTCAAACAGCATAAATGCGATACTTGCCATACAGGTGTAGCAATGGGTGGACAATCTTATGAGTACATGGGACTCTACGGCGATTACTTTAAAGATCGTGGTACGCCATTAACTGATGCCGATGAAGGTCGCTTTGCTCAAACTAAAGATCCGTTTGATATGCATCGTTTCAAAGTGCCAACCTTGTGCAACGTCGCACTTACTGCACCATATTTCCATGATGCCTCAGCAAAAGAGCTAAAAGATGCTGTGAGTGCAATGTTGAAATACCAAAGTAACGTGAAACAGCCTGCTCAAAAAGATGTTGAAGATATCACGTCTTTCTTAGAAAGCTTAACAGGTGAATTTAAAGGTGAAAAATTAAAATAATCCTTTGAGAGATAAATAGAAACGACCGCAAGTGCGGTCGTTTTTTTGTGAGTTTTGGTTAGATACAAAGTCATAAATGACTTAGTCAAAAAACAGAAAAGCTAAATTTTAGGTATAAAAAAGCCGCTTACGCGACAATCTTCTTTTTATATTTAAAATGGTGCCCGAAGCCAGACTTGAACTGGCACGCCTCGAAAGGCGAGGGATTTTAAATC
>NZ_JVHG01000012.1:0-24193 GCF_001055095.1 Parahaemophilus parainfluenzae
CAACATCAAGAATTTTTGAGGTTGTATAGTTAAGTGACTAAGCGTACAAGGTGGATGCCTTGGCAATCAGAGGCGAGGAAGGACGTGCTAATCTGCGAAAAGCTTGGATGAGTCGATAAGAGGCGTTTAATCCAAGATGTCCGAATGGGGAAACCCAGTAGATGAAGAATCTACTATCACTTACTGAATCCATAGGTAAGTGAGGCAAACCGGGAGAACTGAAACATCTAAGTACCCCGAGGAAAAGAAATCAACCGAGATTTCGTTAGTAGCGGCGAGCGAACGCGAAGGAGCCTGTTAGTGATAATGACAGAGACAGAGGAACAAGCTGGGAAGCTTGGCGATACAGGGTGATAGCCCCGTACTCGAAGTCCAGGTCATGGTACTAAGCTAACGACAAGTAGGGCGGGACACGTGATATCCTGTTTGAAGATGGGGGGACCATCCTCCAAGGCTAAATACTCCTGATTGACCGATAGTGAACCAGTACTGTGAAGGAAAGGCGAAAAGAACCCCGGTGAGGGGAGTGAAATAGAACCTGAAACCTTGTACGTACAAGCAGTGGGAGCCCTTTTGGGGTGACTGCGTACCTTTTGTATAATGGGTCAGCGACTTATATTTTGTAGCGAGGTTAACCGAATAGGGGAGCCGAAGGGAAACCGAGTCTTAACTGGGCGTCTAGTTGCAAGGTATAGACCCGAAACCCGGTGATCTAGCCATGGGCAGGTTGAAGGTTGGGTAACACTAACTGGAGGACCGAACCGACTAATGTTGAAAAATTAGCGGATGACTTGTGGCTGGGGGTGAAAGGCCAATCAAACCGGGAGATAGCTGGTTCTCCCCGAAATCTATTTAGGTAGAGCCTTGAGCGGACACCTTCGGGGGTAGAGCACTGTTTCGGCTAGGGGTCCATCCCGGATTACCAACCCGATGCAAACTACGAATACCGAAGAGTGATACTCAGGAGACACACGGCGGGTGCTAACGTCCGTCGTGGAGAGGGAAACAACCCAGACCGCCAGCTAAGGTCCCAAAGTCTATATTAAGTGGGAAACGAAGTGGGAAGGCTTAGACAGCTAGGATGTTGGCTTAGAAGCAGCCATCATTTAAAGAAAGCGTAATAGCTCACTAGTCGAGTCGGCCTGCGCGGAAGATGTAACGGGGCTCAAATATAGCACCGAAGCTGCGGCATCAGTAGCAATACTGTTGGGTAGGGGAGCGTTCTGTAAGCGGATGAAGGTTAATCGAGAGGTTAGCTGGACGTATCAGAAGTGCGAATGCTGACATAAGTAACGATAAAACGGGTGAAAAACCCGTTCGCCGGAAGACCAAGGGTTCCTGTCCAACGTTAATCGGGGCAGGGTGAGTCGGCCCCTAAGGCGAGGCTGAAAAGCGTAGTCGATGGGAAACGGGTTAATATTCCCGTACTTGGATAAACTGCGATGTGGGGACGGAGCAGGTTAGGTTATCGCACTGTTGGATATGTGCGTTTAAGTTGGTAGGTGAGAGGTTTAGGCAAATCCGGACTTCTTTAACACCGAGAGATGATGACGAGGCTCTACGGAGCTGAAGTAACCGATACCACACTTCCAGGAAAAGCCACTAAGCTTCAGGTTTATCTAAACCGTACTGAAAACCGACACAGGTGGTCAGGTAGAGAATACTCAGGCGCTTGAGAGAACTCGGGTGAAGGAACTAGGCAAAATAGCACCGTAACTTCGGGAGAAGGTGCGCCGGCGTAGATTGTAGTCCCTCGCGGATGAAGGTTGAACCGGTCGAAGATACCAGCTGGCTGCAACTGTTTATTAAAAACACAGCACTCTGCAAACACGAAAGTGGACGTATAGGGTGTGATGCCTGCCCGGTGCTGGAAGGTTAATTGATGGTGTAATCGAAAGAGAAGCTCCTGATCGAAGCCCCAGTAAACGGCGGCCGTAACTATAACGGTCCTAAGGTAGCGAAATTCCTTGTCGGGTAAGTTCCGACCTGCACGAATGGCATAATGATGGCCAGGCTGTCTCCACCCGAGACTCAGTGAAATTGAAATCGCCGTGAAGATGCGGTGTACCCGCGGCTAGACGGAAAGACCCCGTGAACCTTTACTATAGCTTGACACTGAACATTGAATTTTGATGTGTAGGATAGGTGGGAGACTTAGAAGTAGTCACGCCAGTGATTATGGAGTCGACCTTGAAATACCACCCTTTAACGTTTGATGTTCTAACGAAGATTACGAAACGTGGTCTCGGACAGTGTCTGGTGGGTAGTTTGACTGGGGCGGTCTCCTCCCAAAGAGTAACGGAGGAGCACGAAGGTTTGCTAATGACGGTCGGACATCGTCAGGTTAGTGCAATGGTATAAGCAAGCTTAACTGCGAGACAGACAAGTCGAGCAGGTACGAAAGTAGGTCATAGTGATCCGGTGGTTCTGAATGGAAGGGCCATCGCTCAACGGATAAAAGGTACTCCGGGGATAACAGGCTGATACCGCCCAAGAGTTCATATCGACGGCGGTGTTTGGCACCTCGATGTCGGCTCATCACATCCTGGGGCTGAAGTAGGTCCCAAGGGTATGGCTGTTCGCCATTTAAAGTGGTACGCGAGCTGGGTTTAGAACGTCGTGAGACAGTTCGGTCCCTATCTGCCGTGGGCGTTGGAGAATTGAAAGGGGCTGCTCCTAGTACGAGAGGACCGGAGTGGACGCACCACTGGTGTTCCGGTTGTGTCGCCAGACGCATTGCCGGGTAGCTAAGTGCGGAAGAGATAAGTGCTGAAAGCATCTAAGCACGAAACTTGCCTTGAGATGAGTTCTCCCAGATTTAAAATCTGTAAGGGTTGTTTAAGACTAAGACGTAGATAGGTCTGGTGTGTAAGCGGTGCGAGCCGTTGAGCTAACAGATACTAATTGCCCGAGAGGCTTAACTATACAACGCTCAAGGGTTTTTGAGGTTGTAAGACTAAAATAAAAAGACTCAGAGACGAAAGAGAAAGTTTTTAGGTTGAATCAGCTTGTTTGGTTGTGAGCACTAGAGATAGTGAGAGCAGAAAGAGAGAGAAGAAGTTATTAAAGGAATAATCCTGGCGGCGATAGAGCGGTGGTCCCACCTGACCCCATACCGAACTCAGAAGTGAAACGCCGATGCGCCGATGGTAGTGTGGGGCTTCCCCATGTGAGAGTAGGACACCGCCAGGTACTGAATGTAGAACCCCGAGCTGAAGAGCTTGGGGTTTTTGTTTTATATAAAATATTAGAATTCATATATAAATGAGCCTAATAGTGATAAAATCTTCGCCTATTTCTAGATAGCAATAATTATGAAAAAACAGATAAGTAAGATCTTTTCCAGTGATGGCGAATTGAGTAAGAATATCAAAGGATTTAAGCCACGAGCAGAGCAGCTCGAAATGGCTCAATCAGTAGGATATGCTATTCAACATAAGCGACCGCTTGTTGTAGAAGCTGGAACAGGTACTGGAAAGACTTTTGCTTATTTGGCACCGGCACTCATTGCCGGAAAGAAAACGATTATTTCAACAGGCTCGAAAAATCTACAAGATCAACTCTTTTCAAGAGATCTCCCTGCCATAAAAAAAGCCTTAAATTATTCTGGAAAAATTGCGTTATTAAAAGGGCGATCTAATTACTTATGTTTGGAGCGTCTGGATCAAGTTATCGCTCAAGGTGTGCTTGGTGATAAATCTGTTTTAGCCGATTTAAGTAAAGTAAGAAAATGGAATAATGCAACGAAAACAGGTGATTTAACAGAATGTATTGAATTGGCTGAAGATAGCCCAATTTTGCCTCAATTGACGAGTACGGCAGAAAGTTGTTTGGGAACAGATTGTCCCAACTACGCTGAATGCTATGTAGCACAAGCTCGTAAAAAAGCGTTAAATGCAGATCTCGTTGTTGTAAATCACCACCTTTTCTTTGCTGATATGGCGGTAAAAGAAAGTGGCTTTGGTGAGCTTATTCCCAATGCAGAAGTCATTATCTTTGATGAAGCACATCAACTTCCCGATATAGCTAGCCAGTATTTTGGCCAATCATTAACCTCTCGCCAGCTATTTGATTTATGTAAAGATATCAATATTGTTTATCGAACAGAATTGAAAGATATGCCACAGCTTGGCACAACGGCAGATACATTGCTTAAAGTCATTCAGGATTTTCGCCTTCTTCTTGGGGAAGGAAATCAGAGAGGAAATTGGCGTGAGCTATTTAAACAAAGTGCGGTCAAAAAATCGGTTGAATTATTACAAGAAAAAATAGAGTTTCTTTCTGAAGTTATCAAGATTGCATTAGGTCGCTCTCAGACTTTGGATAGTATTTTTGAACGCACTGAAAGTATCAAGAATCAATTAACGCGTCTTTGTGATACGGCTATTGTTGGTTATTGTTATTGGTACGAAAGTATGGGGCGACAATTTGGTTTGCATATTACGCCACTTACTGTCGCAGATAAATTTGGTGAACAGCTAAATAATAAAGAAGCAGCTTGGATTTTCACCTCGGCGACGCTTGAAGTTGGAGGCACTTTTAATCATTTCTGTCAGCGACTTGGTATTGAGCAAGCAGAACAAAAAATTCTTCACAGTCCTTTTGATTATCCTAATCAATCGCTACTTTGCGTACCACGTTATTTACCGGCAACAAATCAAAATAATACGTTACAATCTCTTGGTGAAATGTTGTTGCCTATCATTGAAGCGAATAAAGGTCGATGCTTTGTGCTTTGTACTTCTTATTTAATGATGAGAGGCTTGGCAGAGTATTTTAGAGAAAAGAGTGAGCTTTCTATCTTATTACAAGGTGAAATGCCTAAAGCAAAATTACTCGAACAATTTATTCATGAAACCCATAGTGTGCTAGTTGCTACTTCTAGCTTTTGGGAAGGCGTGGATGTCCGTGGTGATGCACTTTCCTTAGTCATTATTGATAAATTGCCTTTTACTGCACCAGATGAGCCTTTGCTAAAAGCGCGTATTGAAGATTGCCGATTACAGGGTGGTGATCCTTTTAATGATATACAGATCCCTGAAGCAGTTATTACGCTGAAACAAGGTGTAGGGCGCCTAATTCGAGATGTAACCGATCGTGGTGCGGTAATTATTTGTGATAATCGTCTTGTTATGCGAAATTACGGCGAAACTTTTCTAAAAAGTTTACCTAATTCAACCCGTACCCGAGATCTCAACAAAGTGGTACAATTCTTACAAAATGAGAAAATGGATTAACAATGAAAAATATCACCTTATTAGCACTTGATACTTCAACAGAAGCCTGTTCTGTTGCACTTTGGCATAAAGGCGAAAAAACACATTTAGATGAATTAGCACAACGTACACATACAAAACGTATTCTTCCAATGGTTGATGGGTTGCTTGCTAATTCAGGTATCAATTTGAAGCAAGTAGATGCGTTGGCATTTGGACGCGGTCCTGGTAGTTTTACTGGTGTCCGTGTCGGTGCAGGGATTGCTCAAGGGCTTGCATTGGGTGCTGATTTACCTGTTATTGCGGTATCAAATTTAACAGCAATGGCTCAGGCTGCATTTGAATTACATCAAGCTGAAAATGTGGTAGCTGCCATTGATGCGAGAATGAATGAAGTTTATTTTTCTCAAGTAAAACGAGAAAAAGTGCGGTCAGAATTGGATGAGTTTTTCCAATGGAATCCTGTTATAGAAGAACAAGTTTGCCAACCTGAAAAAGTGCTTGAACAGCTTTCAGATTTAACCGCCTATCGAGTCGGAACAGGTTGGGCAGCGTATCCTCAATTTAAAGATAGTAGTTTAGAAGGGAGTGATATTATTTTACCTTCTGCACAATATATGCTTGAGCTTGCTTTAACAGATTATGCGCAGAATAAAGTCATATCTGCCTTAGAAATTGAACCGGTTTATTTGCGTAATGAAGTAACTTGGAAAAAATTACCAGGACGTGAATAGTTTTGAAAAAGGAGTTGAAGATGAATAAAAAAACGATCTTAGTTTTGACCGCACTTTCGACCACATTAGTGGGATGTGTTAATGCACCGAGAGGACTGGAAAAAGAACAGTTTACTTTAAAATCATTATCTTCAATTCAGCAGAGTGATTATAGTTGTCAGTGCAAATCAATTCGTTTAGGCGGAAAAGTATTAACCGCACAAGCCCAGCCGAATAAAACTAAAATTGAAGTATTAAGCTATCCAGTTTACTCAACCTCTGCAAAACCCATGATTGATGAACAACCTAATGGACGTTTCATTACTTATCTTGATGGTTTTGTTGAGCCTGAAAGTTTAAAAGACCAATTTATTACAATTGGCGGCACCTTACTGAAAACAGAACAAGGCAAGGTTGATCAGGCAAGCTACACTTACCCTGTAATTCAAACTAATCACTACCGTGTCTGGAAGCTTTCTCAAAGCTATTATTATCCAGATGATATGTGGGATGATTGGGGCTTTTGGGGTCGACGACCATATTATTGGTATGGTGAGCCTGAAATTCGCTATTATCTCTACTAACTAAATGATAAAATTAAGAAAATTTTCCAAAGAATAAGGATAAAAATGGAAAAAGTTTGGTTTCAAAATTATCCAGAAGGTTCACCTACCACGCTGGATACATCTAAGTATGATTCGATTCTCGATATTTTAGATAAAGCAATTCGTGAGCACCCAGACCGTCCTGCCTATATCAACATGGGGCAGGTTTTAACATTTCGTAAATTAGAAGAGCGCAGCCGTGCATTTGCCGCTTATTTACAAAATGAGTTAAAGTTAGAACGTGGTGAGCGTGTTGCATTGATGATGCCGAATTTATTGCAATATCCTATTGCGCTTTTTGGTATCTTACGTGCTGGTTTGGTTGTGGTAAACGTGAATCCACTTTATACCCCTCGAGAATTAGAACATCAGTTACAAGATAGCGGTGCAACAGCCATTGTTGTGGTTTCAAACTTTGCTTCAACCTTAGAAAAAATCGTGTTTAATACTAAAGTGAAACACGTGATTTTAACAAGAATGGGTGACCAGCTTTCTTTTGGTAAGCGTAATTTGGTCAATTTTGTCGTGAAGTACGTCAAAAAATTAGTGCCAAAATATAAATTACCGAATGCAGTGACTTTCCGTGAAGTGTTAAGCATTGGTAAATATCGCCAATATGTTCGTCCACAAGTGGATCGTGAAGATTTAGCCTTTTTACAATATACAGGCGGAACGACAGGTGTTGCTAAGGGTGCAATGCTGACACATGGCAATATTATTACCAATATTTTCCAAGCTAAGTGGATTGCAGAGCCATTTATTAGCGATCATGCGAAGCAACGCATTGCTGTACTGGCTTTACCGCTTTATCATGTTTTTGCCCTAACGGTAAACTGTTTACTTTTCTTAGAGCTTGGTGTGACAGCGCTCTTAATTACGAATCCACGTGATATTGATGGCTTTGTTAAAGAGCTCAAAAAATACCGCTTTGAAGCGATTACAGGGGTAAATACCTTGTTTAATGCGCTACTTAATAATGAAAATTTCAAAGAAGTGGATTTTTCACAATTAAAACTTTCTGTTGGCGGCGGTATGGCGATCCAACAATCGGTTGCAACGCGTTGGCATGATTTAACTGGCTGCAACATCATTGAAGGTTATGGTATGACAGAATGTTCACCGCTAATTGCCGCTTGTCCGATTAATGTGGTGAAACACAATGGTACAATCGGTGTACCAGTGCCAAATACCGATATTAAAATTATCAAAGATGATGGCTCAGAAGCACAACTTGGTGAAGCAGGAGAGCTTTGGGTTAAAGGTGAACAAGTTATGCGTGGCTATTGGCAACGTCCTGAAGCGACTGCTGAAGTGCTTCAAGATGGTTGGATGGCAACGGGTGATATCGTCATTATGGACGAGAGCTATAGCCTCCGTATTGTTGACCGCAAAAAAGACATGATCTTGGTTTCAGGCTTTAACGTTTATCCAAATGAAATCGAAGATGTGGTGATGCTTAATTATAAAGTCGCTGAAGTGGTCGCTATCGGTGTGCCACATGAAGTATCAGGGGAAACCATCAAAATCTTTGTTGTGAAGAAAGATGATAGCCTCACGCGTGATGAATTACGCCAACATTGCAGACAACATCTCACGGGTTATAAAGTCCCGAAAGATATTGAGTTTCGCGATGAATTACCGAAAAGTAATGTAGGCAAAATTTTACGACGCGTACTGCGTGATGAAGAAATAGCAAAACGCTCACAACATTAATTTAATCAGGGATATGTGTTCATATCCCTGATTAGTCTTTACCTCTATTTGAAAATACATCCTATTACAATGATAAAAGAATGCCAAAATCAACCGCACTTTACATTAATTCAAAATAATGAAGAGCTCGCTCAGGTTTGTCAGTTAGCGCGTCAGCAAAGTGCGGTCGCTTTAGATACCGAATTTATGCGGGTATCGACCTATTATCCTAAATTAGGATTAATTCAACTTTATGATGATGAACGAGTTTCATTGATCGATCCTTTATCCATTACTGATTTTTCACCTTTTGTGGAATTATTACGCGATCAGCAGGTGACAAAAATTTTGCATGCTTGTAATGAAGATTTATTGGTTTTCTTACAAGAGTTTGATGCACTTCCACAACCTATGATGGATACACAAATCATGGCACGTTTTCTAGGTTTTGCTAACTCAGCGGGCCTAGCCAAATTGGTGTTACATTATTTGGGTGTTGAAATGGATAAAGGGGCAACGCGTACAAACTGGCTAAAACGTCCACTTTCTCCCGTACAGCTACAATATGCTGCAGGGGATGTATGGTATCTCTTGCCGGTCTATCAAAAAATGCAAATAGAATTAGCACAATCACCTTGGTTTCAAGCGGTAATTGATGATTGCCAGCTTGCGATCTCGAAAACCAGTAAATTAGATAATCGCAATCCAGACAAAGCCTATTTAGAGATTCCGAATGTTTGGAAATTGAATCCGCTCGAATTAGCGCGTTTACAGTTATTGGCCAAATGGCGACAAGAAACCGCAATGGCACGAAACTTAGCCCTTTCTTATGTGGTGAAATCGGATAACCTTTGGAAAGTAGCAAAAAATAATCCTCGTAATACATCAGAAATGTTAGCGCTTGGATTATCTGAAAATGAAGTGCGTGTACGTGGCAAAAAAATGCTTCAATTATTAGCACAAAGCCGCCGAATTTCCCCTTATGATTATCCTAAACGTTTAGTGCGTATTGTGGATGATCCTCGCTATAAAAAAGCAATTCGATTGTTGCAAGAGAAAGCCTATGAACTGACGCCAAAAGGATTAACCCTCGATATTCTGGCGAGTAAACGAAATTTAGAAGATCTCATAAAATGGGTTTGGCTAAAAAATGAAGATATGACAAAACAGCCTGATTTACTTTTAGGGTGGAGAAGAGAGATTGGCTTGAAGCTGGTTGAATACTTAAAATCCGTAGAGTAGCCAGTAAAAACAATCCTAAAAATAACCGCACTTTGAATTATCAAAAGTGCGGTTATTTTCTTTAGTGTTTTACAACGAAGGCTTTAATTAAGCTTGAGTTGCTTGGATTGCGGTTAATGCGATGGTGTAGATGATATCATCCACTAATGCACCACGAGATAAGTCATTAACCGGTTTACGCATACCTTGAAGCATTGGACCCACGGCCACTAAATCAGCAGAACGCTGTACCGCTTTATAGCCGATGTTACCTGCGTTGATATCAGGAAACACAAATACGTTTGCTTGACCTGCCACTTTAGAGTTTGGTGCTTTAGATGCTGCTACATCTTTCATTACCGCCGCATCGTATTGTAATGGGCCATCAATTAATAAATCAGGACGTTTTTCTTGTGCAATACGCGTTGCTTCTTTCACTTTCTCTACAGATTGACCTGAACCAGAAGTACCGGTTGAGTAAGAAAGCATTGCGACTTTCGGATTTAAACCAAATGCTTTTGCCGATTCAGCGGATTGGATTGCGATTTCAGCCAGTTGTTCAGCGGTTGGCTCTGGGTTTACTGCACAGTCCCCATACACTAATACTTGGTCTGGTAATAACATGAAGAATACAGACGAGATAATTGAGCTACCTGGTGCTGTTTTGATGATTTGCATCGGTGGACGAATGGTATTGGCAGTGGTATGAACGGCACCAGAGACTAAACCATCTACTTCGCCCGCCTCTAACATCATAGTACCTAATACAACGGTGTCTTCTAATTGCGCGCGCGCTTGTTCTTCCGTTAAACCTTTAGATTTACGTAATTCAACTAAACGAGCAACGTAGTTTTCACGTACGTCAGCTGGATTGATGATCGTTACATCAGCACCTAAAGTCACACCTTGTTCTGCTGCGACTTTTTTCACAGATTCTGGATCTGCTAATAGTACCGATTTTGCGATACCACGTTCAGCACAGATAGCTGCCGCTTTAACAGTACGAGGTTCATCACCTTCTGGTAATACGATGGTCTTACCTGCTTTGCGTGCTAAATCAGTTAATTTGAAACGGAATGCCGCTGGAGAAATACGTGCCTCACGAGCGAGTGGAGTAGAGATTGCATTCGCTAAGGCTTGCGCATCTAAGGTTTTAATTTTGCCTGCTTGTGCACCAAATACACCTAAGATGTCAGTGTTGTTCACACCGCCAAATTCTGAAGCAACGGCTTCGACTAATGTGCCTTCTTCATTGTTTGCCACTAAGATAATTTGTGCATCTAAGGTTTGTGCAATCGCGAAATTTAAGCTATTTGCAAAAGGCGCTTGAGCTGAAGGTTGAACACCTTTAACAACCACTAAATTTGCATTTAGTGCTTGGAAATCAGCCACGATTTTTTCTAATAACACGTCTTTTTGATTATTTGCGATTAATGCTTGAGCGGCTTTTACATCTTCTACTGCATTGAATACGACAGCGCCTGTTGTTTTAGCTGCGTCTAATGCTGCTGCTAAATTTGCTTCTGCGCTAGTTGGAATAAGAATAACTGCTTTAGTCATTTTGATATACCTTTTAATGAATGAAAAAACCTGCTGATTTCTCAGCAGGTTTGAAGAAAGTTGATTAGCCCGCTAAACGTGCTGTATCTTGTGCAATTACTAATTCTTCGTTAGTTGGAAGAACGATCGCTTTGAATGCAGAGTCATCAGCAGTGATTACGCCTGATTTACCAAAACGAGCAGCAAGGTTACGTTCTTGGTCTAATTTGATGCCGAATAATTTTAAGTGGCCTAACGCTAATTCACGAACGTGAGCTGAGTTTTCACCGATACCACCCGTAAATGCGATGGCATCTAAGTGATCATCACCTAAAACAGCCATGTATGCACCGATGTATTTTGCTAAACGGTAGCTATAAACATCTAATGCACGTTTTGCTTCTGGTTTAGAGGCGTCGTCGTAGTTATCTTCTGCATAACGACAGTCGCTCGTTACTTCAGTTAAACCTAAAAGACCTGATTTTTTCACTAAGGTCTCTTCGATTTGATCCATTGACATGCCTAAGTTTTTGTATAGGTAGAAAACGATCGCAGGGTCGATGTCACCACAACGTGTACCCATCACTAAACCTTCTAATGGGGTTAAACCCATAGATGTGTCGATACATTTACCGTGACGAACCACAGAAACAGAACCCCCGTTACCTAAGTGACAGATGATTGCGTTTACTTGGTCTGCCGATTTGCCTACGTATTCAGCGACTTCACGAGAAACGAAGTAGTGGCTGGTACCGTGTGCACCGTAGCGACGTACGCCGTGTTCTTTGTAAAGTGAGTATGGAAGTGCATAGAGGTATGCTTCTTCAGGCATGGTTTGGTGGAATGCTGTATCAAAAACGACAACGTTCTTATCTTTTAAGTGTGGGAATGTTTTGAATGCTTCACGGATACCGATTAAGTGAGCAGGGTTGTGAAGTGGAGCAAATTGTGCTGCATCTTCAATACCTTTAACTACCTCATCTGTTACGATAACAGATTGAGTGTATTTCTCACCACCGTGAACGATACGGTGGCCAATCGAGGTGATAGAGTTTTTCAGCTCATCAGTCATAATGTTTGACGCGATGAAGTTAAGCGCTTCAGTGTGCGCTGCACCAGCACCTAAATCTGCGCTACCTTTTTCACCGTTAAGTTTCCATTTGATACGAGCTTCAGGAAGATAAAATGCTTCTGCTAAGCCTGATAATTTTTCTTCACCTGTTGCAGGATCAAGGATTGCAAATTTTAATGAAGAACTACCACAGTTAAGGATGAGAACAAGTTTTGACATAGGAACCCTATTTTTGATTGAGGTTAATAAAAATCCATTCAAAAGAACAGACTACAAATCTTACATAGAATACACCTTTTGGCGTATAAAATAAATTAACTGGAGGGGAAAAATACGATCTTTTATTAGAAAAGTTGAAAATTTCAACAGTTTCTAGTTAAGGATGACAATGAAACCCAAACTAGAGTATTATAAGTACGGTTATTTTCTAGGATGTTTTTATGTCATCATTTTTTTCAACCTTAAAACGTGGGCAAATATATTTGCAAACGTGGCCATTAGAAGCGAAGCTCGGCATTATTTTTCCCGAAAATCGCATTATTAAAGCCACAAAATTTGCACAGAAGTTTATGCCTTTTATGGCGGTATTTGCGGTGGTTTGGCAACAGCTTTATGCCAAGGCGGATCTTACTGCATTGGCAATAGCTATTTTGACCGCACTTTGTGCGTTAGTGATACCATTTCAAGGCTTATATTGGTTGGGAAAACGTGCAAAATCACCGCTAGAACCGCAAAGTTCTCAGTGGTTTTATGAGATTAGTGAACGTTTAAGAAAACAACATGAAAGTTTGCCAATTGTGCAAGATAAACCGACATATCAGCACTTGGCAGAAGTACTACAAAAGGCACAGCAAAAATTAGATAAAGCATTTTGGCAGGAAATCTAGCCAATGGCTTTAAATTTAATTGGCGCAAACGTTTTCCTTTTGTTGTTTTTTATGTAAAATATTGCGGTCGCAATGGCGACCCTTTTTAATTGAGAGACTATTTAATGATTGATTACATTATCATTGGCATCATCGCATTTTCGATTATCGTGAGTTTATTACGTGGGTTTGTGCGAGAGGTGATGTCCCTTGCAAGTTGGGTCGTTGCATTTATTGTCGCTAGCCAATTTTATCCTTATCTTGCCACTTATCTTACTCAAATCGAATCTGACTACGTGCGTAACGGCACAGCAATCGGCATTTTATTTGTTTTAACCTTAATCGTAGGTGGCATTGTTAATTATGTGATTAGCCAATTAGTGGATAAAACAGGACTTACCGGAACAGATCGTGTTCTCGGTGCGGCATTTGGCTTAATTCGTGGGGCGTTAATCGTTGCTGCGATCTTATTCTTCTTGGATACCTTCACTAACTTTGAACAAACCGATTGGTGGAAAGAATCAAAATTAATTCCTCATTTCGGCTTCATTATTGAATGGTTCTTCCAACAACTACAAGCAAGTTCTAGTTTTTTAAACTCAACTTTTAAACAATAAGGTAGTCAATCAGTATGTGTGGAATTGTCGGTATCGTTAGCCAAAATCCGGTTAATGAATCCATTTATGCAGCATTAACGTTATTACAGCATCGAGGTCAAGATGCGGCGGGGATTGTCACAATCGATGATGAAAACCGCTTTCGTTTGCGCAAGGCTAATGGTCTTGTAAGCGATGTATTCAGACAAGAACATATGTTACGTTTACAAGGTCATGCAGGCCTCGGACATGTACGTTATCCAACCGCCGGCAGTTCAAGTGTATCTGAAGCACAGCCTTTCTATGTTAACTCTCCTTATGGTTTAAGCCTTGTTCACAATGGCAACTTAACCAATTCAGACGAATTAAAAGATAAATTATTTAAAGAAGCACGTCGTCACATAAATACTAATTCGGATTCAGAACTTCTTCTCAATATTCTTGCAAATCATTTAGATAGAGTGAATAAATACCATCTCGATCCGCAAGACATTTTTGATGCAATTCGTGCGACACACAAAGATATCCGTGGTGCTTATGCATGTTTAGCGATGATTATTGGACATGGCATGGTGGCATTTCGCGATCCGTTTGGTATTCGTCCACTCGTGTTAGGTAAACGAGAAGAAAACGGCTCTGTAGAATACATGTTTGCCTCTGAAAGTGTGGCATTAGACGTCGCGGGTTTTGAATTAGTGCGTGATGTTGCACCGGGCGAAGCGATTTATGTAACCTTTGATGGTCAGCTCTATGCTGAGCAATGCGCAGAAAGTGCGGTCTTAAATCCGTGTATTTTTGAATACGTGTATTTTGCTCGTCCAGATTCGACAATAGACGGCGTGTCTGTTTATGCCGCACGTGTTCACATGGGTGAACATTTAGGCAAAAAAATTGCAAAAGAATGGGCTGCTGAAGCAGACAATATTGATGTGGTGATTCCTGTACCTGAAACTTCAACAGACATTGCGTTACAGATTGCGAAAATCTTAGGCAAACCTTATCGTCAAGGCTTTGTGAAAAACCGCTATGTTGGCCGTACATTTATTATGCCTGGTCAAGCACAACGTATTAGTTCAGTCCGTCGCAAGCTCAATACGATTAAAGCAGAATTTAAAGGCAAAAATGTGTTATTAGTCGATGATTCCATTGTTCGTGGTACAACATCCGAACAAATCGTGACTATGGCTAGAGCAGCAGGTGCGAAGAAAATTTACTTTGCATCCGCGGCACCAGAAATTCGTTATCCGAATGTGTACGGTATTGATATGCCAACAAAACAAGAACTTATTGCCTATGGCCGTAATGTTGACGAAATTGCGAAATTGATTGGCGTAGATAAATTAGTTTTCCAAGATCTTGAGGCGTTGACTGAATCAGTACGCCAAGAAAATCCAGCTATTCAAGGCTTTGATTGTTCAGTATTTACTGGTGAATATATTACGGGCGATATCACACCAGAATACCTTGATAGCATCGCTTCTCAACGGAGTGATTCGGCAAAGAAAAAACGTGAAAAAGATGCAAGCAACCTTGAAATCCATAATGAAGGTTAATCGCGTTTAAGAGCGTAAAAAAGCACTAAATTCAATGAAGCGTTTAGTGCTTTTTCTTTTTGGTTAAATATAAAGAAAAATGACCGCACTTGATGTATTAAAGTGCGGTCATTTTTTTATGCGTTTTAGTCTTTATAAAGATCGTTATAAAGCGCACTTTCAAATTGCACAAGTGGAGCACGCTTTGTTTTACTTTCTAAATCACCGGTTGAATAGCCATTGATAAATTGAACGAAAGCCACTTTTTCACCTCGTGCATTGGTCATAAAACCGGCAAGGTTATAGACACCTTTTAATGAGCCAGTTTTAGCGATGACATTTTTTACCAGTGGTGGATTAATTAAGCTACCACGACCACTGATTGTGCCATCCACACCTGCAATTGGGAAAGTTTCCATTAAGTGTAATTTATCTTCGTTTTTGGCGATGTATTCCAAGACTGAAAGCATGGTTTTCGGTGCAACTAAATTATGACGAGAAAGACCCGAACCATCAGCTAAGATGCTGTTACCAAATTTAATGCCTTGTTTTTGCAATACGGATTTCACTGCTAATGTGCCTAATTGGAATGAAGCAGGGCGTTTATAATAGTTGTAGGCTACGGCTCTAAATAAGGCATCGGCGATTTGATTATCCGATTTTTTCATCATTTTTTTCAATAGCTCAGGCAACGGTTTAGATAGATGCTGTGCAAGTTTTTGCCCTTGCTGTGGTTTTTGAGGTTGTTTTACCTGACCGGTAAATTCAATACCAAGACGTTTTAATTGACGTTGAATAATAGCAGCAGCGTAGGCATCAGGATCTTGCACGGCGAAGCTAAGCCCAAATGGTTTAGTTTGGCGTGCAATACAGCCTTTTACTTGATAGCGATTATTGTCGTGAACAACGACGTCTAACTGGCAATAACCGGCTTCTTGCTGATCCACAATATAAACTTGCCCAAAAACTTGAATAGGGAATTGAGCGGGAACGTTAATTTTGACTGTTTCACCTACAGGTTGATTTGCATCCAGCTCGGCATAGAAGCAGTTATTATCGATATTTGCTGCAGCAGGAGGGGAGTTAAAGCACATTGTAAGATCGTTCCAAATCCAACCTAACCCACGGTCATGGCTAGCAAATACAGAGGTATCTAAAATAAGATCACCATTGATTTTCTGAATGCCTTGGTTTTTTAAATTAGCTAATAGGCTATAAAGTTGTCCGCTAGTTAGATCGGGATCGCCAGTAAATTGCACAACAAGATCGCCTTCTAAAACATTATTCTGAATTTTTCCGTTACTTAAAAGTGAGGTTTCAAATTGAAAGGTATCACCTAATACTAATTTAGCAGCAACGGCTGTGAACACTTTTTGTGTACTGGCAGGCAACATAAACGTTGAACCATTGTAATCCGCGATAATTTGATCTTTATTGAGGTTTTTGGCAATGATACTGGCAGAAGCACCTTCCGGTAAGTATTGGGTGATAGAAGCCACATTAACTTCAGCCATAGAGGAAAAAGAAAAGCCGAGTGTGATAAGTGCCGCTTTAAGTGCGGTCGAAATAGAAGATTTTTTAGTCATTTTTAGTTCTGTTATGGTTGCTATTTTTCTCAAGACGAATAATAATAAGCTCCGAACTCAATAGAGTAAATCATTTTTTATTTTTCATTGACTGCGGCAAGGTTGCAAGACGTTGTCGTGGTTTTGTTTTTACCAAATTTCAAGGAAAAAGAATGAAACAAATTCCAATGACCGTGCGTGGTGCGGAGCTATTACGTCAAGAATTAGATTTCTTAAAGAATGAGCGTCGCCCTGAAATTATCAAGGCGATTGCTGAAGCACGTGAGCATGGTGACTTAAAAGAAAATGCGGAATATCACGCGGCGCGTGAACAACAAGGTTTTTGCGAAGGGCGTATTCAAGAAATTGAAAGCAAACTTGCAAATTGTCAGGTTATCGATGTCACTAAATTACCAAATAACGGAAAAGTTATTTTTGGTGCGACAGTTGTATTAGTGAATACCGATACTGATGAAGAAGTCACTTACCAAATTGTGGGCGATGATGAGGCAGATATTAAATCAGGTTTGATTTCTGTGAATTCACCGATTGCTCGTGGCTTGGTGGGGAAAGAGTTGGATGATACCGTGAATATTACCACACCAGGTGGAACGGTTGAGTTCGAGATTATTGAAGTAAATTATATCTAAAAAAACATCCCCTCAAATTGAGGGGATAACAATTATTTACGAGGCAGCTGGATTTTACCTTCCTCGCTTGGTCGATAAAGCACCAAAATATGTCCGATGGTTTGAACATTAGATGATTTGGTTTCACGAACAATCGCATCAATAATTAATTGTTTGGTTTCGCGATCTGCGCCAGCAATTTTTACTTTGATTAATTCGTGATGATTTAATGCATTATCGATTTCGGCTAATACACCTTCGGTTAAGCCGTTACCGCCAAGCATGACGACAGGGCTAAGGTGATGAGCGAGTCCTTTTAAAAATTGTTTTTGTTTTGTTGATAATATTGTCATAAGGAATCCTTTAAATAGATGAATATGAGTCAAAAAAAGACCGAAAAGAGCGGTCAGAAAAAACGTGGTTTTTCAGCACTTTTTGGTAAGTCTAGCCTTGAATTTGGCAGATTGTACCCAAATATAGACGAAACTACTACAAAAAATAGTACAAAAGAAAGAGATTATGGGAAAGAAAAAACGTTCGGCGAGTTCTTCTCGTTGGCTAAACGAACATTTTAAAGATCCGTTTGTTCAGAAAGCACATAAACAAAAATTACGCTCACGTGCTTACTTTAAGTTAGATGAAATTCAACAAACGGATAAATTGTTTAAACCGGGAATGACTGTGGTGGATCTCGGTGCTGCACCAGGTGGTTGGTCACAGTATGTTGTGAGCCAAATTGGTGGAAAAGGCAGAGTGATTGCTTGTGATATTTTGGATATGAACCCAATTGTCGGCGTGGATTTCCTGCAAGGCGATTTTCGTGACGAAAATGTGCTGAATGCATTATTAGAACGAGTTGGTGAAGCAAAAGTTGATGTAGTGATGTCTGATATGGCGCCAAATTTTAGCGGCATGCCATCTGTTGATATTCCTCGTGCAATGTATTTAGTTGAACTGGCTTTAGATATGTGTAAGCAAGTTTTGGCGAAAAAAGGCAGTTTTGTGGTCAAAGTATTCCAAGGAGAAGGTTTTGACGAGTATCTGCGCGAAATTCGTTCACTCTTTAGTGTCGTAAAAGTGCGTAAGCCAGAAGCCTCTCGTGGGCGTTCTCGCGAAGTTTATATTGTAGCAAGCGGTTATAAAGGCGAATAGATAATTGCTTTGATAGCTTTTCATTGTGTCGGGGATGAGATAGTATCTCGTTTAATTTTAATTAACTTAAGAAAGGCAGGTTAAACCTTGAACGATATGGTCAAAAATCTAGTTCTATGGGTTGTGGTAGCAATTGTCATGATGACAGCTTACCAAAGTTTTAATTCCAATGGCGTGAGTGACTCAACAGATTACACAACCTTTGTGTATGATGTGAGTAATAGTCAAGTGAAAGAAGCGCGTTTTGATGCGAATGAAATCACCGTGACCAAAAATGATGGTTCTAAATATATGACCGTCATGCCACCGTTGGAAGATAAAAAGCTCTTAGATGACTTACTAAATAAAAAAGTTAAAATCGAAGGTACGCCTTTTGAAAAACGCAGTTTATTATCACAAATTTTAATTTCGTGGTTCCCAATGTTATTCCTTGTAGGGGTATGGATTTTCTTCATGCGTCAAATGCAAGGTGGCGGTGGCAAGGCCATGAGTTTTGGTAAAAGCCGCGCTAAAATGCTGAACCAAGATCAAATCAAAGTGACTTTTGCTGATGTTGCAGGTTGCGATGAAGCAAAAGAAGAAGTCGGTGAAGTAGTTGATTTCTTGCGTGAACCGAAAAAATTCCAAAACCTTGGAGGTAAAATTCCAAAAGGGATTTTAATGGTAGGTCCTCCAGGTACAGGTAAAACCTTATTAGCAAAAGCTATTGCGGGTGAAGCAAAAGTGCCTTTCTTTACCATTTCAGGTTCTGACTTTGTAGAGATGTTTGTGGGTGTTGGTGCTTCTCGTGTACGTGATATGTTCGAGCAAGCGAAGAAAAATGCACCATGCTTAATCTTTATTGATGAAATTGATGCGGTAGGTCGCCAACGTGGTGCCGGTTTAGGTGGTGGACATGATGAGCGTGAACAAACCCTTAACCAAATGTTAGTTGAAATGGATGGTTTCGGTGGTAACGAAGGCGTAATCGTTATTGCTGCAACTAACCGTCCAGATGTACTTGATCCAGCATTAACTCGTCCAGGCCGTTTTGACCGTCAAGTTGTTGTAGGTTTACCGGATGTGAAAGGTCGTGAGCAAATTTTAAAAGTTCACATGCGTAAAGTCCCTGTGGCTGATGATGTAGATGCAATGACACTGGCGCGTGGTACACCAGGTTATTCAGGTGCAGATTTAGCGAACTTGGTGAATGAAGCGGCATTATTTGCTGCACGTAGCAATAAACGTACTGTATCGATGCTTGAGTTTGAAAAAGCCAAAGATAAGATCAATATGGGGCCTGAACGTCGTACCATGATCATGACGGATAAACAAAAAGAATCGACAGCGTACCATGAAGCAGGTCACGCCATTGTGGGTTACTTAGTACCTGAACATGATCCGGTACATAAAGTCACGATTATTCCTCGTGGCCGAGCATTGGGTGTAACTTTCTTCTTACCTGAAGGCGATCAAATTAGTATCAGCCAAAAACAATTAGAAAGTAAACTTTCAACACTTTATGCGGGACGCTTAGCAGAAGATTTGATTTACGGTGAAGAAAATATTTCTACCGGTGCATCTAACGATATTAAAGTGGCAACCAATATTGCACGTAATATGGTGACCCAATGGGGCTTCTCAGATAAACTCGGTCCGATTCTTTATACTGAAGATGAAGGCGAAGTATTCCTAGGTCGCTCAATGGCGAAAGCAAAACATATGTCTGACAAAACAGCACATGCAATTGATGAAGAAGTTCGTGCGATTGTAAATCGTAACTATGCGAGAGCAAGACAAATTTTGATCGACAATATGGATATTCTTCACGCCATGAAAGATGCGTTAGTGAAATATGAAACCATTGAAGAAGAACAAATCAAGCAATTGATGAATCGTGAACCTGTTACACCACCATCTGGTTGGGAAGATAACAAAGACACGAAACCAACAGCAAAACCGCAGGAAGAGAAAACTGAAAGTGCGGTTAATCATTCAGAAGATCCTGAAGCATAAAAATACAGCCTTCCTAATTTGGAAGGCTTTTTTATTTATTATTTCATTCTTTTCATTACTATATTCCGTTATAATCTAACCTTTCAAATTTGATTTAAAAATTGACCGCACTTTATGAAACTTTATGCTAATAACAAATGTCTAGATTTATCATTCCCTCAAATTATGGGAATTTTGAATTTCACACCTGATTCGTTTTCTGATAGCGGGCAGTTTTTTAGTCTAGACAAGGCATTATTTCAAGTTGAAAAAATGCTCAAAGAGGGTGCAACAATTATTGATATTGGCGGGGAATCAACTCGACCAATGGCAGAAGAAGTGCCTGAAAGTGAAGAGTTGCAACGAGTGATACCTCTTGTTGAAGCCGTGCAAAAACGTTTTGATTGTTGGATCTCAGTGGATACCTCTAAAGCAATTGTTATGCAAGAAGCAGCTAAGGTCGGCGTGGATTTAATCAATGATATTCGAGCTTTACGTGAACCTGGTGCACTCGAAATAGCAGGACAGTTGAATTTACCAACTTGTATCATGCACATGCAAGGACAGCCGCGCACAATGCAGATTAATCCGCATTATGATGATGTAGTCCAAGATGTTTATCAATTTTTAAACGATAGAACTCAAGCTTGTTTAGCAGCGGGAATCGCTAAAGAAAATATCATTTGGGATATGGGCTTTGGTTTTGGTAAAACCGTGCAGCATAATTATAAGCTTTTACAGCAGTTAGCTCACTTTTGTGAAAGTGGATATCCTGTTTTAGCAGGGCTTTCACGTAAATCGATGATTGGTGCCGTATTAGATAAACCCGTAACTGAACGTGTTGTGGGAAGTGTAGCTGGCGCATTAATTGCTGCACAAAATGGTGCGACAATTTTACGCGTACATGATGTGGCTGCAACGGCAGATGCTTTGAAAGTATGGCAAGCAACGCAACAGGCGTAAGAAAGTAACAGATTTTATATGTTGTAGAGTAAATGATTTCTGCAACATCAATTATTCAATTTATTAAGGAATAAATATGGCAAATCGTAAATATTTTGGTACAGATGGCGTACGCGGTAAAGTGGGTACTTATCCAATCACGCCTGATTTTGCATTGAAATTAGGTTGGGCTGCGGGTAAGGTTTTAGCTTCACAAGGTTCTCGCACAGTATTAATCGGAAAAGATACTCGTATTTCAGGTTATATGTTGGAATCTGCTCTTGAAGCAGGTTTGGCTGCCGCTGGCTTAACTGCTGCATTTACCGGCCCAATGCCAACCCCAGCTGTAGCGTATTTAACTCGTACTTTCCGTTTAGAAGCAGGCATTGTGATTTCGGCATCTCATAACCCTTACTATGATAACGGGATTAAATTCTTCTCTTCACAAGGTACAAAATTACCAGACGATATTGAGGAAGCGATTGAAGCCATGCTTGATCAGCCAATGGATTGTGTGGAGTCTGCTGATTTAGGTAAAGCAAGCCGTATCAGTGATGCCGCAGGACGTTATATTGAATTTTGTAAAAGCACTTTCCCTGCACATCTTGGTTTAGATGGTTATAAAATTGTGGTGGATTGCGCAAATGGTGCGACCTATCATATTGCGCCAAATGTATTACGTGAATTAGGCGCGGAAGTGATTGAAATTGGTACTGATCCAAACGGAATCAATATCAATGAAAAATGTGGTGCAACCGATGTAAAAGCGTTACAGGAAAAAGTGCTTGAAACTAAAGCGGATGTTGGTCTCGCTTATGATGGTGATGGTGACCGTATTATGATGGTGGATCACTTAGGTAATAAAGTAGATGGTGACCAAATCCTTTTCATTATTGCTCGTGAAGCTTTACGTTCAGGTCAATTAAAAGGTGGCGTAGTCGGCACATTAATGAGTAATATGAGCCTAGAAATTGCGTTAAAAATGTTAGGTGTACCTTTTGTGCGTGCTAACGTTGGCGACCGTTATGTGCTAGAAAAAATGGTAGAACATAACTGGACGTTAGGTGGAGAAAACTCTGGCCATATCATTATCGCGGATAAAAACACGACAGGTGATGGTATTATTGCCTCATTAGCCGTATTAAGTGCAATGGTTCAACATCGTTTATCCTTAAACGAGCTTGCAAGTGCGGTGAAATTATTCCCTCAAGTCCTGATTAATGTTCGTTTTGCAGGTGGTACAAATCCGTTAGAAAGTGAAGCAGTAAAAGCCGTAGCCGCTGATGTGGAAAAACGCTTAGAAGGCAAAGGCCGAATTTTACTGCGTAAGTCTGGTACAGAGCCACTGATTCGTGTTATGGTCGAATGTGAAGACGGTGCACTTGCAAAACAATGTGCAGAAGAAATTGCAGAAGCAGTGAAAGCAAATTAATTGAGTGGGGGCTTGCCCCCATTTTTGATCCATAGAATTATCTTTATTATTTTTAGGAAAGCCAATACATGAAAATTTTTATTATGCGTCATGGAGAAGCCGAAGTTATCGCTTCATCCGATGAGGCTCGGCATTTAAATGACTACGGTCGAAAACAGTCGATATTACAGGGACAATGGCTTAAAACTCATCTAAATTCAACCGCACTTTCAGTTCAAAAAGTAATTGTCAGCCCTTATGTAAGAGCACAAGAAACGTTTGAGCTTGTAAATTCAGCCTTAGGTAACACGCTTAATGATATTGAAATTTGGAGTGGGATTACACCTTATGGTAATGCTACATTGGTAGCTGATTATCTATCTGTTTTGCAAGAAGAAGGTACTGAAAGTGTTTTACTCGTTTCTCATTTACCTTTAGTAGGCAGTATTGTTTCAGAGCTTTACGGTAAGCGAAATCCAATTAGTTTTTACCCTTCAACGATTGTTCAAATTGAGTGGAATGGTGAAAAAGGCACCATTGAAGCTTTCCATTATCCAAAATAGAATGGCTAAAATACGAAAAACAAAGTTTATATGATTTACTTTTTAAAAGCAGTCAAAAATAAGCAACACCTAAAAATGTATATTTTTAGGTGTTTTTTTAAAATTTTTTTGATAGACTGAAAATGAGCTATAAATGAATAGCTTAAATTAAGCCATCATAATGACACAAGGGGAGTAGCTATGAACAATAAAATCGGAGATAAAGCAACTGAAGTAAAAGATACGACAGTGAATGCTGCAACACAAGTTAAAGATGCATTATTTGCAGCGGCTAACTATATTAAAGATGCTGTGACACATAAAGCGTCTGAGGCAAAAGAAGTGGTTGAAGACAAAGCTACTGAAGTGAAAGATGTAACTGAAGATAAAGTATCTGAAGTAAGAAAAGCAGTTTCTGAAGCAAAGGAAGCAATCGATGATAAAGCTACTGAAATGAAAAAAGCAATCGATGACAAATTTTCTGAAGTAAAAAGAGCCGTCGAAGATAAAGCATCAGAAGTGAAAAAAACAGTTTCAGAAGCTACAGATGAAGCGGCAGATAAAGCAGCAGAGCTAAAAGATGCAGCTGAAGACAAAGTTGCTGAAGTGAAAGATGCGGCTGAAGATAAAGCAAAAGAAGTAAAAAAAGCAGTTTCAGAAGCAAAAGATGAAGCTGCAGATAAAGCATCTGAGCTAAAAGATGCAGCTGAAGATAAAACTGTAGAAGCAAAAGAAGCGGCTTCAGAAGCAAAAGATACAGTTGTAGACAAAGTAGTTAAATTCAAAGATGCAGTTGTAGATAAAGTTGCTGAAGTAAAAAATGCAGTTTTTGAAGCAAAAGATGAAGCTGCTGATAAAGCGGCTGAGTTAAAAGATGAAGCTGAAGATAAAGCTGCTGAAGTGAAAGATGCGGCTGAAGATAAAGC
>NZ_JVHG01000014.1:0-64602 GCF_001055095.1 Parahaemophilus parainfluenzae
TTCAATTCAAGTTCAATCGCTCAATACTGCTGACATAAAATGTCACTACTTAAAAAGTATTATGAATTTCTAGTTAGCACCTATTAAGACTTCAAAATTAAAAAATATTTTTAAAACAAGTCAATCAACAAGTGCCCACACAGATTGTCTGATATATTGTTAAAGAGCAAAAAATAAATTGGTCGGCGAGATAGGATTTGAACCTACGACCCACTGGTCCCAAACCAGTTGCGCTACCAAGCTGCGCTACTCGCCGTCAGATTTCTCAATTAAGAGAAGATGGGGTGGCTAATGGGATTCGAACCCACGACAACTGGAATCACAATCCAGGGCTCTACCAACTGAGCTATAGCCACCATTGATTAGTTGTTCATCGCATTGACTTCTGGCGCGCTCGACAAGATTCGAACTTGCGACCTTTGGCTCCGGAGGCCAACGCTCTATCCAACTGAGCTACGAACGCGTTACTGCGTCGTTGCAGGGGCGTATATTAATGATTTCCAAATATCTTGTCTAGCACTTTTTTGAAAAAAAATATCAAAAGATAAATTTTTGTTCAATTTGTATAGAATTTATTATGTATTCGTTTATTTTTAGTGCTAAAACATAAAAAAGGATAGCAAATTGCTACCCTCTTGTATTTAATTTATTGCTTGTTACGACGTGCACGACGTTTCATTCTTCGTACCCAACGGGTGATTTTCCATGCTTTTGTAATTGAATAAGCATAAAGGAAGAATAATACAATAAATGCAATAAACATTGCCCATTCATTAATATAGAAGACTTCGCCTAAGATCCCGATTGTGGCACAAATGGCTGCAAAGAAAGTAATTAATAAAAAGGCTTGGCGAGAGGTTAATCCTGCACGAACCATTAAGTGATGCACGTGTAAGCGATCTGGTCTGAATGGACTTTTTCCTTTACGTAAGCGACGATAAATAATGGCCACCATATCAATTAAAGGAACAGCAATAATCCAAAGTGCGGTCACTGGATTCATCGGATGCCCTTTTCCTTGCGTACTTAAAAGTAGAATCCAAATAATAGTAAAGCCGATTAAAGTACTTCCTGCATCGCCCATGAACACTTTATATTTTGGCCCGAACGGAATCCCTAAGTTTAATAATAGATAAGGCAAAATCGCGACAATTAAGGCAAAACTCCAATATGCCATATCCATCTGTCCATCACGGAACATTAAAATACCAATGGCAGCAAAGGAAACAATTGACAATCCGCCTAACAATCCATCGATACCATCAATCATATTAAAGGCATTAATAATCGCAATTGTCGCAAATACGGTAATAATCAACCCAATAGAACCAAGTGTTAATTGGAATGGTCCGAGAATTTGGCCTAAATGATCTAAATAAACATTACCTAAGTCGATCATTAAAATTGCAAGCACAGCTTGAATCCCTGCACGCAAGAAGGGGCTAATATCGAAGCGGTCATCTAAGATACCAATTGCCAGTAGAACAAAAATACTGAATATATAAAGATAAGGTAAACGAAGTTGATCCCACTCCATTAAATAATAGCAAAGGTTTCCCATAAAAAGAGAAACACCGCCAATGAGCGGAATCGCACCTTGGTGACGTTTACGATAATTTGGCTTATCAACCAAGCCAATTTTATTGGCAATTGGTCGCATGACAATTAAGGTCAAAAATGCCCCTAAAAAAGTGACGAGAAGACTTAGCATAGTTTTTATCCTAAAATTTTTTTGCAAAGGATAACATAAAGAAAAATCAGCACACAAAGATTTTTCTCAAATTCAGTTTTTTAGTACAATATGACCACTTTTAATATAAGGATTCAAATCATGACAAAATCAACCGCACTTTTCTCTCGTGCACAAGAAGTTATTCCTGGTGGCGTAAACTCTCCTGTTCGTGCCTTTAAAGGCGTAGGTGGTACACCTGTATTCATTCAAAAAGCCAAAGGCGCTTATATTTACGATACTGAAGGCAAACAATATATCGATTATGTGGGTTCTTGGGGGCCTATGATTTTAGGTCACAACCACCCTGCTATTTTAGATGCTGTATTAAAAGCAGCGGAGAATGGTTTAAGCTTTGGTGCACCAACACCATCTGAAATTGATTTAGCAGAATTAGTCTGTGAAATTGTGCCATCTATTGAAATGGTTCGTATGGTAAGTTCAGGTACTGAAGCAACCATGACAGCAATCCGTCTTGCGCGTGGTTATACAAATAGAAGCAAAATCTTAAAATTTGAAGGTTGTTACCACGGTCATTCTGATTCACTTTTAGTAAAAGCAGGATCGGGCGCATTAACACTTGGTCAACCTAGCTCACCAGGTGTACCTGAAGATTTTGCAAAACACACTTTAACGGCAGAATATAACAATCTTGATTCAGTTAAAAAACTATTTGAAGAATTCCCTAATGATATCGCTTGTGTGATTATTGAACCTGTCGCAGGCAACATGAACTGTATTCCGCCAAAAGAAGGTTTCTTACAAGGCATTCGCGAAATCTGTAACCAATATGGTGCACTTTTCATTATTGATGAAGTCATGACGGGTTTCCGTGTTTCACTTGCGGGCGCACAAGCTTACTATGGTGTAACACCTGATCTCACTACATTAGGGAAAGTCATTGGCGGCGGTATGCCAGTGGGTGCTGTTGGCGGTAAAAAAGTGATTATGCAACACCTCGCACCGACTGGTCCTGTTTATCAAGCAGGTACTCTTTCTGGTAACCCGATTGCTATGGCTGCAGGTTTAGCCTGTTTGACTGAATTGAAAAAAGCAGGTAACGAACAACACCTTGCAGAATTAACCACAAAACTTTGTGATGGCTTAAAAGCATTAGCCCAAAAACATAATGTGCCATTTGTGATTAATCATGTAGGCGGAATGTTTGGTATTTTCTTCACTGACCAAAAACAAGTGACCTCTTATGCAGAAGTCATGAAATGTGATACCGAAAAATTCAAAGTGTTCTTCCATAAAATGCTCGATCAAGGCGTTTATCTTGCCCCTTCTGCTTTTGAAGCTGGCTTTATGTCTTTAGCTCATACAAATGAAGACATTGAAAAAACCCTTGCTACCGCTGATATTGCGTTTGCGGCGGTTGCTTAAAATATAAAAGTGCGGTTAAATTTAACCGCACTTTTTTATTTCATATTATAAACGTTCATAGAGCACGTTTTCTAACAATCCCCTTTCTTCTTCGGTTAATGCGATTCCTTTTTCATTTGTTAAAATGAAGAAGTCTTCGGCTTTTTCTCCTACTGTCGTGATTTTTGCATTACAAATATTGAGTTTTAATTCGGTAAAAATTTGACTGATTTGAGCCAATAAACCGGGTTTATCTAAAGCCACCACTTCTAATTCGGTATGCTCTTTTTTAGTTTCTTTCAAAAAACGTACATCTGTTTTTACGGTGAAATGTTGCAACTGTCGATTATTTGCAAAAGACATGGATGGCAATTTTTCGCCTAATAAAACAGAGGTTAATACCGTCTCTAATTCTCGGCGACGTTCTGAACGAACCAATTCACCATTTAATTCTGTGATGATAAAGCTGTCGAATACATATCCATCATCTGATGTTAAAATCTGCGCATCATGAATACTGAATTTTTTCGCACCAATGGTTGAAACCACTTTATTAAATAAATTGGCTTGGTCTGGACAATAAACAAAAATTTCTGTCCCACCGGAAGAAAAACGGTTACTGATTTTAACCAGTACTTCATCATCAAATTCAGCTAATAACTCTGTATGCCACGCTATTTGTTTTGGGCTATTTCGTAAGAAATAATCAGATGGGCAACGCTGCCACAAGGCTGAAATTTTCTCTTCCGATAATTCTGGTTGTTCTTCGGATAAAATTGCCAACGCCAATTGACGATTTTCAAGGATTTTTTCTTCATTATCTAATAACAAATCCATCCCTTGTCGGAATTGTTGCGCCGTATAATCGTATAAAGAGGCAAAAAGAGAACGCTTCCAGCTATTCCATAATGTGCCATTTGTCGCACAAATATCCGCAACGGTCAGACAAGTGAGATAATCTAAACGAACTCGATTTTGCACATTTTCCGCAAAGTTCATCACGACTTCCGGATCATGAATATCTCGACGCTGTGCGGTAATTGACATGAGCAGATGTTCTTTCACCAACCAGATCATTGTTTCAATTTCTCGACGATCAAAACCATGCAAACGAGCAAAGTCAGCAATATCTTCAGCCCCTAACTCCGCATGATCACCCCCTCGCCCTTTCGCTATATCATGGAAAAGTGCGGCAACATAAAGCAAAGTGCGGTCAGAAATTTGACTAGATATTTGATGGCAAATGGGATGAGATTCTGCCTCATTTTCGGCTAAGAAACTTTCCAATTTCAACATCACTCGTAAAGTGTGCTCATCCACCGTGTAAATGTGGAAAAGATCGAATTGCATCAAACCTTCAATCCCCTGCCATTGTGGCAAATAAGCCGTTAGCACACCATATTGGTGCATTGGAAGGAATGCTCGCTGAATGGCTTTCGGTTGATTAAATAACCGAATAAATTTCTCTCTTGCTTCAGGAATATCACATAATTTCTGCGTCAAGCTTTCCAACGCAATCTGAAGTTGGCGTAATGTTGAGGAATGAATTTCGGCTTGTTCATGCTGCGTTAGATAGAAAAAAAGATCCAAAATACGATCTGGATAACGTAAAAACAGATCATCTTTACGTAAACACAAACTTTGATTTACTAGCTCAAAATTATCATCTAAAGGATGAATAGAAACCTCGCCATTTGTTGATAAAAAATGCTCTTTATAATGCTTAATCAGGATATCGGTTAAACGAGAAATCGTGCGTAACGCTTGGAAAAAATGTTTCATCATTTTTTCGACACCACGGTTTCCTTCACCTTCAAAACCAAGCATCTCGCTCACTTTGATTTGACGATCAAACAACAAACGGTTGTCATAACGTTTTAAAATCAAGTGTAAAGCGAACCGCACTTTGAATAAAAATTCTTGGTTCTCTAATAATTGTTGGTGTTCTGATGGGTAAATAAAGCCGCTTTCCAAAATGCCATCAAGGGTCATTTCTCCGGTATGACGTAATGCGATCCAATATAAAAGGTGAAGATCCCGTAAACCACCTGGGCTGTATTTTAAATCGGGTTCTAGATTATAACTGGTGTTGTTATAGCGCTGATAACGTTCAATTTGTTCTTGTACTTTTGCGTCAAAGAATAGTTTTACCGCCCAAAAATCTGGCTTTTTCAATATTTCCCCTAAGGCATTAAAAAGGGATACATCTCCCGATAAATAACGAGACTCAAGCAAATTAGTGGCAATAGTAATGTCGTGTTTGCCTTCCTTTTCACATTCTTCTAAAGAACGAACACTGTGTCCTACGTCGAATCCACAATCCCATAGAAACTGAACGAGTTGACCAATTTTCTCTTCTGTTTCAGACTCTCTTTTTTCTTTTGAAAGAATAAGAACATCCAAATCAGATAAAGGAAACATTTCTTGTCTTCCGTACCCACCTACTGCAATTAAGGTAAGATTAGCTTTATCTAATTCAAATTGCTGCCAAAGCTGTTTTAACAAATCATCACAAAACTGTGTACGGTTAGCAATCAGCTCAAAAACGGAATAATCAGTAAAGTGCTGACGTTCAAATTCCTTCAAATTTTCACGCTGAATTTTGACCGCACTTGGCGTGAGTGGAGAATCGAAATGATAAGGAAAATGCATACTGTTCTCTTAATTAAATAAAAAGCCATAAAAATGAGCTTTCAATAACCATGATAGGAATTAATCTTTGTCAAATACCCAATGAAACACTGAACAGATCCAAAAGACACCTAGTACAACTGCACCAATTGGTAGTGTAACGAAGTAGCCAATCCACACTAAAGCTATTACAGGCTCTCCTTCTCCTATCACCTCAAAAATAATAAGGGGAAGGCACGCAAAAAATACGATAACTAAACTGATCAGAAGGAAAGTTCTAAATCTCATCATAAATCAAATTTCTTTTTAATGCTTTAAATATTGATCATCATACGTTGAATTCGACCTTCCGCAATTTCTTCATCGCGGATTGTCATCACTTCACAACCGTTTTCGGTAACCACAATTTGATGCTCATATTGCGCTGAATGGCTACGGTCTTTGGTTTTTACTGTCCAACCATCGCCCATAATGCGTACTTCTTTTTTACCCGCATTAATCATTGGCTCAATGGTGAATACCATGCCAGGTTTTAAAATCACACCACCATCATCGGCATAATAGTGTAATACTTGCGGTTCACAATGGAATTCAGTTCCCACACCGTGGCCACAGTACTCTCGTACTACGCTAAAGCCTTGGCTTTCAGTATATTTTTGTACCGCTTTACCAATTTCATTTAAACGAATACCTGGCTTAACCGTACGTAATCCCACATAAAGCGCTTCTTGTGCCGCTTCAACCAATTTTTGGCTACGAATATTGGTTTCACCCACGACATACATTTTAGAGTTGTCTCCGAAATAACCGTCTTTAATCACGGTCACATCAATATTGACAATATCGCCCTGTTTTAATTTTTTATCGTCGCTTGGAATACCATGGCAAACCACTTCATTTATAGAAATACAGGTTGCTTTCGGGAAACCATGATAATTTAAGCAAGCAGGAATCACTTTTTGTACATTCACCATGTAGTCATGACAAATGCGATCCAATTCACCGGTGGTAACCCCTTCTTTTACATAAGGTTCGATCATAACCAAAACATCAGATGCTAATTTACACGCTTCACGCAACTTAACAAGTTCTTCTTCAGTTCTTAATGGAATACCCATTATTTCTCCTTATTTAATTAAGATTTATCTGCGCATAATAGCACTAATTCCGTGAAAAATCTTGAATGAATTGACGGGTTATTGGATAATACGCAGATTATTTTAGGAAAGTGGGAATATAGTATATGTCAGATTTAGATATGGCCGTGCCGTTAACTTTTACTGATGCAGCAGCCAATAAAGTAAAAAGCTTAATTACCGAAGAAGAAAACAATGAATTAAAATTACGCGTGTATATCACCGGTGGTGGCTGCAGCGGTTTCCAATATGGTTTTACCTTTGATGATAAAGTCAATGAAGGCGACCTGACGATTGAAAAATCTGGTGTGCAATTAGTCATTGATCCAATGAGCTTACAATACTTAATTGGTGGCACCGTTGATTATACTGAAGGCTTGGAAGGTTCTCGTTTTGTGGTGAACAATCCAAATGCAACCAGCACCTGTGGCTGCGGTTCGTCATTCAGCATCTAACATGGATTTTCAATTTACCCATTATCTAGGCAATGTGCATGCCAAATGTTCGATGGAACACATTGCGCTAGCCAATTGGTTTAATTCTGAAGTGCGGTCAAATCCTCAAGCGTTTTTGACCGCACTTTCTGCCTGTGAGCAGATTAAAAATAATGATGAAGTCACGCAGATTGGTTCCGAATACACGCTTTTTATCAATACCGATGAAGTGATGATTCGCGCCAATAACCTTGCGATTGAAACAGATGAAATTTTAGAAGACGACTTCCATTATTATGATGAAGAAAGTATCGCCTTCTGCGGTACAACAGACTTCATCCACTTTCTTAATGCCTATTTTGCATTTATTGCTTAACCTCATTCTCTGAAGCTAACTATTATGTCGGAAACGGAAAACACCTCACCTGAACAACAAGAAACACAAGCGCCAGATAAGCGCCGTTCTTATAAAATCTTTTTAGCTAAAGCGGCCTTTACTTTAGGAACGCTTGCCGTATTTTATGGTGGCTATTTGGATTGGCAAATTCGCTCCAAAATGGATGGCCAAATTTGGCGTTTACCGGCAGAAGTGTATAGCCGTTTAGAAAGCGTTAAACTTTCTGATAACCTTTCTTTTGACGAAGTGATTCAAATCTTACTCGATAACGAATACCGTCAAACTACCATGATTGCAGCACCGGGCGATTTTAAACTCGAAGAAGATACCATCGTATTACTTCGTCGCGCATTCCCTTATCCTGACAAGCCAGAACCACAACGTGTATTACGTTTACGTTTTACGGATAACAAACTTTCTCGTATTGAAGACTTAGTCAACGTAAAAGCGGTTGATGAATTCCGTCTTGCACCTAAATTAATTGCGATGTTGGAATCAGATAATGAAGATCGTTTAGCAATTCCGTTACAGCAATACCCTCGTTTACTCATCGATGCCTTATTACTTACAGAGGATCGCCGTTTTTATGAGCATAACGGGATTAATCCTGTGGGTATTGTGCGAGCAATGATTGCCAATATTAAAGCCGGTCAAACGGTTCAAGGTGGCAGTACACTCACTCAGCAATTAGTTAAAAATCTATTTTTATCTAGCGAACGTTCTCTGACACGTAAAGCTAATGAAGCTTTAATGTCATTGGTATTAGATTGGCGATATGATAAAAACCGTATCTTAGAAACCTATCTTAACGAGATTTACCTTGGTCAAAATGGTGATATTCAAATTCACGGTTTTGCGTTGGCGAGCCAATTCTATTTTGGTCGCTCCATCCGTGAAATTAGCCTAGACCAAATTGCCCTTTTAGTTGGCATGGTTAAAGGACCATCCCTTTATAATCCATGGCGAAATCCACAATATGCCCTCGATCGCCGAAATGTGGTGCTAAAACTAATGCTTGATCACCAAATGATTGGGGATGAGTTATATGAGATGTTGAGTAAACGTCCATTAGGCGTGCAAGCTAAAGGACAAATTTCACGTAAATACCCTGCTTTCATTCAAACATTACAAGCAGACCTTCGTCGTCAATTAGGGGAAAATAAAACGTCTGCACTACTTGGTGCACGCATTTTCTCCACCATGGATTTAAAACAACAGGAACAAGCTGAAAATGCCGTGGTGAATACAGTCAATCAATTGCAAGTACAAACTAAAAATCCATATTTAGAAGGTGCAATGATTGTCGCGGATTATCACTTGGGTGAAATACGTGCAGTTGTCGGTGGATTACAAACAGAATATGCGGGCTTTAACCGTGCGTTAATGTCAAAACGTCAAATTGGTTCATTGGTAAAACCATCTATTTATTTGACCGCACTGATGAATCCGGAACAATTCCGTTTAAATACACCAATTCAAAACCAACCAATCACGATTTATGTTAAAGGTAGCCAACCTTGGCAGCCTCGTAACTACGATCGTAAATATAGCGGTTCGGTGATGCTAATGGATGCCCTAGCTCGCTCGCTGAATATTCCAACGGTAAATATTGGAATGAAAGTCGGTTTAAGCAAAGTGATCGATACGCAAAAAGCCATGGGTTGGGATAATGTAGCCATTCCAAAAGTGCCTGCGACCTTACTCGGTTCTTACAGTATTTCACCTTATGATGTGACCAAACTCTATCAAACCATTGCAAATCAAGGTGGCAAAATTGAGTTAAGTACCATTCAAAGCATTGCTGATCGCCAAGGGAATATTATTTACGAACACAATACCGTGCCGGATCAAGTGGTGCCGAGAGAAGCAGCGTATCAAACCTTGTATGCGATGCAACAAACCGTAGAACGTGGTACCGCGCGTAGTTTACAAAATGATTACGCGGATCTTCGTCTTGCGGGTAAAACAGGCACCACCAATGATGCCCGTGATACGTGGTTTGTGGGTATTGATGGTAAAAATGTTAGCACCATTTGGTTAGGTCGTGATGATAACGGTGAAACCAAATTGACGGGTGCCTCTGGTGCATTACAAATCTATAAAGATTATTTAAACCGTGTTGTCATTGAAAAACTGAAACTCGGTCAACCTTCTACCATTAAATGGGTTGGCATCAATGCTTACGGTAGTTGGAGTTGTGGTAGCAGCCGAACAATCCCAGTTTGGGCAAATAAAGATCAAAATTTCTGCGCTTCAGCACAAACGACGAGTACTGCGACTGCTACCGCGGCGCAAACCACGCAATCGCCACAACCTGAACAACCTGAATCACCAAAACAAGAAAGTGTATGGGATGTGTTAGATAATAAAGCGCCTGTTGAAGAAGCCACGCCGGCTCAATAAACTCGCTTATTTTTGACCGCACTTTTATATCTCCATAAAGCGCCGAGCAAAGGCGCTTTATTCTTTTTCGTATAAAAGAACCGTCTCTAGATTTCCAATCTCATGTGAATTTTTTGATCTCCATCACAAAAATTAGAATTATTTATTGCCATTTCACTGATATCAAAGGATAATTATAAATAGGAATTAATTTCATTTGAGGTAATGAGGTAAATAGCGATGCTATTCCGTTCTATTCGATTTTTCTTTTTAATTTTTTCACTCGCCTTTTCTTCTTCACTCCTTGCACAAGATAACTATCAACAATGGGTTGATGATATTACGGCTCGCTTAGATAAAACGTCTCAACTTATCCAACAAGGCAATACAGATGACGCCCGTACTGAAGTGCAAATGGCTTATTTTGAAGTCTTTGAAAATCTAGAAGGCCCAATCCGTATCAATTTCTCCGCACAAAAAAGTTACCAAATGGAAGCGACTTTTGGTGAGATCCGTAAAATGATTGGTGAAGGCAGTTCACAAAAAGAGATTCAGGCTAAAATCGATCAACTCAAAAAAGAATTAAAAGAAGTGTTGCCATCATTGGTTGAAGGCCATCAACTCAATGCCGATGGACAACATGGCGTTTATGATAATCAAGCGATTGCCCCTTATTGGCAACAAAGTTTTAAAACCATTGATGACTTGATCGCTCAAGGGATCGATGCTTATCAAAATGGTGATCTTGCCAATGCCCAAAAATTGTTCCAACAAGCACAATATGATGGCTATAAAAACTCAGAAATGGAAATGTCCATTCGCCAAAATCGCTCTGCAGAAATTTCAGCTGCGATTAATCAGCAGTTTTACAACATCATCCGTTTAAGTGAACAAGCCGATCAAATCACAGAGATTGGTTATCAAAGCACGCAATTATTACAAGACATTGAAGAAAACTTGCCTAATCTGCCAACCACACGAGAAGAACAAAACGTTCAATCCAATACGGCACAGCAAGCAACTGATAACCAACAAGAGCAAGATTGGAATAAGATTAAACAAGAGATCAACCAACGTATTCAACAAGCTATTGCCCTCTATCAACAAGGTGAAAGCAAAAAAGCGATTCTTTCCGTACAAGACACCTATTTCGACGTGTTTGAAAGCACAGGAATGGAAAACAAAGTGGGTTCTCGTGATAGTAACTTTAAAGCTGAACTTGAAGGCTACTTTACTCGTCTCGTTAGTTTAATGAAAGCTGAACAAGGTGATAAGTTACAAGCTCAAGCTGATGGGCTAAACCAGAATTTAACTAAAGCGGTTGAAATGTTACAGGGCGAAGAACAAAGCGATTGGTCTATGTTCTTATATAGCCTTTTAATCATTCTTCGTGAAGGTTTAGAAGCCTTATTAATTGTTGCTGCTATTGTGACTTACTTAATTAAAAATAATCACCAAGATAAATTGCCGGTTATTCGTCAGTCTGTTTATGTGGCGCTAATTGCCAGTGTGGTTACCGCATTTATCTTCCAACTTATCTTTGAAAATTCTGGTCAAAACCGCGAATTGCTCGAAGGCTTTACGATGATTTTTGCCGTCGTCATGCTCTTTATGATGAGTTACTGGTTGTTATCTAAAGTTGAAGCACAAAACTGGAAACGTTATTTAGAAGGCAAACTGTCTACTGCTCTTACTACTGGCTCACTCATTGGCCTATGGCTTACCAGCTTCTTAGCGGTATATCGTGAAGGGGCTGAAACGGTATTGTTCTATTATGCCCTTGTAGGTGATGCGAAAAATGCGGTCAGTTTTATCTACCTTTTCGCAGGTATCATTGTCGGCGCGATTATTCTCACCATTTGCTACTTCGTGATGCGTTATACCGTGGTGAAATTACCGCTTAAACCATTCTTTATGTTTACGGGTTCATTTATGTACTTAATGGCCTTTGTATTCGCCGGTAAATCTGTTTTAGAACTCATTGAAGGCAAACTTTTCGAGCCTACGCTAATTAGCGGGGCGCCTGAAATTTCGTGGTTAGGTATTTATCCTTATATGGAAACCTTGATTCCACAAGCAATCTTACTCGTCGCAGCCGTATTTGCTCTGTTTATTATGAAATATCAAAGCAAAAAAGCCGCGTAATACCCAACAATCCTTTAGGAGAAAAACAATGAAAAAAGCACTTTTAGCAACAGCATTATTTGCGGGTATTTTCACCGCGTCTACTGCTAACGCATTCCAAGAATATCCAATCGGTGAAGCGGTAACCATGAATGAAATGGAAATTGCGGCGGTTTATCTCAAACCAATTGATATGGAACCACGTGGTATGGGTTTACCTGCTGCGAAATCAGATATCCACTTAGAAGCGGACATCCACGCAGTAAAAGGTAACAAAAATGGCTTTGGTGATGGTGAATGGATGCCTTACTTAACCATCAACTATACTTTAGTAAATACTGATACGGGTGAAAAACAAGAAGGTACCTTCATGCCGATGGTAGCGGGTGACGGTCCTCACTACGGTGCAAACGTGAAAATGATGGGCGTGGGTAACTATAAATTAACTTACCACATCGACCCACCATCAAAAGCAGGTATGCACCGCCATACTGACTCTGAAACGGGTGTAGGCCGTTGGTGGAAACCATTTGATGTTAGCTATGAATTCAAATTCACTGGCATCAAATAATCTAAGGTAAATCTCGATTTTACCGACTTGCCTTCCCTTGTTGTCAGGGGAAGGCAATAGCATTTAATTTAACCTTAAAATATCGTCTGTTTTATCCTATTAAATGGTCAAACTATGAATTATTTTTTTACTTTTTTCCTTCAAGCACTTTTACCCTTTTCATTACTGCTCGGTGTTTATCACAGCAAACAATCCGCTGTGAGTGCAAAAAAAATAATTTGGCTTAGCTTATTTGGCTTTACTGCCGGTATCGTACTACGTCTTAGTTTACCTACGGGACAAATGACCAATTTAGTGCTCAATGGCGTAATATTGGCACTATTGTTTATCTTTACCTTATGTTTAATTTTCGGCAAAGGTCGCTTACCGGCCTTTTGGCAAACGGTATTAATGCTTATCGCGGGCAGCTTCTGGGCAAAAGATCCTAACATTACCGCGCTTGTTTCTACTGATGTCATCAACACAGACTCAATCCTGCACATAAGTGCGGTCATTTTTGCCTTTGTTTTTTGTTTATGCTTACAAGGTTGGATTGATTTACTTTTAAAACAAGCGGGAAAAACACAACAAAAATCGACCGCACTCTTAAAAGGTGTGATGAGCCTTCTCTTAATTTGCTTACTTGTTCCACTTATTGGCGAACTCTTATTAATTTTAATGAAACTTCAAGTGCTTGAACTCACCAAACTACGTTTAAGCTTTGTTGCAAAATCAGGCGAAATCACTCTCTGGTTAAATTACATCTGTGCTGCCTTACTCTTCGTCGTACTAGCCATCTTCTACGGCAAAATTCATTTATCACGCAAGCAACAAGTTAATGCGACACAAGAACCCATTGAAAAACGCCAAAAATTAGCCGCATTGCGTACTTCCTCTCGCTTACTTGGGTGGGGCTATTTGGCCTTAGCAATTACTTTTGCTACGCAGCTTTATTGGGAGCAAATTGCTTCTCGTCCACCACAACTTTCAGAAGCTATTCCTCTGACCTTAGATGAAAAGCAACAAGTCCATATTCCAATTGAACAAGTAAAAGACGGTAAATTACACCGTTTTGTCTGGATTGCTGATGATGGTAAAGCTGTGCGTTTCTTTGTTATTAATCGTCAACCGGATAAATTGAGCCTAGCCGCGGTATTTGACGCCTGCTTGCTTTGTGGTGACCAAGGCTATGTCATGGAAGGCAACCAAGTGGTTTGTGTGGGCTGCGGCGTACATATGTTTATTCCATCTATTGGTAAACCGGGTGGCTGTAATCCTGTACCGATTGAAGATTGGCAACAAACTGAGACTGAAATTCTCATTAATCGAACCGGCTTAGAAGAAGGGCTGAATTTATTTAGCACGATTGTTGAAATCGATGTAAAAGATCCGATTAGTGGCACCCAAATGAAAAACACTAAAACGGAGCACAAATACAATTATGAAGGTAAAACTTACTTCTTTGAAAGCGAGAAAAACCTCGATTTATTCCGTGATAACCCTGAAAAATATTTAGGTAAGGGGGAATAATGCTAGCAAGAATGTTATTCCAATCTTGGCGTTTTAGCATTAAACGTAAACTGTTGGCCGTTATTACTATTTTCTTAGCGGCTGGCTTAGTCTCTGCGCTCTTGGCGGTATCCATTGATATTGGCGATAAAATGGCAAAAGAGCTCAAATCTTACGGAGCCAATATTTTAGTTGAACCTGCAAGTAATGCAGCCTTGCCTGATGAACTCAGTCATAACGCAGATTTAAGTAGCCAAGATTTTCTCGATGAAAAAGAGCTACCGAATATTAAAGATATTTTCTGGCGAAATAATATCGTAGGTTTTGCACCGTTATTAAGTGCAGATGTAAAAGCGGAAACGCTTTCCACAAACACTCACGATAAATCAACCGCACTTGGACAAATTAATGTGTTAGGTACGTTTTTTGATCACAACATCCCTGTACCAGATGAAGATGATTACCACACCGGACAAAAAATTATTAGTCCTTATTGGCATGTGCAAGGGGAATGGGTCAACGATCTTGAAACACCTGAAGGAGAATTTATTCCTGCATTGATTGGTGAGCAATTGGCTCAACGAACTGGCTTAAAACAAGGTGATAAAATCCAGCTTCGCTATCAAAATAATGAGCTAGATAATCAAAGTGCGGTTGAAATTACCGGTATTTTATCCACGGGTGGGACTGAAGATAATCAATTAGTCATGCCGCTCAACGCTGTGCAAAAATTACTGGGCTTAGAAGGAAAAATTCAATCAGTTAAAGTCTCTGCGCTGACCGTGCCTGAAAATGACCTTTCTCGTAAGGCTCGTGCCAATACCGATGCATTGGATGCGGAAGAGTACGATCGTTGGTATTGTACGGCTTATGTCTCGTCTATTTCACACCAATTAGAAGAAGCTATCTCAGGCGCTATTGTTCGCCCAATTTGGCAGGTTGCGGCTTCAGAAGGTGTTGTCATTGGTAAAATCCAGTTATTGCTTGCTGTTGTGACTCTCGCCGCTTTAATCGCGGCAGCTATGGGGATTGCCTCATTAATGAGTACAGGGATCATTGAGCGTTCAAAAGAAATTGGTTTAATGAAAGCGTTAGGCGCATACCAATGGCAAATCGCGTTATTGTTTTATTGCGAAGCCATTATTAGTGCCTTAATTGGTGGCTCGCTTGGTTGTATTGCAGGTTGGGGCTTAGCAAGATTTATTGGTTCGGCTCTATTTGGTGTTCCGCTAAGTTTTGCTTGGATTGTAATCCCTTGCGTATTAATGCTGTCTATTTTAATTGCTGTAGTGGGTACTTGGTTCCCTGCTCATCGTATTGCCAAACTTTACCCTGTGGAGGTGCTCTATGGCCGCCAATAAAAGTATGTTTTGGCGTTTAATCTTCCAAGCATTACGCCTACGTTTACAACGAGTATTTATTATCTTCTCCGCCCTGACTGTTGGTGCGTCCATTGTGACGGCAATGGCTGCGGTCTATTTCGATATTAATACCAAAATGAGTCAAGAGCTCCGTACTTTCGGGGCAAACTTTTACATCGGTGCAGCCAATGGTGGATTGATGAAGGAACGCCAATTAAAGCAAATTCTGCACAATGCACCGGATAATTTCATTACCGCTGCCAGTCCTTATTTATATGGTGTTGCGCGAAGTGATTTAGAAAAAATCGTGATTATGGGCGTCTGGTTTGAAGATATGCATGTGCTTGCACCTTATTGGCAAATTACCGGCTCAGCTATTAATGTGAATTTTGATGACCGCAATGCCATGATTGGTAAAACCTTAGCGGAACGCCTTAATTTAGGTGTTGGAAGTAAATTAACTCTGTCTAAAAATGCGGTCGAAAAACATGAATTCACGATAAAAGGTATTGTTGAGGCAGGTGATGCCACTGACAACATGCTGATCGTGAATTTAGAGTTTGCCCAAAATTGGTTGGATAAAGAAGGATTAGCAAACAACGCCTTGCTCAATGTAAAAAATGAACAAGGTAATGTCGCACAATTTGCCCAAGACATTATGCAACATCAACCTGATCTGACTGCACGACCGATTCGAAAAGTCTCCGCTTCTGAAGGGCAGATTTTAGATAAAATCAAAGGATTGATGGGGTTAATCTCATTGGTCATTTTGATTCTCGCCACCCTTTGTGTGAATACCACGTTGATTGCGATTGTTGGTGAGCGAGCAAAAGAATTTGCGCTACAAAAAGCTTTAGGTGCCAAACAAAGTGACATCATTAAACAGATTAGTACCGAGATTCTCATCATAGCACTTTGTGCAATTGTCGCGGGACTGATTCTCGGCTACATCTTGGCACAATTACTTGGATTAACCGTATTTAAATCTTACATTGATATGCGTCTACCGGTTATTCCAATTACTATCGTCTTATCGTTATTGGTTGCCTTTATTGCGGTGATTGTACCAACCAAACGAGCTTTAAATATTCAAACCGCAAATGTGTTAAAAGGGGAATAAAATGAGTGAATTTGTGATTGAAACGCAACATTTATATAAACGATTCGGGCAAGTCACTGCTTTAGAAGATATTAATATTCAAATTCGCCAAGGTGAATTTATTGCGATAATGGGTGCATCAGGTTCCGGTAAAACCACGCTGATGAACATTCTGACCGGCTTAGATACCGCCAGTGAAGGTAAAGTGATTTTAGACGGTGTCGATGCGGCACAACTGGATGAAGTAGGTCGTCAACGTTTCCGAGCGGAAAAAATTGGTTTAGTCTTCCAACAATTCCATTTGATCCCTTATTTGACCGCACTTGAAAATGTGATGCTGGCTCAGCATTATCACAGTGTAATTGATGAAGCAGCGGCTAAAGCGGTACTCGAACAAGTGGGATTGGGTCATCGTATAGATCACCGTCCAAGCCAACTTTCTGGGGGGGAACAACAACGGGTATGTATTGCTCGCGCGTTGGTGAACCAACCACCAGTCATTTTTGCCGATGAACCTACGGGTAATCTCGACGAAAAAAATGAAGCGCTTGTACTAGATTTACTACAAGAGTTAAATCTCCAAGGGAGAACGATTGTGATGGTGACACACAATCCAGAATTGGGTGAGTTAACCGATCGTGTTATTTATCTCCATCACGGAAAATTTGTAAAAGAGGACATTAATGAAAAATAAACTCGTAAAACTACTCGCAATAAGTGCGGTCATTTTTGGCGGCGTTTCTTGTAAAGACGAGGTCGCAGCTATTGGTCAAAAAGCGCCAGATATCGCTGCCTATGATTTACAAGGTAAAGAAGTGAAACTTGATGATTGGAAAGGCACTCGCTTACTGACATTCTGGTCTGAAACCTGTGGACGATGTGTCGCAGAATTAAAAGAGTTCGAAAAATTAGCCGAAGCTAATCCAGATAAAGTTCAGCTTATCGCCATTAATGTGGATGGAGATAAAGTCGATACCAAAGCCGTGGTCGCCAAACGTCAGCTTACATTGCCTGTTATCAAAGACCAATTAAAAATTACTGCTGAACGCTATCAGCTTATCGGCACGCCAACAAGCTTTGTGATCACACCTGAAGGTAATATTCAGGCTAAATATGAAGGCGCGATTCCCGCAGAGGATTTAGATAAATTATTTAAAGGCTAGCCAAAATGAAAAAACGAATTTACTTACTCTCTACACTTTTACCCGTTTTAGGCTTTTTATTTGCGGCTCCTGCTTTTTCTGCCGAAGCTGATTTAGTGAAAGCTGAAAAGGTATATAAACGCTCTTGTGCAACTTGTCATGGAAAACAAGGCGAAAAACCAGCAATGGGTGAATCAAAAATTATTAATCAGCTAAAACCAGAAGAAATTTCAACCGCACTTTCAGAACGAAAAGCAGGAAATATTCCTAGCGCAGGAAGCCCGGCAAAACAACGTTTAAGTGAGCAAGATATTCATAATTTAAGTGAATATATTCAAACACTAAAATAGTTTTTGAAATTTTTTTAAACTAATTTTAAAATGTAAGGTCTTAGAAAGGGCTTAGCTTTTATAAGCTAAGAAATTTTTTATATATCAATAAAGGATTGTTTATGAACAAATTTACTAAAATCAGTGCAACTGCATTATTTGCATTATTCTTAACTGCTTGTGATAAACCAGCTCCAGCAAAACCTGAAACAACTCAGCCTGCGCCAGAAGCTAAACAAGAAGCAGCAAAACCGGCTGAAGCGGCTAAACCAGCTGAAGCGACACCAGCTCAAGAACAAGCTGACTACAACAAATTACTTGAATGGAACGCAAGCCAAGCTCAAGCTCAAATGGCTGCACAACAAACACTTCAATCTGATTTAACTGCTGCGGTTCAAGCAAAAGATGAGAAGAAAATTGAAGAAGCAATCAAAACTTTCAACAAAACTGTTGAAGATACTATTGCAAGCTTAGATAAATTAGATATTACTGCGCCTTCAGTGAAAAACATTAAAGATCAAAATAAAGAAGTGCTTGCATTATCAAGCGAATTATTAGTTGATCAATTAAACTTAGCAACTAAAGCGCCAACTGAAGAACAAACTAAAGCTTACCAAGCTAAAGTTGAAAAACTACAAGCTGCAGTAGCTAAATTACAAAAAGACGGTGCTGATTTAGCACAAAAATTTGCACCTGCAGCACCAGCTGCTCCAGCTGCGAAGTAATTAAGCGTTAAAGATGAAAAAACCTTACTGCAACAAGTAAGGTTTTTTTATTTTCTTATTTGAGTATTCTGCTTTTCAACACATCTACAAATCGTTCTGTTGCCCCTTCCCAACGATCTAAATATAACGCAGGCTCAATCAACTCCAATTCATTCAATAAAAAATTATTGTAAATAATCGTTCCATCTACTCGTGCATAGACGGGCATTTCAGGCAATCTGTGTAAAACATGGCATGCTGTTTCAATAATATGATCATCAACCTCAACAGGAATAATTTCAACTTTATATTGTGAATTTGCACGCCATTCATTTTGAGGTGGCTGTCGGCGAATAGCATGACTAAATACACCATTGAAAAAAATCAAACTAGTTTCACCATTTGTCGCCACTTCAGGAATAAACGGCTGTAACACAACTTGCTCACCATACGCAGAAAGATCAGGTAACGTTTCACCTTGTTTAAGTTTTGTCACCAAATTACCACTCTGCCCTACAGCAGGTTTGATGACAAATTCTGACCAATCTTGGCCTTCAAGTGCGGTCAAAATTTCAGATGTTTTTGTTGAGCAAATAAGGGTTGGGATGACATTGACATCCCAATTCTGCAAATCACATAGATAGCCTTTATGGCTATTCCACAACATTAATTCCGCAGGATTGATGAACGCATTCTTATGTTGTTTAATCCATTGAGTAAATTCATTGTAGAAATTTGCGTAATCCCATGCCGCTAAAGGCAGAATAAAATGACTCTGTGATGTTTCTTGCCAAGGTAAAAATTGAGTAGGAATACCTTGATTAGAAAGTTGTGTTTGTACAGGGATAAGATTTTGAGGGGCTGAAGGATACGTTTTGCAAGTGGTAATTGTAAGCATAGTAAATAATAACAGGTTTGAAGCATAAAGAAGATGCGCCAATCATCAAACTGGCGCATCAATTTCAATGATTATTTTACTTGAGCAAAATATTTTTCAAGACGACCTTTATTCGTCATGGATTTCTTCTCAAGATCTTTCACCACTTTCTCCGCTTGTTCTTTGTTTGGTAGATTATCACCCACTTGAATCACACCATTCATATTCATTGAACGGTGTACTGGGCAGGTATAAATATAAACACCCTCTTTATCTAAAGTGATCGTGAGTTCCTGATCTTCTTCAGATTGGAATTTTTGTGCACCTTCAGGAATTGCTTTGCTGTGCACAAAGTGACTTTTATTTTCTGGACGGAATGTCACGGTATCACCTGGTTGTACTTTTAAATACCCCGGTTCAAAAACCATTGAGCCTTCACTGTTAGAATTCAGCATTTTGATGTCATAATGTGCGGCTTGAGCAGCAAAACTTAATCCTAATAATGCTGCAAGTGCGATTTTCTTCATTTTCATTTCCTTCTTAAGAATGTGCTGATTTACGTTGTGGACGAACCACCGGCAAACCTGCGCTACATTGTAATAATTCAACGTTTACACGATATAAACGATTAATGGTTTCGACTTGTAAAACATGATGAGCATCACCCACGCCTTGCACCTTACCTTCGCCGAGTAAAATCAACTCATCTGAAAATTGAGCGGCAAGACTTAAATCATGTAATACCATTATAGTAATCAGATTTTTCTGTTTCGTATAGGTGTAAACTTCTTCTAATAGATTAAGCTGATGATGCATATCTAACGCACTCACCGGCTCGTCCAACATTAAAATCTGTGGCTCACGTAATAAAACCTGAGCAAACATAACCATTTGACGCTGTCCACCACTGAGATTCAGAATATCACGATGGGCTAAATGACCAATACCTAATTGCGCCATAATACTTGCTGCTTCAGTGAGAAGCTCATCGCTCACTCGCATCGTTAGACTATCCATTCGTCCCAAAAGGACAACTTCAAGTGCGGTCAAGCTTGCATCTACCCGGCTATCTTGAGGCATATAGCCAATTGGTTTACGCCAATCTGCTAACTTCGTCCGTTCTAGCTGTTTGCCTTGATAGGTAATCATTCCTTCATGTGGCAATTCACCAAAAATGGTTTTCAGCATGGAGGATTTCCCTGTGCCGTTTGGCCCAAGCACCGTATACACTTTGCCTTCTTCAAAACGGACATTAATGTGATCAGCAACGGTGAGATCACCTCGTTTTACCGTAAGATTCTTTAATTCTAACATTATTGTCCCCTCTTGTTATTTAAAATAATCCAAAAGAAGAAAGGCACCCCAATAAAAGAGGTAACAATCCCCACTGGGAACAATGCGCCAGGGATAATGACTTTGGATAATACCGAAGAAAGGGATAAGAATGCTGCACCGACTAACATTGCGCCCGGTAAGAAGAAACGTTGATCTTCACCAAGTAACATTCGAGCAACATGTGGTGCCACTAAGCCGATAAAGCCAATCACGCCCACAAAACTAATTGCCGTCGCCGTCATCATTGCGACAAGAACTAATACCTTGATACGTAATACTTGCAAATTGATCCCAAGACTCGCCGCACGATCTTCACCTAAACGAAGTGCGGTCAATTTCCAAAGCTCTTTTGAAAGTAATGCGACACAAATTGTGGTGACGACAATAATGATGATTAAGCTCTGCCACGTGGCTTTATTTAAACTACCAAATAGCCAGAACAGGATTTGTTGCGAGACTTCCGGCGCTGAAATAAATTGCACCAATGAAAGTAAGGATTGGAAAATAAAGAGCAATGCAATCCCTACTAATACGAGCATTTCAGAACTAAATCGACGTTTAGACGCAAACAAGAAAAGAATCCCAGATGCGAGCATGGTCATGACAAATGCACCAATTGGCACGGCAACTTGTACTGGTAAACCAAAGCTTCCGAAAGCAATCACAATAGAAGCACCAAAACCTGCCGCAGCCGCGAGACCTAATGTATAAGGACTCGCCATAGGGTTATTTAATAAGGTTTGGATCTCTGCCCCACCTACAGCCAATGTTGCCCCAACTACAAGCGCCATCAATGCCATCGGTAAACGTAAATTATGCACAATATTGTCTGTCATTTTATCGACTTCACCGATATCGAATAACGAATTCACAACTTCCGATACCGATAACATCGCAGGGCCAGTCATCACATCGAGAATAAGACTGACCACGCCAATCACAAGAAAAGATAAAATAACAAACCAGCGTTTGCGTTCAAGCTTACGCTGGTTAGCCACAATATCTGCTACAACAGAATTGTTTTTCATTGATTAGTATTTTCCTTATTTAGTTTCAGGGAAAAGATAAATCGTACCTTCCGGAGTAACCGGTAAGTAGTTTTTATAGAAATTTAAGTAAGTTTGTTGCGGATCTAAATCTTTAAACAGATCAGGATACGCCGCTTTAGCCACAAACTGAACAGACGCGCTGTCTGATAAAGTACGAGAGTTCGCATGATATGCTGCATAAACACGGTTATTTTTCACTGCCGGTAATTCAGCCCAACCTGCACGATGTTTGAATGCGTTTAAACGACGTTCCGCTTCCGCTTTTTCAATACCAAAGCCCATTACCATACCGTCTTGATTTTTCTTCAATTCAGTTTCACGGCCTGTAATAATAATTGCATCCGGTTTCGCGGCTAACACTTTCTCTGCAGCCAACGTACCCCATTTGCCAATTTCTGCAGGCGCCACGTTTTCTGCACCAACAAGGCTAATCATAGAGCCCCACATGCTAGAGAAGAAAGTCATACCTTGTTCAGCTGGGCCACCACGACCAAACTCTACATACACTTTTGGTTGTTTTGCTAATTTTGCATTTTTAACCGTAGTCTGGATATGTTCAACAATGTCTTTGTATTCTTTCGCAATTTTTGCTGCGCGATCTTTCTGACCTGTTAATTCGCCAATAATTTCAGTAGATTTAATGTGCTTATCTAAGGTTTGAGCATTGTAATCTAATACCACAATTGGAATGCCCGCTTCATTAATGGCATCTAAATCAGAACCTAACATTTCGTACTGCCAATCAGCTAAGACTAAAAGATCAGGTTTTAATGAAAGCACTTTTTCCACAGAGAATGTGCCTTCTTCCACTTCACCCACATCATCTAATTGATTCAATTTTGGCACCGCTTTGCTGAATAACTCCCAGCTTGCTGGTGCCCAAGAAGACCATACTTTCTTAGAAAAACCGACAACGTTATCTAACGCTTTGTCACCACCAACTGCCATATAATCTTGATAATAGAAACCAAGTACCACGCGTTTTGCCGGTAAATCAACAGTGACTTCACGATCAAGTATATCTTTTACTTTCACGGGGTCAGCATTGGCAAAACCTGCACTTAAACCAAGAATAGTAGCAATCGCTAAAGTTGAAAAACGTTTTTTCATAAGAAAAATCTCCTGAGTAAAATCAAGAAAGTAAATGATAATAATTATCGATGCGAATAATACCGAAAACGATTGCTAAATTCAACTCAGGCGATTAATTATTCTTCGTAAGCTTCGTCAGTTAATGTTTTTAAGAATGCTTCTAATGCGTTAATCTCTTCATCTGTAAACGGTTTTGCTTTTAAAACATCAGGATTGATGGTTTGAGCATATTCGGCTTTCTCCCACGCTTTTCCTGTTTCAGGATTGATTTTACGATTAGGATTATTAAAACTGTCTTTAAATAACAAAACAGTTTTTAAATCACGGAAAACGCCGTTATGCATATAAGGTGCAGTGACACTGATGTTACGCAAAGTTGGCACTTTAAATTTGCCTTTTTGCTTTTTATCGCCTTTCACCATCGGATTATCCAATAGCCCATTATCCACAAAATCGGCAGCTAATTTGTTGTGCTTAATTAATTCTTGATTACTTGGTACGCCGATATTGAAATAGCGGTAATTCGTAAAGGTTTCTGTTGCTGAATTCGCTTCACTTGATTGGTGGCAGTTACTACAATTTGTGCGTGTTTTATCGAAAAATAATGCCTTACCTTTAGATTCAAGTGCGGTCAATTCTGCTTCACCTTTTAAAGCACGATCATATTTTGAAGAGAATTGCGCAAATAATTCCTGTTTTTCGAACTCACCAATGGCTTTTTCCATGATGGCATAAATCTTGTCGGCATCTGCCCAAATGCTTTCGCCATAAAGATCTGTAATAGGTTTATAATAAGTCGGATCCGCTTTTAAACGTTCAACAATAGCTTTCTTATCTGGCATGCCCATCTCTACTGGGTTTACTGGTGGTCCGCCTGCTTGCTCGGCTAAATCTTTCGCTCGGCCATCCCAGAACTGTCCGCCTACATAATCTTGAATTTTTTTATCGAAATGAAAATTCGGTGAGAACATCGCATAAAGCGCAGTATTGGCATTGCGATTACCATGAAGATGAGGATTATCCCCTTCTGAGACCATTTGATTTGCAGAATTCTTACGTTGATCCACAAAAGCGGTATCTGGACTATGACAGGTTGAACAGCTTTGTGTTTTATTAAAAGAAATCGATTTATCAAAAAACAACACTTCACCGAGTGCTTTATAATCCAATTCTTTTTTCGTAACTTGATCAGCCAATGCATAGCTACTCTGCATCAAAGGTGCAAACAATAAAATAGAAAGCCATTTTTTTTGCATCGTGTTCTCCAAATATTCAAATTATAGATAAAAAATAATCCAACAAAGCTTTGTTGGATTATAAAAGGAAAATAATTTTCTACAAGCCGGTGGCCATCTTAATGCGATCAGCAAACATACCGATGCTCACGCCGAAGTAATTTGATTTGTTCCAATCTAAAATCGTGCGGTAGTTATTGGAAACCAAGAATGCGCGACCAACTTCTTTATCAGGGCGAACGAGCCAAAGATCAGCTTGAGAAAGCGCAGCAAGTTTATCTTGTTCTTGTTGGCTAAAGCTCGCTAAAGTGACGCCTTTAGACTGCCAGTCGCTGAGTGAACGAGCTTTGTTCTTCTCAATACCTGAAAGCGATAAATCTAATGGTTGATTTAATGTGACTTCAACGCCCCAAGGCAATTTGTTATCCCAACCTACAGTGTGGAGATAATTTGCAATTGAAGCAAACGCATCAAATTGGTTTGTCCAAATATCCTTCACACCATCATTATTACCATCTGCTGCATAATTTAAGAATGCGCTTGGCATAAATTGAGTTTGTCCCATTGCACCCGCCCAAGAGCCTAACATTTTATTGCGTTGAATATGATCACGTTCTAACATCTTCATCGCATTCACAAATTCTTTGCTAAATAAGGCTTCACGTCTACCATCAAAGGCTAATGTGGCTAAAGCTGATAGTACATCATAGCTACCTTGATAATAGCCAAAACTACTTTCCATACCCCATAAAGCAAGGATATATTCTTGTTGAACGCCATAGCGTTGGCTTGCTTGTTGTAATGGTGCCTGGACTTCCCAATAACGCTCTTCGGCAATGTCTACTTTGTTTTGGGTCAGTACTTTATTCAAATAATTCGTTGTACCGTTTGGATTCGGTAACTGTGGTTGATCCGCATTACGTTGGCTTCTCCCCGCTTGTGCACGATCCAAATCTACAGCCTTTTGCATATATTGAATATTATTTTGTGCATTCAATACTGACAATGATACGCCTTCAGCAGCCGCTTTGCCTTTTAAGAACTGAACATAATCATTAAAGTTATCTAAAGTTCTTGGTTTGCTATAAACAGCATTACTGCTTACTGACGGAATACTTTTCGTGGATGAGGTTGCCGTTGTTGTCGTATTACTTGAACAACCCGCCAATAAAAGTGCGGTCGATAATGCAGTCATTTTTAACGTTGAGATTAAATTCATTTCTTTTCCTTTTTTTAATGTTCAAAATATCGCATTATTTGCGTAAAAATTTGTTATAAACAGCTTTCAATAATGAGGTTGGTAATAAGCGAGAACCTGAGCGCAAGGCAAAGGTGAATAAGCCTGAAAATAAGCCTTGAATACCTAAGCGATGTTTCAATTTAAATAAACGCCATTCTGCTTTCGCTTGGTTTAAACCACGACGACGCCCTACCATGCCATTACCCACGCGGGCATAAACTAAAATGTCCGGCAAGTTTGCCACTTTTTGTCCTTGCGCCACAAGCTTAATCCACAGGTAATAATCTTCCTGTAAATCCTCATATCCACCACAATTAATAACCGCACTTTTTTGATATGCCACCGTCATGTGATTGAACGGACAACGTTTTTGGGTAAATTTAACGATATCTTGTGCTTCAGTCGGCACGTTACGATATGCCACGATGTCTTGAATATTTTCGCCAAACTCAGCAATCTGCCCACCGAAAATAATCGTATCCGGATGTTGCTCAATAAACGACACTTGTTTTGCAAAACGTTCTGGCACACAAATATCATCGGTATCCATACGAAATACCCAATCGTGCGAACAATGTTTCAAACCTTCATTAAGCGCTTTGCCTAAGCCTAAATTTTTTGGCAACTTCACTAAGTTTAAGGGTAATTTTGTTTCGAATTCAGAAACCACGGCCTCCAATTCAGGTGTGACAGCACCATCAAACACCAACACAATCTCATCTGCAGGATGGGTTTGAGCCACTAAACTTTCAAAACACTCTCTTAAATATTGTGGATTTTCCTTAATGTATAAGGACATTAAAACTGAAAATTTCATACTTCTCTATCTAATAAGTTATCTACATAAACCGTTTCAAATTAATTGCCAATTTAGGTGAAATTAAAACCACAAAGGCAATGACTAGCTGCTTAATACTTTTCGTTAATTTAAAAATCTCAAAATAGTAAAAAGCGGCTTTACGGGATAAATTCATAATATGTGGGTAAGCCAACATATATTGTGCGTTGATGGCAAAATTCTTTTCTTGCTCTGCCGTTTTCACATAATGTTCACGGATATAATCAATCGCTTTTTGCGTATTAGTCGTATCCGTTGATACGCTAGAACGCTTGGTATGGAAGGTACAATAAGTTAATGGTTCTGCCACTTTGTACGCTTTAAACGTTGGATCTTGTACAAGCTTCAGCAAGAAATCGTAGTCTTCCAATGAACGAAGTGCGGTCGATAATCCACCAATTTTTAAAAACAGATCTTTTTTTACCCCAATCATCGGCATACCACCGATTTTATTCGCCAGTAAAATTCGCTCTACGCTAATCTCTTGTGGATCAATGGGGTTAGTCACATAGCTAAAACCTTCATTGACCATTTCACATTTAGCTGGATGATACACAAAGTTAACATCGGGATGCTCGGCAATCACATCGGCTAATTTCTGACATTTATCATTTGCAAAACGATCATCGTCATCAAGAAATAACAACCATTCATTATCCGCATTTCGTACCCCAATATTACGGCTTTCTGCCGCCCCTTGATTGGTTTCGTTACGAATAACTTTAACTGCAAATGGATACGATTGTGTCACTTCAACGGGTTCTTTCGAGCAATCATCCACAATCACCACATCAAAATTATAGGTGGTTTGCTTAGTTAAACTTTCCAATAAGGCAGGAATTTCTTCTTTCCGATTATAAGAAGGCACGATGATACTAAACATCTTTCTGCTCCTGTTGTTTAAATAAAATAAGTTGTTTACCGTGAGTGCCAAAAAGCGATAAGAACATCAGCATGACAAACATAATGCCTGGGAAAGCAAAGGTATCCGCTTTGATGTTACAGAACGCTAAAATCACAAAGGCAGAAAGAATAAATTTCCAGCTGCCATCAAACCAGTTTAAGGCAACTTTGCGTACAAAATAGAATGTCACGGCAAAACACACTAAAGCATAAGACACGCCGCCATAAAGAATTTGGCGTAAGAAACCAGAGTCCGTATGCCCATAATAACGGCCAACTTCTAACTCACCTGTCATATACATACCATCGCCATAAATGAACTGCTTGAGCGTTGGCATAAAGAGGTGGTTTTTCATCAAGGTATCTGTTGACGAACTGACAAATCCTGCACCGTGTAATAAATTAATCACGGGCTCTAAAGCATGTGCCACATAAGGATTTTCAGGTAAGAAATAGGCCAGTAATAATACCAAAACAGCAAACGCAATGAGTGATGGAACATAACGCCATTTGAAATACACTAAAATGCTCACAACCGATAACAGAAGGAATGTACGCCCTGAAATTAATCCGATACATAACATTAAAAATACCAGAATACTCGGAAGCGTATTATGTTTAGCGTTGTAAGCCAGTAAGAAATGCAACAGCATTAAATAGAATAAACTCAACTGGAAAAAGGCAGTTGCGGTGATGTTATATAAACGATACTCCTGCTCCGAACCATAAAAACGTGCAGGCAACACCGCATTGGTTGAAAGCAAGAAATCAATCATAAATGATGCACCGAGTAAGCCAATCACGCCTACTGCAAACTGCACTACTACACCGAGTTGTAAATCACGCACCACCTTCAGTTGATCATTTACATTGGCATAGAAGGCATTATAAAGTCCCACGCCGAAGATAAATAAAATCAGCTCTTTCACATACATGGTGATGACAGAAAAATCTCGCGTACCATTGACTAAAAGTGGAATCACGCTAAATGCAATCAGCCCAATGATAACGACTAAACTATCCACTGGCACGGTAATACCTTGTGGTTTCTGCTTTTTAAAATACTGATAAGCCAATACAACCAATGCCGCTAAACCTGCGACGAATGACATTCGTACAACATGAAACAGCCAAGGATCGTAAAGATAAAAAAGATTAAAAAGTGCGGTCATTTTTACGTTATTTTCCTAAATTCTTTTTCACTGCTAAGATTTTTTTGAGTGGATATTTAATTAATTTCTTCACTAAATTATTAGATTTTGAACCGCGAATCGCTTCCAAATTACTCACTAATTGTGGATTTTCAATCGCCACAAGCGGTCGAACCACATTGTTATTAATCTGGAATTGGGTTTCAAATAGCAAGAAATCATCAGCAAGCCAAAACGGTTTTTCTTGTTCAAGTTGCTTTAAAAATGCACGTGCCGCTGATTTTTTGATTAAGTATGCCACCGTACCTGCGAAATAACTTTTATACGGGTAAGCCACGGTGACATCACCAATAGTTTGGCGCAAGAATGAAAAAGTGGTTGGATAATTAATTTCTAATTCCACATCATCAAATTCCGCAATTTTTGACTGCCCGATTAATACAATATCTGCATCACATTTTTCGGTTAAAAGTGCGATCGTTTTTGGTGATAAATTAGCATTAAATAACGCATCATCTTCACAGATCAATGCATAGTCATTTTCCGTCACATTTTGATCTTCTACGATCTGGCGATAAACCGCTAAATGACTTAATGTACAACCTATTTCACCTTTTGTGACGTTGCGCCCATAATGCTGTTCAAACTTCGTTGGATTGAATACTTCTGCCAATTCATCCCATTCTTTTTTCATGGTATTAATGGCTGAAAATACAACGAAATCTGCCGTATCTGGTTGAGCAAAAAACAGCTCACGACGCTGAACATCTTTATCTAGTGAAATCAAATATTTATTCATAATTATCTCAAATTTGGTTTTTGCAGTATTTTGATTACAACAAACGGAAATAGTTGCAAATTATACTAAAGAAATAGTCCTATGGCATGGCTTTTAACACAACTTTAAAAAGCCTTAAAAAAATAACCGCACTTTAAATGCTTAAAGCGCGGTCTATTTTAAACGGATTAATATGTTATTTCTTTCAATTAGAAAATTGCAGTCGCTAAACCGACTACAACACTTAAAGAAAGCACTACAGCTAACATTGCGTAACCAAAATCACTCATTTTAATTTCCCACTTGTTTAGTTAAAGATAACCCATTCTAACAATAAAGCACGTTTTTTCAAAAATTTTTTATAATTTACTTAACCTATTTGGTGACAGTCTTTATAATAGGAAAAATTCTCTAGAGGCAAAATTATGGCAACAATTAAAGATGTCGCGAAAATGGCCGGTGTTTCCACCACCACTGTTTCCCATGTAATTAATAAAACCCGTTTTGTAGCAAAAGAAACCGAAGAGGCGGTGATGCAAGCCATTAAAAGCTTGAAATACTCACCAAGTGCTGTTGCTCGGAGTTTGAAAGTCAATACGACAAAATCCATTGGGATGATTGTTACCACCAGTGAATCCCCTTATTTTGCTGAAATCATTCATGCCGTTGAAGATCATTGTTATCGTCAAGGCTATTCACTTTTTTTGTGTAATACACAAAATGATCCTGAAAAAATTAAAAACCACGTCGAAATGCTTGCCAAAAAACGTGTAGATGGTTTATTGGTCATGTGTTCTGAATACACACAACATTCGCTCGATGTACTTTCTAGTTTCTCGTCTGTGCCGATGGTGGTAATGGATTGGGGGCCAAATACAGATACCGATATCATTGAAGATAACAGTTTTACGGGCGGTTACCTTGCCACGAAACATTTAATTGATTGTGGCCATAAAGCCATTGGTCTTATTGCGGGTGAATTAGATAAAACGACTGCAAGAACCCGTTACGAGGGCTTTGTAAAAGCCATGAATGAAGCCAATCTACCGATCCATGAAAATTGGATTATGGAAGGTTTCTTCGAGCCTGAAGACGGTTACGAGTGTATGAATAAAATTCTTGCACAAGATAGTCTACCTACTGCCGTGTTCTGTTGTAATGATGTAATGGCATTAGGTGCAATTTCTGCGATTACGGAAAAAGGCTTGCGCGTGCCTGATGATATTTCGATTATCGGCTATGATAATATTCACTCATCACGTTTCTATGCACCGCCGCTCACAACGATTCACCAATCGAAGTCTCGTTTAGGTGCACAAGCGGTTAATCTTTTATTTGAGCGTATTGCCAATAAAGATAACGATAATCACGAAAAACACCGCATTGCGATCCATCCTGAACTCGTCATTCGAAAATCAGTTCGCAACCTTAAATAAACATTAAACTTTTTGACCGCACTTTGAATTTTATCTAAAAAAGTGCGGTCATTTTTTTACTTATTTTAGCCTTTTTTGATTTAATGCAAGTTTTTGACGTAGAGCATTTGATCCCGATACATATTTTTGGTTATATCTCCCCTAGTTTTATTTTTTTCTTTATCGGAGTTCATATGACTGATGAGTATCGCACTCTCCGCCATAACATTAATATGCTAGGGCGTTTTCTTGGAGAAACCATTAATGATGCACAAGGCGAAAACATTCTCACCTTAATTGAAAATGTTCGTCAATTGTCCAAACAATCTCGAGCGGGTGATAGCCAAGCACGTAAAACATTGTTAGATACCCTTTCCACCATTTCTAACGAAAACATTATTCCCGTTGCGCGTGCATTCAGCCATTTCCTTAACTTAACGAATATCGCTGAACAATACCAAACGGTCTCTCGCCAACACAAAGATTTACAATCTTCTAATCGTTCATTAAGTGCTTTATTCCAACGCTTAAAAGCATTAAATATTTCAAAAGAAGAAGTTTACAAAACCGTTGAAAACTTGCTCATTGAGCTAGTATTAACCGCACACCCAACCGAAACCACACGACGTTCGTTAATCCACAAACACGTTGAGATCAATAAATGCTTAAGCAAATTAGAACACGATGATTTAACACCGAAAGAACGCGGCATTATTGAACGTCTGTTGCTTCGTTTAATTGCTGAAGCTTGGCATACCAATGAAATCCGTACTGTTCGCCCTACCCCATTCGATGAAGCAAAATGGGGCTATGCCATGATCGAAAATAGCCTATGGCAAGGAGTACCGGAATTCTTACGTCAACTAAATGAACATGCTCGTGAATTCTTAGGCTACGATTTACCTGTGGGCTTACGTCCTGTCAGAATTTCTTCTTGGATGGGCGGTGACCGTGATGGTAACCCATTTGTTACTTCAAAAATTACGCAACAAGTGCTCTATCTTGCTCGTTGGAAAGCGGCGGATTTATTCTTAAATGACATTAAATCCCTTGCCGATGAATTATCCATGGTGAAATGCACACCAGAATTTACCGCAAAATATGGTGAACATTTAGAACCTTATCGTTTTGTGGTCAAAGCGCTTCGTGCAAAACTTATCGCGACCCTTGATTACTTTGAAGATTGCATGGCAAATCGTCCGCCACGCGTAAGCCAAGCAGATATCATCATGGAAGATAATCAACTTTGGGAACCACTCTATGATTGCTATCAATCATTGATGGCATGCGGCATGCGGATTATTGCCAATGGATCCTTATTGGATATTTTGCATCGTATTCGCTGTTTTGGGGTTACCCTTTCACAAATGGATATCCGTCAAGAAAGTACGCGTCATACAGATGCGATTGCTGAAATTACCCGTTATCTTGGTATTGGAGATTATGCACAATGGAGCGAAGCAGAAAAACAATCTTTCTTGGTGCGTGAATTAAATTCTCGCCGTCCATTAATTCCAACCCATTGGGAGCCATCTGCAGAAACCCAAGAAATTTTAGAGACTTGCAAAGTCATTGCACAACAAAAACAAGGTGTAATTGCTTGCTATATTATTTCCATGGCAAGAAGCGCCTCTGATGTTCTTGCTGTGCATTTATTATTAAAAGAAGCGGGCGTGCCTTATCACATTCCTGTCGTGCCACTCTTTGAAACCTTAGATGACTTAGATGCCTCTGAAGGTGTCATGCGTCAATTGTTTAATATTGGTTGGTATCGTGGCGTAATTAACAATCACCAAATGGTGATGATTGGTTATTCTGACTCAGCTAAAGATGCGGGAATGATGGCAGCTTCATGGGCACAATATCGTGCACAAGAAGCATTAGTCAATTTAACCGAAGAACTGGGTATTGAACTCACTTTATTCCATGGTCGTGGTGGTACAATCGGTCGTGGTGGTGCGCCTGCACATGCAGCATTACTTTCTCAACCTCCACGCTCACTCAAAAATGGTTTACGTGTGACTGAACAAGGGGAAATGATTCGCTTTAAACTTGGTTTACCCGAAGTTGCGGTTGAAACCTTTGATCTTTACGCGAGCGCGATTTTAGAAGCAAACTTACTCCCACCGCCAGAACCTAAAGCAGAATGGCGTACCGTCATGGATGAGCTTTCCGCTACTTCATGTGACATTTACCGTAGTGTTGTTCGTGGGGATAAAGACTTCGTGCCTTATTTCCGCAGTGCCACACCAGAACAAGAACTGTCTAAACTACCACTTGGCTCTCGCCCTGCAAAACGTAATCCAAATGGTGGCGTAGAAAGCTTGCGTGCCATTCCATGGATTTTTGCTTGGATGCAAAACCGCTTAATGCTACCGGCATGGCTTGGTGCGGGTGCGGCAATTCAAAAAATTGTAGATGAAGGCAAAGGTCATATTATTGAAGAAATGTGTAAAGCTTGGCCATTCTTCTCTACTCGTGTGGGGATGTTAGAAATGGTGTTCAGTAAAACCGATACTTGGCTTTCTGAACAATATGATCATAACTTAGTGAAAAAAGAACTTTGGTACTTAGGTGAAAATCTGCGTAATCAACTGAATGCAGATATTAAAACCGTGCTTTCGCTTTCTCACAAAGATGAATTAATGGCGGACTTGCCGTGGATCGCCGATTCTATTGCGTTACGTAATGTGTATACGGATCCACTCAATCTTCTTCAAGTGGAACTGCTCCGTCGTTTCCGTGAATCGCCTGAAAACCCAAGCCCTGATGTAGAACAAGCCCTGATGATTACCATCACAGGTATTGCCGCAGGTATGCGAAATACGGGCTAGTTACGGCAACTAAAAATAAGTGCGGTCAAAAACAACGATAAATTTGACCGCACTTTTTGTTTTCTGTTTCTTGCGGTATCATACGTGCAATTGACTTAATGAAGGAAAACCCAATGACAACTGATATTCAAAAACTCGATCCAGATGCAGCGATTGATCTTGCTTATGATATTTTCTTAGAGATGGCGGGCGAAAATCTCGATCCAGCAGATATTATGCTATTCAATCTGCAATTTGAAGATCGTGGTGCGGTCGAGTTTGTCGAAACGGCAGATGATTGGGAACAAGAAATTGGGGTATTAATCGATCCTGACGCTTTTGCTGAAGTTTGGGTGGGATTAGTGAATGAGAAAGATGAAATGGATGATGTGTTTGCAAAATTCTTAATTTCACACCGAGAAGAAGATCGTGAATTCCACGTTATTTGGAAAAAATAACTACCCTTCTCGCACATATCAATTCACAAACTAAAACCGGTTTAATTTAACATTAAACCGGTTTTTGCTTAACAGATTCGTGGTAAAGGTTCGTTACGCGGTAAGTCTAACAAGCGACTTTGACCGAAAAGCCCAACAGCACGAACTTTGCCATCAGTCGTTACCTCGCCGATTACGGCCGCATTTTCACCTAATGGATGGCGACGAAGTGCGGTCAGAATTTCAGCTGTTTTTTCTTTATCCGCCACAATCACCAATTTACCTTCATTAGCAAAATTTAACGCATCTAAACCGAGTAATTCGCAAATACCGCGTACTTCCTGACGAATTGGTAATACCGTTTCATCAATTTGAATCCCTACTTTCTGTGCCTGTGCAAATTCATGGAGTACCGCATTCACACCACCACGGGTTGCATCGCGCACAGCTTTCACGCCTTCAATCGGACGAATACAATCAATAAGCGGGGCAAGCACAGCACAATCACTGCGTAAGTCCGTTTGAATACCAAGATTTTCGCGTAAATTCAAAATGGTTGCACCATGATCACCCAAAGTACCACTCACGATAATCTGATCACCTGGTTGAATGCGATGTACACCCCAGTCGAGTCCGTTTGGAATCACACCAATGCCTGCCGTATTGATAAACACTTTATCTATCGCGCCTTTTTGTACTACTTTGGTATCACCTGTTACCACTTGAATACCAGCTGAATGGCAGGCTTTTGCCATAGATTGAATCAATTTTTTTAAAGTTTCTAATGGTAAGCCTTCTTCCAGAATAAACCCACAGGATAAATATTTTGGTACGGCACCACATACCGCTACATCGTTAGCTGTGCCACACACGGCGAGTTTACCAATGTCACCACCCGGGAAAAAAATCGGATCAATCACAAAACTATCGGTAGAAAATGACAGAGTCTCACCTAAAGCATTCAACTCTTGTAAAGCAATGCGAGCCTGATCTTCGCCTTGTGAAAGTATTGGGTTATCAAATGCCTCGACAAAATAATCGCGGATCAACTCTTGCATTGTGGCACCACCATTTCCGTGTGCCATTGTAATAAAATCAGTCATTGTTTTATTCCCGTCTATATTGATAATAGGCCGCACATGCCCCTTCGGAAGACACCATTAACGCACCATAAGCATTGTCTGGATTACATTTTTTAGCAAATAATGGGCAATCAGCCGGCTTGCATTTACCGATTAATACATCACCGCAGCGAGAATCAGGATCATCAGCAACTTGATGTGGCTGACATGCAAAATGCGCTTCTGCATCAAAGCATTGATAATCATCTGTCAGTTCTACGCCTGATTCTGCAATTTCGCCCAATCCACGCCATTCGCTGCTGGCTTTCAAGCGGAATACTTCACTGATTGCCTGTTGAGCCAACACATTGCCATGTTGGTGCACAATGCGTTTATACTGATTTTCCACTTCACAGCGTTGTTCAGCAATCTGTGTTACCAACATTAAAATTGCTTGTAGGATATCTAAAGGTTCAAAACCAGTGATCACAAAAGGCTTATGATAGGTGTCACATAATTCTTGGTAAGGTTCAGAACCAATTACCATGCTGACATGACCGGGCGCAATAAAGCCGTCAATTTTTACTTGTCCTTGCGACAATAAGCTGTGTAATGTCGGGATGATAGTAATATTTTGGCATACCACAAAAAAGTTTTTTACCTGTTGTTTTTTCGCTTGTTGCAAGGTAATTGCGGCACTTGGCATGGTCGTTTCAAAACCAAGTGAAAAGAACACCACTTTTTTGTCTGGATTATTCAATGCGATATTCAATGCATCAAGCGGTGAATAAACAATTCGAACATCTGCGCCCTGTGCTTTGGCTTCTAATAATGAACCTAAACGTCCGCGTACTCGCATGGCATCACCGAAAGTACAGAAAATCACTTCTGGACGACGAGCAATCTCAATACAAACATCAATTCGCCCCATCGGTAAGACACATACTGGGCAGCCTGGACCGTGAATAAACTCAATACTTTTGGGTAATAGACGATCTAGTCCAAATTTAAAAATGGTATGGGTATGTCCGCCGCAGACCTCCATTAGATATAACGGATTTTCTGGCGTAAAGTGCTGTTGTTTTTCCATTATTTTTTGTAGTCGCTGCAACAGACTTTTGGCCAGTTCAGGATCACGAAATTCATCAACAAACTGCATTTGATGCTCCTATCGTTCTTGCGCTTTTAACCAGTCTAGCCATTGCTGTAATCCTTCTCCACTTTGAGAAGACAACTGGATAACCTCAATTGTCGGATTCACTTGTTTCGCATAAGCAATACATTTTTCCACATCGAAATTCAAGTAAGGTAGTAAATCCACTTTATTTAAAATCATTAATTTAGAAGCCGCAAACATATGTGGATATTTCAGCGGTTTATCTTCACCTTCTGTCACGGATAAAATCACCACTTTGGCATGCTCACCTAAATCAAATTCTGATGGGCAGACTAGGTTTCCGACATTTTCAATAAACATCAGACTATTTTCCTGTGGCTGCAATTTCACTAATGCATTACCAATCATTTGTGCATCTAAGTGACATCCTTTACCTGTATTGACTTGAATTGCCGGCACACCGGTTTGACGAATACGATCCGCATCGTTTTCTGTTTGCTGATCCCCTTCGATCACATAACAAGGATAGTCATTTTTTAATGCATTTAACGTAGTCGTCAATAAGGTTGTTTTGCCTGAACCAGGACTTGAAACAAGATTAAGTGCCAAAATATGCTGATTGGCAAAAAAGCGACGATTCATATCGGCTAACTGATTGTTGGCACCAAGAATATCTTGCTCTACTTTCAGTAATCGTTGCTGGGTTTCTTCTTGTTGCGGCGTGTCTGGCATGCGGAAGGCGGAGTGAGAAAAATTAGGTAGTTTTGTTGCATGTTGCGCATTGGAATCATGATGAACATGCGGTAATTCTCCGATTCTGACTTGGTCTGGATGGCCACAGCCACAGGTTGTACACATAAGTCACCTCAATAATGTTTCGTTTATTCTGTAAATACTTAGAATCTATGGTAATTCACATGCGTTAGAATACCATATTCTCTATCTTAAATATATTCTTTGAAGAGAGATAAATACATACTATCAAGTAGTTAGCGTATTTTATATTCAAAAGATCAGGTTAAATTTGCCAATTTAGACGTCTTGCTATTTTACGGCAATTTCTTTCACTCTAAATTCGGTGCCACTTCGACGTTGTAAACATGCACTGTGACAATGTGGACAGCAATCTTGATAGGCTTCAATCTCAACTTCCTTTTGACATTGCCAGCACCATGCAATCGCAGGTAAATGGATAAAATGTAACTGACAGTTTTCAGCAACGGTATCTTTACGCATAATTTCAAAGCAAAATTCTACCGCACTTTGCTCGACACAAGACAGTGCCCCAATTTCTAGCCAAATATCTGTCACTTCATGGATTTCATGCTTTTTCTGTTGTTGATCAATAATTTCCATAATATTCTGACAGAGAGACATCTCATGCATGATTTTCTCCTTAAAATAAAAAAGCAATCTGTTCCAATTTTACTCTTTTTTAATGTTTATTTTCAGCTTTTCTGTGTTTTGCTGTTCGATATTTAAACGTTATTTGAAAAATTTTTCCTGGTACGCGCGCTAGACATCATTTTAGCGGCACAAAATTAATGCCACTATGCTGCAATAAGGTATTCATTAAATCATTATTTTGCTCAAACTGACTACATTTGCCTTTGAGCTGAATTAAGCGAATTCTCAAGTGAGCCAATTCATGGATCCGTTTTGATACTTCTCGAATATGTCGATCTAGCAGCTCATTAATTTCCCTTTCCTGCTCTTGAGTGGCACATTGAGGATTGAGCAACATTTTGATTTCTTTTAGTGAAATATCCAAACTTCGACAATAACAAATAAAAGAAAGTTGTTTCAAATGCTCTTCCGTATAAACACGAAAATTACCACTTGTTCGTTTGGCGGGTTCGATTAATCCTTGTTTTTCATAGAAACGTACGGCTTCCACCGTACAGCCAACGATATTGGCTAGTTGACCAATTTTCATTTTTATAAAATTACACTTGACTCTGAAGTTACTTCATGTTTTATACTTTACCACAGTGTTCACATGTTAGAAAAGGAGAACTTCCATGAAAAAAACAACATTACTTATCACTGCACTATTCGGTGCATCACTCGCTAATGCACATAATGTTTGGTTGGAGCCTGCTAAGGATGCAAAAGGGCAATATGTGGTTAAATTTGGTCATGAGGAAACTGAAACCTATCCTCAAAGCAAATTAAAAGCAGTGCGCCTACTTGATGCTAAAGGCCAATTGCAAAATGCCACAGTAAACTTTAAAGAAGGCGAAGCACACTTTGCTGCACCTGATGCAGCCATCGCATTTATTCGCTTTGATAATGGTGTTTGGTCAAAATTACCAAGCGGTAAATATGTCGAAAAAACCAAACAACAGGCACCTGATGCTGTACTTAGTGTTAATCCGATCAAATTCGGTAAAGCGATTTTACACTGGGATGCACAAGCGAATAAATCACATAATATGGATTATGAATTGATCCCTCAAAGTGAACCGAAAGCGGGACAACCACTCGATATTCTCGTGTTAGTAAAAGGTAAACCTGTGCAAGGCATCAAAGTGGGGTTAGGCGAAGATCAACCATTCAACTTAACCAATGAAAAAGGAGTTGCACAATTCACGCCTAAAGCGGGTTATAACAAAGTCTGGGCAGAATTTGACGAGCCGGTTAAGGACAATCCTGACTATAACAAACGTAGTGTTGAATATATGCTAACTTTTGATGCGAAATAATGAAAAGAGTTGTATTTTTAACCGCACTTTTCACCTGGCTGTGCGCACCATCAGCATTGGCTCATAGTTTGCATGTTTTTGCTCAATATGATGGGCACACAGTCTCTGGCAAAGCCTATTATTCCGATATGACCCCAGCGGCAGAAACCTATATGGAGATTTGGCAAGCTGGCCAGGATACCCCTCTATTGGAAGGCAAAACGGATCACGATGGGCAATTTGCCTATCCTATTCATACTACTGCCGAAGGTGCCATTAAAGTAGTAATAGAAGGTGAAGAAGGACATCGAGCCTCAATTGTTGCCAACAGAGTATCTGCGCAAGCCACTAATAACAATGACAATACATTGATGTTGGTCCGCGAAGATATTTCTAAATTAAAAGACAAAATTTATTTGCACGATATTATTGGTGGTATCGGTTATATTGTTGGTATTTTCGGCTTATGGGCATTGATTAGAGCCTCAAAGGTGACAAGTACATCGCAATCTAAGGAAAGATAATATGCATTTATCGGAAGGTGTGTTGCATACACCCGTATTGCTTGGTGGTGCAGCTGTCGCATTAGTCTGCGTAATGATTGGTCTTAAACGACTCAATTCGCAGCAATTGCCGCTAACAGCATTGTTTGCCGCTGCTTTTTTTGTTGCGGGTACCATTCATGTACCGGTTGGCATTGGCAGCGTGCATCTCATCTTAAACGGCATGGCCGGCCTATTTCTTGGTTGGACGGTATTCCCTGCCTTTTTAATCGCATTAGTCCTACAAGCCTTACTCTTTTCCTTCGGGGGATTTGCTGTATTAGGTGTCAATTTATGCGTAATGGCATTACCTGCCCTTCTCGTACATTGGCTATTTGCAAAAAGACTTGAAAATGACAATTCCCGTCGCACTCAAATTACTGCAGGAATTGGAGCTGGCGTGATCGGCGTTGGCGGTTCAGCCTTGCTCGCATCCCTTGTCTTGGCACTGGATGGCGGTAAAGCCTACAGCGATCTAATTATGCTTCTGGTGATATCACATATTCCCGTGTTTATTATCGACAGTATCGTCAGTATTGGTGTGGTCTTATTGTTAAACAAAATGTATCCAACAGCGCTCAGTGTGGTGAAATGAATTTCCTTGCTATTTTTCAACCGCACTTGCGATTAATTTATGTGTTTTTGTGTGGACTTATCGTCAGCACAATGACACATATTTCAACGCTTATTATCCTTAATCTAGTCGTATTAGTCGGATTACTTATTGCGCTAATACGCTATCGAAAATCCCTTGCCGGTTATTTCAAATATTGGCTTAAACTGAATTTTTTCACTTTGCTTGTTTGGTTGACCTTAAGCTGGAAAATCACCGAACAAGGTTTAGCATTAAATCCAATAGGGATTCAGCTTGCACTGCTCATCACGCTACGTTTCAATTTGATTTTAAGTTTAACTCGCCTCTTGTTAATTGATATGAACGAGAGCCTTTTATTGCAAGCATTGTGCCGTTTGCCATTACCCGAAAAACTACTTCACCTATTTGTTCTCACTGTGCGCTATATTTCCGTGTTCAGTGAAGTACATAAAAAGATGGATATGGCAATGCGAGCACGAGGCTACCAGCCAAAACTTAATGGCAGAACCTTATTTATCACGGCGCAGCGTGTCGCCCTATTATTAATTCATGCACTTGTTAAAGCAGAAAAAACAGAAATGGCACTCAAAGCTCGTGGCTTTCATCTGCATGATGTGAAAAAAACACAGGATAAATCTTGATGAACGTCCTCGAAGTCAAACAATTACAGATCATGCGCGACCAACGCGTGATTATTGATAACCTTTCTTTTGAACTCCCTGAAGGTCATCGCCTTTTTTTACAAGGCGATATTGGTTGTGGGAAATCAACCTTATTACACTGTCTATTAGGTTTTATACCTTACCAACAAGGAGAAATTCGCTGGTTCGGTAATGTATGTCGACAAGAAAAAGATTTTGTACCACTACGTGGAAAGGTAGGCATCTGTTTCCAACATGCTGGCGATCAACTTTTCGGCCCAACTGTACTTGATGATGTGGCCTTTGGTCCACTCAATCAGGGATTGAACCGAGATGAAGCCTATCAAATTGCATTACAGCAATTGGAACGTCTGAATATTGTTGGATTAAAAGATCGCTCTGTGAATACCTTATCTGGTGGTGAACAGAATTTTACTGCGCTAGCCGGCGTACTGGCGATGCAGCCCAAAGTATTATTATTGGATGAACCAACGAATGGACTCGATGTAAAAAATATCGCCAAACTGACCGCACTTTTACGCGAATTACAGTTGCCAATGCTTATTGCTTCACATGATTTACGCTTTAGTGAAACACTTGCGGATTCCTGTTTATCTTTAGCTACGGATAACGATGGCTAAATGCGTTCATCATGCGTAAGAAATAATTGAATAAAAAACGGGCGAACCATTTAAGTTCGCCCGTAATTCATTTATGACGCTAATCAAGCCACAAGGGCGGTTTCTTTTAAGCGATTTTTTAATTTCGCGTATTCAGTTACCACATAGCGTTCAGCCCAGGCTTGGTCTTCGATTTTATCAATACGAACCGCGCTATATTTGTATTCCGGCGTTCTAGAACCTGGATTCAAATGTTCAGCGGTTAATTCGTTACATTTACCGATCCACCACTGATAGGTCATATAGCAAGCGCCTTTGTTTGTACGAGTGCTCACATCTGCACGAGAAATAACTTTACCGCGTGATGAGGCAATCCAAACCAAGTCGTTGTTTTTAATGCCCAATTCTTTGGCATCTTGATCGTTCATTTGTACGAATCCCGGCTCATCCGCAAGTGCAGCAAGAGCTCGGCAGTTACCGGTCATTGAACGGCAGGAATAGTGACCCACTTCACGTACTGTGGAAAGTATCAATGGGAATTCTTCAGAGAGATCTTCCATTGGTGGTTCCCAGTCGCAAGCAAAGAACTCAGCTTTGCCATTCGGACGGTCGAAGATTTGGCCTTTATACAAGTATGTTGTACCTTGATCTTCAGGGCCTTCGTCAGTACATGGCCATTGGATATAGCCCATGCCTTCCATTTTTTCGTAGGTTGCCCCTTTGTAAATTGGGCAAAGTGAACGAAGTTCATCCCAAATTTCTTTGGTATTGTTATAGTGCATTGGGTAACCCATTGCTGTAGCTAGTTCACTAATGATCACCCAGTCATCCTTGACGTCGCCAGTTGGTTCAACGGCTTTATAGAAACGTTGGAAACCACGGTCAGCGGCACTATACACACCTTCATGCTCAGCACAAGAAGTGGCAGGCAATAAAATATCTGCTTCTGCGGCTGTTTGAGTCATAAAGATATCTTGAACGATGAGAAGTTCAACTTTCTCGAAGGCTTTTTTAACCGCATTAATATCAGGCTCAGTTTGTAATGTATCTTCACCCATGATATAGAATGCTTTAATTTTATCTTCCATGATCGCTTCAGGCACTTCACTCAACGGCACACCTGGTTTTGTTGGAATAGATGGCACGCCCCAAGCTTTCGCAAATTTTGCGTTAGTTTCTGGGTCAGCAAAACTTTGATAGCCTGGTAATGTGTTGAATAACGCCCCCATATCGCACGCGCCCTGTACGTTGTTTTGACCACGTACTGGATTCACCCCAACATTTGGTTTACCTAAGTTGCCGGTAAGCATTGCCAAGCTTGCTAATGCACGTACGGTTTCTACACCTTGACGGAATTGGCAAACGCCCATACCCCATAAGATAGTAGCAGTTTCCGCTTTTGCATAAGTGCGGGCAATTTCACGCAACATTTCAGGTTCAATACCGGTGATATGTTGTGTGGATTCCGGTGTATAAGCTTTCACGGTTTCATAGAACGCATCGAAGTTTTCGGTGTGCTCATCAATAAATTTTTGATCTTGTAATCCTTCTTCTAAAATCACATTCATCATCGCATTCAAGAATGCGACGTTAGACCCGTTAGCAAGCGGCGCATAAATATCCGCAATACGGGCTGTTTCGATTTTACGAGGGTCACAAACAATGACTTTCGCCCCTTTTGCTTTGGCGTGGTTAATCCGACGCGCCACAATAGGGTGTGAAGTGGAGGCATTATAGCCAAAAATGAATACGCATTTGGTATCTTCAATCTCAACAATTGAGTTGGACATTGCGCCGTTACCGACCGATTTGAGCAGACCTGTTACAGAAGGGCCGTGTCACACGCGCGCACAACAGTCAATGTTGTTATTTCCTAATACCGCACGGGCGAATTTTTGCATAACGAAGTTCACTTCATTACCTGGTCCACGGGAAGATCCCGTTACCATAATCGATTCGTTACCGTACTTTTCTTTGATTTCACTGAGACGTCTTGCTGTGTAAGAAATCGCTTCTTCCCAGCTCACTGGTGTGAATGGTTCGCCACGTTTGTAGCGGATCATCGGTTGAGTTAGGCGAGGAGTCAGGATTTTTGTATCATGCACAAAATCCCAGCCATAATATCCTTTTAGGCATAACTCCCCTTCGTTTGTCTTGCCGTTTGCACCTTCAGCTCCCACAATTTTGTTGTTTTCCACCAAAAGATGGATTTTACAACCTGAGGCACAATACGGACATACGGTAATTACTTTTTTAATAGCCATAGTAACGTCCTTATTTTAGTACAACACGAGGTTAGAGATAGAATTAGAATAATTAATTCTGGGTATATATTACACCCAAAATCAATTCATAGTATTACAAAAAACATGGATTTATTGATATAAAACAGGTTTTCGTAATATTTTTAAAATATGTTTAGAAAATCCCCCTCACTTTTTCTACAAAACAGGAATCTCTTCAAGCGATCTTCCCTCTTTTAAAAAATCATACATAAATTGCACAGACTCTTTTACACTTTCTGTCATTGGAAAACCAAAGGAAACCAGATCGGGTTGGAGCCCAACAAAAACGATTTGTTTAATATCTTGTTCCAGTTGTTCAATGAGGTAATTGAGCGGCATATTATGCGTACTCATGAAAAACATTTCCGCAATGCTCTCTTTTTCAATGATTCGGATTTTACCTGGCGCTAATTCCATATCAGCTGCATCGAAAATTAAAAGCAAATCGGGTTTCATGTCTCGCACAATATGTGCAACATTCTCTGGTGCTGAGCCGCCGTCAAGTGCGGTCCAATTTGGCAATGGATTTTCACTCAATAGCTGATAGAGATAAGGGCCTGCACCGTCATCACCCATCATGCTGTTACCAACGGTTAAGATCACATTATTCGTCACGACGTTTCACCATAATATACATCACAGGTTCACGCTGAATCGATGCTAACGTATCCATCAGAATTTCGACCCACTCTTGATGTTCTGGGGTAAAATTGGCTTTATTTTCATCCATTGCTTTCGCCAATAAATTGACATGGCTGGAATCAATCACAATTTCACCAAATCGCATTAAGCCGGCAAATTTACGTTTAGCATCCCCTTCTGGAAAGCTATCTACAAAACGTTGATAAGCATCGTAGTCACAAACCAGTAATTTTTTAAAACAATCAATTACGCCAACATGGTGACCAATCGCCAAAGAGTAATACATCACCTGTTTTGCTTGCTCTGGCACTTGTTCATCGTTTTCGACGAAACGTTCGTTTAATAAATAGAAAAAGACTTTCGTTGTCATAACATTCCCATTTTTATAGGGGCAATCACTTGCCCCATAATTAATTATCCCGAAAACGGCAGACTAATCGCATGCAAACGATTGACGATTTCGCTTAAACGCGGATCGGCTTCGCGTTCTAGGTATTCACCTAAACGTACACCAAATGGTACTTTGTCATTTTCTGTCATCATTGCCATAAATTGGTTAGCGATGTTACCGCCTTGACGATAACCGGCAAGACGACGCGCTTCACGTTCAAGACTAATACGTAAATCCAACGGAATAGTTGGGAAACGCAATTTAGCTTCAGCGTTAGGATCAGCTTTTTCTTGTTTACCTTTGAGCTTTTGATCAAGCAAACCAAGTGCTACCGCGAATCCATAAATTGTCGCTGCAGGGGTTGGAGGACAGCCAGGGATATACACATCAATTGGTACAATTTGATCACTACCGCCCCAAACACAATAGAGATCGTGGAAAATACCGCCGCCACAACCGCAAGCACCGTAAGAAATACAGATTTTAGGATCCGGTGCAGCTTGGTAAGCACGCATTGCTGGCGTACGCATCGCACGGGTAACCGCACCGGTGAACAATAAAATGTCCGCATGACGAGGTGAGGCTACCACTTTAATACCAAAACGTTCTGCATCGAATGTTGGCGTAATGGTACTGAAAATTTCGATTTCACACCCATTACAACCGCCGCAGTCCACACGATAAACGTAAGCTGAACGTTGAATATCTTTCAGCAACGTTTGTTTCATTTTGGCAATATTTTCATCAATACTAAACGGTGTTGATATGCCATTGACCGGCATTGGAATTTGTGTGTTCATCGTCTTTCGCCTCCTGCTAAAACGTTAGGTAAATCAACCGCACTTTGTTCTCGTTGCTCGAGCGCATTTTTGAAATTCAAGCGAACCGGCTCTTTAAAGTCGATTAATTTCATCCGCATATTGGATTCCATATTCGCGGTTTTTTCTAAGCTGTGCTGACGTTTACAAACCGGACAAGTATGCAACTCTGCCAATTTTTGTTTCACTAATTCAGGTTTATCTAAAGTTTGTTTGAATAAATCAATGGTGTAATTCAATTCTTTATAAGAAATAAACGGTTTACCACATTCCTGACAAGTTACAGTAGCAAAGGTGGTTTCTTGGAAAAGATCCTGTTTATTGGTCACTGAGAGTTCAAAATCTTGTGATAAGCGAATCGCCTTAGTTGTGCAAACTTCTTCACAACGACCACAGAAAATACAACGACCAAGGAATAATGACCATGTACGGTCGCCTGTCACTGGATCCGTTCTCATGGTCAACGCATTGGCTGGACAGGCAATGGTACAAGCCGCACAGACAATACATTGATCAGAATTGAGTTCCGGTTTTCCTCTAAAATCATCATCGACTTCATAAGGTTTGAACGGATATTTGGTGGTAACATCACCTGCTTTAAATACCGTTTTTAGTAATTTAAACATTTTCCGCCTCCCCTATTTCAATGGTGAATTTTTACGTTCGATACCGTAACGTTCAATTTCTTTATAATCCACAGTTTTCGCTTTGCGTTTACGCACATCCACCACAGTGACACGGTCGGTACAAGAATAGCAAGGGTCAAGACTACCAATAATAAGTGGTGCATCAGACACTGTATTGCCACGCAACATGTAGCGTAAGGTTGGCCAGTTAGCATAAGTGGCAGCACGACAACGCCAACGGAAAAGTTTTTGGTTGTCGCCTAGCATTGACCAGTGAATATCTTCGCCACGTGGAGCTTCGGTAATCCCTAAAGCAAAACGTCCAGGCGTATAATTGAAACCTTCTTTTAAGATTTCACCACTTGGCAAATTATCCACCATGTAATCAATGATATTCATGGATTCAAATACTTCATTAATCCGCACTTTCACACGGGATAATACGTCGCCATTTGCTTCAGTGAAGAGATTGAAAGGGATATCGCCATAACCAGAGAATGGATGTACTTTACGCACATCACGCGCAAAGCCAGAACCACGGATCATTGGTCCTACCGGACTAAAGTCACGAGCGATATCTTTTGCCAAGACACCAACGCCTACCGTACGTTGTTCCATATTCGGTGTATTTAATAAAATATCGGTTAAGGTTTTGAGTTCTTCACGCATTTCACCAATCAACTTGATACATTGTTCACGTTGATGTTTCAACATATCACGACGCACACCGCCGATTAGGTTAATACCATAGGTTTTACGTGCACCAGTTAATACTTCCGCTAATGTCATGGATTTTTCACGTACACGGAAGAATTGCATAAAGCCAGTATCAAAGCCGGTAAAGTGGCTAGATAGACCTAAGTTTAATAAGTGACTGTGTAAGCGTTCCACTTCTAACAAAATCGCACGGATCCATTCAGCGCGTTTTGGAATTTGAATGCCCAATGCACTTTCGACGGAATTAGCATAGGCCACACTGTGAGTGAAACCGCAAATCCCGCACACACGGTCGGCAAGGAAGTTAACTTGGTCGTAATCCATGCGAGTTTCTGCCAATTTTTCCATACCGCGGTGCACATAGAACAAACGATAGTCCGCATCGATGATGTCTTCCCCATCCACGAACAAACGGAAGTGTCCTGGTTCGTCTGAGGTGATGTGCAATGGACCAATTGGCACAATGCGCGCTTCGCCTTTTTCGTTAATAAATTCGTATGTTTCTGTTGCCGTTGTTGGATCCGGACGTAAACGATAATCCATTGAGTCTTTACGTAATGGATACAGATCATCCGGCCAATCATCTGGCAACACTAAGCGACGTTGGTCAGGCAAGCCAACCGCTTTTAAGCCGTACATATCGAATAATTCACGTTCGCCCCAAACAGCCGCTTTGACTTTTGGTGTTACTGATGGGAATTCCAAGCTGACTGGATCGACTAAGGCTTTAATGGTGACAAAGGTTTTGACTTCCCCTTCCATGGATAGCACATAGTACACCGCATAATTGCCATGGATTGAGCGTTCATCATTCCCGAACACTAAAGGCAACCAACCGTCATGTTGGTAATAGAGATATTCCACCACATCAGGCAACATATTCGTTTTTACGGTAAGCGTAACCTGATTGGGTGTTGACCACTCCTCATCCAAAATAGTATTTGGAAATTTTGCATTGACTGCTTCAATGTAATTTTTGCCAATCATTTTGGCTGGATCGACTGATGTATTTTTAGTTAATTCCATATATTTATCCCTCCTGTCGATCATTGCGCTAAACTTTGCCAAGGTAAAACTAACATTTCACCAAAAGACACTTGTTCAGATCCGAGTACAATTCCGACCGCACTTTTTAATAACTGCAAAATTGGTTCGGCAATATGAATACCCATAATAAACATGAATAACAATAAAATTGCCATCGCCACGAGTGAAACTTTGTTCACATCCCCCACTTCAACATTATCCGGTTGTTTGCCTAATACGGTTTTTAATACCATTAAAGACAATCCCGCTAACACGATAGTGAGTAAAATTAAACAGAACACCATTAACCAAGTTTTACCTGCGTAAATACCGGCAACAGCAATACTGAATTCACTGACGAACACGTTAAATGGTGGGATACCACCTAGTGCTAATGCACCACCGGCAAATAACACCGCCGTCATTGGTGCTACACGCCATAAACCACGTACTTGGTTCATATCACGTGTTTTATATTTTAATAATATGTTACCTGAAGCACAGAATAACAAGGTTTTCGCTAAACTATGGTTGATGGTATGTAATAAACCCGCAAATACACCGATTGGGCCACCTAAACCAAAGGCAAAGCTAATTAACCCCATGTTTTCAATACTGGAATATGCCAATAAACGTTTGATGTCAAATTGGACGATAATAAACAACGCCGCCACTAATACAGAGAGTAAACCAAATACCAACAATAAGGTTTGCGGGTATGTAGAACCGACTGCTTTAGAAACTAAGATGTAATAACGCAATACCACCAACATGGCACAATTCAATAATACAGCTGATAGAATCGCACTCACTGGACTTGGTGCCTCACTGTGTGCATCAGACAACCAAGTATGCATTGGGAATAGACCGCATTTAGTACCAAACCCAACCAAAATAAAGGCAAAAGCAAGATACATGAGCATTGGATTCAAACCCGCTGCCTGTTGATTAATTTCTGTCCAGAAAATAGCTTGGCTTGGGTCAGCTAAAAGATTAGTTCCATTAGAGAACGTTAAAATTGTGCCATACAATCCAAACGCCACCCCAACTGAACAAATAATGATGTATTTCCATGCTGCCTCAAGAGAGGTTTTTTGTTTGTATGTGCCGACCAAGAATGCAGAACTTAATGTAGTTGCTTCAATGGCTGCCCACATCAAAATCACATTATTGGTGATCACAGAAATAATCATGGTAAAGAAAAACAAATGCAAAAAGCCGTAATAATTGCAATATGTTTTCAAATCAAGATGCCCTTCGCGATATTCCGTACCAATGTAGCCGATAGAATAAATACCGGCTAATGTTCCGACAATAGCGATGAGACCTAAGAAAATAGCAGATAGACTGTCGATGTAAACCCAGTTATTTAATGCACTGATTTCCCCCTGAGTTAGCACGCCATTAATAACTTGTAAGGCAAATGCTAACATCAAAATCAAACCTGTAATATGAAGTGCGGTACAAATTGTCCGTGCTTTTGTCACGCCACAAGCGAAACTGGCAAGTGATATTGCTAAAGGTGCGATTAATAACGCGATTATCCATTGTTCATACATAGCGTTACCCCTTCAAACTCATAAGTTGTTTTGCATCTAATGAATGGAATGTACGGTAAATTTTGTTTACCAACACCACCATTATGATGACGGCAAAAATAGCATCTGTGGCAATTCCGATTTCCACTAACTCAGGTGCTTTATTTGCCAATAAGGCTAATGTGAGATGAGAACCGTTTTCCATCAAACAATAACCGAATACTTGTTTTACGATATTGCGTTGGCTAACAATGCATACTAAACCTAATAAGAAGTGACTTAATGACACTGATAATGCCGGTTTAAGATGTGCAACCAACGGTAAATCGATTGGAACAACAACAAAGTAGCACAATGTAACTATCACTGCTGTGATCGGGATCAACCAAGCGACATTTATTCCAGCTGGAGTTTGACTTTCATCAACTTTTTTCATCGCATAGATCAAAATTGCTGGCACCAAAAGCACTTTGGTAATAAATGCGCTAATTGACCACATATAAAGTTCGTGGGCTTGCATTTCATTAGCAAGATAAACAAACAGTAATACCAATACCAATGATTGCAAACTGTAAAATAACGCAGCTTTTTTGGCGGTTCGAACCATAATTACGCAAAGAGAGGTAATAATGAGTAAACACGCAAGTCCATTTATCATTAACATAGATTCCTCCTTAACCTAACCAGCCAAACCTAACCAATATGCGGCGATAAAACTGGACACCACGGACATCACCATTAATACAACTAATACAAAACGCATAGAGAATGGTATAGGCTGTGCATTGGCAACCGCTTCTGATGGTTTACCGATGACACATTGTCCGAATTTATACAACAACCATACGAATGTTGCGGTAGATTCAACTAAAGCAAGCACCATTAACCAAGTAATCCAGCCATATTCATGACCTAATTCAAATCCGGCCGCAAATAATGGATATTTACTGAAGAATCCGTTAAACGGTGGAACCCCGGCAATCGCTAATGCTGCTACGCCAAATCCAGCCCCTACCACTGGCATTGTACGCATAATGCCTTGTAGTAATGGCATAGAACGAGTTCCTGTCGCATAACTTAATGAACCCGCAACCAAGAAGAATAAGCTTTTCGCGAAAGCATGGTTGAAGATGTAGCTAATCGCTGCAACAAAGGCCAATTTAGAACCTAATGCAGCAAGAGAAATCCCAATGAAAATATAAGACAGTTGGGTAATAGTTGAATACGCCAATAAACGTTTTAAGTCAGTTTGTGGCAAGTACATTAAGAAGCCGTAAATTAAGGTAATCATCGCCATGATGATGCCGACTTCACCCACAATATGTGGAATCTCACCAGCAGACATAACAGAACGAGCGAAGATATAGACCCCAACTTTAACCATTGATGCGGCGTGCAAATACGCACTCACCGGTGTTGGTGCTTCCATCGCATTTGGCAACCAAATTTGCATTGGTAATTGCGCTGATTTACCCCACGCAGCAAACATCACACCGAATAACACGATGGTTTTCGCACTCGGATCTAAATGTTCTAATGCTGTGATAGAGAAAGTACCTGATTGGCTGAACAAATACGCTGCAGCAATATATAACCCGATTGCCCCCACGTGGGTAATAATCAAGGCTTTCATTGCGGCGGCTTGGGCTTTTGGTGTTTGGTAATAACTGATTAATGCCCAAGAACATCCCCCGGTAATTTCGAAGAACAATAATTGTCCAGCTAAAGTTGAGGAATACACCAAGCCCGCCATGGCACCGATAAAGATGAGCAAGAATGCATAAAAACGTGGTAACCCGTTATGTGGGTGTTCACGGTTCTTATCGGTTAAGTAACCACAAGAATATAAGCAGATTAAGAAACCTAAGGCCACAACGGCAAAGGCAATTAATGTACTGACTGCATCAAGCGTTACACCAAAGATCGCGGTTTTATCAAACGCGACGATGTCATAAGTAACGCTTTGATGACCATCGGCAAACCATTGTCCTGCGACTAACAAGGTTCCCAACGTAGCAAGCGCAGCAAATACTGTGGCAATTTGAGCAAAATGTTTTTTGTTCAAACCGACAATAAACGCTCCTACGAAAGGTAAAATGATTGTAATCAGAGCTAAACGTTCCATATTTGTCCTCCTTACAACCCAGTGAAGTAAAATACAAACGCCAACACAGAAATGCCGAAGCCGACCACGGTTAAACGTCCTGTTAACATAAAGCGGGTACGAGAAAGTGTGTTTTCAAAGACACAAGCCAATACGAACACCACTAATAATTTCACGAAGAATAAAATACCACCTAAAATGACCGCACTTAAGCTCATCTCTGTCGGGATACCGAAAGGAAGCAACACGCTCACAAAGATAGATGCCACAACCATAGATTTTAAACTTAAGCCGATTTTTAATAAGGCGAGTGCTGGACCAGAATATTCAGTCAATGGACCTTCTTGTAACTCTTGTTCTGCTTCTGCCAAATCAAATGGAATTTTACCCATTTCAATAAATACGGCGAAGAATGCTGCAGCGATAGCAATCACTGTCGCAATTGGATATTGCCAAGTGTTTTCGGAAAGTGCATTACCGATAACCGCAAAATTGGTTGAACCGGCAATTAACGCAATGACAAGGAATGCCAACATGAGAATTGGCTCTACCAAGACACCTAATGTGACTTCACGACTTGCCCCTAAACTTGAGAATGTGCTGTTTGAATCCAAACCCGCAATTGAAAAGAAGAAACGGAACAAGGCGAATAAGTAAATCACGGTGATTAAATCACTGCCAACGCCAAACGGTGCGACACGGGTAAACAAAGGCAAGCTCATGGCAACTACCATCACGGTGCTGATTAGCACATAAGGCATCACTTTAGAAACCCAACCCGCATTGTCAGGCCAAATGTTTTGACGTTTCATTAATTTCGCAATATCGCGATAATCTTGTAACACGCCCGGACCGCGACGAGATTGAATTCGTGCTCGGATCATACGTGAAATACCGGAAAATAACGGTGCAAGGGCAAGCAAAATCAAGGCTTGCACGATGGCAAAAACAAACATTCCGGCAGATGTTGCAATTTCTGAAGGTAACGTAATCATCTTCAACCTCCTACATCAACGCAATGGAAAGTAGTATTGCCACCAAGGCAATCACGAAGTACACGCAGTACACACGGAAGTCACCTTGTTGCAACCATTGGATTTTTGTTCCTAACCACGGAATAAAACGAGCGATAGGCATCGTCATTTTTTCTTCCCAGAAAGGTTCAGCTTTTGTTGCGCCTTTAATTACCGCTTGGATGCCTTTATCACCTAAAGGTGCTGGATCCAACACTTCACGCAAGGTATAAAGCGATTTGAAAATCGTACGTAACGGACGAGTGAAACTACCTGCAGAGGCAGACATATCTTGTTCATAAGCATAACCACAAGCCCATGGATTGCCTTTTGCACGATCGGATAAACGTTGATTTTTGGTGAACGCATAGAAACTAAATGGCAAGAAGAAAAATGCCAATAACATAATAGTCACCATTGGTGTTGAAAGTGCAGTATGCGGTTCAGCTTGTGCGACCACTACGCCATTTTGAGCCAACATTAGTGGTTCGCTATGAGCAAGTGCGGTCGAAATTTTCGCAATTATTGGGGTCACTACTGATGCGCCCACACCTAACAACACACAGCATAACGCTAATACTGCCATGGCAATCACCATTGGTTTTGGTACTTCGCGTGCATTAGCTGCTTTTTCACTACGTGGTGCACCACCGAAGCTGATACCGTACACTTTCACGAAACAAAGTGCCGCTAACGCACCAGTCAATGCCAACATAATGATGGCAATCGGACCAGCAAGTTTTAATACGAAATCATCACTTTGGCTTAAGGTGAATAAAGATTGATAAGTAAACCATTCACTGACAAAACCGTTAAACGGTGGCAATGCAGAGATCGCCATGGTACCGATTAAGAAACAGAATGCAGTGTAAGGCATAAGTTTTCCTAAGCCGCCCATTAAGTCCATGTCTTTAGTATGCAAGCGATACATTACTGAACCTGCACCTAAGAATAACAAGCCTTTGAATACAGCATGGTTAAGTAAGTGGTATAAACCACCAAGTAAGCCTACGGTGGCCAACACTGGATGATGTGTCGCGATACCAATCATACCAACGCCCACACCCATCATAATGATGCCGATATTTTCTACCGTGTGATAAGCCAAGAGTTTTTTGATGTCATGTTCTGCCAAGGCATAAAGTACGCCGAGTACGGAAGACACCGCACCGAAGCCGAGTACGATAACGCCATACCAAACATTGGTAGAACCGAGAAGATCAACTCCTACTTTAATGATCCCGAAGATACCGATTTTAACCATCACACCAGACATCATCGCTGATGCATGAGAAGGCGCAGCTGGGTGAGCTTTCGGTAACCAGCTGTGTAATGGAATCATCCCAGCTTTAGCGCCAAAACCTAAAAATGCCAAAATAAAGGCGGTAAAGGCAAGCGGTGCCGGTAAAGTGGTTTGACGGAATGCGCTAAATTCAAAACTACCGGCATAGCAGTAGAAAATGAAGAAGGCGATCATAATTAATACCGAACCGGCATGCGCAATAAAGAAATAAAGCAAGCCTGCATTTACGGCATTGTCATCTTGTTCGGTAAGGACTAAGAAATAAGATGCCAATGACATCATTTCAAAGAATACAAGGAAGTAGAACGCATTATCGCTGGTCACTAACGCAACCATGGAAGCGATAAATAAATTCATAAAGAAGCCCATGGAACCTGCGCCTTTACCTTTGTATTCTTTTACATAAGAGAAAGAATAAAGTGCGGTCACAATCACTAATAAAGAAATGACACACACCATAAACGCAGCCAATCCATCAATACGGATGGAAAATGAGGCAAATTCAAATGGGGTTTTAAAAACATCAACGACTGTGTCGCTGCTGATCAGAACGGGGATGCAGGCAACAATACCTAACACTCCAGCAAGTACACCGGTCACGCCGGATATATTGATTGAAAGTTGTTCGTTTCGTCTCACTGCGAGCGAAATAAACGCACCTACGACATAAATCAACAGGGTCGTGATGAGTAAATTGATAGGTAAACTCATAATATCACTCCATTGATTACAAGTTAAAACACACTAATTATCTTGGAATAGCAGGCGAAGAAACCATTGCCATTTCACGTTTTCTTTCGTTAGCCTGCTTGATACTCTCATCACTAATAATAAATAACGTTTTGGTCGGACAGGTTTGTACACAAGCCGGACCATCTTCACGGAAATAGCAAAGATCGCATTTCACCGCAATGGCTTTCACGCCTGGTTGCCATGCCAACATATTGTGTAAATCCGTATTATCTGGTGCAGTACGAATATCTCGTTTTACCGCATCAGTGAAAGAGAATCCCTCATAATAGGTTGGTGCGTCAATCGGTGCAGAACCATGTTGGGTAATTGCACCAAATGGGCAAGCAATACCACAAAGTTTACAACCGATACAGAGACTTTCGTTAAGTTGAATAGTGTCATCAATATGTGTAATCGCATGTACAGGACACACAGTAGCACATGGTGAATCATCACAATGACGACAGAGAATTGGCACGGTTACATCATCATTACGCATGACTTGTAAACGTGGAAAAGATTGTAATCCGAAAGCTTTATGCACTTCGCTACAAGCGGCCATACAGGTGTTGCATCCAATGCAATCCTTCGGATCACCGATTACAAAACGATTCATACATTCCCCTCCTTGTATGTAAATAACGTTTCTACAATAACCACTCTGGTAGTAAGGATACTCCTGTCGAAAAGTAAAGCTCAAGAAGTAATTCAAAAATTTGTGATTAAGATCAAAAGATTTTGATTGTTTTTCTACTGCTGTGATGCAGCTGTTAAATAACCGTGAAACATAATAATTTTATGTTAAAAATGTGAACAAATTTCCAACAAATAGACATCACCTTATTTGAAATATCGCTATACAAATTTAAATGGTTACGTGATAAAATTTTCTTTTCGCAGTATGTTTATTGGCACACAATAAACAATTCATCTCATAAACATTCTAACTAAGGACAGATTATGTGTTTAGGTATTCCGGGACAGATCATTCAAGTAGCTGACAGCGCATTACAGCTTGCTGTAGTCGATGTCTGCGGAGTAAAAAGAGAAGTTAATATTTCATTAATTTGTCAGGATGACCCAAAACCTTTGGTTGGCAAATGGGTTCTCGTACATGTGGGTTTTGCCATGACAATTATTGATGAAGAAGAAGCCAAACAGACGCAAGAAGCCTTAATTGCCATGAGCCAGCTGGAACACGAAGTCGGCGATTTTCTTGGCCTCAATCAAAAATAAACAGGATTGCGTTATGCAAGGGATCGAATTACGCATAAAAGGAAAAGTTCAGGGCGTGGGATTTCGCCCTTTTGTCTGGCTTCTGGCAAATCAATATGGATTAAATGGAGATGTCAATAATGATGGACAAGGCGTGTTAATTCGTTTTGTCTCTCCACCATCCGGCTCTCTTGAACAATTTTTATCCGATCTACAAAATAAGCTTCCACCACTGGCTCAAATTACGGACATTACTCAGCGCACCATAGATTGGCCTGAAGCAGCCACAGTAACAAGCTTTACTATCCGGGAAAGCGAAAACAATCAAATGGACACGCAAATTATTCCCGATGCAGCAACCTGTCCACATTGTTTAGCTGACTTATTCGATCCCAACAATCGACGTTATCACTACCCCTTTACCAATTGTACCCATTGCGGTCCGCGTTTTACCATCATCAAGGCAATTCCTTACGACCGAAAAAACACGGCGATGTCTGTTTTTCCGCTTTGTCCACAATGTGAAAAAGAATACAAAGATCCAGCCGATCGTCGTTTTCATGCTCAACCCAATGCTTGTTCGGTCTGTGGTCCTCATATCTGGTTGCAGGATCGGGAACAAACGCTTGCTACTCATGAAACCGCACTAAAACAGACCGCACTTTTATTGCAACAAGGTCACATCGTCGCGGTAAAAGGCTTAGGCGGTTTTCATCTAGCCTGTGATGCGAATAATCAAAAGGCGGTTGATTTATTACGTCAACGGAAGCATCGTCCGACAAAACCGTTGGCTATTATGGTGCCTGATCTGCAGTTTTTACAGAATTTGAGTTCTCAAGAAACAGAACTGCTAACTAGCAGTGCTGCACCGATTGTACTGCTAGCAAAACATAAAGTACCCAATATTGCTGATAATATTGCGCCTAACTTGCAAGAAATCGGCGTCATGCTTCCAAGTAATCCACTACAACATTTGTTGTTACGTGCGGTTAATCGTCCGCTAGTCATGACCTCTGCTAACGCAAGCGGTCAACCTCCTGTATTGAAAAATGAACATGCGGTGGAACAATTAGCTGATTTAGCGGATTTTTATCTTTGTCACAATCGCGATATTCTACAACGTGCTGATGATAGCCTTGTTCGCGTTGCCTTCGATGGATTAGAAACATTGCGTCGTGCTCGTGGCTATGTGCCAGATGAAATATCGCTTGAAACACAAAGCACAAAAAATGTGTTGGCGTTGGGTTCTGATCTGAAAAATACCTTCTGCTTACTACGTCACAATAAAGCCGTACTGAGCCAACATATTGGTGATACTGCAAATGAGCAAGTGCGGTCACAATTAAGTGAAAATCTTGCATTATTTCAGCAAATTTACCAATTTAAACCAGACATTATCGCGGTGGATGCTCACCCTGGCTATTTTTCATCTTCCATTGGTAAACAACTTGCCGAACAGCAACAAATCCCCACCATCGAAGTGCTGCATCACCATGCACACATTGTCAGCGTAATGGCCGAACACAATTGTAATGAACCAGTAATTGGTCTTGCTCTAGACGGTATCGGCATGGGTGAAAATGGACAACTTTGGGGGGGCGAATGCCTACTTGTTGATTATCAAGATAGTCAATATTTAGGTGGTCTGCCGGCTGTTGCTCTGCCAGGAGGCGATCTTGCCGCTAAACAACCTTGGCGTAACTGGTTGGCTCACCTGCACCAATTTGTGCCACAGTGGCAAGAAATACTCACTAAAACCTGCGATGAACCGAATTGGCAAATACTAGTTAATGCCATTGAGCGAGGACTCAATTGCCCACCTATATCATCTGCGGGGCGTTTATTTGATGCTGTAGCTTATGATCTCGGTATTGCACCAACCACTGTTTCTTGGGAAGGTGAAGCCGCTTGTCATCTAGAAGCTCTAGCAAATAACTCATCCTTTGCTACACAACCCAAAAGTGCGCTCAATATTCCAGTAAAAATGCCCCTTATCGGCAATAAACTGGATTTGTCTTATTTCTGGCAAAGTTGGTTGAATTACCATGCGCCTGTCGCAGATAAAGCCTTTGCCTTTCATTATGCTCTCGCCCAAGGTTTTGCTGAACTTGCGGCAAACCAAGCACGCCAACACCAATGCCGTACTATCGTGTTATCTGGTGGTGTGATGCATAACCAACTACTACGTCGCTTATTAAAAGAAAATTTGAGCGAATTCCATGTACTAAGCGCGCATAAATTACCGATGGGTGATGGCGGACTCAGTTTAGGTCAGGCGGTTATTGCCATGCATAGACAAGCTGATAATCCCTAACATTAAAATATAAGAAATCGTATAGCGCGATTAGAATAAAAAAGAGTTAATCGAAAAATAACGATTAACTCTTTTGTTTTTTGTATTTCTTTTTTATAGAGGAATACTGGAAAAGAAAACCAATAGTAACGGTGGCAGAATATTCGTCACAAAGCCGAATGAAATCGCAATTGGCGTGACTTCAATGCCTCCCGCTTTTTGGATAATTGGCAAAGTGCAATCTATTGCTGTTGCGCCTGTAATTCCAATTGCCGTCGAACGAAAATGGCGCATAAATAATGGGATGACAAATAAACTGACAATTTCCCGGGATAAATCATTAAAAAAGGCAATACTGCCCTGCACCGGTCCCCATGCATTGGTCAATACTACACTGGATAACGAATACCACCCCATTCCAGAGGCAAACGCCAGTCCTTGCGTAATTGGCATAGCCAAAACAAAAGCAGCAATGATACCGCCTAGTAATGAAGTAAAAGTAAACACCATTCCCGTTTGGAAACCTCGTTTATTGAAAAGAGCTTCTTTCAAGGAAATGCCGTTATTTCTTAGCTGAATCCCTACAAAGAAAATCAGTACAATCAATACATACAGATTAATACCTGTAGGTAACATGAGATAGGATTTGAATAAGAAACCACAAAGGGTGCCAATTACCACTGTGCCGGAAAGTTTGAGAGAGTCAATTAAGGAGTGCCAACGAGAATCAATTTTACCTTGTGATTTAAGTGGCTCTGCTGGATTAAAACGGTCATAAAGCATTAAACCAATCATATTGGATCCCAAAATGATCGCCGATAGCGTCACCGCAGTTGTGCCAATAATAGGCAGTTTATGCTCTAAATCATCTAACTGACCAAGTAAATAGCCCATTAAGAAAAGAATAATGTAAAGCAAAAACATCACGATATGATTTATTTTTGCAATATAGGATTTATTATTGACCTTTAACAGATAACCTAACACCATCGGTATTAAGACAATTAATAAGCCATTTATCATATCCTGCATCATACATCTCCTTTCTTATTCCATTTGAGCTAGCATACCTCTTTTCTCCCCCTTTTTCAAAGCACATAAAAAAAGTGCGGTCAAAATTGACCGCACTTTTAATCATCTAAAAATAAAACTGATTAGCCATTTACTTGGCGACGTGCTAACACCGCATCGGATAACTGTTTTAACACGATTTCTGTATCTTCCCAACCGATGCAAGCATCAGTGATACTTTGTCCATAAGTATGCGCTTTACCATCCACTAAATCTTGACGACCTTCAACGATATGGCTCTCTACCATCACACCAAAGATTTGTTTTGAACCACCTGCGATTTGCTGACAAACATCTTCACAAACTTCCATTTGTTTTTTAAATTGTTTGCTACTATTTGCATGACTGAAATCAATCATTACATGTGGAATACGACCTGATTTTTCGATCTCTGCACAAACTTTTGAAATATCTTCTGCTTTATAGTTAGGGCCTTTATCGCCACCACGTAAAATAATATGGCAGTCTTCATTTCCTTTTGTTGAAACAATAGCAGAATGACCAAATTTAGTTACGGATAAGAAATAATGAGAAGCTTCTGCTGCGCCCATTGCATCTAATGCCACTTTCACGCCACCATTTGTGCCATTTTTAAAGCCTACCGCACAAGATAATCCTGAAGCTAACTCACGGTGAACTTGAGATTCAGTTGTTCTCGCACCAATTGCACCCCAACTCATAAAATCTGCCACATATTGCGGTGTGATCATATCTAAGAACTCACCCGCTGACGGCACACCTAAGTTATTAATATCAGATAATAATTTACGCGCAATACGTAAACCATCATTTAAACGATACGTATCATTTAAATAAGGATCGTTAATTAAGCCTTTCCAGCCCACTGTTGTACGCGGTTTTTCAAAGTAAACGCGCATCACTACTTCAAGTGTATCTTTATATTCATCACGTAATACTTTTAAACGTTTTGCGTAATCTAATGCCGCTTTAGGATCATGAATAGAACAAGGACCAATTACCACAAGTAAACGGTCGTCTTTTCCATGAATAATATTGTGGGCATGTAAACGGGTTTCACGAACTAACTCAGCAGCTTCTTCACTTGCAGGAAATTTTTCTAATAAAGCAATGGGAGGCAATACCTGATCCACTTTTTCAATTCGGGTATCGTCATTTGCAACTTTTACTTCGATTTCTTCTTTCTTCGTCGCCATATGTCACTCTCTAAATTTTAAATGTTGTGCTTAAATCTAATGGCGTTACTCTACACCTATTTTTTGTACTAGTAAACTAGTTCATTTGAATTCTTACACAATTATTATGTAATTGCGTAAAATTTGTACTACCAAAGCAGTAAAACAGGACATTATTAAACTATATTTCAGCCTTGGCAGGCAAGGTTTTTGACATAAAAATAGGTTGTACCAGCCCTATTTAAACAGAATGATTCTTTTATCCTTCAAATTAACAAAGGGTTTAGATGAATGCGGGCAAAAAACACAATTTCAATTTCAACCGCACTTTTTAAAAATATTTTTTCAATGCCCTTGTTTTTAGTGAACATCCCCCTCATTTTATTGTCTGACTGAACACTTATTCAGTCATTTATTTTTACTTGGAGAACTCTATGAAGAAAAGAAATTTTGTATTAACCGGTATCGCATTAGGTTTAAGCGTATTTGCGACCTCTTTATCTGCACAAGCGGCTATTCCGAATGAAATTGTCGAACAAGGCAGTCTTGCGCCAATGTTAGAAAAAGCGCAAGCAGCAGTCGTAACGCTTTCTGTTGAAGGCAAAGCAAAAGCAAACAGCCGTTCAGCATTGCCTGATGATATTCCAGAAGAATTTAAATTTTTCTTTGGTGATCAATTTGGTGAACAATTCGGCGGAGATCGTGGCGCATCACGCAACTTCCGTGGTTTAGGCTCTGGTGTGATCATCAATGCAGATAAAGGCTATGTTTTAACCAATAATCACGTGGTAGATGGCGCGGATAAAATCACCGTAAAATTACAAGACGGACGTGAATTCAAAGCCAAACTTGTTGGAAAAGACGAACAATCTGATATCGCTTTAGTACAAATCGAAAAACCAACAAATCTTACCGCGATCAAAATGGCTGACTCCGATAAATTACGTGTCGGTGATTTTACCGTTGCTATCGGTAACCCATTTGGTTTAGGTCAAACTGTAACCTCTGGTATCGTTTCTGCACTTGGTCGCTCTACTGGTTCTGATAGCGGTGCTTATGAAAACTATATCCAAACGGATGCTGCGGTAAACCGTGGTAACTCTGGTGGTGCATTATTGAATTTACAAGGTGAATTAATCGGTATTAATACGGCTATTATTTCTCCAAGTGGCGGTAATGCAGGGATTGCCTTTGCAATTCCAAGTAACCAAGCCAATAATCTCGTTCAACAAATCTTAGAATTTGGTGAAGTACGCCGTGGTTTACTCGGTATTAAGGGCGGTGAATTAAACGCCGATTTAGCGAAAGCCTTTAATGTCAGTGCGCAACAAGGTGCATTTGTAAGTGAAGTCATTCCAAATTCTGCTGCAGAAAAAGCAGGCTTAAAAGCAGGTGATGTAATTACCGCAATGAATGGTCAAAAAATTTCAAGCTTCGCCGAAATGCGTGCAAAAATCGCAACTTCGGGTGCAGGTAAAGAAATTGAGCTCACTTACCTACGTGATGGCAAAACTGATAACGTAAAAGTGACCTTACAAGCAGACGATGGCTCGCAAACAGCAAGTAAAACAGAACTTCCTGCATTAGATGGTGCAACCTTAAACAACTATGATGCAAAAGGTGTTAAAGGTGTGGAAATTAGTAAAGTACAGCCAAATTCAATGGCGGCACAACGCGGTTTAAAATCAGGTGATATCATCATCGGCATCAACCGTCAGCCAATTGAAAGCACGCAAGACTTACGCAAAGCGCTAGATGAAAAACCATCTGCTGTTGCACTCAATATCTTACGTGGCAAAAACAACTTCTACTTATTAGTGCAATAAAATAAAAAAGAGCGGTCAATTTGACCGCTCTTTTTCTTTATTCCGATATCATAAACTGCTCTCTCAATTGATGAAGCTGATCGCGTACTGCAGCAGCTTTTTCAAATTCGAGATCTTGAGCAAATTTATACATTTGTTGTTCCAATTTCTTAATTTGTTGTTGGAATTCTTTGGCGGATTTAGGGGCATTGTAAAGTGCGGTCGGTTCAGCTGCTGTTTTACCACGCTGTTTCGATTTAGCTTTTTGATTTGCACCTTGACCAATATCTAACAACTCGCCCACTTTCTTATTCAATGCCTGTGGAACAATGCCGTGCTCTTCATTGTATTTCATTTGTTTTTCACGGCGGCGATTCGTTTCGGTAATGGCTTTTTCCATAGATTTAGTGATGCTATCGGCATACAAAATTGCTTTACCATTTAAGTTTCGAGCAGCACGGCCGATAGTTTGGATTAAAGAGCGCTCAGAACGCAAGAAACCTTCTTTATCCGCATCTAAAATCGCCACAAGAGAAACTTCAGGAATATCCAAGCCCTCACGTAGCAAGTTGATACCAACCAATACATCAAACTCGCCTAAACGTAAATCACGAATAATCTCTACACGCTCAACGGTATCAATATCTGAATGCAAATAACGCACACGAATTCCGTGTTCGTCTAAGTAATCCGTTAAATCTTCCGCCATTTTCTTCGTCAGTGTTGTCACTAAAACACGCTCATTTTTGTCCGCTCTTTGACGCGCTTCAGACAGCAAATCATCCACTTGAATGGACACCGGACGAATTTCAATTTGTGGATCAAGTAAGCCCGTCGGACGCACAACCTGATCGACGATTTCAGTACCCGATTTTTCCAATTCATAAGGGCCAGGTGTTGCGGAAACGTAAATCGTCTGTGGTGCTAAACGCTCAAACTCTTCAAAGCGTAATGGACGGTTATCCAATGCAGAAGGCAAACGGAAACCATATTCCACCAACGTTTCTTTACGAGAGCGGTCACCACGATACATCCCACCAATTTGCGGTACCGTTACGTGTGATTCATCAATAATCAAAATCGCATCAGACGGCATATAATCAAATAATGTCGGAGGCGGTTCGCCTTCATTTCGGCCAGAAAGATAGCGTGAATAGTTTTCGATGCCTGAGCAATAACCAAGCTCATTCATCATCTCAATATCAAATTGTGTACGTTGAGTAATGCGCTGCTCTTCCAACAATTTATGCTCTTTGATGAAATATTCACGGCGTTGAGCAAGCTCCACTTTGATTTTTTCAATGGCATCTAAAATACGTTCTCTCGGTGTCACATAGTGGGTTTTCGGATATACCGTAAAACGTGGTACTGCTCCGAAATTTGTACCGGTTAACGGATCAAATAAACTTAGACGTTCAATTTCATCATCAAATAATTCAATTCTTACCGCACGATCGTCAGATTCCGCAGGGAAAATATCAATCACTTCACCGCGCACTCGGAATATACCACGCTGAAAAGCTTGATCGTTTCTTGTATATTGTAATTCCGCCAGCTTCGCTAAAATCTGACGTTGATCGATAATTGCCCCTTGTTGTAAATGCAACATCATTTGTAAATAGCTATCAGGGTCCCCCAAACCATAAATCGCTGAAACAGATGCGACTACGATAGTATCTCGACGCTCTAAGAACGACTTCGTAGCCGAAAGACGCATCTGTTCAATCTGATCATTAATAGAAGCATCTTTTTCGATAAAGGTATCACTGCTCGGTACATAAGCTTCCGGCTGATAATAATCATAGTATGAGACGAAATACTCCACCGCGTTTTCAGGAAAGAAAGCTTTCATTTCCGCATAAAGCTGAGCAGCAAGGGTTTTATTTGGGGCAAGCAACATTGCAGGGCGATTTAACGTCGCAATAACATTCGCAATGGTAAAGGTTTTACCAGAGCCCGTTACCCCGAGAAGGGTTTGATGCGCCAAACCATCCTCTAAATTTTCGACTAATTTTTCGATTGCTTGGGGTTGATCACCAGAAGGTTTAAAATCGGAATGAAGAATAAAAGGCTTAGTATTAATTTTGTCTGCCATAAGTGCGGTCAATTTTTTTACTGTTTTAGAAGTGTAGCTATTTTAGCACATTTATTACTCCAAATTGAGCGATAAAAATCCAAGTTTTACACACACTTAGGCGTGTCAAGTCTTAAACACTTCAAAATTGAAAAATATTTTATTTTTTTTGCTGGACTTTATATAACATATTGATATTTAAATAAATATTAACGAATGGCTAATAGATGAACAATTTGAGACAAAGCCAGTCTGCACCAGTGGTTGACCATTTTAAACAAAAACAATCCACAAAGTTATCCACAGGCTTTGTGGATAGCAAAAACGGTAAATTTTTTTGTAATTTTTTTCATTTTGAGTATTGACAAGCGACAGGTCGCTCATTAAAATGCGCGCCTATTCTTTGTGATACCAAATTTATTCCTCCTTAGTTCAGTCGGTAGAACGGTGGACTGTTAATCCATATGTCGCAGGTTCGAG
>NZ_JVHG01000015.1:0-208495 GCF_001055095.1 Parahaemophilus parainfluenzae
TTCAATTCAAGTTCAATCGCTCAATACTGCTGACATAAAATGTCACTACTTAAAAAGTATATGAATTTCTAGTTAGCACCTATTAAGACTTCAAAATTAAAAAATATTTTTAAAACAAGTCAATCAACAAGTGCCCACACAGATTGTCTGATATATTGTTAAAGAGCAAAAAATAACGACGCACTGGTTTTTCTTAAGATTCACAACAGTGCGTCGTTGTGTGGGGCGTATTATAGGCATTTCAGACGCCTTTGCAAGATCTTTTTGTAAAAAAATGTAAATTTTTTTGCTATTTGCTTACAAACGCATCAACGTGACGAGAAAAAATCATTTTAAAACGGTAATTCCATCAAATCCCCAGAGAGCCAACGCTTGTTCTAATTGGTACTTATTCTCTACATCTTGCGTACAAAAAACCTGATTTTTCATCTCAGATTTTGACCGCACTTCTAATTTATCAAGTAAAAATTGTAGCCGTTTGGCAATAGCGAATCCTGGATCCATAAAATTCTTCACTTGAGGTAAGCAAATTTGAATTTCATCTTTAATTAAAGGGAAATGCGTACAGCCTAAACAAATCGTATCTAAATTCTCTATTGAGGCCCAGGGACTTAATTCATTTTTCAATGCAATCAAATCAACCGATCTCCCTTGGATTTTATGCTCTGCGATTTCAACCAATTTAGTTGAGCCTAACCGTTCAACCACACAATGGGCGGCAAACTGATGGATAAGCTCATTAACATAAGGGCGTTTAACCGTCCCCTTTGTCGCCAATAGTCCAATATGTTTCGTTTGTGATATTTCTGCCGCCGGCTTAATGGCAGGTACGGTGCCCACAATAGGAATAGAAAATTGTTCACGTAAAGGCGGTAACACCACCGTACTCGCGGTATTACAAGCAATCACAATGGCATCAAGTGGATAATTCCGATTAATTTTTTTACAAATACCCAATGTTCGCTGAATAATTGTTTCTTCTGATTTTTCTGAATAAGGAAAGCCAGCATTGTCAAAGCAATACAAATAATGGTTATCTGGCATCAGCTTTTTCGCTTCGCGATAAACGCTTAAGCCCCCCATTCCAGAATCAAAGAAAAGTACCGTTGATTTATTCATTTATAAAACTCTTTCCAAAATAACCGCACTTTAGGCATTCGAATAAATTTCTCGATTATTTAGCCAACGGCGGATTAAACTTTCTGCCACATCCGGATATTTTACAATTAATGCCTTAGCATAATGTTGAACTGTTGGGATCATTTTACGATCGCGCATTAAATTCGCCACTTTAAATTCGGCAATTCCCGTCTGTTTGGTGCCTAACACCTCACCTGGACCGCGAATTTCTAAATCTTTTTCCGAAATCACAAAGCCATCTTGGCTATCACGCAACACCTGTAAACGTTTTTGCGACACTTTGCCCAACGGCGGTTTATACATTAAGACACAAAAAGACGCCGTACTGCCACGCCCTACTCGTCCACGCAGCTGATGAAGTTGTGATAAACCCAAACGCTCAGCATTTTCAATGATCATGAGACTGGCATTCGGTACATCTACGCCTACTTCGATTACGGTTGTCGCCACAAGCAAGTCGAGTTCTGCATTTTTAAAGGCAGCCATAATATCTTGTTTTTCTTGCGGTTTCATTCGCCCATGTACAAGACCAATTTTGAGCATTGGCAAGGATTTCGTTAAATCTTCCCAAATTGCCTCTGCAGCTTGCGCTTCTAATACTTCAGATTCATCAATTAACGTACAAACCCAATAAGCCTGGCGTTTTTCATTAATACAGGCGTTTTTGACTCGAGCAACGATTTCATCTCGACGCTCTTCAGAAAGAACAACTGTCGTAATCGGCGTTCTACCTGGAGGCAATTCGTCAATAATTGACGTATCGAGATCGGCATAAACCGTCATCGCTAAAGTTCTCGGAATTGGCGTTGCCGTCATAATCAGTTGGTGTGGATAAAATCCTGCTTTTTCGCCTTTTTCTCGCAACATTAAACGCTGATGCACACCAAAACGATGCTGTTCATCAATAATCACCAAGGCTAAATCAGCAAATTCCACTTCCTCTTGGAACAAAGCATGCGTGCCCACCACCATTTGTACCGCACCAGACCTAATTTTTTCTAGCTCGGTTTGGCGAGCTTTCCCTTTCACCTTACCCGCTAACCAGCCAACTTCAATACCGAAAGGCTCTAACCAACGGCGGAAATTATTCGCATGCTGTTCAGCCAAAATTTCCGTTGGCGCCATTAATGCCACTTGTTTACCATTATCAATCGCTAATAAGGCAGCTAAGGCAGCAACTAACGTTTTCCCTGAGCCCACATCACCTTGAACAAGTCGCATCATCGGATAATCTTTTGCTAAATCCTGTTCAATATCGGCCACCACTCTATTTTGAGCATTCGTTGGTTGAAAAGGCAAAGATGCAAGAAAACGTTGTTTCAAATCGGTTTGATAATGCAATGGTAACGCTAAAAACTGCTGCGTACCCAACCGCACTTTTTGCATCGCAAGATTATGTGCAAGAAGTTCTTCAAAGATAAGTCGTTGTTGTGCCGGATGCTGTCCTTTCTCCAAAATATCTAATGAGATATCTGGTGGTGGACGATGCAAAAATCGAATAGCCTCCTTTAGGCTAAAAGGATGCGGATTAAATTCATTAGGTAAAATTTCCGTTAATTGGATTTTATCGAGTAAAGCCAATGCTTGATCGGTTAACTTACGTAATGAATTTTGTTTTAAACCTTCTGTTGTGGAATAAATCGGCGTGAGCGTTTCCTCTAGAACCAATGGTGCATTATCCCGAATGATTTGATACTCAGGATGATGTATTTCCGCCATAAAGCGTCCACGTTTAATTTCACCGAACGCTTTGACGCGCGTACCAATCTGAAAACTATTTTTCATTCCCGCGTTAAAATTGAAAAAACGGAGCATAATCTTGCTCGTTCCATCAGAGAGACTTACAGTTAAAATAGGACGGCGCCCAAAGGCAACTTCACAGGTTTGAACAACACCTTCAATGGTGGCATATTGTTCAGGACGAAGATCAGCAATAGGCGTAATTCTCGTGCGATCTTCATAACGGATAGGTAAATGAAAAAGTAAGTCTTGGAGATTATGAATTCCAAGACGGCTTAATTTATCGGAGATTGCCGCCCCAACACCAGATAAAGTGGTTAGAGGAACGGCATCGAGAAGTTGCGTGCTCATTATGCTTCATTAATATTGCGCTTCAAACGAATCACACTGGTAATTTGTTTTATTTTTCGCATAATGTTTTCTAAATGATAGATATCTCTCGCGCCAACTTGGATAATGACTAATAGCACATTATTCTCTAATTCTTCCGTCCAAATACTTTGAATATTACTTTCACAAGTCGCGACGGCTGTCATGAGGCTACCTAATACATTTTGTTCATTAAGCATTTCAATGTGTAATTCGGCATCAAAATTGACCGCACTTTCAGCCTCTTCCCATTTTGCGGCAGTAAAATCTTTCGTATTACTTGATGCTAAATTCGAACAAGCTTGATGATGAACAACCACACCTTTCTTCGCGGTGCTTAATGCTACGATTGGATCGCCCGGAATTGGATGACAACATTGAGCGAAAGATGCTTTCATTTCACCATCTCGGCTCAATGTTAGTGTGCTTTGCGTATTTTCAGAAACACCATCCACATCAATTTCAATAGCTTCATCCATTAATTGGTGAGCAATAACGCTCGACATTTGATTGCCCACACCAATTTCCTCAAAAAGCTCATTAAGGCTTGAGAGATTCAATTCATTCAATACGGCTTGGATTTTCTCTTCAGAAACTTCAGAGAGATAATGTGGTTTCAAAGCCATTTCCAACTGTTTTTTACCAGTTTGAACGGCATCATCTGCACGCAATAATTTTAAGAAATGACGAATACGAGTTCTTGCGCGAGCGGTCACTACAAAGTTTAACCAGCTAACACTTGGATGAGTATTTTCACTGGTCACAATCTCAACGGTTTGACCAGATTCTAAAGCTTGTGATAATGGATAAGGTTTATGCTCTACTACTGCCGCAACACAATGATTTCCCACATCAGAATGCACGGCATAAGCAAAATCGACAGCTGTTGCGCCCATTGGTAATTCAACGATACGACCTTTCGGCGTAAAGACATAAATTTCTTTCGGGAAAAACTCTGATTTTACATTTTCAATAAACTCAAAGGAGTTACCCACATTTTGTTGAATATCCACCAAACTTTGTAACCAACGTTGTGCACGCACTTGAGCCGTGGTGCTATCGTTTTTACCACCTTCTTTATACACCCAATGGGCGGTAATTCCCATTTCGGCAACCTGTTCCATCTCTTCAGTTTGCAAGTGGACTTCCACGGGCACACCATGAGGGCCAATCATTGAGGTTTGTAAAGCTTGGTAGCCATTTGCGCGTGGCACAGCAATATAATCTTTCACTTTACCCGGGCGAGGCTTATACAAACTATGCATTTGTCCCAATCCACGATAGCAATCATCAACCGAATTCACAATAACGCGGAAAGCATAAATATCCATAATCGAATGGAATTTCTGATCTTTCATGCGCATTTTTTGATAGATTTTATAGAGATGTTTTTCACGTCCCCAAATACGACTTGGAATACCCGCATCCTCAAGGCGTTGTGAAATATCATTAGAAATACGTTGGATCAATTCTTGACGGGAACCACGTGCCTGTTCGACGAATTTTTTAAGCACTTCATAACGACGAGGATGCATTGCCTCAAAAGATAAATCTTCTAATTCATTCTTGATATGTTCAATGCCTAAACGGTGAGCTAATGGACAGTAAATCTCTAGGGTTTCTTTTGCTATTCGACGACGTTTATCTGGACGTAATGCTCCCAGTGTTCGCATATTATGGGTACGGTCAGCCAGTTTGATTAAGACGACACGAATATCTCGAGTCATCGCTAAAATCATTTTTCGGAAGTTTTCAACCTGTGCTTCTTGGCGGGTGCGGAATTTTAATTTATCTAGTTTAGATACGCCTTCCACAATTTCGGCTACGCTAGCGCCAAATTCATCTTTTAATTGGGATTCAGTATAAGGGGTATCTTCGATAACATCATGCAATAATGCAGCCATGATTGCTTCATGGTCTAAATGCATTTCCGCAATAATTGAAGCTACCGCAACAGGATGAGTAATGTAAGGTTCGCCGCTTGAGCGAAATTGTCCTTCGTGAGCATCTCGCGCAATGACGAATGCACGTTTGATTAATTCAATTTTATCGGCGGGCAAATACCCCTGAATAATTCGATCTAAATCTGCAAACAATTCCAAAGGACACCTGACTTTTTGTAGAGAGAAAGACTAGGCGATCAAAATAGCTTTAATTTTGACCGCACTTTAATGAGATTATTCTGCGATTAACGCTACTGCCACTTCTTCGTTACGTTGAGAAACTGCCGCATCTAAATACTCTTTTGCATCCATGATTTCTTGGTTGATTAACCCTTTTTCGATTTCACGTAATGCAATGACAGTTGGCTTATCGTTCTCTTCCGGCACTAACGGCTCACTTTGATGTAACTCTAATTGTCTTGCACGACGAGCGGCGGTTAAAATTAAATCAAAACGGTTACCAATTTTTTCTACTGCATCTTGCACAGTCACTCGAGCCATGTTTTACTCCGATGTTAAAAATAATGTCTATAAAGGGAAAATATTGTACTCAATTCAAGCTTATTTTGCTAGTAGCTGATGAATTAAGTCTGCATTTTCTGTTTGTTGATAAGCTTTAGTCAAGCGTTCTGCCTGCAAAATGCTCTGCAAATCCGCTAATGCCTGTTCAAAATTATCATTCACAATAACGTAATCATATTCATCATAATGCGAAATTTCGCTGATTGCTTTTGACATTCGCTCCGCAATGACTTCTTTACTATCCTGTCCACGTCCAATCAAGCGACGTTCTAATTCAGGCAATGAGGGAGGCAAAATAAAAATACTTTTTACAGAAGGTACTTTTTGACGAATTTGCTGTGCACCTTGCCAATCAATATCTAAAAACACATCAATGCCTTTAGCCAAGTTTTCTTCAATTGCTGGTAATGAAGTGCCGTAATAATTACCACCAAACACTTTTGCATATTCTAAGAAGTGGCCTTTTGCAATTAAGGTTTCAAATTCTTCTACTGAAACAAAATAATAATGCACACCATGACTTTCGCCTGGACGAGGAGAACGCGTTGTGTGTGAAATAGACACCATTTTTTTCGTGCCTTGATTTTTTTCTAATAACGCCGAAATTAATGATGACTTGCCCGCCCCACTTGGTGCAGAAAGAATATATAAATTACCTTGAGACATAATTGAAACCTCTTCTTGTTGTTTGTTTTTATTATACAAAAAGAAAATGAAAAGTGCGGTCAAATTTTCATTTGTTTTACCAAATTGTTAAAAAGTGATCGAGATCACAAAAAAGTGGTATATACCCTTTTTTTTATCAAAATGCCCATGCTATAATCGGCGGGAACTCGTTAGAGCAACGATTTTGTTTAACTTAAAAAATAGAAGGTGAAAATCTTATGGCTATTAAAATTGGTATCAACGGTTTCGGCCGTATCGGTCGTATCGTATTCCGTGCAGCACAACATCGCGATGACATCGAAGTTGTAGGTATCAACGACTTAATCGACGTTGAATACATGGCTTACATGTTGAAATACGATTCAACTCACGGTCGTTTTGACGGTACTGTTGAAGTTAAAGACGGTAACTTAGTCGTAAACGGTAAAACTATCCGTGTTACTTCTGAACGTGATCCTGCAAACCTTAACTGGGGTGCGATCGGCGTTGATGTTGCAGTTGAAGCAACAGGTTTGTTCTTAACTGATGAAACAGCACGCAAACACATCACTGCTGGTGCGAAAAAAGTCGTATTAACTGGTCCTTCTAAAGATAGCACACCAATGTTCGTACGTGGTGTAAACTTCGGTGCATACGCAGGTCAAGACATCGTGTCTAACGCTTCTTGTACTACAAACTGTTTAGCACCTTTAGCACGTGTTGTTCACGAAACTTTCGGTATCAAAGATGGTTTAATGACTACTGTTCACGCAACAACAGCGACTCAAAAAACTGTTGATGGTCCATCAGCTAAAGACTGGCGCGGTGGTCGTGGTGCATCACAAAACATCATCCCTTCATCTACCGGTGCTGCGAAAGCTGTGGGTAAAGTATTACCAGCATTAAACGGTAAATTAACTGGTATGGCGTTCCGTGTTCCTACTCCAAACGTTTCTGTAGTTGACTTAACTGTAAACTTAGAAAAACCAGCAACTTACGAACAAATCAAACAAGCAATCAAAGATGCAGCTGAAGGTAAAACTTTCAACGGCGAATTAAAAGGCGTTTTAGGCTACACTGAAGATGCAGTAGTTTCTACAGACTTCAACGGCTGTACTTTAACTTCTGTATTTGATGCTGATGCAGGTATTGCATTAACTGACTCTTTCGTTAAATTAGTATCTTGGTACGATAACGAAACTGGTTACTCAAACAAAGTATTAGACTTAGTTGCACACGTATACAACTACAAAGGCTAATCAAAATAGCTAAAAAATTAACCGCTCTTTTTAGAGCGGTTTTTTATTTCTAATCAATTTAAATTTTCTCAATACTTTATATATTCTTTATTGCTCATTTCAATATAAAAATAGAAAAATAATATGTCTATTATTTATTCTATATTCACAAAATAATAACATTTTACTAGATTTTAAATTTATTTCGTTTATATTAGCGTACAGTTGTTCGCTCAAATAAGGCTTATATGAATTTAGAACGTCATTTCGTCAATCGAATTCGCCAGCAGGCAAAAACTCGTCAAAATGCAACCGCACTTCGCCATAAAATTAATGGCTTGTGGAAAGATATTTCATGGAACTCATTCCAACAACAGCTTGATCAGCTTTCATTAGCTTTTCTTGCTTGCAATATTCAAGTACAAGATAAAATTGCAATTTTTGCGCACAATATGTCACGTTGGACAATCGCCGATATTGCGGCACTTCAAGTCCGAGCTATCACCGTTCCAATTTATGCAACCAATACGGCACAACAGGCAGAATTTATTTTAAATCATGCCGATGTCAAAATTCTGTTTGTTGGCGATCAAGAACAATATGATCAAGCGTTAGAAATTGCGCATCAGTGTCCACAATTACAAAAAATCGTGGCCATGAAAGAACAAATTCAACTGAGTGAAAACACTCTTTCTTGCCATTGGGAAGATTTAATTCAATTAAGTACAGCCGAATTTCAGACTGAATTTGAAACTCGCTTGGCAAATAAAACGATGGATGATTTATTCACGATCATCTACACCTCTGGCACAACAGGTGAACCGAAAGGCGTAATGCTCGATTACAATAACTTGGCTCATCAACTTGAAGCCCATGATATTGCATTAGATGTTAATCAAGATGAGGTTTCACTTTCTTTTTTACCATTTAGCCATATTTTTGAGCGAGCTTGGGTTGCCTATGTGTTACATCGTGGAGCAATCCTTTGTTATCTCGAAGATACCAATCAAGTACGTGAAACATTAACAGAAGTGCGCCCAACCTTTATGTGTGCAGTACCGCGTTTCTATGAAAAAATTTATTCTGCCGTGCTTGATAAAGTACAAAAAGCCCCTTTTATTCGTCAGATGATTTTCCACTGGGCGATTGCAGTGGGGCAAAAACGTTTTGATCTTCTCTCTCAAAATAAAAAAATCCCGTTCTTCTTGCAAAAACGCTATGCGCTTGCTGATAAACTGGTACTGTCTAAACTGCGTTCATTGTTAGGCGGACGTATTAAAATGATGCCTTGCGGTGGTGCAAAATTAGAACCAACCATTGGGCTTTTCTTCCATAGTATTGGGATTAATATCAAACTTGGTTACGGCATGACTGAAACCACAGCTACCGTTTCTTGTTGGGATGACCATCATTTTAATCCAAATTCTATTGGTAAATTAATGCCAAATGCCGAAGTTAAAATTGGGGGAAATAACGAGATTCTGGTTCGTGGTGGCATGGTGATGAAAGGCTACTATAAAAAACCTGAAGAAACGGCCCAAGCCTTCACTGAAGATGGCTTCTTAAAAACGGGAGATGCCGGTGAATTTGATGCTGAAGGTAATTTATTTATTACCGACCGCATTAAAGAATTGATGAAAACGTCTAACGGTAAATACATTGCGCCGCAATATATCGAAGGTAAAATTGGTAAAGATAAATTTATCGAACAAATTGCAATTATTGCTGATGCAAAAAAATATGTTTCAGCGTTGATCGTGCCTTGTTTTGATAGCGTAGAAGAATATGCGAAAAAACTGAATATTAAGTATCAAGATCGCATGGAATTACTCAAACACTCTGAAATTATCAAGATGTTTGAACAACGTATCGAAAGTCTTCAAAAAGAATTGGCGCACTTCGAGCAAGTGAAGAAATTTACGCTACTCTCTCAAGCATTTAGCGTAAAACTTGGTGAAATCACGCCTACGCTAAAATTACGCCGAAAAGTGATTATGGAACGCTATCGTCATATTATTGACTCGATGTATTCCAACAACAAAGAAAACAAGGAAAATAAAGAATAAAAAAGTGCGGTGAATTTCACCGCACTTTTATTTTGACGAAAATAATTTATTCAACTTTAACCAATACACCCTCTTGATGAGGTTTTAATACACCGACCTCGCTAAGCTCAATACCGGCTTTTTTCGCAATCTCTAAGATTTCCACCTCACTTTCTGGTTTCACCGCAATCAACAAGCCACCAGAGGTTTGAGGATCGCAAAGTACCGCCTTTTGATAATCCGTAAGAGGACCAATTTTATGACCATAGCTTTCAAAGTTACGGTTGGTTCCACCTGGGACACAACCTTCTGCAATGTAATCTGCTACGCCATCTAATAATTTGATTTTATCAAAATGCACAACCGCATTAAGATTTGAGCCTTCACAGATTTCAGCTAAGTGCCCCAATAAACCAAAACCAGTTACATCCGTCATGGCGGTTACACCTGCAACTTCTGCAAATTGGCTACCAATCAGGTTCATTTGACACATGGCTGCTGTTGCCAATCCTTGATGTTCTGGTTTTAATTTGCCTTTTTTCTCTGCAGTAGTCAGCACACCGATACCTAATGGTTTGGTTAAATAAAGCTTACAACCCGCTTCTGCTGAGGCATTACGTTTTACACGATCCGTTGCAATAACGCCTGTTACCGCTAAACCAAAAATAGGTTCTGGTGCATCAATCGAGTGTCCTCCTGCAAGGGAAATCCCCGCTTGATGACAAGCAAAACGGCCACCATCAACAATTTTCTGTGCCACTTCCGCCGGCAATTTATTAATCGGGAAACCTAAAATGGCAATTGCCATAATCGGCTTACCGCCCATTGCAAAAATATCGCTAATGGCATTGGTTGCGGCAATACGACCAAAATCAAAAGGATCATCCACAATTGGCATGAAGAAATCCGTGGTACTAATAATTGCAGTACCATTGCCAAGATCATAAACCGCAGCGTCATCCGCTGTTTCATTTCCCACTAATAAATTGGGGTCAGCAAATTTTTCGAGTTTAGTCTGTAAAATTGTCCCTAACACCTTAGGCGAAATTTTACAGCCTCAACCTGCGCCGTGGCTGTATTGTGTTAAACGAATCTCATCCGTCATATTCAATCCTTTGTAAAAATAACGTACTTCTTAAAAAAGAGCAGTCAGAAAAAGCCATATTTAGGAGGCTAACTTCTCCACTTTTGCTTGCTTGATCATGTTATCGCTGACTTCTAAAATGGTAATTCTTAAGCCATTGATTTCACAAACAGTTCCTTCATCAGGAATATCTTCAAGATGCTCGAGAATCAAACCATTAAAGGTGCGTGCATCTTCTGTATCTAATTCCCAACCAAACATTTTATTCAAATCACGAAGATTTGCCGAGCCTTCAATAATCATCGAACCATCAGATTGCTGAACGACTTCTTGTTCAATAGTCGGTGCAGTAGTGGTTGTAAAATCACCCACAATTTCTTCTAAAATATCTTCAAGCGTGACGAGTCCTTTAATGTCACCATATTCGTCCACTACTAAACCAATACGTTCTTTTTTCGTACGGAAATTCGCTAATTGTGTTTTAAGTGGTGTCCCTTCTGGAATGAAGTACACTTCATCGACGGCACGTAATAAAGTTTCTTTGGTGAATTCATTTTTTTCTAATAACAAACGAAAGGCTTCACGCACACGCAAAATCCCTAATACTTGCTCATCAAGGCTACCTTTATACAACACAATTCGGTTGTGTGGTGCATGATTAAGCTGACGCATAATGGCTTTCCAATCATCATCAATATCAATCCCTGCTATTTCATTACGTGGCACCATGATATCGTCGACGGTAACCGTTTCCATATCTAAAATAGAGAGCAACATTTGTGGATGCTGTTCATCGGGTGTGGCTTCTCCCGCTTCTGATACAATACTACGTAGTTCTTCACGGCTAATCACTTGTTTTTGCATATCGGGTTTTAAACCCACCATTCGCATTAACGTTTTCGTGAAAATATTCATTAACCAAACTAATGGATAGAATACTTTTAACAATAGCGACAAAATGTGACTTGAAAAAAAGCCCACTTTCTCTGGGTGCATCGCCGCGACGGTTTTAGGGAAAATTTCAGAAAAAACAAGCATCACAAAGGTTAATAAACCTGTTGCAATAGCCACACCCGCATCGCCATATAAACGCATACCAATCATGGTTGCAATAGCTGAGGCACTGATGTTAACAAGGTTATTAAAAATCAGAATAAAACTTAACAAGGTATCAGGCTTTTCGAGCAGTTTTTCTGCTTTTTGCGCCCCTTTATTACCTTGTTCCGCCATAAAACGAAGGCGATATTTATTGAGAGAGAGTAATCCGGTTTCTGAGCCGGAAAAATAGGCTGATAAAACTAAACAAATAATGAGTGTAATAAATAAAGTACTAAGGGGGATACTGTCCAAGGGTAAATCCTTTTGTTCGTTAATCAACAAAAAGTGCGGTTATTTTCACCGCACTTTTTACCTGTTCTTTGATTTTGATTAAATCAAACGGCTACCAAAATAGCCAATCGTGAGCAGAATGATACCTGAAATTGCGTAAATAATCATCCTTTTTCCACGCCAGCCTAATCGCCAATGACCAAAACAAGCAATACCAAAACTAATCCAAGCAAGGAAAGAGAAAATTGCTTTGTGCAGATTTTCTAGAGTCACCGCTTGTAATACATGATAAGTACCCGAAATTAAAGTCAGTGTCAGTAATACTTCTCCCATCGCAAATAAACAGAAGAAATGACGTTCTACCGCCATTAATGGTGGAATCGCTGGCGAAAATTGAATTTTACGTTTTTTCAAATTACGGTCTAACCAGACCAACTGAATCACATAAAGCGTTGCAATAAAACAAACTGCATAGGTAAACAGCGACAAGCCGATATGGAACAGCATCAATGTATTTTGATTAAGCATCTGAATGATATGGCTTGATAAGAATGTCGCAAAGATCAAGCTAATGATCGAAAACGCATACACTATCGGTAAAACAAACCACATCGTGGAAACCAGAAACATTGAAAGCGTCGCTAAGGCAGCAATAATTACGCTCATTAAAGAAGCGATTTCCATTAGCGTAAAACTCTGCCCTGAGGCCAAATCCTCTAACAAAGGAAAAGTGCTGACCGCATGCAGAATAATTGCGACAAGTGCGGTCAGAAAAAATGGAATTTTGCTTTGACTCAACTTCCCTTCTGATGAGTTCATCAAAAATGGAGCGATCAGCAATAGACTAAGAATGTAAAAAATAATCGAAAAAAGGGCAAACCACATAATGCGTTCTCTTTACTAGGAATTATTCTTATTTTAACGGATCTTTTCTCTAGATCGCCATAATTTTATTTGAAATGATGAAAAACGCCCAAATTTCGGTATAATCACGGCAATTTTTTAAGAAAAAACAGGATTTAAAATGTTTGAGAATTTATCGGATCGCCTTTCCAAAACGCTACGCAACATTAGCGGTAAAGGTCGCTTAACTGAAGATAATATTAAAGAAACCCTACGCGAAGTACGTATGGCTTTATTAGAAGCTGACGTTGCGTTGCCTGTCGTACGTGAATTTATCGCCAAAGTAAAAGAAAGCGCATTAGGCGAAGAAGTCAATAAAAGCTTAACACCAGGCCAAGAGTTCTTAAAAATCGTTCAACGTGAGCTCGAAAAAGCCATGGGTGAAGCCAATGAGAGCTTAAACTTAGCAACACAGCCACCTGCAGTTATTTTAATGGCGGGTTTGCAAGGTGCAGGTAAAACCACCAGCGTGGGTAAATTAGCGAAATTCTTACGCGAACGTCATAAAAAGAAAGTGCTCGTGGTATCTGCCGACGTATATCGTCCTGCGGCGATCAAACAGCTTGAAACCTTAGCACAATCTGTTGGCGTGGATTTCTTCCCATCGGATGTCAAACAAAAACCGGTAGAGATTGCAAAAGCGGCACTTGCTGACGCTAAACTCAAATTTTACGATGTATTAATCGTGGATACCGCGGGTCGCTTACACGTTGATAGCGAGATGATGGATGAAATCAAGCAAGTTCATGCAACATTAAATCCAATTGAGACGCTTTTCACGGTTGATGCGATGACCGGTCAAGATGCGGCTAATACAGCAAAAGCCTTCAATGAAGCCTTGCCACTTACGGGGGTTATCTTAACCAAAGTGGATGGTGATGCACGTGGCGGTGCGGCCTTATCTATTCGTCAAATCACAGGAAAACCGATTAAATTCCTTGGTGTGGGTGAAAAAACAGAAGCCCTTGAACCATTCCATCCTGATCGTGTAGCGTCGCGTATTTTAGGCATGGGTGATGTGCTTTCCCTTATCGAAGATCTTGAACGTTCAGTGGATCGCGAAAAAGCGGAAAAAATGGCACAGAAATTCAAGAAAGGCGATGATTTCACCCTAGACGATTTCCGTGAACAGCTCCGCGAGATGAAAAAAATGGGTGGCATGATGTCGATGCTTGAAAAATTACCGGGTGCGAAAAACTTACCTGATCATGTCAAAAATCAAGTAGATGACAAAATGTTCATCAAAATGGAAGCTATTATTAATTCCATGACCTTAAAAGAACGTGCCAATCCAGATATTATCAAAGGATCTCGCCGTCGTCGTATTGCATTAGGTTCTGGTACACAAGTGCAAGATGTGAATAAGTTGCTGAAACAATTTGACGAAATGCAACGTATGATGAAGAAAATGCGCAAAGGTGGAATGGCGAAAATGATGCGCGGCATGCAAGGCTTAATGAGCGGAGGCGGCTTAGGTGGGCTTGGTGGTTTAGGTGGTATGTTTAAACGTTAGTTTTCTTATAAAGATCAACCTATAAAATCAAATAGATCAATTAATAATATTCTGAGTTCTGTATAATACAGAACTCAATTATTTTTACTCAAAATTAATTTATTTTTGATAGAAAGTGCGGTCAAAAAATTAAATGTTTTTTGTTATACTTTCGTACAAAATATTCATAATTACTCATTTCAATGAAACAAAAACGCCCTACTTTACAAGATATTGCCGACCATCTTGGAATGACTAAAATGACGGTAAGCCGTTATTTACGCAATCCTGATTCTGTTGCAAAAGATACCCAACAACGTATTGCTGCCGCCATTGAACAGTTTGGTTATATCCCTAATCGTGCACCGGAAATTTTGTCTAATGCAAAGAGTAAAGCAATTGGTGTGTTACTCCCTTCTTTAACTAATCATGTGTTTGCCGATGTATTAAAAGGCATTGAGCAAGTTGCCGATATTGCAGGTTATCAGACGATGCTTGCGCACTATGGATATAGTGTCAAAAAAGAAGAAGAACGTATTGAAAGTTTACTTTCTTACAATGTGGATGGGTTAATTTTATCGGAAAACTACCACTCTTTGCGTACGCTTAAAATGATTGAAATCGCCAATATTCCAGTCATTGAAATCATGGATAGCTCACAAGCAGGCATTCAACAAGTTATTGGTTTTGATAACGTTGCTGCGGCACAAACTATGGTAGAAACCATGATTCAACGTGGTTATAAAAATATCGTCTATTTCACGGCAAGAATGGATAAACGAACCCAATTAAAAATGCAAGGTTATGAACAAGCCATGAAAAAGTATGGGTTAGAACCTTATAGTTTGATTACTGAAGCCGCCTCTTCTTTCACCTTGGGTGGAAAGCAGCTACGTAAAATTTTAGAAGAACGCCCAGAAACAAACGGCATATTTTGTACAAATGATGACTTAGCAATTGGTGCATTATTTGAATGTCAGCGCTTAGGTATTGCTGTGCCTAAACAGATTGCAATTGCAGGGTTCCATGGACATGACGTAGGCTTTTCGGTCTCGCCTCAGCTCGCAACGGTTATGACTCCTCGTTTAGAAATTGGAAAACTTGCCGCACAAGAATTATTAGCGAGACTGAATAACGAGCCACTAAAAGAAAAAATAATTGATCTGGGATTTAAAATCCATTTAGGCGAAAGCATATAAGCTGTGCGATCAAAAAAATACTCACATTTTGACCGCACTTCTTTTATTTTAGATCAGTGGTTTTAATGCCTCTACACAACGTTCAACCACTTGCTCAAAGCTACCAGAAATATCCACATGAATAACATCTGATTCGTCTTGACCTGGCACTTCTAACGTCTCAAACTGACTTTTTAGCATATCGGTTTTCATATAATGTCCTTTACGCTGTTTCATGCGCTCAAGTACCAGTTCAAAAGAGCCTTCTAAAAATAAGAATTTCACATTTCCATTCCCTTCACGGATGAGATCGCGATATTTTTTCTTTAGTGCTGAACAAATAATGATCCCCACTTCACTTTTTCGTTCTAAACTAAATGCTGCATCACGAATACGCTCCAACCAAGGTGCGCGATCTTCATCATTTAACGGATGTCCCTCTCCCATTTTAATGATATTCGCTCTAGGATGAAGATCATCACCATCAATTAATTTTATTCCTAAACGGTGAGCCACCTCTGTTCCTACGGAGGTTTTACCCGTACTTGATACGCCCATTAGAATAAAACTTTTTCCCATATTTTCTTGTTTATGACTCATCATACACCTCTTCAAATTTTCATTTACCATACTCTAATTACAAACAAAATGTTACTGGTAACATTTTGTTTTGTGATCCAGATCACAAAATAAATTCGTCGCCATAATTAACCGCACTTTTAAAGATAAAAATAATGTGAATGAGATCACAATTTTAAAAAGTAATCGTTTACCAAATGTTAAATCAAGCGTATGTTACGGGTAACAATTCAATTCGGAGAACAACCATGCTCATTGCAATTATGATCGTAGCAATCTTATTGCTACTTTTACTCATTATTAAATTCAAAGTTCATGCTTTTGTGGCATTAATTATTGTGAGTTTACTTACCGCACTCGCTGCTCAGATTCCGGTAGATAAGATCTTGCCAACCTTGCTCAGTGGATTTGGTAACACGCTTGCAGCAGTTGCCTTATTGGTAGGTTTAGGCGCAATGATTGGTCGACTTCTTGAAATTACTGGCGGAGCTAAAGTCCTTGCAGATTCACTAATCAACAAATTTGGGGAGAAAAAAGCCCCCTTTGCATTAGGTATTGCTGCATTACTTTTTGGCTTCCCAATTTTCTTTGATGCAGGTCTCGTCGTGATGTTACCTATCGTCTTTAGTGTCGCTAAAGGTTTTGGTGGCTCTGTTTTACGTTATGCCTTCCCTGTTGCTGGTGCATTTGCTGTAATGCATGCCTTTTTACCTCCGCATCCCGGTCCGGTAGCATCTGGTGATTTATTAGGTGTGAATATCGGTTTATTGGTGATTGTTGGCTTAATTTGTGCAATTCCAACATGGTATATCGGTACTTATTTATTTAGCCTATTAATTAGTAAAAAGGTTCATATAGATTTACCAAAAGCATTCTTAAATGCCACTGCAATCAGTGAAACATCGGTACAAAATCCACCGAGCTTTGCCCGTGTAATAACAATATTATTACTCCCAATTTTATTGATCTTATTAGACACGGGATTAAATACATTAAGCGTAGCCAAAGTCATTGATGGCTCACAAACTTGGGTTGAAGCACTTCGCTTAATTGGTAAAACGCCTGTTGCACTGTTAATCACCTTAATCGTCGCAATTCTGTTACTAAAAGACCAACGTAGTTATGAACAAATTGAAAAAATTTGTGATAATGCCTTAGGTCCTATCTGTTCTATCGTACTCGTTACTGGTGCAGGCGGTATGTTTGGTGGTGTATTACGTGCCAGTGGTATTGGTGATGTGTTATCTACGATGCTTTCCAATACCGGAATGCCAATCATTGTTGCCGCTTTCGTTATCGCCATGGTAATGCGTGTCGCACAAGGTTCTGCAACCGTTGCTTTAACCACTGCTGCTGCACTAATTTCTCCTACTATTGCTGCGGCAACTGACTTAAGTCAATTTGATCTTTGCTTTATTGTGATCGCTATTGCATCAGGTGCAACAGTGCTTTCTCATGTAAATGACTCAGGTTTCTGGCTAATCAGTCGTTTCTTAGAAATGGATACAAAAACGACTTTAAAAACATGGACATTACTAGAAACTTCAATCGGTGTCGTAGGTTTTATTATTGCATTAATTGGCAGCATCATTCTCTAGTCTTTAAATAAAATATTTTCTTACAATTAATACCTTCTATTCTGAGCTTTACCATCGTAAAGCTCAGTCTTTTTTATAATCTGCTTGATTTTTCCTTAGCCTCTATCCTTTCCTTTTAAACTTAATAACACCATTCATCGCCAGAGAAACACATTATCTTTCGCCCAGCATTCCTATTACCTTATTAAATTACTCAATTTTAGGTAATTTGGGAAAAACATACCATATATAATTGCTCAGGTATTCTACTTGGCGTAGAATCTAGGATCTGATGATTATCTACAGCATTTAATCATCAGGAAGTGATATTTTCTAATAATCTAGGAGTGATAAAATGGGACAGTATAAAAAGTTCTGGTACCTATTAGTCGCCGTATTGATTGGAGCTTTCTCCATCCTCGGTTACTATGGGTTCGAAGTTTATCGTGAAGCACCACCGATTCCGCAACAATATGTTTCTGAATCTGGCGAAAAAGTGATTACTCACGATGATATTTTACATGGTCAAACAGCTTGGCAAACTACTGGCGGTATGCAAGTGGGGTCGGTTTGGGGGCACGGTGCATACCAAGCACCTGACTGGACGGCAGATTGGCTTCACCGTGAATTAACTAACTGGTTGGATATTACAGCGAATCAAGAATTTGGTAAAAACTTCGCTGATTTAAATGATGAACAACAAACGTTATTAAAAGCGCGTCTAACCAAAGAATATCGTGGTAGCAAAGTTGAAAACGGTACCGTTGTCCTTTCAAACACCCGTTTAGCGGCAATGGAAAAAACAGCACAATACTACATCTCTTTATACGGTGATGATCCTGCAACCAAAGTGACTCGTGAACACTTTGCGATGAAGGATAATACTCTTCCTGATTTACAAGCGCGTAAAGACTTAGCAAAATTCTTCTTCTGGACAGCATGGACTGCATCAGCTGAACGTCCAAACACTCACGCAAGTTACACCAACAACTGGCCACATGAACCGTTAATTAATAACGTACCAACACCAGAAAACGTGATTTGGTCTATTGCGAGTGTGGTATTCCTCATTGCAGGTATTGGTTTTGTTGTATGGATTTGGTCATTCAAAAAACGTGAAGATGAAAAAGAACCACCAATGCCTGAGTTCGATCCACTCACCAAATTACAACTTACTCCTTCTCAACGTGCGTTAGGTAAATACCTCTTTACTGTGCTTGCTCTTTTCGTATTGCAAGTCACATTAGGTGCGGTTGTAGCACACTATACGGTTGAGGGTCAGGAATTCTATGGTATTGATATTTCTCAATACTTCCCATATTCATTAGTGCGTACATGGCATATTCAAGCTGCCTTATTCTGGATTGCAATGGCATTCTTAGCCGGTGGTTTATTCCTTGCACCAATCATTAATGGCGGTAAAGATCCGAAATTCCAAAAATTGGGTGTGGATGTTCTCTACTGGGCATTAGTGGTATTAGTCGTTGGTTCATTCACTGGTAGCTACTTAGCAATTGCTCATATTCTCCCTGAAGAATGGAGCTTTATGTTCGGCCACCAAGGCTATGAATTCATTGACTTAGGTCGTTTCTGGCAAGCAGTGAAATTCGCAGGCATCTTATTCTGGTTAGTCTTAATGCTTCGCGGCACAGTGAATGCATTCAAACAACCTGGTGATAAAAACTTATTGGCATTATTCTTCGCCTCAGTAATTGCGATCGGTTTATTCTATGGCCCAGCATTATTCTATGGCGAGCACACTCACATTTCTGTGATGGAATACTGGCGTTGGTGGGTAGTTCACCTATGGGTAGAAGGCTTCTTTGAAGTATTCTCTGTAGCGGCACTCTCATTCATTTTTGTAAGTTTAGGTTTAGTTTCACGTCGTACTGCAACTGTGGCAACCATTACTGAAGCGGCGTTATTCTTAATCGGTGGTATCCCTGGTACTTTCCACCACTTATACTTCGCAGGTGCAACCACTCCAATTATCGCAGTAGGTGCATCATTCTCTGCGCTTGAAGTGGTTCCATTAGTGTTATTAGGTCATGAAGCTTGGGAACACTGGGCAATGCAACAAAAAACACCTTGGATGGACCGTTTAAAATGGCCTCTTTACTGCTTCGTAGCTGTAGCGTTCTGGAATATGTTAGGTGCTGGCGTATTTGGTTTCTTAATCAATCCACCAATTTCGCTTTACTATATCCAAGGCTTGAACACGACTGCTGTTCATGCTCACGCCGCATTATTCGGTGTGTATGGCTTCTTAGCACTAGGCTTCGTATTCTTAATCGCTCGTTATTTACGTCCGGATACACCATTTAACGATAAGTTAATGAAATGGGGCTTCTGGTTATTAAATGGCGGTTTAGTATTAATGATCGTATCAAGCTTATTACCAATCGGTATTATTCAAGGTTATGCAAGTATCTCTGAAGGCTTATGGTATGCACGTAGTGAAGAATTTATGCAACAACCATTATTCGATACCCTACGCTGGGTTCGTTTCGGTGGCGACGTGGTATTCATCTTCGGTGCACTAGCCTTCTTCTGGCAAATCTTTACGATGATTTTCTTTAAACCGAAAAAAGCAGCGTAACTAAATTTATTATCGTACAAAAGCGGCTAAGTAATTGGCCGCTTTTTATTTGTGAAAAATTCGTTAAATTTTCTGACTCTACTTTGATCTCCATCAAATCATTTACCTTCTTTTAAGTATGATTAAATTTGTCTTTAGATCTATACTTTCCATACTTTTCAACTTTTCTTATAACATTTCAACATGAGTGACAATCCATTCAACGCTAGTTGGTCATCAAAGGGCAATACGCTATGTCTAGGTCATTGGGACATTACTTATCTTAGTTTACCTGTGGTACTGCCACTTGAACGCCGTGATAAAGATATGGGAACAAATAATATTTATAATTTTATGGATCCCGAGGATGAGCTTTATCGAGAAGGCTTAATGGAAGATGATTGGATTGTGGAAAACATCGATTGGCTTTCGGATGTTTTTATTGAGCACAATATCCCCTTAGAAGAAGAAATCATGCGTGCATTCTATCAAGCGGTGAATAAGGAAGATTGGCGATGTGGGAGCTGTGGTGGATGTATTTAATAGCAAAGTGCGGTCAATTTTATCCCTGTTTTTATACCGAACTGTCATAATAAAAACACTAGGAAATTCAATATTTCTGATATAGAATTCTTCGATTTGTTTTTTAAAAGGGAGAAAAAAGATGAAACTTGTTGAAGTTAAACATCCGCTAGTTAAACATAAATTAGGCGTGATGCGCGAAGCTGATATTGATACCAAAAAATTCCGTGAACTTGCAACTGAAGTGGGTAGCTTACTTACCTATGAAGCCACTGCCGATCTTGAAACAGAAAAAGTGATTATTGAAGGCTGGAATGGTCCTGTTGAAATTGAACGTATCAAAGGTAAAAAAGTTACTGTTGTGCCAATTTTACGTGCTGGCCTTGGCATGATGGATGGCGTGTTAGAACATGTTCCTAGTGCTCGCATCAGTGTAGTCGGGATTTATCGTAATGAAGAAACCCTTGAACCCGTTCCTTATTTCCAAAAACTTGCGAGTGATTTAGAAGAACGTTTAGCTATCGTTGTGGATCCAATGCTCGCAACCGGTGGTTCAATGATCTCCACAATTGATTTATTAAAAGCAAAAGGTTGCCAACACATCAAAGTATTAGTATTAGTTGCGGCACCTGAAGGAATCAAAGCATTAGAAAAAGCACATCCGGATATCGAACTTTATTGTGCATCGATTGATGATCACTTAAATGAACAAGGCTACATCATTCCAGGCTTGGGTGATGCAGGCGATAAGATTTTTGGGACGAAATAATTCCCTTTTAATAAGACGGCATTTATGGCCGTCTTTTTTCCGTGCGTGAAAACACAAAAGCTAAAAAAGCATTAAAACCGACCGCACTTTCAGTTAATTCAAACCGAGAGTTGAAACTAAATGAGTAATCAAACTACAACCGCACCTGTTGAGGTGCAAAGCATGGGCAAACAAGCGTTTGTCGGTTTACAGATGTTATTTGTGGCCTTCGGCGCCTTAGTATTAGTTCCCTTAATCACCGGATTAAATTCTAATACAGCCCTTCTCACAGCCGGTATCGGTACACTACTTTTCCAACTTTGTACCGGTAAACAGGTTCCTATTTTCTTAGCCTCCTCTTTTGCCTTTATTGCGCCTATTCAATATGGCGTACAAACTTGGGGCATTCCAATCACAATGGGTGGACTTGCTTGTGCAGGCTTCGTCTATTTCGCACTATCAACTTTAGTAAAATTGCGTGGTAGTGCTGCGCTCGAACGAATCTTCCCGCCTGTTGTTGTGGGTCCCGTAATTATCATTATTGGTATGGGACTTGCCCCCGTTGCTGTGGATATGGCATTAGGTAAAAACAGTGCATATAGCTATGAGCATTCTGTATTGGTTTCTATGATCACCCTAGTCACAACCCTTTCTGTTGCGGTATTTGCCAAAGGCATGATGAAACTGATTCCAATTATGTTTGGTATCGTTGCTGGCTATGTGGTTTGTTTATTCCTAGGATTAATTAACTTCCAACCAGTTTTAGATGCAAAATGGTTTGAATTACCTGAATTAACCAAACCAGAATTTAATTTAGAAGCGATTCTTTATATGCTACCAATTGCTATCGCACCAGCTGTTGAACACGTGGGTGGTATTATGGCAATCAGTTCTGTAACAGGTAAAGATTTCCTTAAAAAACCAGGCTTACATCGCACCTTATTAGGCGACGGTGTCGCAACGGCTGCAGCGTCATTAGTAGGAGGTCCTCCAAATACCACTTATGCAGAAGTAACAGGGGCTGTAATGCTAACTCGCAACTTCAATCCAAACATTATGACCTGGGCAGCGGTATGGGCAATTGCAATTTCCTTCTGTGGTAAAGTAGGCGCATTCCTTTCTACTATTCCAACCATCGTAATGGGTGGCATCATGATGTTGGTATTCGGCTCGATTGCTGTTGTCGGGATGAGTACCTTAATTAAAGGCAAAGTAGATGTAACTGAACCTCGCAACCTTTGTATCATTTCGGTAGTTATGACCTTCGGTATCGGTAATATGTTTGTCAACGTAGGCGATGTTGTTTCCCTAAAAGGAATTAGCCTTTGTGCCATCGTTGCCATTGTGCTGAACTTGATTTTGCCAAAAGCAAAAAATGAAGTAGAATAAAACCTCCCAAACAAAAGGGTTAAATGAAAATTTAGCCCTTTCTTTTTTATTTTAAATCAACTCGTTAATCCGTGAATCAGCAACTTTCTTTACCTATTCATCAAATTGATGATAAAACGCTTGAGAATTTTTATAGCGATAATAATGCATTATTGCTTAATTCTTTACGTCAAAACATGACTGATTTACAACAACAATTCTTCTACCTTTGGGGCAGCCAAAGCGTTGGGAAAACCCATCTTTTGCGCGCACTTTGTAATGAATATATTCAGCAACAACGAAGTGCCATCTATGTCCCACTGAGTAAATCACAATATTTTTCCACGGCGGTTTTTGAGAATTTAGAACAACAAGAACTGGTTTGCTTAGACGATTTGCAAACAATTATTGGAAATTCAGAATGGGAAATTGCCTTATTTGATCTTTTTAATCGCATTAAGGCTAATGGTAAAACCTTATTAGTTGTCAGTTCAGATCAATCTCCAACTGCCCTACCCGTTAAATTACCGGATCTTGCTTCTCGCTTAAAATGGGGAGAAAGTTATCAATTGATTCCACTCAGCGATGAACAAAAATTTGCAGTATTGAAACAGAATGCCCATCAACGAGGTATCATACTTTCAGATGATACTGTCAATTTTATATTCACGCGTTTAGATCGTGATATGGCGACACTAAAAGAAGCATTAGTGAAACTCGATGAAGCCTCACTACAAGCAAAACGAAATCTGACGATTCCTTTTGTAAAATCGATTTTAGGCTTATAAACAAGCAAAAAAATAACCGCACTTTTTCAAGCGCGGTTATTTTTTCTTTATTTAATTACCAGCAATGATGGCAATAACCGAATGCCGGCATAATAGCCACTGGATAACGAGAATAGCCTGTCATTTTTGGACGATGATCGCTTGCATTCACTTCATTTGGAACACTATCTCTTTGTGCGACTCTCGCTTTTTCTCGAGCTGTAACAGTATTACCACTTGTTACTCGAGCATTATAATCTTGTACAGCATTCATATCATACTCAGCTGCGCCATTACCAATACTTGAAGCTTCCTGAGGTGCAGTACACGCAGTTAAAACAGCTAACGCTGCAATAGAGATCAATTTTTTCATAAATTTTACCTTTTGTTACAAACCACTTTATTAAGTGTTTCTCTGCCTTCTTTGATCCGTTCGTTCGCTTTTCTTCTAACATTCGGATCTTCGTTATTTTCAATGTATTTCGCTACATTGGCATTCTTTATTGCATAAACAGGCACATACTGCGAAGTTTTTGTTTCGCCCTGTTTATAAATTGTCGCCCCTAACACGCTTCCATAATATTCACTGGCATCATTTGGCTTAATGTAATAATTACTAGAATTTGTTACATCTACACCATCTGTGCTTTTAAAACCACTACAGATTCCCGCGGGTGACAGAAACGTTGTTTTAGATGCCGCAACTTCGTTAAATTTATATACTTCAAATTCAACACTGTTGGCCAGCTCTTCCATATCTTTTTCAGATTTAGGATCTAAACTTCTTTGTCCTTTTCCATCAATATATTTCACCGTTTCAGAAATATTAATTTCAGAAACATAATTTTCAGGTGTCTTCGCTTTTGTTGCATATACAACACTACTACCTTCGGCTAAAACAACTGATGATGCTAAAACACAAAAAGAGTAAATCCCAATTTTTTTCTTAATATGACTCATAATAATTTGATTTTCTACGTTAATAATTATTTTCGTATAATTCGATGGGTAAATAATCTGGGTCTCGGAAGAAAGTGTACTTCATTCCCGTTAATTCATCAACTCGAATTGCTTCACAATCAATGCTATTTTCCAAAAGATAAGCAACATATTCATCAATATTTTCGACTTTTAATGCTAAATGTCGCAAACCACAAGCCTCTGGAGTGGTTACTCTTAATGGCGGATTTGGAAAAGAAAACAATTCTATTTGACTCCCATCGGGAAAACTTAAATCCAATTTATAGCTATCCCTTTCTGCCCGATAAGTTTCATTTAGCTGTTTAGCGCCTAAAATCTCCATATAAAAATGCTTCGAACGTGCGTAGTTCGAAGCAATAATCGCAATATGGTGAAAACCTAATAATTGAGGCTTCATTATTTCTCCGGTGTGACACTCTTCGCTTTTTCTTCTTCCTGTAAAGCGAGTGCATCACGTGCTGCACGAATACTTTTCTCAAGCATTGGCACACGAGGATCATCTGGCTCCAATAAACGTAACATCATCGCCCAGGTTACTGCCGCCATTTTATAATCTTCCCCTTCAAAATAACTGAAAGCAAGTAAACTTAAGGCTTCAGGATTCGAATGATCTTGACGAATAACATCACGTAAAAGCTGGTTACCTTTGAGTTTATCTGTTTGATCTTCAGAAGACATTAACATACGCGCATAAGAAAGCTTATAATCTAAATTATCCGGCTCAAGTTTATTCGCTTGTTGGTAACTATCAAAGGCTAATTTTCCATTACCTAAATTCATCCCTACCTGACCGAGCAACCACCATTTTTTAGCATCCTTTGGAGTTTTTTGTAAATCCAAACGAAGTGCGGTAGAAAATTGCTGCATCTCTGCATCTGTCATTGGATTTGTGTCTTCTTCTTTGATTCGTTCAAAGAAATAAGGTAATTTTGCCAATGTTTTTTCCATCATATCTTCAGCTTTCCAAGATCCCAAAGGGAAATAAGTCCCGCCTGCAATAATGGCCAAACCTAATAAACCAGAAACAAACCACAACTTACCGTAATTTTTGGCATTTTTATCGATGGTTTGGCTCTCTTGTTGAGGAATATCTTCTAATAATGTTTTTTGTAATTCTTGTTTGAGTTGTTCAACATTCTCGACTAAGCCTTGCTGATTATCTTGCTCAATCTCTTTTAAGCGAGAAAAATACAATGCTTTATTTAACTCATCACGCTTTTTATCTTCTTTCGCTTTAACTGAACGCAACAATGGATAAAAACAAATCAATGCTACGACTAAAGTGAGCGCAATAATACTTAATGCAAAATTCATTATTTATCCTTTTCTTTGAGTAAAACCGATAAACGCGCATTCTCTTCATCATCTAAAATCGCGTCGGAATTAACCGTACTTGTTTTTTTTGATTTACGTTTAAATACAAATAAAATGCCAATCAACACTAACAAAATTGGGGCAATCCATAATACGATTGTTGACGTCGTCATTGGTGGATCATAGGTCACAAAATTGCCATAACGTTGAATCATATAATCGACGACTTCACTTCGTTTTTTGCCTTCTTGTAACAATTCAAATACTTTGCCACGCATATCTACAGCAATAGTTGCATTCGAATCTGCAATATTATTATTTTGACATTGAGGACAACGAAGCTCTTGCGTTAATTGATGATAATCCTTTTCTTGCTCTGGTGAAGCAAAATTTAGCGCATCAATTGCGGCAGTCGCAGAGACGCTCATAAAAAGTGCGGTCAAAAAAAGCCATGATTTTCTCATTATGGTTTCTCCGCGAGTTTGTCATAAATCGGTTTTAAAGTCTCATTCCAAACGCGTTCATTCACATCACCCGCTAAGCGATAATGAATCACACCTTTGCCATCTACAATGAATGTTTCCGGTGCGCCATAAACGCCTAAATCTAATGCAAAAGAACCTTTCTCATCTTTAAGCACAAGACTATAAGGATTGCCTAAATCTTTTAGCCATTTTACAGCTTTTGGTGATTCATCTTTATAGTCGATACCAATGATTGTTACGCCCTGTTTAGCCAATTGATTCAAGTATTGATGCTCTGCATAACAAGTTGGACACCAAGTCGCCCACACATTTAAGAGAACCGGTTTACCTTGTTGGAAAATTTCATTACCGTACGTTTTATTTTCCAATAAATCCGTTAATATTTTCTGTGGCACAGGTTTCCCCACAAGAGCAGATTCCAACGCTTTGGGATCATCACCTTGTGCATTGCGTCCTAACTGAACTAAAAAAGCTGCAGCTACCGCAAGAAAAACAATAAGTGGGATAAGTAGTTTTTTATTCATAACACTATCAATTTCACATCTATTTCTAGGGGCAATGCGCCCCTTATTACAATTAAGACTGTTTAACTAATCGACTAAAACGATAACGACGGTCAAACATACAGAGCAAACCACCTAATGCCATAAACAATCCTCCAATCCAAATCCAACGGATAAAAGGTTTATAGTAAAGGCGTAGCGCCCATGAGTTATCATCTATCTTTTCGCCCAAAGCAACATACAGATCGCGAGTAAAGCCCCAATTAATTGCCGCTTCCGTCATTGGCATTTTACTGACGGTATAAAAGCGTTTTTCGGCAAATAATGTTGCTTCCGTTTTACCCTCTTTTGAAATATCAATTTGTGCTTTACCGCCCATATAGTTAGGACCATTTGCATCACTCACGCCAGCAAATTTAAAGTCATAATTAGCAATCTGCACTGTATCACCAACAGCCATTCGCACATCACGTTCCACACTGAAGTTTTGGCTAAAGGCTATTCCCCAAACTGTCATGGCTACACCAAGGTGAGCCAAAATCATCCCCCAATGGGAACGGGAAAGCTTGGTAATACCTTTAAAGAAAGATTCACGGTGTGTTGCACGTTGTTTCATTTCGTAGAGGCTCAGTAATACAATAATGACAGACATCATAGTACCAAGCACCGCACTAACAGTGAGTTTATTTTGTAGGAAATATGGTAAGGCAAAGCCTGCAATCGCCATCACAATCACACTCACTACAACCGGTGTACGAATTTCAGAGAACTGATCACGACGCCATTTAACCAATGGCCCAATACCTAGTAATAAGGCAAATGGGGTCATAATAATCAGGAACATTTGATCAAAGAACGGCGCACCGATCGAAATAGAGCCCAGACCTAATTGCTTGTGAACTAACGGCAATAATGTCCCTAAGAACACCACACAAAGTGCGGTCATTAATAGGATATTATTCAATAACAATAAGGTTTCGCGAGAATAACGTTCTGCATTATCACGCGAACGAATTTGATTGCCTTTGTAAGCGTACAAAGTTAAAGAACCACCAATTACTACAACCAAATAAGCAAGAATATATAAACCACGTGTAGGATCTGAAGCAAAGGCGTGTACTGACACTAAGATACCGGAACGAACTAAGAACGTACCCAGTAAGCAAAGTGAGAAAGCAAGGATCGCTAAAAGCACTGTCCAAGCTTTAAAAGAGCCACGTTTTTCAGTAACCGCTAAAGAGTGGATTAATGCGGTTCCTGCAAGCCAAGGCATTAAAGAAGAGTTTTCTACTGGATCCCAGAACCACCAGCCACCCCAGCCGAGCTCATAATAGGCCCACCAAGAACCGAGCACAATCCCGAGTGTTAAAAAGACCCAAGCTGCCATCGTCCAAGGGCGAGACCATCTTGCCCAAGCGGAGTCTAATTTGCCCGTCATTAATGAGGCAATCGCAAAGGCAAAAGCCACAGAAAAACCAACATATCCCATATAAAGTAATGGAGGATGGAAAATCAAGCCCACATCTTGCAACATTGGGTTGAGTTCTCTGCCATCTACTGGGAAGTCTGGGAATGTACGGGTAAATGGATTTGAGGTAAATAAGACGAAGAGTAAAAAGCCGATGCTAATAATCCCCATAATACCTAATACACGAGCTACGGCTTCTTGTGGCAAGTGTTTGCTAAATAAGGCTACGGCTGCGCCCCAAAGTGTTAATAACCAAATCCAAAGTAATAATGAGCCCTCATGTGAACCCCAAACGGCAGATAAACGATAATAAATCGGTAAGCTACTGTTAGAGTTATTCACCACATATTGCACACTAAAATCATTGACTGCAAAGAGGTAGAACAATGCAGCAAACGCAATGGTTAAAGTAAAAAATAAACCATAAGTCATTGGACGAGCCAATGACATTAATTGAGGGTGACCTTTTTCTGCGCCCCATAATGGGAAAATCGCTAAAAAGAATGAAACGGCAAGACTTAAAGCAAGCGCATAATTTCCTAGTTCAGCAATCATTATTGACCTTCTTGCGGTTTTTGCTGGGTTTCTTTATAACGACGATCAGCTTCACTCTCGCCTTTTAACTCTGCGCCCATTGGCTTATGTACTTTCTGCATTTTTTCGCCTAATTCTGGTGGTACATAATTTTCATCGTGTTTAGCAAGTACTTCTGTCGCCTCTAATAAAGTTGGCTCTTTTAATACGCCTTGCGCGACGATACCTTGCCCTTCACGGAAAAGATCAGGAAGAATACCTTCGTATTCTACAGTGATCGATGGACCAATATCATTTAAGTCAAAGCGAACTTTTAAGCTTTTTGGATCGCGTTTTACTGTGCCTTCCACAACCATGCCACCTACACGGATGCGTTGCCCCACTTCAGGTTTTTGATCTGCTTTGCCTTCTTTACCTTCAATGACTTCTGATGGCGTATAAAATAAATCGATATTTTGGCGAAGCGCATAAAGGACTAAACCTGTTGCAATCGAAATACCTAAAATCACAAAGATAATGATAGAGAGTCTTGATTTACGTCTTGGATTCATAGTGTATTCCCTTTATTTGCTTGGTTTAAACGGGTTTCACGCTGTTGCTCGCGTAACACTTCTTTTAACACCGTTTTACGCCCTTTGACACTTTGTATCGCCAAAATGATCATTGCCACAAGACTAATGCCGTAGGAAAGCCACACATAAAAACCATAGCCTCCCATATTGATAAAATCACTCCAACTTTGGAAAAACATTTTCCGCTCCCTAAAATAAAAATAAAAAACTATTTCAGCTTACTTGCTAACTCTTTTACCCATGGACGTTTGCTATCTTCTTTTAGCAATTCAACGCGATAACGCACGAGCGTAAACCAAATGGATAAAAATAAAAATCCAAAAATACATAAAATCAGTGGAATTAACATCGGCGTTGCAATAGACGGTTTTTCAAACTTCGTGATACTTGCCCCTTGATGTAAAGTATTCCACCACTCTACGGAGAAGTGAATGATTGGTAAATTCACCACACCAACAATACACAAAATACCCGCTGATTTTGCACCCACAGCACGATCAGAAAATGCAGAGTAAAGGGCTAATACACCGATATATAAGAAGAAAAGAATGAGTTCTGCGGTTAAACGCGCATCCCACACCCACCAGGTTCCCCACATTGGTTTACCCCAGATTGCGCCTGTAACTAACGCGATAAAGGTAAACATCGCACCAATAGGTGCCATGGCAACCATCGAAAGGTGTGCGGCTTTAATCTGCCAAACTAACGCAATAATCGCTGCAATCGCCATCGAACCATACACACCCATTGACCAAATCGCCGCCGGCACATGCACATACATAATTCGGAAACTATTGCCTTGCTGATAATCTGCCGGTGCATAAGCTAAGCCCCACACGATGCCAACAGCCAATAATAAAACCGCAATCGCACCAAAAAATGGGCTTAATTTGCCACATAAATGATATTGGGTTTCATGTTTTGCGTAAGGATGTAACCACTTCCACATAAAAGATCCTTAATTCCAAAAAATAAAAAACAGTTAAAAATCTGACCGCACTTTCACCGTAATAGTGATTAATTATCTAAACTAATTCGTAGTGCCGCTGCAATAGCGAAGGGCGATAAGGTTATCGCGCCAGCCAAAATTGCGCCTAAAATAGCAAGCTGTCCACCATAAGGGAGATTTAACGCAGCGGCATCTAAAATTGCTGAGGCAAAAATTAAAACCGGAATGAATAATGGTACCACAAGTAAACTCAGCAATACGCCACCTTTACGTAATCCTACCGTCAATGCTACGCCAATCGCACCAATGCAGCTTAAAATTGGTGTTCCCACTAGCAAAGTGACCACCAGCGCCCACCAAATATTTACTTCCAACGAAAGTAATAAAGCCGCAATAGGTGAAAGTAAAATCAACGGCAAACCTGTTAATAACCAGTGCGCAACAACTTTTGCGAGCGCCGTTAGCGCTAAAGGTTGAGCCGTAAGCATCAATTGTTCTAAAGAGCCATCAATAAAATCATCTCGAAATAAGCGCTCAAAAGACAGCAACGCAGAAAGCAGTGCCGCCACCCAAGCAACCCCCGGTGCAATGCGAGAAAGGAGTTTAGGATCCGGCCCAATCACCAATGGAAACAGCGTGATAACGATCAAAAAGAACCAAAGCGGGTTCAATATTTCCGCTTGTTTACGGGTCGCAATCTTCAGCTCACGCTTTATAATCTGTAAAAATATCATAAAAATCTAAGAGTTATATTTATAATCAGCAAGATTGATTTTTTTCAATAACGTACTTGGCACTTCTTGGTGGCTCGTTAAAATTACCATTCCACCTTTTTTAGCATGATTTTCAAAAAGTGCGGTCAAAACTTCAACCCCCTTTTTGTCTATTGCTGTAAAAGGTTCATCCAAAATCCAAAGAGGTGCTTCTGAGATCCATAATCTCGCCAAGGCAATGCGCTTTTGCTGACCTGCTGAAAGTTGAGCTGCCGGTAAATCTTCACGTCCAAGTAAACCCACAGTTTCAAGCACATCCCATAAAATATCGGTGCCTTGCTGGCTTTGACTAATCTGCTGATAAAATTTTAAATTTTCCCATGCTGTTAATTCAGGTTTCACACCAGAATGATGGCCGAGATAAAGTAGCTGATGATAGTATTCTTCTCGTTGTTTTGTAATCTCGTCTGAATTCCACCGCACTTTACCTTCTACAGGCTGTGCAAGGCCAGCTAAAATGCGCAATAAACTTGTTTTGCCGATACCATTGTGCCCTTCAATTTGCACGAAATCACCGCTTTGAAATTGCAGTGAAAGATCGGTGAACAACACACGATCGCCACGCTGGCACGCTAATTGTTCTAATTGAAGTTGATGAGCAGGAAACATAGCCTCAGCCTTAAAAATAAAATCTTGTGAAAAATCAGCGGGTATTCTACCACAAGGGGAAATTTTGACGAGATTTTAAGGGCTAAAAGGTATAACTATTTAGAAGTAGATTGGTGTGTTTATTGATTTAAAACAAATTAAGCTTTTCTAGTCTATTCATCGGATAATCAAATAATTAAAAGATTTACTGATCTAAATCAAATTTTCTGCTACTATTTAACTACTTTTTGATGTTTTTTATCAAAAACATTACCCTAACTTCATTTAAAAAAGGAACATATTATGTCTTATACTCTACCTGAATTAGGTTACGCTTATGATGCGTTAGAACCACATTTTGATGCACAAACAATGGAAATTCACCACACTAAACACCACCAAGCCTATGTAAACAATGCAAACGCGGTGTTAGAAACTTTACCTGCTGAATTTTCTGAAATGTGCTCAGGTCAATTAATCAGCCAATTAGACAAAATCCCAGCTGAAAAACGTACCGCATTACGTAACAACGCAGGTGGTCATGCAAACCACAGCTTATTCTGGAAATCATTGAAAAAAGGTACTACTCTACAAGGTGATTTAAAAGCTGCTATCGAACGTGATTTTGGTTCTGTAGAAAACTTCAAAGCTGAATTTGAAAAAGCAGCGGCAACTCGTTTCGGTTCTGGTTGGGCATGGTTAGTGATCAACCAAGGTAAATTATCTGTTGTTTCTACCGCAAACCAAGATTCTCCATTAATGGGTAAAGAAATCGCAGGTTGTGAAGGTTTCCCACTTTTAGGCTTAGATGTTTGGGAACACGCTTACTACTTGAAATTCCAAAACCGTCGTCCAGACTACATCAAAGAATTCTGGAACGTAGTTAACTGGGATTTCGTTGCGGAGCGTTTAGCTAAAAAATTAGCAGATTGCGGATGTGCAGCTAAATAATCGCTTCTCAAAATATATAAAAAATCGCCTATTTTTAGGCGATTTTTTTATTGGTTAAATCCAGCGTCTCACTTTTTTCTTGTAAGCCAAATAAGACTCACCAAACTTCTTCTCTAGCCAGTATTCTTCAGGTTTAATTTGCCATTGTGTGATGAGATAAATAAATAGAAAAACACCTAAAAAACTAACCGCACTTTGCAAATAAAGCGCCCATGCCACTAACAAGCCAGCTAAGCTTAAATACATGGGATTACGGCTAAAACGATAGATACCACTTACCACAAATACTTTGCTTTTCTCTAAATGGATGGGATGAATATTGGCTTTATTTTTGTAGAATTGCCAAACACTGAAAAAACCAACAAAAGATGAAGCCAACGCAATCAGATAAGCAATCACGATATTGATTGTAACAGGATAAGGATTAGGCAAATATGCCATGATAAGTGCACAGCCAATAAAAATGACGGGTGGCGGCACAATAGGTTTCTGAATCATAAGATCAAAAATCCAATAAAAAAGCCCGAGCAATTCGGGCTAAATTAAAATATTACAGATTATTTAATTTCATCTGCGCCATTTGTTTCTCTAACGGGTTACCGCTTTTTTGTGCATTCTCAAAGCTTGCTTTAGCACCATTTACATCGCCTTTTGCGATTTGAATATCGCCCGCTAAAAGATCTTTACGCGCGCTAAAGCCTTGGCTTTTCACTTGATTTAGACTTGCTAATGCTGCATCAAATTGACCTTGTTGGAATTGCACGGCAGACAAACGAAGCGCTGCAAGAGAAGTTAAGATATCATCTTGTGATTGAGCAATCGCTTGTTTTAAGCTATTTTCAGCAGAGGCGTAATCTTGTTTTGCAACAAAACCTTTTGCTTCATCTAATAAGCTAAATACCGCATAGCTGGTTTTATCATGCGCTTTCACAAATTCAGCTACTTTAGCTTGTTGTGCGGCGGCATCTTTGTTTGTGGTATAAACTAAGGCATCATATTCAGCAGACGCTTGCATAATTTGATTGGCTTGATAAGACTGCCAATAACGCCAGCCCAACATCCCGCCTACGCCAAGAATAAAAGCGGCAATAATGGTTTTGCCATTGTCTTTCCACCACTCTTTTAACTGGTTCAGTTCTTGTTCTTCTTCAATGGTATATGCCATTTTCCTATCCTTCTAAAATTAAAATTGGGCTTTCACGTGTTCAATTAAATTGTCCACATCAATGGTTTGCTGCTCTGCTGCGCCAAGTAAGTGTTTTACCACAACTTGATTATTTTGCACTTCACTTTCGCCAAGTACAAGGGCTAGAGTCGCACCAGACTTATCTGCGCGTTTAAATTGTTTTTTAAAGTTACCGCCGCTGCAATGCAACATTGTGCTTAAGTGCGGTAATTCTGAGCGAAGTTTTTCAGCGAGCTGGAATGCGGCTAATGTTGTACCTTCACCTTGATAAACAACGTAAATATCTACCGCACTTTTTACCGGAATCGATTTATTCACTTCTTGAACGAGTAGTACTAAACGCTCTAAGCCCATTGCGAAACCAACACCACTTGTTGCGTGGCCACCAAGTTGTTCAACTAAGCCGTCATAGCGTCCACCACCACATACAGTACCTTGAGCACCTAATGCTGATGTCACCCATTCAAATACGGTTTTATTATAATAGTCTAAACCACGAACCAATTTTGGATTAATTTCATATTGAATACCAACTGCATCTAATAGACCACATAGCTGCGCAAAATGCTCGCGACTTTCATCATCTAAATAATCCAATAATTTTGGCGCGCCATCCAATACATCTTGTAATGCTTGATTTTTAGTATCCAAAATACGTAATGGATTTTTTACAAGACGTTCTTTCTCTTCTTCGCTCATTAAATCTTGGTGATTTTCTAAGAAGGCCACTAATGCAGAACGATAGTTTGCACGTGCTTCTAATGAACCAATCGAATTTAATTGAAGTGAAACATGTTTATCAATACCTAACGCTTTCCACAGACGTGCCGTTAAAATAATTAACTCTGCATCAATTTCAGGGGTTGCGATACCAAATACTTCGACACCCGCTTGATGGAATTGACGGTAACGACCTTTTTGTGGACGTTCATGGCGGAACATTGGTCCCATATACCATAAACGTTGTTCATTGTTGTAAATCCAACCATGTTCAATCGCAGCACGCACGCATCCCGCCGTACCTTCTGGACGAAGTGTTAATTGTTCATCATTATCCCAGAATGTGTACATTTCTTTTGAGACGACATCTGTGACTTCACCGATTGCACGAGCAAATAATGGTGTGCTTTCCACGATTGGCATACGCACTTCTGAATAGCCGTAGCTACTTAAAATTTGGCGAATCTGCCCTTCAATCCATTGCCAAAGTGGAGATTCAGTTGGGGAACAGTCATTCATTCCACGAATTGCTTGAATATTTTTTGCCACGAGTTTTCCTTAAATAATTCGATTTTTTGGATCTTGTTGTGCAACTTTGGCACGAATTTTTGCTTCTAATTGGTCAATAATCGCGTCGTTATCAAAACGTTCTTTTTGACGCTCACCATCTAAATAATAACCACTTTTCTTATTACCACCGGTAACGCCAAGATCAGACACTAATGCTTCACCTGGGCCATTTACCACACAACCAATAATAGACACATCCATTGGGGTAATAATATCTTCTAAACGTTGTTCCAGTGCATTCACCGTGCCGATCACATCAAACTCTTGACGAGAGCAAGTTGGGCAAGCAATAAAGTTAATCCCACGAGAACGAATACGTAATGATTTCAAAATATCAAAACCAACTTTGATTTCTTCTACAGGATCGGCGGCTAAAGAGACACGCAAGGTATCACCAATGCCTTCCGCTAACAACATACCTAAACCAATCGCTGACTTCACAGAGCCCGCACGCGCGCCACCTGCTTCTGTAATACCTAAATGCAACGGCTGTTTAATGGCTTTTGCCAATAAACGGTAAGATTCTACCGCAAGGAAGACATCGGATGCTTTTACGCTCACTTTAAATTGATCGAAGTTTAAACGATCCAAGATCTCAACGTGGCGTAACGCTGATTCTAATAAGGCTTCTGGTGTTGGTTCACCATATTTCTCTTGAATATCTTTTTCTAATGAGCCAGCATTGACACCGATACGAATCGGGATATTTTTATCACGCGCACAATCCACCACTGCACGAATACGATCTTCACGACCGATATTGCCTGGATTAATACGTAAACAATCCACCCCATATTCAGCCACTTTTAACGCAATGCGATAGTCAAAATGAATATCCGCCACTAATGGCACATTCACTTGCTGTTTAATGATTTTAAAGGCTTCGGCTGCATCCATGGTCGGAACAGAAACACGCACGATATCTGCGCCCACACGTTCCAAAGATTTAATCTGTGCAACGGTCGCTTCAACATCAGTTGTGCGAGTACTTGTCATGGATTGCACGGCAATCGGTGCATCACCACCGATTGGTACATTGCCCACATAAATTTTTGTCGATTCACGACGTTTGATAGTAGGTTTTACTGCTGACATTCTTTCGTAAATTATTCGTTAAGGTTTTGGTAATTTAAATTTAGCCACACGGCCATCAACTGTAAGCGGATACGCTTCGCCTTTATAAGTAATGCGAACGTTACCCGGCGCACCGATAATCAAGGCGTATTCGTCACCATTAAAGGTTAAGGTTTCACCTTGTTTATATTCTTTTTGCGCTAATACTTTACGGTTTTTGTCTTTCACACTAATCCAGCTTGAATTTTTGGTAATCTCAATAACGAGATCACCTTTCACCGTAGTTGGTGCTTCAGAAATAGCGGGGTTTTCAACCGCACTTTGTGTATCTGGCACCGTTTGCTCTGTTGTTGGTTCTGTGTTAGGTAACGTTTGTTCCACAACAGGTGCTTGAGCTTGTTCAACAGTAGGTGCTGAAGTTGCTGTGGTTGAAACTTCAGTGTTTACGGTTTGAGCTTGATTTTCTTGAGTAGTTGAAACAGCGGGTTCAGTAGCATTATTTGTTTTTTCCGCTACAGACGTAGTTTCACTGCTTGACACCGCAGGCTGACTATTTACTGTTACTGGAATTTCATTCGAATGAGTAACAGGTACCTCTGCTGTTTTTTCTTTTTCAACGTAGGTTTGCACTAAATTATCACGTTCTTCGTTTGATTTTTGATAATTTTGCCACCACCATAAGCCAGTCATTCCAACAGCAGCGAGTAAAATAATAGTTGTGAGTGTGCCTACCCAACGGCTGTGAGATGAATATTGGTTAACTGAACGAGTCGCACGTGTATTTTTACTTAAATCATTTTTATGTGCTTCACCAAAAGTTAAATGTGCCCATTCAGCATCAGGAATACGTAAAAATTTCGCATAACTGCGAACATAACCTCTCAAAAAGGTTGAAGGTACATTTTTTTGGACAAACTCATTATTTTCTAATTTTGCCAAAATGCTTGGACGTAAAGAAATGGCCTTTGCCACATCTTCTAGAGAAAGGTTTAGTGCTTCGCGTGTTTGGCGAAGTTTATCCCCAAAAGAGATTTCAGTTGTTTCAGTTTGTTCGACGATTGTATTCATAGGTATAAAAATAGAGAAATAGAAATAAAAAACTAAATACCAAATTTTAAAGTCGAAAGGGGCTTTTGGCAATGATTATTTGAGTGTGCGGAGCTTTTCCGCTCTAGAAGGATCAACTTGACGCAATTTCTCCAACGCTTGTTGATAAACGTCGGTTTGTTTTCCGGCAAAAGCACAAAGTGCCATGTTTTCGTAGGTATCTGCTTGATGATAATAATTTGGTGCAGCGAGTGCCGCATTAAATTGTGAATAAGCTTGTTCAAACTCACCTTGCCCACATAGAAATGCACCAAAGTTGTTATACACATCGCCTTGCTTATCATCTAACTTAATCGCCAGTAAATAAGCTTGCTTCGCTTTTTCCGTATCGCCTTGTAATTGATAAAAATGCGCAAGTGCCGAGTGCACAAGATAATAGCGTTCATCATGTTCAAAGGCTTTATCTAAGTTAAGTTTTGCTTGAACAAAATCCTCTTGTTGCAGATAGCCTAATGCCAATTCAACGCGCGCTTTTGCTGCTTGTTGTTTATTAAAATCAACAGAAGACTGAGAGACGCAAGCAGAAAAAACAAAAGGAAAAATGACCGCACTTAGAATGTTAATTGGGATTAATTTCATCTTATCACTCCTCTATCTTATCACTCTTAGCTAGACCATTTTCCCTTTACAAGTATTGCTATATTTAGCTTAGTTAACCGCTTTTACGTCAATACCTTCGCCAAACTTACGTTTCATTGCTGTACGTTTGGTTCGGTCGATAACATCCCCCGCCAGCTGACCACAAGCGGCATCAATATCATCACCACGGGTTTTGCGTACAATGACCGTAAAGCCGTATTCCATTAAGGTTTTTTGGAAGCGATCGACACGGCTATTTGAGCTTTTACCATAAGGTGCTTCTGGGAACGGATTCCATGGGATCAAGTTAATTTTACACGGGGTATTTTTTAACACTTGAGCTAATTGATGCGCATGCTCTGTACCATCATTCACATGATCTAATAACACATATTCAATAGTCACTTTACCATGGTTAGCATTTGATACTTCTAAGTATCTGTGTACCGAATCCATCAACATTTTGATGTTATATTTTTTATTGATCGGCATAATTTCATCACGCAATTCATCGTTCGGTGCGTGAAGCGAGATCGCTAATGCTACATCAATCTTATCACGTAACATATCGAGTGCAGGCACGACTCCTGAAGTGGATAACGTCACGCGTCGTTTAGATAATCCATACGCGAAATCATCTAGCATAATTTCCATCGCGGGTACAACATTGGCTACATTTAACAATGGTTCACCCATACCCATCATTACCACATTGGTAATAGGACGTACACCCGTCACACCAAAATTACCGATAATTTTTGATGCACGCCAAACCTGACCGATAATTTCAGACACTGTTAAATTACGGTTAAAGCCTTGCTGTGCTGTGGAACAGAAGGTACAAGCTAACGCACAGCCTACTTGAGAAGAGACACAAAGTGTTGCGCGATCCGCCTCAGGAATATAGACCGTTTCAACTTGCTGTTCACCTACCTGCATCGCCCATTTAATGGTGCCATCCGCAGAGCGTTGCTCAACCGCGACTTCAGGCGCTTTAATTTCAGCGACCGCTTTTAATTTTTCTCGTAATTTTTTATTAATATTGGTCATATTGTCGAAGTTATCTTCGCCAAAATGATAAATCCATTTCACTAATTGATCCGCACGAAATGGTTTCTCGCCTAATTCAGCAAAAAACTCACGCATCTGCTGACGCGTTAAATCCATTAAGTTAATCTTTTTTGTATTCGTTTCGGATAAAAGGGGTTGTTCTAACATAAAGCCTCGTTATTACACATTACGGCGATGATGTTACTCAGAATTGAGCAACAAAAAATTCGCATATTAAAAATGAGCCGAGATTTTACAGATTTACCGACAGATAAGCTAGCAGATTTAAAAAACAACGAAAATTTTGACCGCACTTATTTGCGATCCGCATCGCAAAAATCAAAAAAACAAAAGAAAAAAGTGCGGTTAAAAAACTTCGAATTTTTTATCTTTCATACATCCCAAACCCCTACAAAAACTGATAGAATGTGCACTTCGTTTTATTCTCTGAGTTAGCTATATTGAAGATATGTTAAAAAAAGTTCTTTCTGTATTGTGTTTAGTACCCGCAGTCGCAACGGCACAATCTTATATCGTATATGATTTCACCCATGATAGAGTGCTCGAAAGTAGCTCACCTAATCATGTGCAACCTATCGCCTCTGTCACCAAGTTAATGACGGCGAATGTGTTTCTTGAAAATAATCGAAACACAAACTGTACAGCCTCAATTACAGACGATGATTTCGATTACATCAAAGGCACTCATACAAAATTACCTAAATATACGCCAATTTCTTGTAATGAATTGTTAAAAGCAATGCTCGTTCATTCTGATAACTATGCTGCCCATGCACTTTCTCGCTCTGCGGGCATGAGTCGTTTGCAATTTATTCAAAAAATGAATGAGAAAGCGAGAGAATTAGGTATGCGCTCTACCCGCTTTTCAGATAGCTCAGGTTTATCTGACAGTAACATTTCAAGTGTGATGGATCTGGTTAAATTGGCTAAATACTCTCTTAACAAAGCACAAATCAAAAACCTCTCGAATATGCCAAGCGCTTTCATTCAAGCAGGCGGACGCAGCGTTTTTGTTAAAAACACCAATAAATTAGTGCGTGAAGAAGTGTTTGATGCGGCAATTAATAAAACCGGTTACATTCGCGAATCTGGCTATAATTTAGTCTTTGTGAATAAAAATCCATGTAATCGCGCGACCATTGGGGTGATCAGTTTAAATAACCATTCATCTGCGTTTCGTACTAACTTTACTAAAGGAAAATTGGAACAATACGGTTGTATCGCAGGGCGTAGCATGCACAACTTTACTGTTGATGAAGCCCAATATGAAGAAGGCTATGATGAAGCGGGTATGGATCGCCTAATTCAACAAGTTGGTGGTTAATCATTTCAAAAAGAGCGGTCAATTTTGCACAAAATTTTCCGCTTTTTAATTTTAATCACCTATCGATTTGATAATTATTTTCATTTAAAAAGCTTGTAAAAAATGATATTATTATGCAGAATGCTAATTCATCATTATTTTTAAGGAGATCTCATGAAGCATTTATTTAAAAGCCTATCTGTTATCGCTCTAGGTTTAGCAGCTTTACAAGCCGAAGCGAAATTTAAAGTGGTGACCACATTTACGGTTATTCAGGATATCGCACAAAATGTTGCGGGCGATGCCGCGACGGTGGAATCTATCACCAAACCTGGTGCAGAAATTCACGAGTATGAACCGACCCCTAAAGATATTGTAAAAGCTCAATCTGCTGATTTAATTTTATGGAACGGATTAAATTTAGAGCGTTGGTTTGAGCGTTTCTTCCAAAATATCAAAGATAAACCAGCCGTTGTGGTAACCGAAGGCGTCACGCCACTTTCTATTTATGAAGGCCCTTATAAAGATGCCCCTAACCCACACGCTTGGATGTCGCCATCTAATGCGTTGATTTATGTCGAAAATATCAAAAATGCATTAGTTAAATACGATCCGCAAAATGCTGATACTTATCAAAAAAATGCAGCGGCGTATGCAGAAAAAATCAAACAACTCGATAAACCTTTACGTGAAAAACTCGCACAAATTCCTGCCGACCAACGTTGGTTAGTGACCAGTGAAGGTGCCTTTAGTTATTTAGCGAAAGATTACGATCTCAAAGAAGGCTATTTATGGCCAATTAACGCTGAACAACAAGGTACGCCTCAACAAGTACGTAAACTTATCGATTTAGTGAAAAAAAATCACATTCCAGTGGTATTTAGTGAAAGTACCGTGTCAGCCAAACCTGCTCAACAGGTAGCGAAAGAAAGCGGTGCTAAGTACGGTGGCGTACTTTATGTCGATTCTCTTTCTGCCGCTGACGGTCCTGTACCAACTTATATTGACTTACTGAATGTCACTGTATCCACCATAGTCAAAGGATTTGAAAAATAATGACTGAACTTTCCGCTTCTATTTCCGTTAATGATGTAACCGTACGTTACAACAACGGGCACACTGCAATTTATGATGTTACCTTTGCATTACAAGGGGGAACAATCTGTGCTCTTGTCGGCGTAAATGGGAGCGGAAAATCAACGCTATTCAAAAGCATCATGGGCTTAATCAAGCCACAGCAAGGCAATATTGCGCTTTGTGGTTTGCCAATTAATCGAGCGTTGAAACAAAATTTGGTTGCCTATGTGCCGCAAGCGGAAGAGGTCGATTGGCAATTTCCAGTCTCCGTTTATGATGTTGTCATGATGGGACGCTACGGCTACATGAATTTCCTACGCATTCCAAAAGCTGAAGACAAACAAAAAGTGCTCGAAGCGATGCAACGAGTAAACATCGAGCATTTAGCTGAACGACAAATCGGCGAGCTTTCTGGTGGACAGAAAAAACGCGTATTTTTAGCTCGCGCGTTAGCACAACAAAGTAAAATTATCTTACTCGATGAACCTTTTACAGGTGTGGATGTTAAAACTGAGAATGCCATTGTGGAACTCCTTCGCCAATTACGTACTGAAGGCCATTTAATTTTAGTTTCCACCCACAATTTAGGCTCTGTACCAGACTTCTGTGACCAAGTGGTAATGATTAACCGTACTGTGATTGCTGCCGGTAAAACAGAAGATACATTTAATCAGCATAATTTGGAAAAAGTCTTTGGTGGTGTATTACGGCACATCAAATTATTGGGTGAAGATCTGCATAATGATGAAGATAAACGTGCAGTCACCGTGCTTACGGATGATGAGCGCCCTGTTGTCTTCTATGGCGAAACCAAAAATGATCCGCCTGCAACGGCTGTAAAATCCTGTCGTCTACCTCCGTCTGACAAGGAATAAGTCATGCTTGAATATTTACTGGAACCTTTCTCCTATGAATATATGCAAAAAGCCATGTGGATAAGTGCCGCAGTTGGTGGCATTTGTGCCTTTCTTTCTGCCTATTTAATGTTGAAAGGCTGGTCATTAATTGGCGACGCGCTCTCTCATTCCGTGGTTCCGGGTGTGGCGATAGCTTATGCCTTTTCACTCCCCTATGCTTTAGGTGCTTTTTTTGCCGGAATTTTGGCCGCACTTTCCATTTTATGGATCAAATCCATTTCTAAACTCAAAGAAGATGCCGTTATCGGCTTTATTTTCAGCACATTCTTTGCCTTGGGATTGTTGATTATTTCTCTGAATCCAACTTCAATAAATGTGCAAAACATCATTCTCGGTAATATCCTCGGGATTGCTGATGAAGATATTTATCAAGTAGCTATCATTATGTTGATTTGCTTGGTCTTATTGCTTATTTTTTGGAAGGATCTGTTACTGATTTTCTTTGATGAAACACAAGCAATTACAGTTGGACTTTCACCACTGTTTTACAAAGTTCTCTTTTTTACACTCTTGAGTGCTTGTGTCGTTGCGGCATTACAAACTGTCGGGGCGATTTTAGTGATTGCGATGGTAATCACACCAGGCGCAACCGCCTATTTACTTACTGACAAGTTCAAAACTCTTATCAAAATTGCCGTAGCATTAGGCGCAATCACTGGTTTCGTCGGTGTCTATTTAAGCTATTATCTGGATGGCGCAACAGGTGGTGTCATCGTAACATTACAAACCTTGTTATTTTTATTGGCTTTTCTATTCTCGCCCAAATACGGATTAATCAGTCAAAAACGACGTAAGGTGGTGGATTATGACTGAGATGTTCACTATTTTCGTTGAGCCATTTCAATTTGCCTTCATGCAAAATGCGCTACTCACCGCATTAGTGGTTGCCGTGATTTGTGCACTACTCTCTTGCTATTTGGTGTTGAAAGGATGGTCATTGATGGGCGATGCCATTTCCCATGCTGTACTACCTGGGATTGTCTTGGCTTTTCTAGCGGGTATTCCATTAGTGATTGGTGCCTTTATCTCAGGTATTGCCTGTGCCTTAGGGGTAGGTTATTTAAAAGAGAACAGTCGAATCAAAGAAGATACCGCGATGGGAATTGTATTTTCGGGAATGTTTGCCATTGGGTTGGTGCTGTTCACTAAAATCCAAACCTCACAACATCTTACACACATCTTATTCGGAAACGTACTGGGTGTAAGCCAACAAGAGCTGATTCAAACGGCTATCATCGCCTTGATCATTTTTATTTTACTTGGATTAAAGCGTCGTGATTTTCTGCTTTATTGCTTTGATCCTAGCCATGCTCGCGTTGCGGGTCTCTCGCCTAAATTATTGCATTATGGACTACTCACCCTGCTTGCACTCACCATTGTGAGTACGATGCAAGTTGTTGGGGTGATTTTGGTTGTAGCCATGCTAATTGCACCGGGCATCACCGCGCTAACCTTAACAAATCGCTTCGATAAGATGCTTATTATCGCTATCATCAGTGCTGTAACTGCAAGCCTACTAGGCGTCCTACTTAGCTATCATTTTGATGCGTCCACTGGTGCATGCATTATTTTGTTACAAGCTTTATTTTTCTTAATTGCCCTGGTTTATAGCAAAATAAAAGTGCGATTAAATTTTTAAATAAAAAAAGCTAACAGAGATGTTAGCTTTTTTATTAGGAATTGAGTTTCAGCAATGTCAGTACTTCATAATGCGCTGTATGCGGGAACATATCAAATAATTGAATTTGAGTAAGTTTATAATTGGTTAGATGCTGCAAATCTTTTCCCATGGAAATCGCATTGCAACTGGAATAAAGAATAAAGTGCGGTTGCATTTCATTGAGAAATTCAGAAAGTTCCTTTCCGATGCCTCGACGAGGCGGATTGACGATCACTAAATCGGGTTTGTTTTCATCTTGTGTTAAAGCAAAATTAGCCGCATCCAAAGATTGGAATTTAACGTTGTTTAACCCTAACACCTGGGCGGATAGAGTCGCCGCTTGAATAGCTGATGGGGAAATTTCAATCCCAGTCAATTCCACTTCTTGTTGATGTTTATCTTGTAAAGCTTTGGCACAATGAAGTCCAAAACCACCTGCTCCACAAAAGAGATCCCAAAGTTTAGTAATCGGCAAATCTTGCACCCAATCTTGCGCCGTTGCATATAATCCTTGTGCTACTAGTGGGTTCGTTTGAAAGAAACCTTGAGGGCGAATAAAGAGCGGAATACCATTAAAACTTTCCAATAAAGTATGTTGGTTCGTCAAAAAGATTTCTTTCTCACCTTCTAAGATCGCTGCATGTTGGGGTTGGATATTCACACTCACCACTTCAAGTTGTGGTAATTTTTCCAATAGCCCTGCAAATTCACGTTGAATTAACGGCAATTTAGTTTCTGAACGTAATACAAAACGCAACATCAATTTTTTTGTATGTTGGCTTTCTGTGAGCAGAATATATTTGAGCTCACCTTTTTGTTTAGCCACGTTATAAGGGACTAAACCAGCGCGCCCAATAAAATCTTTTATAATTGGGAATATCTCTACAAAGCGTTGCGGATAAAGCGGGCAATCACATAAATCCACCGCACTTTGTGGATCATTCGGGTCTTGTAAAATACCTAAAATAGGACGTTCCACCGCGCCACTTACCACCATTTTCGCTTTATTACGAAAGGCATACTCGGAGGAATAAAAAGGCGGATGCCAAATTAAATTATCACAATCTAATTTGGCAAGTTGTTGTTTAAGATCCTCTTCTTTCTTGGCGAGTTGCTGCTCATAAGGCATTTCAAGCCATTGACAAGAACGGCAATCGCCTTTTTGATAATGATGGCAATCAATCATTTAGAAGCAAGCCACTCTTGTTGAAGTGCGGTCAGTTTTTGATGATTTTCAATCCAACGAGAAGTTTTGATGAGTTCTGACCAATCAAAGGATTTTTGTTTAAAGAGCGATTTCAAGCGAGCTTGGCGTGCTGCAAAATGCTCTGTGGTTTCCTCTAACTTCAGATTATCAAGCACTTGGATGACACCTTCTCGTTCATTACAAAGCAATAATAAGTCACAACCAGCATTCAAGGCTTTTTCACTACGAGCCACAAAATCCCCCATAAAACCTGCGCCCTTCATGCCTAAATCATCAGAGAAAATCGCCCCTTGGAAGCCCAACTGTTTACGCAAAATTTCTTTTAACCAATAAGTCGAACCACTTGCTGGCTGGCTATCACATTGTGTATAAATCACGTGAGCCGGCATAATCGCATCAAGCTTACTCTGTTGAATTAACTGCTGGAATGGCAAAATATCATGATTAAAAATCACTTCTTTTGCACGCTCATCATAAGGGGTTTCAAGATGAGAATCGGCTAAAACATGACCATGCCCAGGGAAATGTTTTCCCGTTGTTGCCATGCCTGCTTGGTGCATACCATCAATAAAAGCAGCCGCCAAATTGACCGCACTTTTTACATCACAGCCAAAACTACGATCACCAATCGCACGACATTCATGACCCAAATCCAACACCGGAGCAAAACTTAAATCAATATCTAGCGCCACCATTTCAGCCGCCATTTGCCAACCCGCTTCTTTCGCTATTTTCTGTTGCTGAGTTGAATCCTTAACTAATGTCGCAAAAGCCTGCATTGCAGGGAGCTGAGTGAACCCTTCACGGAAACGTTGCACGCGACCACCTTCTTGATCGACAGTGATCAATAAAGGCTTTTTCACTCGTTGACGAATGGATTTAATTAACGCTTGAACTTGCTGACGATCATAAAAATTGCGGGTAAATAAAATCAACCCAGCAACTAAAGGATGTTCCAGTAATTCAACTTCTTCTTGTTTGAGTTCATGACCTTCAAGGTCAATTAATAATGTGGACATAAACTATTGTAAGTAAAGACGATAATTGCTACTTTCTGTGCTTGGTTTTGGTAGTTCAAACACTTTCTTTTCTTGTGGTTGCAATAAAATATTGCCTGATTGGCTTTCTTGCTGATTCGGCCAAACTTGCGTTACACCTTGTGTGTTATACCAATAAAGATGGTAAAGAACATTGAGTTGTTGTGTAGTTTTATTTTTTAAAGCCGCTGTATTATCAGACAAATCAACATCTAAAGCCGGTGCTAAATTTGCCGCCATATTTAAAATTGGCTTATTGGTTCCCACAATATTTGGTGCAGATGAACAAGCCGTTAAAAATAATACCGTTGCTGTAATTAGGATCTTTTTCATTATTTCGCCAACATTCTACCTAAAGGTTCACCACCAACAAGATGCATATGAATATGGAATACTTCTTGTCCACCATGTTTATTACAGTTCACAATTAAACGATAACCGTCTTCGGCAATGCCTTCTTCTTTAGCAATTTTAGCCGCAACAGTAAATAAGCGACCCAAGGTAACCTCATCTTGTTCTGTCACATCATTCACCGTTGGAATCACTTTATTAGGGATAATCAAAATATGGGTTTTCGCTTGAGGTGAAATATCACGGAATGCGGTTACTAATTCATCTTGATAAACAATATTGGCCGGAATTTCTTTGCGAATAATTTTGCTGAAAATGGTTTCTTGAGCCATAGTCTTCTCCTTATTTTATATAAAAAAGTGCGGTCAAAATTTACCGCACTTTGCTTTTATTTTCCATCAGAAATTGATGATGAATGACATTTCAATCAACTTAGTGAGAGGCACCTTCTTCTGAATCATCTTGATTAATAAAGGTGTTATTAATCTCAATTTGTGCTTTTTCACGTAATGCTTGCATTAACTGTCCTTGCAATTCACCTTGACGTGCAAGAACAAGTTGAGTGCTAAATTTCGCTAATTCTTGTTCACTTAAAGTAGGCTCTTCTACACGTTCAAGAGCAACCACAACCACATCACCTTTGCTGTTACGAGCAACTTGATAAGCCGCTTTACCATCTTGTGGTTTTGCAATAGCAAATACACCTTCATAAAGCACTGGATCTTTATTATCTACTAAGGTAAAGGTTTGTGGCTCACCAAAGCTAATACCTGCAGGTAATTTGGTTGGATCGGCTGATAGCGCTTTAACCGCTTGCTCTGCTTTTTCAACTAATACTTTATCGGCTTTTTCACGTTTTAAGAATTGCTCAATCGTTGATTTTGCTTCATCAAGGCTTTGTAAACCTTCATCTTTGTGATCCACGACACGTACCACTACAAATTCATTTTCACCTACAGTTAATGGCTCAGAATTTGCACCGCCGTTTGCAATATCAGATTCAAAAATAGCAGAAGTCACATTTGGGAAATTTAATGCCGCAGGGACATTATTTTTACCAAAGTAATCCGTTTCTTCCACTTTCACGCCTGCCGCTTCAGCTACCGCAGCTAATGAATCACTACTTTCTGCTGCTTTTTCACGAACCGCTTTTTCTACTGCTTGGAAGCGGCTTTCTGCTAAGTTTTTACGTACAGTCTCTGCGATTTGTTCTTTCACTTCTTCTAAAGTACGTTCTTTACGATCTTGCACTAAAATAATATGGTAAGCCCCATCCACATTAACCGGTGTGCTGTATTGACCAACATTTAACAATAATGCTGCATCTTCAAAGTTTTTCGGTAATTCGTTGTCTTTTACCCAACCTAATTCACCGCCTTGAGCACCAGAAAGTTTATCAATGGATTTTGTTTTTGCTAACTCAGCAAAATCAGCGCCTTTTTGCAGTTCTTGATAAACGGCATCCGCTTCTTTCTCAGTTGATAATTGAATATGTGCTAATTTTTGGCTAATGAATTGCGCTTTATTTTCTTGATAATATTGCGCAATTTGCGTTTCAGTTACTGGTTGTAATTTACCTAATGCATTTGCTGAGACGCGAATATATTGGACTTTAGCCTGTTCAGGTTGAACAAGTGATTTCGCATTCGCATCGTAATACGCTTTAATTTCTTCGTCCGTCACTTTTTGTTTTGCAATTTCATCGGCTAATGGAAGAGTTGCAAGACGAGCGATACGTTTTTGGAAAAAGACTTGTGCATTATCTTTGACTTGAGCCGGCACGACAAACTCACTGTCCGCCAAACCGTTTTGCATTTGTTCAAGTGTTAATGCATTACGTAAAATAGCCGCATAAGTATCGGATGTTAAACCATTTTGAGTCAATAATTGTTGATAACGCGCGTTATCAAATTTACCATTAGATTGTAAGTTAGGATCGCTCACAATCGCACGTTTGATCATCTCATCACTTACACCTAATTTTAATTCTTTCGCATATTGACGGATTAATTCTTGATCCACCAAACGTTGAATTAAATTTTGACGAAGTGCAGTCACAAATTCCACAGAGTCAGTTTTTGCTAGGAAGCTCTCGCCTTCTTGTTGAGCTCGCGCTTCAAACTCTTGGTTATAACGATTTAAGAAATCTTGTTGAGAGATAGTCTCGCCATTTACTTTTGCCGCAAAACTCTCACTGCTGCTATACAGATAACCTGACATCCCACCAATCAAAAATGAAACTGGAATTAAAGCAAAGATCGCTTTTCCGATAAAGCTATGGGCGATGCCATGCATTTTTTCAATTAACATTCAATTATTACCCTTTTAAAAAAGACAAAGTTCGTAAGATTATAATCTAAAAGGCGAAAATTCGCACTTAAAAAACACCATGTTCGTGTAGGATTTTCACAGCCATGACTAATAACACTAAACCGCCAAAAATCTCTGCTTTGCTTTTGAATTTTTTCCCTAAAAAATGACCGCTCTTTACACCAATAAAAGAGATGACAAAGATGATTAAACCAATGATAAAGACAGCCAACAAAATGTCCACGGAAAGAAAAGCAAAAGAGACACCAACGGCTAGCGCATCAATGCTCGTTGCCACACCAAGTGTTAGTAGGTGCTTTAAACTAATCAATGAGGGTACAGGTTCATCATCTGAGCTCAGCCCTTCTCGAATCATATTCACACCGATAATCGCAAGTAAAGCAAAGGCAATCCAATGATCCCAATTTTGAATCATCTGACTAAATTGAAGCCCAACAACATAGCCGATTGCGGGCATAATGCCTTGAAATAGTCCAAAACAGCATGCAATGGCCAGTGCTTGTTTCCACCGAAAAGCGCGCATTGCCAAACCTTTGGAAATGGATACCGCAAATGCATCCATAGAAAGCCCCAAAGCTATGACCCACAACATATGAAAAGTCATAACCTAAAACCTATTTTCCAATACAAAAAGAGCTGAAAATGTTACCGAGTAAATCATCCGAGGTAAATTGCCCCGTAATTTCACTGAGATTAGCTTGTACTAAACGAAGTTCTTCCGCCAATAATTCACCTGCATGAAACTCGGTTAATTGGACTAATCCAATTTGTAAATGTTCTGCCGCTTTTTCTAAGGCATCAAGATGACGACGTCGCGCTAAGAAACCGCCTTCCATGCCAGTTTGGAAACCCATCACCTGTTTTAAATGCTCACGTAATAAATCTACGCCTTGATGTGTTTGAGCCGATAAACAAACGGTCGTTGTTCCATTTTCTTCTTTTAGTCCAACTGTCTCGCCGCTTAAATCTACTTTATTGCGGACAATGGTCACCGGCATATTACTTGGCAATTTTGATAAAAATTCTGACCGCACTTTTTCAATATTTTGGCTATCAGGATCGCTACTATCTAACATTAAGATAATACGGTCGGCTTGCTCAATTTCAGTCCACGCACGTGAGATCCCGATACGTTCAACTTCATCTGTCGCTTCACGAAGTCCTGCGGTATCAATAATATGTAAAGGCATGCCATCAATATGAATATGCTCACGCAACACATCACGCGTTGTCCCTGCAATATCCGTCACAATAGCCGCTTCTCTACCCGCTAAAGCATTCAGTAAACTTGATTTACCTGCATTTGGACGACCGGCAATCACCACTCTCATCCCTTCACGTAAAATTGAGCCTTGTTTCGCTTCGCTACGGACTAAATCAAGTTGATTGATGATTTCTCGTAATTTTGCTTCGATTTTACCGTCTGCCAAAAAGTCAATTTCTTCATCGGGGAAATCAATCGACGCTTCCACATAAGTACGAAGATAAATCACGGAATCCACTAACTGATTCACTTTATTAGAAAATTCACCTTGTAATGATTTTAATGCTGAACGAGCAGCTTGCTCCGAAGTGGCATCAATTAAATCCGCGATCGCTTCTGCTTGAGCTAAATCTAATTTATCGTTTAAAAAAGCCTGTTCAGAAAATTCACCTGGACGTGCAAGACGAACGCCATCAAGTTGTAAGATTCGTTTTAGCAACAAATCTAATACCACTTGTCCACCATGGCCTTGTAATTCCAGTACGTCTTCACCAGTAAAGGAATTAGGTGATTTAAAATAAAGCGCAATACCTTGATCTAAAACTGTGTCATCAGCATCTTTAAAAGGTAAATAGTCTGCCATTCGTGGTTTAGGACATTTACCTAGTACCGCTTGTGCAACCTCAACCGCTTTTGGGCCTGATACACGCAAAATACCAATACCGCCACGACCAGGCGCTGTCGCTTGTGCGACGATTGTTTCTTTCATAAAAACTCACTAAAAATTGACCGCACTTTTATCTGCGATAAAAAAATGAGAGGGCGCATTAATACGCCCATGTGATTATATATCAATCAATGATAGAAAAAAGGCATCTTTCGATGCCTTCTATCTGTTATTTTTTACGGGTATGTAACCCTTTTTTCTCTAAACCACGGTAGATCATTTGTTGTTGTACGATAGTGATTAAGTTAGACACTAACCAGTAAAGTACTAGACCTGCCGGGAACCAGAGGAAGAAGAACATGAAAATCAACGGCATAAAGTTCATCACTTTTTGTTGCATTGGATCGGCAACTGGTGTAGGTGACATTTTTTGTAACAAGAACATTGATCCACCCATTAAGATTGGGAGAATGTAGTAAGGGTCTTGTGCAGATAAATCTTGAATCCAACCAAAGAATGGCGCATGGCGAAGTTCAACAGCTTCCATAAACGTCCAGTATAATGCAATGAAAATTGGCATTTGGAGGATTAATGGTAAGCAACCGCCAAGTGGATTTACTTTTTCTTCTTTGTAAAGTTTCATCATTTCTTGGCTCATACGTTGGCGATCATCACCAAAACGTTCACGCATTTCTTGCATTTTTGGTTGCAACATACGCATTTTCGCCATAGAAGTGTATTGTGCTTTTGTAAGCGGATATAAAATCGCTTTAACCACTAAGGTGACACAAATAATTGCCACACCCCAGTTAGATACAATACTTTGAATGAAAGTTAATAACCAGAATAATGGTTTCGCGATAAACCATGCCCAACCATAATCAACAGTTAAGTCTAAGTGGTTAGCCACTTCAGCCATTTTGTTTTGTAATTTCGGACCTGTCCATAATGAGCTGGTAATAGTCTCTGTTGCACCTGCTGGAATAGAAACGACTGGACCACGATAACCAATAGACGCAACGTTATTTTTGCTGTCTGTAATACTATAAAGTTGGTTATTTACATCTTGATTTGGGATCCAAGCTGATACGAAATAGTGTTGTAAAATAGCAACCCAACCTGCTTTGGTATCGATAGAAAGATTTTTGTCTTTCATATCGCTGAAGCTGTATTTTTTGTAATTGGTTTCTGAAGAAGAATACGCACCACCGGTATAAGTAGGCATTGCCACGTTACCGCTGCTTTCAACTAATGTGTGTTTTAATTGGCCGTAAGGTTCAACTTCAATTGTGCTACCACTTTGGTTCACAATTTCAAAGTTAACCCCTACATCGTAGCTATCGCGTTTTAACACAAAGATTTTATGATAAGTCACACCATCTTTTTCAAATGTTAATGGCACAGAAAGTTCATTTTGACCTTCTGCTAATTTGAAATTATCACCCGTAACTTGATATTGCGCGCGACCTGCTTTTGTATCGATCCCGTCTTTACCAATTAAACCGCTTTGTGCAATGTAAACATGCTCGTTTGTATCTTTTAACAAGACGAAAGGTTCTTTTGAACCTAATTCCGCATCATATTTTAATAGTTCAGAACTGATTACATCACCACCTAATGTATCCACTTTCAAACGGAGTACATCATTTTCTAATGTGATAATTTGACCTTTTGTTTGTGAATCTGCCACTACTTCAGCAGATGAAGAAGAACTTGCCGGGACATCAGAAGAGGCGGCTGTTGTTTGTTCCGTGGTCTGTTGTTGAACAGGTGGATTTTTATCAAGTTGCCATTGCTGATAAACAAGGAAAGAAATAAAGAGTAGTGCAAGCACTAATAGGCTACGTCTTGAGTCCATTATTTTTTCTCATCGTTATTATTAATCTTTTTCGGCGGAACAGGATCGAATCCACCGGCGCTTAAGGGGTGACATTTTAATACACGTTTTAGCGTAAGCCAACTACCTTTTAACAATCCATGTGTTTTTAACGCCTCAATACCATAGCAAGAACAGGTTGGCACAAAACGACAACGGGGCCCGATTAAAGGGCTAATCGCTACTTGATAAAACTTAATTAAAGCGATGAGGATTTTTGTGCCAAACGAATGTGACGTGCCCATAATTTATCCAAAGTTTGTAAAAACGTTTTATTATCAAGCTGACCAATGCCACGTTTCGCCACAAAGACAAAGTCACAAGAAGGCAAATTATGTTGGGATAAACGAAAACTTTCACGAACTAAACGTTTGATACGATTACGATCATGTGCTCGTTTAAGATGTTTTTTAGCCACAGTTAAACCTAAGCGTGGATGCTCAAGATTATTTTTGCGTGCGAGAATGGTAATTTCAGGGGTGCTTGCTCGAAACGGTTGTTCGAAGACATTTTTGAATTGAGTGGGAGTTAACAATCGTAACTCCCGAGAGAAGTTTAGCTTAATCACTAAAAGAGGTGATTATGCAGATAAACTCTTACGACCTTTAGCACGACGACGAGCTAAAACTTGACGGCCGTTTTTAGTTGCCATACGAGCACGGAAACCGTGAGTACGGCTACGTTTTAATACAGAAGGTTGAAATGTACGTTTCATTGTAATCTACCTAAATCAAAATGGTTTACTGTTTTGATATTCAAAACACAACAAGGGTTATAAAAAATAGACCGCAATTTTAATCATAAATTGGGCTTTCGTCAAATAAGAAAAGAGAAAATTCCGAAATAATCTTCTGTTTCTTCTAAAATCGTGGGGATTATACGGATTTTGGACAAAATCTCAAGCAACCTTTTTGTCTTTTTTTGACGACCAACAGAAGATCTTTTGCCTAAATTATTGTAAAATTCTCCTCGATTTTTAACCGCACTTTTGCGGCTTTTATTTTATACGCATATAACATAAGGATAATTTATCGTGAGCCTTTCTACCCTATGGCAAGATTGCTTATCACAACTACAAGATCAGGTTTCTCCGATGGATCTCAGCACTTGGTTACGCCCATTACAAGCGGATGTCATCTCGCAAGATCAAGTGGTGTTATATGCGTCAAATATGTTTGTGAAAAGCTGGGTGGAAAATCATTACTTAGCTCAAATTCATCAAATTTGCCAAGCCCTTGCTAAAAATCCAAATTTACAAATTATCGTAAAAGAGGGGGTAAAACCGGCTCCAAAAGCAGTTGAGTCGTCCCTAACTCAAACAGCTAACCATCAAGAAAGTGCGGTGGGTTTTCAGCAAGAATCTGATGCGCCAACTAAATTTGAATCACACTTAAATCGTAAACATTTATTTGAAAACTTTGTTGAAGGTAAATCAAACCAACTCGCCCGTGCAGTAGGTCAAAAACTCGCTCTTGCGCCTGGTGAACCAACAGCAAACCCATTCTTTTTATATGGGGGGACAGGTTTAGGTAAAACTCACTTATTACACGCAATCGGTAATGGCATTTTAGCGAATAAACCGAATGCCAGAGTGCTTTATATCCATGCTAATAATTTTATGCAGCACATGGTAAAAGCGATGCGTGATAATAAAATGGATCAATTCAAAAAATTCTATCGTTCTCTTGATGCATTATTAGTGGATGATATTCAATTCTTCGCAGAAAAAGAAAAAACACAAGAAGAATTTTTCCATATTTTCAATAGTTTATTTGAAACTGGACGTCAAATCATTTTGACTTCTGACCGCTATCCAAAAGAAATTGAAAAAATTGAAGAACGCTTAAAATCTCGTTTCGGTTGGGGTTTAACCACTGCGATTGAACCACCTGATTTAGAAACTCGAGTTGCGATTTTGCTGAAAAAAGCAGAAGAACATCATATGGAACTGCCGGAAGAAGTGGCATTCTTTATTGCACAACGTTTACGCACGAATGTTCGTGAATTAGAAGGCGCATTAAACCGTGTGAAAGCGATGCAAGACTTCAAGGGTGGTCACATTGATATTGATTTTGTGCGTGACACATTAAAAGATATTCTCGCTTTACAAGAACGTTTGGTAACCATTGAAAATATTCAGAAAGTCGTGGCAGAATACTATCGAATTAAAGTGGCGGATTTAAAATCAAAAAGCAGAGCAAGATCAGTCACTCGCCCACGCCAAATTGCGATGGCGTTAGCAAAAGAATTAACCAATAAAAGCTTACCGGAAATTGGCCGAGCCTTTGAACGCGACCATACGACAGTCTTAAATGCCTGCCGTGAAGTGCCAAAATTCCGTGAAAAAGACAGCAGTATTCAAGAAGATTGGGCGAATTTAATTCGCACCTTATCTGCATAAGGAGCCAATGATGCAATTTAGCATTTCAAGAGAAAATCTACTAAAACCCTTACAGCAAGTTTGTGGCGTATTAAGCAATCGTCCGAATATTCCTGTATTAAACAACGTGTTATTACAAATTGAAGATAACCGTTTAACGATTACAGGTACAGACCTTGAAGTTGAGCTTTCTAGCTATACTCAACTTTCATCTTCAACCGCTGATGGTGCGTTCACCATTCCGGCTAAAAAATTCTTGGATATTTGCCGCACGCTATCAGATGAATTTGAAATTACCGTTACCTTTGAAGAAGATCGTGCCATTGTTGAGTCTGGTCGCAGTAAGTTTAATCTCACTACGCTACCCGCTGAAGAATATCCAAATCTGACGGATTGGCAATCTGAAGTGGATTTTGCCTTACCGCAAAGCACCTTGCGTCGTTTAATTGAAGCCACCCAATTTTCAATGGCAAATCAGGATGCCCGCTATTTCTTAAACGGCATGAAATTTGAAACGGAAGGTAATTTATTACGTACTGTTGCAACTGACGGTCACCGTCTTGCGGTTTGTACGATCGAATTAGATCAAGATCTGCAAACACATTCAGTTATTCTGCCACGTAAAGGTGTATTAGAACTGAATCGCTTATTAGAAAGCAGTGACGAACTTGCTCGTTTGCAAATCGGTACTAATAATCTTCGTATTCACTTAAACCACATTGTGTTTACCTCAAAACTCATTGATGGTCGCTTCCCTGATTACCGTCGAGTTTTACCACGTAATGCAACTCGTATCGTAGAAGGAAACTGGGAAACCTTAAAACAAGCTTTTGTACGCGCTTCTATCCTTTCAAATGAACGTGTACGTAGTGTGCGTTTAAACTTAAGTGAAAACCAACTTAAAATTACCGCATCTAACCCAGAACATGAAGTGGCAGAAGAAATCGTGGATGTGAATTACCAAGGTGAGGAAATGGAAGTGGGCTTTAATGTGACTTACATTTTAGATGTATTAAACGCCTTAAAATGCCAACAAGTACGTATTCGCCTCACTGATGCGTCATCAAGCTGTTTAATTGAAAACAGCGAAGATGCAAGCGCAGAATACGTCATTATGCCAATGCGCCTCTAGAAATAATGGCCATTTCCCGCTTAATTGTTGAAAAATTTAGAAATTTAAATGCCGTGGATCTTAAATTTGATCACGGCTTTAACTTTTTAGTTGGTAATAACGGCAGCGGAAAAACGAGCTTATTAGAAGCAATTTTTTATCTCGGGCATGGGCGCTCTTTCAAAAGTGCGGTCGCAAATCGCATCATTTCTTACGACGAACCTCATTTCACGCTTTTTGGCCAAATTCAAGAAAGTCAGCATCAATGGTCTGTCGGCTTACAAAAACTTCGTCAAGGTAATACCATTGCAAAAATAAATGGTGAAGACGGCAATAAAATTGCCGATCTCGCTCACCTTTTACCCATGCAATTAATTACGCCTGAAGGACTTACCCTATTAAATGGCGGACCAAGTTTTCGACGTGCATTTTTAGATTGGGGCTTATTCCACCACCATAATAGCTTTCATTCCTCTTGGGTTGCCTTAAACCGTTTATTAAAACAACGAAATGCCGCTCTCAGTCAAAATCAGCCTTATTCTGCAATAAAAATATGGGACATTGAATTAGCTAAATTAGCCCATCAAGTGAGTGATTGGCGCGCTGAATATGCAGAAGCCTTACGTCCTGAGATCGAAAAAACCTGCCAGTTATTTTTACCCGAATTAGAGATTACTGTGAGTTTTCATCAAGGGTGGGAAAAAGAGACTGAATATGGTGAATTATTGGCGCAAAACTTTGAGAGAGATAAAGCCATTGGCTATACGGTTTCAGGTCCACAAAAAGCCGATTTCCGCTTTAAAGCCAATGGACTCCCCGTGGAAGATGTGCTCTCTCGTGGTCAATTAAAATTATTGATGTGTGCACTACGTTTAGCACAAGGTGAACACTTAATGATTCAAAAACAACGTCATTGTATCTTTTTAATTGATGACTTTGCCTCTGAATTGGATCAACATAAACGAGCCCTGCTTGCTGAACGCTTGCAACAAAGTGGTTCTCAAGTCTTTGTTACGGCCATCACGCAAGGCCAGCTCAAAGAGATGCAAGTGGGAAAAGGAAAATTGTTCCAAGTGGATACTGGTAAGATCACCGAATTGCAACCATAAAAAATAATCCGATCGGTTTAAGGATCGGATTACGTTTAAAACAATGCTATTTTTGACCGCACTTTAGTTTGGTTTCCATTCACCATTCAATACGGTACCTATCACGTCATAATCTTTTGTGAATACCGCTAAGTTTGCGACTTTACCTGCTTCAACAGAGCCTAAACGATCATCTACGCCAATCGCTCTTGCTGGGTAAAGGTTACTCATGCGAATTGCTTCCGCTAATGGAATTTCTACATACTCTACAGCATTCTTAATAGATTCCATCATGGTAATCGATGCACCCGCAATCGTACCATTTGCATCGTAGCAACGACCTTCTTTCACATAAATCGGTTTTCCTACAAAAGTGAAAGTTTCCAATTCAGGTGGTGCACCTGCAGCTGCAAGAGAATCGGTTACAATGCAAAGTTTGTCACCTTTCGCTTTTTTATCTAAGCGAACATTACCAAAATTCACATGCACACCATCTACAATAATTCCCGTGTAAACATCGGAATCTAACACTGCGCCAACTACGCCCATCGCACGTCCTGAACTGATCGGCGACATCGCATTATGCAAGTGTGTCGCAAAGGTTGCCCCTTTATGAAAGGCGGCTTTTGCTACTTCATAAGTTGCATTAGAATGACCTATAGATACGATAATACCCGCTTTTACAAAGTCAGGAATATATTGTACCGTTGGATTTTCAGCGGCAATGGTCAGTTTGGTGATAACATCCGCATTATCACATAAGAAATCTTTCATCTCTGGTGTCGCTTCACGGATATATTCCGGGCGATGCACGCCTTTTTTCTCAAGACTTAAATAAGGGCCTTCGATGTGTAAGCCAAGCGCTTGATTTTTATGCTTATTTAAATACTCGCGCATAATATTTACTGCGCGTTTGATATCTTCATCTGGTGCAGTAATAAACGTTGGTAAGAAACTGGTACAGCCTGATTTCAAATTAGTGGCTTGCATAATTTCTAATGTTTCTACGCTTGTTTGATCGTTAAACATCACGCCGCCGCAGCCGTTTAATTGCAGATCAATAAAGCCGGCTGTGAGATTATGCCCTTGTAAATCAATGGTTTTAATTCCACTTTCTAATTCGCTTTGTGGAATAACGGATTGAATATATTCCCCTTCAATAACCACTGCATAATCTCTTAACACTTCATTTTTCGTGTAGATTACACTGTTAATTAATGCATACTTCATCATACCTTCCTAAAATCCAATTAAAATTAACCGCACTTATAATACACTATGAATCGCGCGTCCTTCCAATTCAGTAAAATATTTCACTGTTTTGACTTTCAATTCTTGCAATGCAGGCTCATCACATACCAAAACGAAATGACGATGAAGCTGTAAAGCACTCACTGTCCAAAGGTGATTAATACTGCCTTCTACGGCGGCTTGCACAGCTAAGGCTTTATTATGACCCGTTGCTAAAATCATCACTTCTTCAGCATCAAGTAATGTACCCACACCGATTGTTAAGGCATATTTTGGCACTTGATTTACGTCATTATTAAAGAAACGAGAATTCGCGATAATAGTATCTGGCGTTAAAGTTTTAATACGGGTACGCGAACTTAAAGAAGATGCAGGTTCATTAAAGGCAATATGTCCGTCAACACCTACTCCGCCCATAAATAAATGAATTTTGCCATAAGATTTAATTTTTTCTTCATAACGGCGGCATTCTTCATCATGGTCATTGGTATTACCATTTAAAATATTGATATTTTGCGGTTGAATATCAATATGGTTGAAGAAATTATTATGCATAAAACTGTGATAGCTTTCTGGATGTTCTTTTGGCAAGCCCACATATTCATCCATATTGAAGGTCACCACATATTTAAAACTCACTTCTCCCGCTTGATTTAATTTAATCAATTCTTGATAGGTCTTAAGTGGCGTACCACCTGTTGGTAAACCTAATACAAAAGGACGTTCTGCGGTAGGTTTAAAATGATTAATTCGATCAGCAATATGACGCGCCGCCCAACGGCTGACTTGTTGTTCATTGTTCAGAGGAATGAGACGCATAATAACCTTCCTTATCGGTACCACACAGACATTCTTTCCTCCCCGCTATAGAGAGAGGAAAGAAGTAAGTGCGGTCACTTTTCCATTAATTTATAAATATTTTGCTTTTAACTCTTTCGCTTTCGCTAATTGCTCTGGCGTTGCTTTCGCTGTCATTGGCTCACGACAATAACCTGCATCCACACCTTCTAATTTCAATAACTCTTTGATAGTGAGATATAAGCCATTCGCTAAAATGCCTTCGATAAGATCATTGGTCACATGTTGAACTTGAAGCGCATCAGCCAATTTACCTTGTTTGGTTAATTCAAAGATTTGTCTTGCGCGTACACCATTAACGTTGAATGTACTACCGATCGCACCATCTACACCGAGAGATACTGCAGGAACCATCATTTCATCAAAACCAGCCCAAATGAGGTGATTTGGATAAGCTTTTTTCAAACGTTCTAATAAATAGAAGTCCCCAGCGGTAAATTTCACACCAAGCACTTTCGGGTTTTTATAAAGTTCGCCAAATTGCTCAATACCCATGTTCACACCTGTTAAGAACGGAATTGAGTACACGATCATGTTATTGCCTGTTTCCGCAATAATAGTGTCGTAGTAATGTTTGATTTCAGGGAAACTAAATTTGTAGTAGAACGGTGTTACCGCAGAAAGACTGTCATAGCCTAATTCGGTTGCATATTTACCTAATTCCACTGCTTCATGTAAGTTCACGCTACCCACTTGTGCGATTAACGCGACTTGGTCTTTTGCTTCATCTTTCGCAATACGGAAAATTTGTTTTTTCTCTTCCGTAGAAAGCATAAAGTTTTCACCTGTTGAGCCGCCTACATATAAACCATCAATTTTCATCTTATCAATGTTATAGCGAATAATCTCGCGTAAGCCTTTTTCATTGATAGAGCCATCTTCATTGAATGATACTAATAACGCACTAAAAATACCTTTTAAGTTACGCATTTTTCTCTCCTATTTAATACGTTGTTCTAAAATGACATTTAATGTTTTTTGCTTTATTTTGACCGCACTTTCCTGCGATGCCTGTACCAATAAAGCATAAATCAAATCTAATACAAATAATTGAGCAATCTTCGTGCCAATAGAGTCGCCTTGTAGCTTGCCTTGCTTATTGCCATTCACTAAAACAAGATCGGCATATTCTGTGATGGGTGAACGCAAACTGTGCGTAATCGCAATGGTTTTGGCGCCATTTTCTTTGGCGATTTTCATGGTATGAGTGGTTTCTTGAGAATAACCAGAATGGCTCAAACCAATTGCCACATCTTTTTTCGTCAATAAAGATGCCTGCATATACATAAAATGGTTGTTACCTGTCGCATCGACTTGCACACCGATACGCATCAGTTTATTTTTGGCATCTTCCGCGGTAATACCAGATGTACCCACACCAAATAAGAAAACACGATTCGCTTGTTGAATAGCTTTTACTGCCTCTTCCAACTGCTCAAAATCTAATAAATTAATGGTTTCATCCATCACGTTATTGATGGCAGATTTCAGCTTATGTGCAATATTCAATGAGTTGTCAGAATCGGTAATATCTGAATCTAATACGGTATTATCTTTGCCATCTTTCGTCGCAAGCTCGATGGATAATTCCAATTTAAAATCACTGAAGCCTTTAAAGCCGAGAGTGCGACAAAAACGCACAAAGGTTGCTTCCCCGACTTCTAAATGGGCGGCAATTTCAGCTAAAGGCGCTTGCACTGCAAGATCAGGATTCAATAAAATTGCATCCGCAATTTTCTTTTCCGTCTTCGTTAAACTGCGATACAACGAGCTGATGGTATTTAAAATATTGCCGTTTTTAGCCATAAACCACTCCCGTATTTTTTGCTTGTAATAAGCAATCTTTTACCCAGTACGCCGCACCAATCAAGCCTGCATCTTGTCCAAATTGAGCACTTTCTAATTCGCAGTGATAAACAGCGGGAAGTTCACTTAATAAAGATTGAACCAACGGTAAATAACCTTCCGCCAACCCGACACTACCGCCCACCACGACCTTTTGCATGTCTAATCCAATCTTCAAATCCGCAATTAAATTCGCAATAGCTTGGGCTGAACGAGTCACAAGTGCGGTCGCTTTTTCATCATTTTGACGGAAACGCGCAAAGACTTCTTTCGGATCACAAGGCTCATCCCACTGAGAAGAAACCGCTTCAATCGCGCGACCAGATGCAATGGCTTCAACACAACCACGGCGACCACATCCACAAACGGGGCCATTAGGATCGGCTAAAGTATGACCAATATGTCCTGCTATGCCATTTGGCTCAGTAAGTAAACGATGATTTAAAATTAAACCGCCCCCTACGCCTGTAGAAACCGTAATAAAGGTAAAGTTTTGAACATCATTAGGATTTTGTAGTTGATACTCGGCATAGGCTGCAGCTTGTACATCATTAAGTAAGCCAATTGGTTTATCGGTGTGCTGTGCAATACTGTCTTTTAATGGGAATTGGGCTAATCCACCCAAGTTTTTAGGGTTAAGTGCGGTCAGAATGCCTTGATTAATAATGCCCGTTGAAGCAACGGCGACATAATCAAACTGCCCTTCATATTCTTTTAACAACTGAGCAAGGGTTTGATGCATCGCTTGCGCAGCATCATCTTGTGGCGTGGAAATCTGTTTTCGCTGTTGAATTTCACCATTTTTCACTATAGCAGAAGCGATTTTCGTGCCACCAATATCTAATGCCAAACAACGCTGTAATGTCTGACCACTATCCACTGTTAATGACATATCTTCTTCCTTTATTTTTTTGCTGAATGAATGGCTTCTGTAAACCAACTTACGATATGCTCTAAACGAGTTAATGCAGAACCTACAGTCACGCAATAAGCACCAATTTCAATGGCCGTTTTCGCCAATTCAGGGGTGTTATAACGTCCTTCCGCCATGACTCGACAGCCTGCTGCTTTCAAATCTTTAACTAATTGATAATCAGGCTCTTCCGGCACAGTGCCACCTGTGTAGCCAGACATCGTACTGCCCACAATATCAAAACCGAGTTTTTGACAGTACAAGCCTTCTTCTAAATTCGAACAATCCGCCATGGCCAAACAGCCTAATTCGTGGATTTTTTTAACCGCACTTTCAATATCTACCGGTCTAGGGCGATTCGTACCATCCACGGCGATAATGTCTGCTCCGGCTTTCGCTAAATCTTCAATATCATGCAAAAACGGGGTAATTCGTACAGGGCTGTCAGGTAAATCACGTTTCACAATACCAATGATCGGTACATTCACAGTAGGGCGTGTTGCTTTAAGATTTTCTACACCCTCAATGCGTAAACCCGCTGCACCACCAATAGCAGAAGCCTGTGCCATGGCTGCCACGATTTCTGGTTTATCCATCGGGCCGTCATCAACAGGCTGACAAGAAGCAATAAGACCAAATTTGATTTTATCTAAGACTTCATTATGTGATAATTTCGACATATAAACTCCTACATTAGACAGTAACACTTGGTTTCCTTTTTGGCTTTCTGAGCATTATAGTAAAACGCAGCAAAGCTTGCACCATAAAAAAAATATTTTTGAAGTGTAATTTCAAAATTTGTGATCGGCTTCTCAATTTTGAGATAAAGTTACCACATTTGTACAAAATATTTTTTTTTACTTTAGAATATGAAGTAATACTTCATTACTATAAATAGGAGAAAAAAATGAATGTGTTAGGTTATGCGCAAAAAATTGGGCAAGCCTTAATGGTACCTGTTGCTGTCTTACCAGCAGCGGCTGTACTGATGGGTATTGGTTATTGGCTTGACCCAGATGGCTGGGGCGCGAACAGTCAACTTGCTGCATTTTTAATTAAATCAGGCGGTGCTATCATCGATAACATGGGCCTGCTTTTTGCCGTTGGCGTTGCTTTCGGTTTATCTAAGGACAAACATGGTTCTGCTGCACTTTCAGGTTTAGTGGGTTACTATGTGGTAACCACTCTACTTTCACCTGGCAGTGTTGCTCAGCTACAACATATCGACGTAAGTGAAGTGCCAGCCGCCTTCGGGAAAATCAATAACCAATTTATTGGAATTTTGATCGGGGTGATTTCGGCTGAACTTTATAATCGTTTCTATCAAGTGGAATTGCCAAAAGCACTCTCCTTCTTTAGCGGAAAACGCCTTGTGCCAATCGTTGTTTCTTTTGTCATGATGTTCATCAGCTTCGTATTGCTTTACATCTGGCCATATATTTTCGGCGGTTTAGTGTCATTCGGTGAAAGCATTAAAGACTTAGGCGCGGTTGGTGCAGGTCTTTATGGTTTCTTCAACCGTTTACTCATTCCTGTTGGCTTACACCATGCATTGAACTCAGTATTCTGGTTTGACGTTGCAGGCATCAATGACATTCCAAACTTCTTGGGTGGTGCTAAATCACTTGCTGAAGGTACTGCAACGGTTGGTGTAACGGGTATGTATCAAGCCGGTTTCTTCCCTGTTATGATGTTCGGTTTACCGGGTGCCGCATTAGCGATTTATCTCAGCGCTAAACCAAGCCAAAGAACTAAAGTGGCATCAATCATGCTTGCGGGTGCATTTGCCTCATTCTTTACTGGTATCACCGAGCCATTAGAATTCTCTTTCATGTTTGTTGCACCAGTGCTTTACTTCATCCACGCGGTATTAACCGGTATTTCTGTCTTTATCGCGGCAACAATGCATTGGATCGCAGGCTTCGGTTTCAGTGCGGGTCTCGTGGATATGGTACTTTCATCACGCAACCCATTAGCCGTTGAATGGTATATGCTAATCGTACAAGGCTTAGTATTCTTCGTGATTTACTATGCAGTATTCCGTTTTGCAATTAAGGCTTTCAACTTAAAAACATTAGGTCGTACAGAAGAAGCAGAAGAAACCACTGCAGCACAACCAGCAGCGAGCCAATCTCGTGAAGAAAGAGCGGTCAAATTTATTGATGCTTTAGGTGGTGCTGATAACTTCAAAAATATTGATGCTTGTATCACTCGCTTACGTTTAAGCTTAGTCGATCAACACAAAATTAATGAAGAACAGCTTAAGTCTCTTGGCGCAAAAGGTATCGTGAAAATCGGTAACGATGGCTTACAAGTAGTTCTCGGCCCTGAAGCTGAACTTGTGGCAGAAGCCATGAAACAAAAAGTGAAATAACACACACCAAATGAAATGCCGACTCAGAAATGGGTCGGTATTTTTTTGCCAAAAATAAAGTAAAAAATGACCGCACTTTAGCTGAGAATTTCTTGTTCGAAGTGAGTTAAATGAAAGTTTGAAAATTGAAGATTGTTTTGAAGGGTGGTGGAACTAAGCAGAATTGGTCTTAACAGCAAGTGGCTTACTGCATCGCATCCCTGCGGGATTTCTACCTAGCCCACCATAGATTTAAAGCATCTCTGGGGTTCCAGTCTGCGATATAAAATTAAAAGATTAAGAATCTTTTAAAAGCCACTTATATATTCAGGAGACCAATCCTGACTTCCAAACAAACTACGTTGAAAGGCAGTGTTATGATAGAAGTCTTCCGCTATTTTGTCAATTAAGATATTGCACTAAAAGAAGTATTTTTTCGCTTTTTGCATAAAAATTAACAAAGACATTTCAACTATCACATCAATGTAACAAAAATAAAATAACCGCCTGATTAAAGGCGGTTATTTTTGCTATCGAGTGCCGTAAACCACAATAGTTTTACCATGTGCATGAATGAGATTTTGATCTTCCAGCATCTTAATTATTCGCCCTACGGTTTCACGTGAACAGCCCACCATTTGACCGATTTCCTGACGCGTAATTTTAATCTGCATACCATCTGGATGAGTCATCGCTTCAGGTTGTTTTGCTAGATGCATAAGCGCCTGAGCAATACGGCCTGCCACATCCAAAAAGGCCAAGTTAGTCACTTGCCGGGATGTATTCTGCAAGCGTTTTGATAACTGAGAAGTAAGGAACATTAAAATCTCAGGATTAATTTGGATAAGCTGACGATATTTTTTATAAGAAATTTCTGCAATTTCACAAGGGGTTTTCGTTTTTACCCAAGCAGAACGTTTCGAGCCTTCATCAAATAAACCCGCTTCACCAAAAAATTGTCCAGCACCTAAATAAGATAAAATCATCTCTTTGCCTTCATCATCTTTCGATGAAACCATCACCGTTCCTTTAATTAAGAAATATAGAATATTGGCATCTTCCCCCGCATGAATTAAGGTAGATTTAGCTGGATATTTATGTAAATGACAGTGGGTTAGGAACCAATCCAGAGCAGGATCACGTTGCTGATCATCGTCCTGGGGCTTTTGTTCTTCTAATAATTCTACATTTTCTGACATATAAGCTCCTATTGATTTATTTTAGAAATTCCATTTTATCTTTTATATCAATGGATTCATATAACTCTGACCAAACAATCACAGCACTTCCATTGTGAATCTTGTTTAGTAGGTGTTGTTTTTTTTGTTCTAAAGAAAATTCGTGTGAACCATAATCGGTGCCTTCTCTAAGCACCACACTTTCCACAATATTTTCTAAGGTTTCTGTTGGCAATTCTTGCCACGGAATAATCATATATTTATCAACTAAAGTCAATTAAGCAAAAAGCGGTTCTAGAAAACGCCATTGCTGTTCAAAACTTTGATTTGCACCTAAACGGAAGTTTGTGCGGACATAACGCATAAACTGCCCTTCACAAAGGGTCACTAAATGCCCCGCAATAATACGTTCATCAACGTTAAAACCCCGTCCTTCACGTAATTTTCGCATTTGTAAAATATTCACAAATTGCATTTCAAGACGATCGAAAAATTGCGCGACACGAGCCTGTAAAAGTGGTTCTTCAAACATCAATGCATGTCCGGTTAAAATACGTGTCAAACCCGGGTTTTTACGCGCAAAGTCGAGGATCATCTGCATAATGTCGCGCACTCGATTCATCGTATTGGTTTCATTACGAATTGATGTGGTGATACGGCTAAATAAATTCGCTTCAATATTATCGATCAACGCTTCAAACATTTTAGTTTTACTTGGGAAGTAACGATAAAGTGCCGCTTCTGACACCCCGACTTCTTCCGCTAAACGCGCTGTTGTCATACGCTCCATTCCCCGTTCAGAATGCAGCATATGGGTAAGCACCGTCAACACTTGTTGGCGACGTTCTTTTACCGTACGTTTTTCGATTTTTGGCGGTTTGATTTCCGCGGCAATCTCATCAACTTCTACGAGAGATAATTGTTCTACCATAGTTTATTTTTTACCTGAATGACCAAAACCGCCCTCACCGCGTTCAGTTTCGGTAAATTCGCTGACAATATTGAATTCCGCTTGTACTACTGGCACAAAGACTAATTGCGCAATACGGTCACCAATTTCAATTTTGAACGGTTCATGACCACGATTCCATACAGACACCATTAATGGACCTTGATAATCTGAATCAATTAAGCCCACTAAGTTACCCAATACGATACCGTGTTTATGACCTAAACCAGAACGAGGCAGAATCACTGCTGCAAGGTTCGGATCGGCAATATAAATTGAAAGGCCTGTTGGAATAAGTTTGGTTTCGCCTGGTTGAATTTCGATGCCCTCTTCAAGCAATGCACGTAAATCCAAACCTGCTGAACCTTCAGTTGCATAGGTTGGTAAAGGAAATTCGTTGCCAATACGGCTATCTAAAATTTTTACATCAATTTTTTTCATGCTTATTTATCCTTTAAAAGAAATCTGTCATACAAAAGTGCGGTCACAAAATCCAATGAATTTTGAATGTATTTTATTTGTGATAATGCTCAACAATTTCGGTGACCAATACTTCTGCCAATTTATTTTTATCAGCTAATGGCAACGCTTTTTCGCCTGTTTTCCAAAAGATCTGCAAGGCATTTTGATCTTGTCCGAATACTTGCCCACCCGATACATCATTGGCACAAATCATATCTAAATTTTTGCGTTGAAGTTTGATCTTCGCATATTCAGCGACATTTTGCGTTTCAGCTGCAAAGCCTACAACAAATGGACGATCTTTTTCTAAACTTGCCACACTAGCGATAATGTCTGGATTTTTCACCAATTTAAGAGAAAGCTCATCGTTATCATTGGTTTTCTTAATTTTTTGATCAGCAACTTCCGCGACTCGATAATCAGCCACCGCAGCACAGCCAATAAAGATGCGATTTTTGACCGCACTTTCAAGGGAGGCTTGCCACATTTCATGGGCAGTTGTCACATCAATACGATGAACATTTTTCGGTGTAGCCAGATTAACAGGCCCTGCAATTAAGGTGACATTTGCTCCACGTTTTGCAAAGACCTCGGCAATTGCAAAGCCCATTTTACCTGAGCTGTGATTAGAAATATAACGAACAGGATCGATAGCTTCACGCGTTGGGCCTGCCGTAATGGTGACACTTAAATCGGCTAAATCCTGCTGAACAGCAAAAAGTGATTGAAGTGATTCGAAAATTTCAGCCGGTTCAGACATTCTGCCTGCGCCCACATCGCCACAAGCTTGAAAGCCACTATTTGGCCCAACAAAATGAATACCTCGCACAGAAAGAGCTGTCAAATTTTGTTGTGTAATCGCCTGGCGGTACATTTGCTGATTCATAGCAGGTGCGAGCAAAATAGGGGCACTTGTCGCGAGACAGATCGTGCTGAGTAAATCATTTGCCATTCCAACGGTTAAACGCGCAATAAAATTGGCACTGGCTGGCGCAATCACAATCGCATCAGCCCATTTGGCCAGCTCAATATGTCCCATGGCTAATTCAGCTTGTGGATCAAGTAAAGATTGAGAAACCGCATTGCCAGAAATGGCTTGTAGCGTTAAAGGCGTGACAAATTCAGCAGCGGCAGGCGTTAAAGCCACTCGAACTTCTGCGTTAGATTTGCGTAACAAACGAATAAACTCAATGGTTTTATAGGCGGCAATGCCTCCTGTAATTCCGACAACAATACGCTTTCCGCTCAAGCTCATTTGCTACTCCGCTACGACTTAATAGAATGGATATGTTTTTTGTGTGTTAGTACTTAACAACTTAAGGTTGCCTATTTTACTTCAAATTTCGCCAATAAAAAATTTTATTTTTGCGATCGCTATACCAAAAATAAAACAGACTTCTCGCAAAGATTCAAAACATCATGAAAATTAACCGCACTTTTTCTTTTCATTAATTAATATGCAAACAAACTCCCCTTTAATGCCTCGTGAAAAATTGTTGAAATACGGCGTTGAAGCCTTAGAAGATCACGAACTACTCGCTATTTTCTTACGTACAGGGATTAAAGGCTGCCCCGTCATGGAATTATCACATAACGTGCTGCAACATTTTGGATCTCTTCGAACCTTATTAAGTGCAGATAAAGAAGCCTTTTGCAAAGTAAAAGGATTAGGTATTACACAGTTTATTCAACTACAAGCTACTACAGAGATGACGAAGCGCTATCTGAAACAAGAGTTACTCATAGAGCACGTATTTAGTGATACATCCACGGTAAAGCTTTATCTTCAAGCAGAACTTCACCACGAAGAACGTGAAATTTTTATGGTGTTATTTTTAGATAATCAACATCGTTTGATTAAAAAAGAGCGGTTATTTTTAGGCACAATTAATGTGACGAATGTTTATCCGCGTGAAATCATCAAAGAAAGCCTTTACTGCAATGCAGCTGCCTTAATTTTGGCTCACAACCACCCCTCTGGTCTGGCAGAACCAAGCTATTCTGACAAAATGATCACACAAAAAATTATTGATGCTGCTGAGTTAATGGATATTCGTATTTTGGATCATTTTATTGTCGGCAAAGGCACTTGTTATTCTTTTGCAGAGCATAATCTGTTATAGTTTTAGGGAGTTTGATGATTTTTTTATCGTTCATTTCCATTTTAAGACGGAAAAATCGCTTTTAGACTTGAGAAATGAAAATAAAGTCAGTATAATTTGCCACCTTTAATATAGTAAGTGGGTCGGATACTGCGACCTGACGAGGAAGCAAGCTTAGTTTTAAGCTTCATTATCCGAACCATAAGCTCGAGCTTATATTTAAATTATTGGAGATTATTATGTCTAGAGTTTGTCAAGTAACAGGCAAGCGTCCAGCTGTGGGTAATAACCGCTCACACGCGTTGAATGCGACACGTCGTCGTTTTCTTCCTAACCTTCACACTCACCGTTTCTGGGTTGAAAGTGAAAACCGTTTCGTAACCTTACGTTTAACTGCGAAAGGTATGCGTATTATCGATAAAAAAGGCATTGATGCAGTGTTAGCTGAAATCCGTGCTCGTGGCGAAAAAATCTAAGGAGCTAAAACATGGCAGCTAAAGGCGCTCGTGAGAAAATCCGTTTAGTTTCTACAGCAGAGACTGGTCACTTCTACACAACTGATAAAAACAAACGTAATATGCCTGAAAAAATGGAAATCAAAAAATTTGATCCAGTAGTGCGTAAACACGTTATCTATAAAGAAGCAAAAATCAAATAATTTTGCTGATTTGAAAAAAGCCCGACATTGTTCGGGTTTTTTTATACCACAAATTCATTACCGAGATTATCTATGCCAGAACTTCCTGAAGTCGAAACAGCCCTGCGAGGTGTCAGCCCCTATCTGAAAGGTTTTACCATTGAAAAAATTGTAGTACGCCAACCACAATTACGTTGGACAGTTTCTCCAGAATTAACAACGCTTAAAAACGTCAAAATTTTGGATACTTCTCGTCGTGCGAAATATCTGATTATTCACACAGAAAAAGGTTATATCATTGGTCATTTAGGCATGTCTGGCTCTGTTCGAATTGTGCCGCACGATAGTCCTATTGATAAACACGATCACCTTGATATTGTGATGAATAATGGCAAATTACTGCGTTATAACGACCCGAGACGCTTCGGTGCATGGTTATGGACGGAAAGCTTAGGTGACTTTCATCTTTTTCTAAAACTTGGTCCAGAACCACTTTCTGATGAATTTAATGCGGAATACCTTTTTAAAAAATCACGTCAAAAATCGACCGCACTTAAAACCTTTTTAATGGATAATGCTGTCGTCGTGGGCGTAGGAAATATTTATGCCAATGAAACACTCTTTTTATGTGGTTTGCATCCTATGAAATTAGCCGAAAATCTCACACGAAACCAATGTGCCTTACTCGTTGAAACGATTAAAAACGTATTAGCGAAAGCCATTACACAAGGTGGTACAACATTAAAAGATTTCTTACAACCCGATGGCCGTCCAGGTTATTTTGCTCAGGAATTGTTAGTGTACGGAAACAAAGATAAACCTTGCCCTAAATGTGGCACTAAGATTGAAAGCATGATTATTGGGCAACGCAATAGCTTTTATTGCCCTCATTGTCAGAAAAAGAAATAGGCGTTATACACGCCTATTTTTTAGAAAAAGGTACTCCAGAAATGAGAAATCGGCATAGCGAGGAAAAGAGCCGGCAGCATATTCGCCACATGGAACATTTGGATATTACAAATGCGAAAGCCCGCCGCAATCATTAGCATACCGCCTACCGCAGCAAAATCACCTCGCATTTCAGGTGTCACGAAAGGAATAATAAACACCGCAGAATAAGCTAAAATCACTTGAACCAATGTTTGTGGCACAAAAATACTTGCTACAGAAATGCCGAGTGATGTGGCAAAGATCATCGCGGTGAAAAAATCTAAAAAGGATTTCACAATGAGGATATCAAAATTACCACTCATCCCCTCATTCATCGCCCCAAAAATCCCCGTTCCACTAAATGAAAACAAAACCACAATCGCAACAAATTTAGATAAGAACTCTTCTTGGCTAGGCATGCTACTTGGCTTATCAGGAAACATCTTTTCAACAATACCTTTGGCTGATGATGCTAGTTTATTGATCCCCTGTTCCAATAAAAGCAACTCGCCAATTATCGTCCCTAATAACAGCGATAAAATCATTGCCGGCATATTGTTGGTTTTCGCCACCATCACAATACCCATGCCCATCGAACATAAGCTAAAGATTAAGGTTAGATTAGTGCGTAAACGCTCTGGAATGCGCCCACCGAGCACCGCACCGATAACTGCACCACTGATAATCGCCAGTGCGTTGATATAAGGTCCGATAATCATATTCTTCTCCGAGTTGACTCACCCTATTATACGAAAAATAGGGGGAAAATCGACCGCACTTTTAACAATAAAAAAGGCATGGTTTCCCATGCCTTTTGTTTATTAACGATAAATTACCAATGGTAACCTGCGCCTACTGCTACACCTACTTTACCTTGAGTATCGCTTGTACCAGCTAAACGAATAATGATTTTACCGTTATCTGAAATACGTGACATACCTAATGCCACTGCATTTTGACCTTGGTAATTACCCGCTGCCACAGATACCATGCTCTTACCTGGAATGTAAGCTTGTGGTAATTGAGACGCTGCTAATGCACTTGCTGTACCTGCATTGACACGTTTACCTAACTTGTTCACTTGACCATTTAACTTATTGATCTTGTTATTCATGTCAGCTTTTACTTCGTGTAATTGGCTACCGTTTACCGCATCAGTACTGTCTGCTGCAATGCGCCCTGGTGCAACATTAGTAATTTGTTTATTACCTGCATCAATACCATTTTTAGTCATACTTGGACCATTTTTAATGGTTACGCCATTGCCATCAATCACCGTATCGCCCGCAGTGAATTTGTTTGCAGTTACGCTTTCCACTTTAAGGTTTTTCTTGATACCTACACGAATATTGCCGCTCTTATCAATGTTGGTCATCACATTATCGCCACCATCAAACTCACTCCAGTTTGTGTTGCTATCTGCGCCTTTCACATTGATTTGGCTATTTAATTTCGCACCATAAACATCGCCTACGTTTGCGCCAAATTTTAAGCCATCGCTTAATGTTGCGATAGTTTCGCCACCAAAGTTCATACGATTTGGTGTTTTACCATCAAGATTTGGTGCTGCATCTTTACCACTTACTACTGTAATTGGCGTTGAGTTATCACCCTCACCAAGATTAATTGTTGTAGTATTAACTGTTTTTGCGGTGACATTTTCAGCTTTCAAGTCTTTTGTGGTAGAAATCGTGAAGTTAATACCATTCTGTTCAAGTTTGATATTATCACCTGCGATATAGTTTACAGTCGCACCTGGCGCTACATTAGCAACTTCAGTACCACTTACTTCACCAGTAGAGCCATCTTTCTTCGTTGCAGTTGCATTCCAACCTTTACCCGCAAGCTCCTTCACTTCGTATAACTGACTACCATTCACTGCATCTTTGCTATTGGCATTAACATCACCATTTGCAACATTGCTAATTTTATTACCCGCAGCATCAATACCTGCTTTAGTTACACTCGGGCCACCTTTAACAGTTAAACCATCATTGTTAATGGTTGTATCACCAGCTTTTACGCTATCAACTTTGATGTCTTTGTTTAATTTAACTTCAACTTTATCATCAGCTGCTTCAGTGGTGATGTTGTCATCACCTTTAATCGCAACGGTTGAACCTAATTTTTCCACATTAGTTGAACCGCTATCACCAGTAAAAGTTAAACCTTTGTTGGTGACAATATCGTGAGCATCAACACCTTTTTTGATATCGTCTTTCGTCTTATCTGACAAATCAATCTCATAATTGGTCACTGTAGTATTACCAGCATCATCTAAAGCTGGGGTACCTTTTGTTACTTTTAATGCATCAGAACCGCTTGTCACACTCGCTGATGTATCCACGGCATCAATGGTATAAATACTTTCACCATTATCGCCTTTAGTTTCCTTGATAGACGTATTTTTGCCTGCTTTCACTCCAGTTTTAGCAGCATTAACGGCTTTGTTTAATTGTGAAACATTGACTGCATCTGTATCATCAGTACCAGCGGCTACACCTGTGATTTTATTGCCTGCAGCGTTAATACCTTTTTTAGTGATACTTGGACCACCAGCAATCGTTAAACCATCCTGATCAATGGTTGTATCGCCAGCTTTTACGCTATCAACTTTGATATCCTTAGCCAATTTAATTTCTAACTTATCATTGCCATCTGCTACCACACCGATATTACCATCAGAAAGTTTAGTCGCATCAGTTTCACCACCAACCAAGTTAACTTTTTGACCTAATTTACGCTCTACATCCTTTCCTGTATCACCAGCAAAGGTTAATGGCATGTTACGTACTTTATTAATTGCGCTAGTCACATCACCTGCAGTTGCTAGGTTGCTTGGATTCTCTGCAGTTGCATTGCCGTCTCCGTCTGTTTCGATAGTTGTTGTGTTGACATTAAATGTCACATCCGAACCATTACCGTTCTTAGTCACGCTTGCAGTTGTCAATGTACCATTCACAAAGTTCACAAAACCATTGTTATTGATACGTGATTTAGAAGTACCATTTTCTTGTACGTTAAAGCCACTATTGTGTAATACCGTATAAAGTTGTGAACCATTTACAGCATCGGTAGAGTCCTTAGCAAGACGACCAGCTGCTACGTTTTGGATTTGACGCTCAAAACCAGCTTTACCAACAGAAACTGCACCACCAGAATTATTTGTTAAACCAGCTTGGAATGTCACATTTGTATCAGTACCGTCATCAACTTTAAACGTTGCATGATCAGATGAGTCATTAAAAGTATTTGAACCTGCAACTGAATTATGACCTAATGCTACCGCATTTGCCGCTGTTGCATTAGAGCCTAAACCAATTGCAATTGACGCAGTTGATGTATTCGTTGTATGAGCATTTGGTCCAATAGCAATAGAATTTTCACCTTTAGCACCTTTATTGATACTATTAGTTGGATTTTCCTCAGTTGCATCATCTTTAACACCAATTGTTGAATTCACAGAGAAGTAGCGTATTTTTTCAATCTGTTGAATTGCTGAATAAAGCTGAGAACCATTGATTGCATCAGTTGAATTTTCAGAAACATCACCAGGTGCTAAGTTAATAATTTGACGTTCAAATTGTTTCTTACCCACTGATACAACATCACCCGGATCAACCGATGCACCACCAGCCCAAGTATAAGTATTTCCTAGAATTTCCTTACCTTTATAAGCTATACCTTCTTTATCCGTTTCAGATGCCATACCAATTGCAACAGCGTTGGTTATATTAGCATTTGCACCTGTTCCAAGCGCAAGCGTACCAAATTTTGTTGCAGTTGCATTAGTACCTAGTGCAGTAGAGAAATCACCCAGTGCTTGTGTTTTAACACCAATAGCTATCGCGCCCTCACCACTTGTCGCGGAAGAATACCCATTCAAACTCCCACCTGTTAATTTTTTGTAAATCAAACCTCGATTTGCAAAACTATCTAATCGAATTTGTTTTTTAGTAGCAACTGTTCCATCTTCATTAAACGTATATTCATAAACAACTTCGTCACCACTGTATTTACCACCATTAACTTTATCAACATCATCGTTACCAATAACAATAGATGAGTTACCTTTTGCTAAAGTATTTGCACCAATAGCAATCGATTGATCTCCTCTAACCTCTGTACGTTGAACCGTTGGATGCTTTCCAGAACTACCTATTGCAATAGATTCTTCGCTATATTCTGCAGATACATAAGCTCCTGAACCAATAGCTATATTTCTTCCCTTAGGTTTTCCATTTGCAACTGTTGCATTATTACCTATCGCAATATTAGAACCACCACCAGCATCAGCTTCCCCCGTAAACACATTACCTGGTCCAGTCGTAATTTTAATAAGAGGATCACTTAAATCTACAGCTTGTGCCGGCATCATCACTGCAGATAAAGAAAGTGCAAATGCTGAAAGTTTGAAAAGAGAAGACAAACGTGTTTCGCTTGCTACACGTTGTTCGGAGTTTGAAGAAGCTTTTACGGCTCCTTTTGCTAATTCTGATGTCACGACGAAAGATTGTGTCGTTTTGTTCCAAATAATCTTAAATACTTTGTTCATAAGAAAGTTCTCCTAAGTTAAATAGATTTAGGTATTGATCACATCCCAACAATAGGAACAAGCTGGGGAAAAAATAAGGTGCTGGGAGTATAACTGACTCATCTATAAGATCAAGAAAATGATCGTTTTTTATACCATTTTTCACGAGAAATTTACATTTTCTATGCAAGGTATCGCTTGCGTAAAAAGAATGCTCATTAAAATTAGGTCAAAGTCAGTAATAATGAGCATGGAATCGTCTTTATATAAGTCAAAAACAATGTAAAAATTGACCGCACTTTTTTCCTCTTTCAAGGTATCTTCCTCTATCACTTTCCCAATACCCAATATACCCCTTTGTGAGTATTTTGATTTTAAAGTTTGATCAACCTCAAAGTTTTGAAAAAAAACCTTAGGAAAACTACTGCTTTTTGGTATCTTATGCTTGCGTTGAGCTATTTTTATGAGTGAATTCAAAAGCTTAATAGGAATTGTTCGCATTTAAAATTGTTTTTTTATTCTTTCCTAATGGAGTGATTATCGTGAACGCATTGAGAAAAAGCCTTATTCTGGCGACTTCTTTCGCAGCTTTAGGTGTATACAACTCAGCGATGGCTGAAATGGTATATAAGCCTGTTGACCAACCTGTGGAAGCACCAAACCCTAATTTAAAAATCGAAGCAGTGAATGAAAAATTTGCTGAGAAATATCCTAGCCAATTCAATTCGTGGAAAGCGACTGAAAAAGGTGACAAAATTATCTACGCCGACGAACAAGATCCTCGTTTAATCGTGTTATGGGGCGGCTATTCTTTTGCAAAAGAATATAACGCACCTCGTGGTCACGTTTATGCAGTAGAAGATGTACGTAATATTTTACGTACTGGTGCGCCCAAAAATGCAAATGATGGCCCACAACCAATGGCATGTTGGACTTGTAAAGGTCCAGACGTTCCTCGTTTAATTGCAGAATGGGGTGAAGATGGTTACTTTGGTGCCAAATGGGCTAAAGGTGGACCAGAAATTGTCAACTCGATCGGTTGTGCTGACTGTCACGATACGACCTCTAAAGACTTTGCTGAAGGCAAACCTGCATTACGTATTGCTCGTCCACACGTTCTTCGTGCATTAGATCACTTAAATAATGCACTTCAAGCAAAAGCAAAAGCTGAAGGTAAAGAACAAGCTAACTTAAGCTTTAACACAGCTGCTCGCACTGAAAAACGTGCTGAAATCTGTGCAAACTGTCACGTTGAATACTACTTCGCAGGCGACTTAAAACAAGTAACCTTCCCGTGGAACAACGGTCAAACTGTTGATGACATCGAAAAATACTACGATGATATCGGCTTCAGTGACTGGACTCACTCGCTTTCTAAAGCACCAATGTTAAAAGCGCAACACCCTGACTTTGAAATTTGGTCTTTAGGTATGCACGGTAAAAACGGCGTAACTTGTATCGACTGTCACATGCCTAAAGTACAAGGTAAAGACGGTAAAGTTTACACCGACCACCAAATCCAAAACCCATTCGATGCATTTGATACCACATGTGCAAACTGTCACGATCAAAGCAAAGAAAAACTTAAAGACATCGTTGCTTCACGTAAAAAAGAAGTGAAAGATGTAATGGGTCGTTTAGAAGATCAAGTTGTTCGTGCTCACTTTGAAGCGAAAGCAGCATGGGATGCTGGTGCAACTAAAGAAGAAATGGAACCTGCTTTAATGGATATCCGTCACGCTCAATGGCGTTGGGACTACGCAGCAGCAAGTCACGGTGGTCACATGCACGCACCTGATGTAATGCTTCGCGTATTAGGTTCTGGTATCGACAAAGCAGCAGATGCACGTGCTAAACTTGCAGCAATCTTAACTAAACATGGCGTGAAAACTCCGGTTGAAGTACCAGATATTTCTACAGCTGATAAAGCATGGAAAGTAATGGGTATTGATATCGAGAAAGAACGTCAAGCGAAAAAAGAATTCTTAGAAACTGTTGTACCTCAATGGGTAAAAGAAGCGAAAGCCAATGGCAAATTAGCTGAAGATACCGCAACAAAACAATAAAAAAAGAACCGCACTTTGTAACTAAAGTGTCGAAGTGCGGTCATTTTTAACCATATATTTGAGGTAATCAGAATGAATTTAACTTCTTTAATCAGCAAATCGGCAAAATCCCTCGCATTGCTTGCAATGCTTGCGGCAATGCCAATGGCTGCAAGTGCGGAAGAGATGGCAAAAACACCTGCCTCTCAACTCACTTATGAGCCACAATTGGATAACCAACGTGACCCAAACCAATATTGTGCGAAATGTCACAAATTTGACCAAGTTGATAAAAACCAAACTTTAGATCAATCTGGTGGTGAATTACACTTTGGTAAATTCCACGGCGCACACTTAAATCAAAAAAGCCCTAACACAGGTAAACCGATTAACTGTGTAAACTGTCACGGTAATATTTCGGAAGATCACCGTCGTGGTGCAAAAGATGTGATGCGTTTTGATGGCGATATCTTTGGTGATAAAAAACCAATGTATACCGCACAAGAACAAAACCAAGTTTGTTTTGCTTGTCACCAACCTGCAAAACTTCGTGAAAAACTTTGGGCGCACGATGTTCACGCAATGAAATTGCCTTGTGCAAGCTGCCACACATTACACCCGAAAGATGATGCGATGAAAGGTATTCAACCGAAAAATCGTGTGAAACTTTGTGTAGATTGCCACGGCGAACAACAAAAACGCAAAGCGGCAAAAGACGCACAATCACAAACGCAATCAACCGAACAAAAGGATAAATAATGACAGCTTGTTCACGCCGAAACTTTGTTTCCGGCATGGGGGCATTAATCCTTATGACGGGGACATCAGTTACCTCTTTAGCGAAAGAGGAAAAGGCGGATAAACCGAAACGCTATGCAATGGTACACGACGAAACAGCTTGTATCGGCTGTACCGCTTGTATGGATGCTTGTCGTGAAACAAACCACGTTCCTGAAGGCGTTTCACGTTTGGAAATTCTCCGTAGTGAACCTTACGGTGAATTCCCAAATCAAGAATACGAGTTTTTCCGTCAATCTTGCCAACACTGTACAAACGCCCCTTGTGTGGCAGTTTGTCCAACCGGTGCATCATTTATTGATCCTGAAACAGGTATCGTAGATGTGCATAAAGATCTTTGTGTAGGTTGCCAATACTGTGTTGCAGTTTGTCCTTACCGCGTACGTTTCATTCACCCGGTACACCGTACTGCGGATAAATGTAACTTCTGTCGCGATACAAACTTAGCAGCAGGCAAACAACCTGCTTGTGTAGAAGCTTGTCCAACCAAAGCATTAACCTTTGGCGATATGAATGATCCAAGCAGTGCAGTTTCCCGCAAAGTGAAAGAAAATCCGGTTTATCGCACTAAAGTGGAATTAGGTACTCAACCAAATCTTTACCATATTCCATTCCAACACGGGGAGCCAAGAAGATGACATTAGATTATCCTGTTCCGTTTCACACACCTAATTTGGTGTGGGATTCAACAATCGCTATCTATTTGTTCTTACTTGGTATTTCTTCCGGTGCGGTACAATTAGCGATTGCTTATAAACGTAGTCACAAATTAGAAAATCCTAGCAAAAACTGGATTATCCGAGCGGCCGCCGTTTTAGGTTCTGTGCCAACATTAATTGGTTTAACCCTGTTAATTTTCCACTTGGCACGTCCTTGGACATTCTGGAAATTGATGTTTAACTATCAATTCAACTCTGTAATGTCTATGGGGGTAATGTTATTCCAAGTTTATATGCTGTTCTTGGTATGTTGGTGTGCGGTTATCTTCAAAGAAGATATCATGGCACTGATCCAACGTTTTATGCCAAAACTTAGTTTTGTCGGTAAAATTATCAATGTATTAGAACGTTTAACTGGTCCTGTAGAAGTTATTCTCTTCATCTTAGCTGCTGTGCTAGGGGCTTATACCGGTTTCTTACTTTCAGCATTGATCAGTTACCCAATGTTAAATAACCCTGTTCTACCAGCGTTATTCTTGGCTTCTGGTACCTCTTCAGGTATCGCTGCAACCTTCTTATTTATCCTCATTGCAGGTAAATTAAAAGGTGATAGCCATGAATCTCACTTCATTCATAAATTTGAAGTGCCAATCATGGTAACTGAGCTTGGTTTATTAGTTTGTTTCTTCGTGGGTCTTTATTTTGGTGGTGGCCAAAAAGTGGTTGCCTTACAGAATGCATTATCTGGCTTCTGGGGTGCAGTCTTCTGGATTGGGGTATTCTTAATTGGTATCTTAATTCCACTACTTGCCAACCTTGCCGTAAAAGACAACTTAAAATACAACAAGAACTTTATTATCCTTGTGTCAATCTTCGACTTAATCGGGGTTCTCTGCTTACGTTACTTCATCTTGTATGCAGGACAACTTACCGTTGCGTAAGGATAAACTTCTTATTTAATCAAAAGGCGTATACAATACGCCTTTTGTTTATTTAAAAGACTAAAGTGCGGTTAATTTTACGTATGTTTTTCATGCTTAAAATTAACCTTATTTTGTCAAATACAACCATTAATACTGAAGAATACTATGCTCCCCGAATTCGGATTTCTATCACTACTCTTCGCCACTACTGCTGCACTCTTACTTTCTATCGTGCCACAAATTGGCATTTGGCGAAATAAACCCTCTCTCACCAACACGGCTTGGGGATTAAGTTATTGCTTCGGTATTTTTACGAGCGTTTCAATCGGTATTCTTGCCTACTCTTTTGCAACAGATGACTTCACGTTGGAATATGTGGCAACGCACTCCAATTCTCAACTACCGACATTTTTTAAAGTCGCAGCCACATGGGGCGGACATGAAGGCTCCATTTTATTTTGGCTTTTCACATTAAGTCTTTGGTTAGTGGCTTTTGCCTTTTTCTCTCGCAAAAATGACCGCACTTTTTCTGCACAAACCCTTTCTTTACTCGGCTTAATTTGTCTTGGGTTTGCTATTTTTATTTTGTTTTACTCCAATCCATTTGGACGTGCGTTTCCTGCCCCTGCGGAAGGGCGAGATCTCAACCCAATGCTGCAAGATATTGGTTTAATTTTCCATCCACCGCTTTTATATGTCGGCTATGTGGGCTTTGCCGTTAACTTTGCCATGTCCATTTCTGCCTTAATCTTTAATCGTTCTGCACAAGCAATCGCGCGTGCGATGCGAGCCTGGGTTCTCGTTTCTTGGTTATTCTTAACGTTAGGGATCGTACTCGGTGCATGGTGGGCATATTATGAATTAGGCTGGGGAGGCTGGTGGTTCTGGGACCCAGTAGAAAACGCCTCACTTATGCCATGGTTATTAGGACTTGCACTTTTACACAGCTTAATGGTAACTGAAAAACAAGGTGTTTTCAGCTATTGGACAACACTCTTTTCCCTGCTCGCTTTTGCATTTAGTGTATTAGGCACATTTATTGTTCGCTCAGGTGCATTAACATCAGTTCACGCTTTTGCCTTGGATAGTTCTCGCGGTTACGTATTATTGCTTATTTTCTTCTTACTAACTGTTGGTTCTCTGAGCTTATTTGCCCTACGCACAAATACCAATGAAAGTGCGATCAAATTTCCACTCATTTCTAAAACTGGGGCTATTTTAGGTTTAAACATCGTATTGACTGTTGCCACCGTCAGTACCTTCTTAGGTACCTTCTATCCAATGCTATTCCAAGCCATGAATTGGGGAAGTATTTCTGTGGGAGCCCCTTACTTTAATAGTATTTTCTTGCCCTTGCTCACGTTAGTACTTTTTGCTATGGCGGGCACGCTTTGTTTAAACTGGTTTAAATCAGACAAAAAACGCTTTTTCAAACGTCTGTTATTACTTATTCCCGCTGCAGTGATTGCTTATGGCATGATTTGGAACGCGCTGCAAAATGACAGTGCGTTACATTTCCATTTCTTTGCTTATGTATTACTCACCCTCGCTATTTGGGTATTATTCGTCACCTTATGGCAAAATTGGGCAAAAGTAAGACTTGCCTATTTTGGAATGATTCTTGCACACTGCGGCGTGGCGATTGCCACAATGGGAGCCGTGATGAGTAGTTACTTTGGTAGTGAATTAGGTGTTAGATTCGCACCACAACAAAGCCAACAATTAGGCCAATTTGAATTCCACTACGATCGTTTTTCCAATGAAATTGGACCAAACTTTACCGCCGAAGTCGCGTTCTTTAGTGTGTCAAAACAAGGCAAACCTTACGCTGAAATTATACCGGAGCGCCGTTATTATGATGTTCGAACTATGACCATGAGTGAAGTGGGCTTAGATGCAGGTTTTTGGGGCGATTTATATATTGTAATGGGCGATAACTTAGGCAAAGGTGAATTCACATTCCGCTTGCATTACAAACCACTTATTCGCTGGTTATGGCTCGGAGGCATTTTAATGGCACTTGGCGCATTATGTTCAGCCATCAATTTAAAGAGAAAACGTGATGAATAAAAAGTTTATTTTGTTTTTACCGCTGATTTTGTTATTGAGCATTTGCTTACTACTTTTTGTTGGCTTACACAAAGATCCAAAACAAATTGCCTCTGCACTCATTAATAAGCCCGTGCCGGAATTCTACCAAGCGAATTTGCTTGAACCAAGTCAAATTGTCAGCCCGAGAGATTTTCCAAAGAAACCTTTCCTACTTAATGTGTGGGGAAGTTGGTGTGGCTATTGCCAACAGGAGCACCCTCTTTTGATGGAAATATCAAAAGACGTACCCATTGTGGGAATCGACTATCGTGACAAACCTCAAAACGGCATTGCGATGCTCGAACGTATGGGCAATCCGTTCATACTCACTATTGACGATAGCCGTGGTGAATTTGCAATGCAATTGGGCGTAGATGGAGCCCCAGAAACCTATGTTGTCGATGAGCACGGCATGATCCGTTATCGTCATTCTGGCTATATGGATCGCGAAACATGGCTCACTGAGATCAAACCAAAACTTGATGAATTAACTAAAAAGTAAAATGAAAAAATTAACCCGATTTCTGACCGCACTTTTACTGACGTTTGCCCTTTTTGCTCACGCAGAAATGGTCGATACCTATGCGTTTAAAAACCAAGCCGATCGTACTCGTGCTGTTGAACTGGCGAAATCCTTACGTTGCCCACAATGTCAGAATCAGAATTTAGTTGAATCCAATTCGCCGATTGCTTATGACTTACGCATTGAAGTCTATAAAATGGTGGATGAAGGAAAATCGAATCAGCAAATTATCGACACGATGACAGCACGTTTCGGTAATTTCGTGAACTATAAACCACCTTTCCAATGGAATACCGCACTACTCTGGCTATTGCCTATTTTGCTATTAATTGGGGCTTTTGCATTGATTTTGTTTTCCACCAAAAAATCAGAAGGCGAGCCAACACAACTCGAAAATCAACCTTATACAGCCCCTAAAGAAGAAAAAAGTGCGGTCAAATTTGAAACAAAATCCGCCATTTGGGTCTTTGCTATTTTATTAGTTCTTCCTTTAAGTTATTACTTCTCCCTTGATCGTTTTGAGCGGGTTCAGCAAGGCGAAAAAGAGATGCTTGAGCTTGCCAATAAAAAAGCAGATACATCAATGGTGCACCAAAAAGAAGATATGGTGCTCAAAATTCAAAATAAAATTCGAGAAGATGTAAATAACCCTGAGCTTTGGGCTCAGCTAGGTGATGCCTATATGCAAAATGATGAATTTGATCATGCGCTCATCGCTTATAGCAATGCAGAAAAAATTTCAGGCACAACACCCGCGATTTTAGGCCTAAAAGCAACCGCACTTTATTATCAAGCAGGTCAAAATATCACACCACAAATCCAGCAAATAATGGATGAGGCGTTAAAACAAGATAAACATGAAATATCAGTGATAACATTATTGGCGACTGAAGCCTTTAAAAATCATGAAGCTGAAAAAGCCAAAGCTTATTGGCAGCAATTATTAGATTCAGGTAATGCTGCCGTAGATCGCCGAACTGTCATCCAACGAATCAAAATGATAGACTATTTTGAAAAAGGGCAAGTATCACAATAAATTATGAGTCGCTATTCAGAAAATATCATTATTGGAGCCGGTGCTGCCGGCTTATTTTGTGCCGCACAGTTAGGCAAACTGGGAAAACAAGCCACGATTTTTGATAACGGTAAAAAAATTGGTCGAAAAATTTTAATGTCTGGCGGCGGATTCTGTAATTTTACCAATATGGAAATCACATCTGGCCGTTATATCAGCCAAAACAAACACTTCGTCAAATCTGCCTTAAAACGTTATACACAATGGGACTTCATTGCTTTAGTCGCCGAATACGGCATTCCTTACCACGAAAAAGAATTAGGTCAGTTATTTTGTGATAACGGTGCAGAAGACATTGTGAAGATGCTCGGAACGGAATGTGACAAATACGGTGTTAGCATTCAACTACGCAGCGAAGTGAGTGATGTTGAAGCCGTTGAAAACAACCCTAAAGTTCGGTTCAAATTAAAGGTAAATGCGGTGGACTGGCAATGCCAGAATTTGATTATTGCCACGGGTGGGCTCTCCATGCCTGGCTTAGGCGCTTCGCCTTTTGGCTATCAAATTGCAGAACAATTTGGATTAAATGTGATTTCTCCGCGTGCAAGCCTTGTGCCATTCACATGGCGAGAAAGTGACAAATTCTACGCGGCACTCTCAGGTATTTCATTAGATGTGGCGGCGACAAATCAAAACAAAACCTTTACTCACCAAATGCTATTCACCCATCGTGGTTTATCAGGCCCTGCTATTTTACAGATCTCCAATTATTGGCAACCGGGTGAAAGTATTCATTTAGATTTATTGCCCTATAACAGCATTCGTCATCACCTGGATAAAATGCGTCAATCTTCGCAAAAATTGCAGTTAAAAACCGTATTAAGTCGCTTATTACCGAAAAAATTAGTTGAACTTTGGTTAGAACAAGGCTTGATTCAAGATGAAGTGATTGCGAACTTAAGTAAAGTGCGGTTAGAAAATTTAGAGAATTTAATCCACAACTGGAAATTTATTCCTAATGGCACTGAGGGCTACCGAACGGCTGAAGTCACGATGGGTGGTGTTGATACTCATGAGATCTCATCTAAAACCATGGAGGCTTCAAAGATTAAAGGTCTCTATTTTATCGGTGAAGTGCTAGATGTTGTCGGCTGGTTAGGTGGCTACAACTTCCAATGGGCATGGAGTTCTGCAGCCGTTTGTGCGATGGGAATTGCTGAAAGCTAATCTTTCTCTGCATTAATTATTTTCATCATGAATGAAAAAATCATTACTTTGATCATGAAATATCCTTACGTTAAAATCATCATACTAAAATTAAAAGAAGGATATAAACATGACATCAAAAACACTCCCCTTCCACGCTGATACTGTGGGCTCATACTTACGTTCTCAACCTTTAAAAGAAGCTCGTGCAAAATTTGCAGCAGGCGAAATTTCTCGTGAACAATTAACGGAAGTTGAAGATCAAGAAATTGCTAAATTGGTACAAGCTCAGTTAGATGCAGGTATTCAAGTCATCACGGATGGGGAATATCGCCGTGCATTTTGGCATATTGATTTCTTAGAAAACCTAAATGGCATCGAAGGTTATCACCCTGAACATGGTTATAAATTTAATGGTGTGGAAACCAAACCTTACAATACTCGCTGCTGCGGTAAAGTATCTTGGAATCCAAATCATCCATTTATCGAACATTTCAAAAAATTAAAAGACATCGTTGGGGATCGTGGCGTTGTAAAATATACCATCCCGAGTCCAAACCAATTAATGTATCCAATCCAATGGGATACAGGCGTTTATGCGACACGAGCAGAATTTGCCAAAGATGTTCAACAAGCTTATAAAGATGCGATCAAAGCCTTCTATGATGCAGGTTGCCGTTATTTACAATTTGATGACGTGTATTGGGGTTCACTCTGTAACAATCACCTAAAACCAGAATTTGAAGCAGATAAAGCACAGGCGCTTGAAAATATTCAAGTTGTATTAGCCGCTAAACCAGCAGATATGGTTATCACCACGCACGTTTGCCGTGGCAACTTCCGTTCAACTTATTTATTAACTGGTGCATACGATCCTATTGCGGATGCGTTATTTGGCCAAACCCAATACGATGGCTACTTCCTAGAATATGATGATGAACGTTCTGGTGGGTTTGAACCATTAAAACACTTTGCCAATAATCCACACAAAGGCCGTGTTGTATTAGGCTTAATCAGTTCAAAATTCCCTGAATTAGAAGATAAAGCGGCTATTAAAGCTCGTATTAAAGAAGCGACGCAATATGTTCCACTTGAACAGCTTTGCTTAAGCCCACAATGTGGTTTTGCGTCAACTGAAGAAGGAAATATTATGACGGAAGCACAGCAATGGGCAAAAGTCCGTTATGTTGAAGAAATTGCTAAAGAAGTATGGGGTGAAGATTAATTCTTTTCATATCTGATGTTAAAAACACACTGTTTTTTAACCGCACTTTTATAATCTGAGTGCGTAGCAATACGCTCTTTTTTACTGCTTCCTTTCAACAAATAAAAAAGCTGATGTAATTTACATCAGCTTTTTCATTATCAATTTATCACTAGATTTGCGTTAAATCGACGTTTTTTGTTTCTTTTGAGGCTAATAATGCTAACAAAGTTAAGAATGCATTAATGGCTAAATAAATCCCCACGCCCATTAATCCATAAAGCGCATTGATTTTTAATGAAATCATTGCCGCAATGGTTGCCCCGATAATGGATGCAATATTGTAGGCTAAAGAGGCACCAGAATAACGTACTTCTGTTGGGAATAATTCAGGTAATAACGCCGCCATTGGGCCAAATGTCATGCCCATTAATGCCATACCAATTACTAAGAAAGCAAATACAGAAGCTGGTGTACCGTTTCCAAGGAATAATGGCATACATAATGCAAAAATTAAAATGCTGACTGTTGTCCAAATTAACCATTTGCGACGACCGATTTTATCTGCATAAAGACCTGAAATACTAATAAAAATCGCAAAAACGATCGCACTCATTAAAAGTAATCCCGTGAAGGTATTGGCAGGAATGCCTAATCCCATAGGATAGCCCGCTTCTGAAAGGGTTGCCGGTGTACGAGAATACGCTTGAGCAAAGGCAGTCATAATATAGAACAAGGAATAAGTCGCCACCATAATAAAGGTACCAATCACCATCGGTTTAAAGTGTTTAGTGAATACCACACTCACTGGTGCTTTTAATTTTTTCCCTTTTTCTTCCGCTTCAATGAAAACATGGCTTTCATGTAGGGTTAAACGAACATATAACCCAACTAAAACTAAGGCTAAAGAAGAGATAAACGGAATACGCCATGCCCACTCAACAAGAGCTTGCTGCCCCCAGAAATAGCTCACTAAGAAGAAGGTTGCATTAGCCACAAATAAACCAATTGGCGCACCTAATTGAGGGAATGTACCATACCAAGCACGTTTTCCTTCTGGCGCATTTTCTGTTGCCACTAAAGCAGCACCACCCCATTCACCACCAAGACCAATACCCTGACCGACTCGGCAAATACATAACAAAATCGGAGCCCAAATACCAATTTGAGAATAAGTCGGCAACAAGCCGATAACGACCGTAGATCCGCCCATTAAAACCAAAGAGGCGACCAAGGTTTTCTTACGACCAATCTTGTCACCAAAGTGCCCAAATAAAGCGGAGCCAATTGGACGAGCAAAGAACGCTAAGGCCAACGTAGAAAGAGAAAGTAAATCATCTGAAAGCGGATCGCCACTATGGAAGAATTGCGTGTTAAAAACTAATACTGCCGCAGCGGCATAGATATAATAATCGAAGAATTCAATTGCGGTACCCACCATAGATGCTAAAGCAACCTTAAGTGGATCATTACGAAGTTGTGAGGACATTTTGCTTCCTTAAGAGTCAAATAAAATGAAAGGGCTAAATCCTAGCATTTCTCTTAAGGTTGAGCAATTTTTAATACGATATTTTCTATTTTTTCAGCAAAATATGTCGGATTTTCTAAATGTGCATTATGACCAGCATTAGGAATAATCGTTAAATGAAGTTGATTATCCTCTGCCATTTGACGAAACTTCTGATCTCGTTCACCACAAAAATAAAAAAATGGCAGCAAACTTGACCGCACTTTCTCTCTGAAATCAGGCTGTTTGGCAAGACTAGTGGCTAATAACATATGACCAATATTTGCTCCACAATTGGCTTTTCGCTTTTCAATTAATGCTTTGCGTTGCGGTTCATTTAAATGAGAAAAGACAGGTTGTTGATACCAATCTTCTAACACGGTTTCAGGGTTTTCATGGAAAAAACGCTCCGCCCACATGTTGTCATTGACTAAACGGCTTTGTTTTTCTTGCTCTGACTGCAAACCTAAATTCGCCCCTTCTAAAATCACTGCTTGTAAATTGCCTCTTTGCACTTGAGCCTGCAATGCATAATATTGTGCAATTCGCCCACCAAGTGAGTAACCGATAAGGATATAAGGTTCATCTTTTATGAGGCTTTGTATTTGGCTTTCAAGAAATTGAGCCGTTTGCTCAAAATCTTCAACCGCTACAGCTTTATTCTCTCCATGAAAGGGTAAATCGAGAGAGAGACAACGAAAGTGCGGTAAATTTTCGATGACTTTTTGCCAATCTGATTTCGTACCTAATAAGCCATGGAGAAAAACAAGATTCATCATAATAATGCCATATAAAGAAATCCCCTCTATATTAAGAGGGGAAAAAATTATTCACCAATCACCGCATGGCTGATTTGTTCAATCAAGCGCTTATAGGTTGCGCTGCCATCACTTGGGTTTGTTTTGATTTCAATTAATGTCGCACGACGGCGAGTATAAGCTTGTTTTAACACGGAGCTTAAATCTGCCCAAGTGTAAGGTAAAGCATATTTTAAACCAAACATTGCCGCAACTTGAGAGAAATCGCCATTATGTGGCAAGCGATAGAACTGCTCTTTTACCTCTTCATCCACCGGCAACATATCAAAGATTGCACCGCCATTATTATTAATCACAAAAATAATAGTCGGTTGAGTGACATTCTTAAATAAGGCTAAAGAGTTCAAATCATAAAGTGTAGACGTATCACCAATCATGGCTACCACAGGTTGATCTGCACCGATACCGATACCTGCAGCCGTTGCTAATAAGCCATCAATTCCGCTTGCACCACGGTTGGTATAAATCGGATACCCTTCAGGCAATTTGGTTAAAGCATCAACCAAACGGACAAAAAGACTGTTTCCTAAGAACAAAATACCGTTGTAAGGTAAAACTCGTTCAATATGATGGGCTAATGAGGCTTCATTAAGATTGCCACCAACTTGTTGTTCGATAAAGGTTGCACAGAATTTTGAAAGCGCAAGTGGCTCGAGTAACCAAGGTTTTTGACGCAATGGCGGATGTGCACGTAACCAATGATGTGCTTTGGCGTTAAAACGAGTTTGCGTATGGTGATTTGGATCAACTGCATTTTGACTTTGCTCCACCACCCAAAATTCGCCTTGGAATTCCGCTAAGAATTGGTTAATACGTTTACTGATAAAACGAGAGCCAAATTGAATCACGATATCAGCTTGAAGTAATTTTTGCTTTACGGTTTGGTTTGCTAGCCAAATATCCGCATAAGGCATGAGCGGTTCAACACCGGATTGAATATCCGTCAGCAAAATCCATCCCATGGTATTTGCCCATGAGTTAATACCCATTGCTTGTTCAGGCGTTAATTGCCCTGCCACAATCACACCACGTTTTGTACGCCAGCTATCCCAATTCTCATGCATCAACACTTCTTGTTGCAATGGTTGATGATCAACCCAATTTTTAGGCTGACTTAACCAACGTTGAATTGGCATTAACCATGGATGACCGTCAATTTCTTGCTCTTGGGCATTATAAAGTGGCTCTGCAAAAGGCACATTGATATGTACCACACCTGGTTGTTGTTTTTGTTTATAGCACGCTTGTTCCAACGTAGAAATTAACCATTTTGCCGCATAATCGGCTTGAGGTTTCGGTAGATTGACACTTGCCACAGGGTAATCGGCAAACATATTTTGTTGCACGATAGCTTGATTCGCCCCACATTCCCATAATTCAGGTGGGCGATCAGCGGTAAGAATAATTAAATTCACGCCTGTTTGACGAGCTTCGATAATTGCTGGATATAAATTTGCTGCTGCGGTGCCCGAGGTGACAATCACGGCAACAGGTGCTTGAGTAGATTTTGCAATCCCTAACGCAAAAAAGCCTAAACCACGTTCATCAAAGTGACTATGGCACGTTGCACGAGAAGCATTTTGTAAACGCACAGCTTCTAGCGTTAAAGGTGTTGAGCGTGAACCAGGCGCAATACAAAAGTGACTCACGCCTTGGCGAACCAAGGTTTCTAAGATCACCTTTGACCAACAACGATTAAATACGCTTACAGACATTCTTCTTATTCTCCGTTATTCTCTGCAAACAGGGAAATCAGCCCTGCCGCTTTACGTTCAATTTCTAACCACTCTTCTAGGGGTTGTGAGCCTTCCACAATACCGGCACCAGCAAATACACGCACTTGGTTTTCTTCAATAAAAGCCGAACGAATAGTAACACAAAATTCTGAGAGATTTTGGCTCATCACGCCTAATGTTCCGGCATACCAACGACGATCAAAGGTTTCTATTTCAGCTAAAGCTTTCTTCGCTTGTTGCTGTGGTAAACCTGATACCGCTGCCGTTGGATGAATTGCCTTCAGTAAATCGGCATCCGTACAAAGTGCGGTCAATTTTGCGTGCATTTTTCGAATCAAATGCTGCACTTTGCGTAATGACTTTAATGCGACATCATCAACGGTAATTTGTTCCACTAAGTGACTGATATTTTGTGAAATATCTTCAACCACCAACCAGTTTTCATTGAGGTTTTTTTCATCATTTAACAGCCAATTCGCACGTTCATCATTTTCACTCGGATTATCACTAACAGGTGCAGTACCCGCAAGCGCCTCCGTAAATAACTGACGATCATCTCGTGCAAATAAGCGTTCAGGCGTCGAACCTACAAAACAGTGTTCAGCATTATCTGCCCATAAAAAATGGTAACAACCACTATTTTTGGCTTGGCTTGCTGCAAGAAAATCTTTTCCGTTTAACTTACTATGAAGACCAAACACGGTTTCATTTGCCAAAACAAGCTTGGTTAATTCCCCTTGTCGAATACGAGCGAGTGCTTGATTGACCCAGTCACACCACGTTTCTTGGTTTGCTTTTGGCACCATGCTTTCGATGGTTAATTGATTAAGTGGTAAAAGTGCGGTTGTTTTTTCGAATGAATTCAACACCGCTTTTGCTGAATCAAGCTCATTTGTTTCAACAAACACAGAAACTACTGTCTCACCATGTTGTTGTTCAATTAAAACTTGAGGCAAAATAAACTGGCTTTCACCTTGAAACTGTAAACCGCCCACTAACGGGAAATCGTACTCTTGAATAAATTGCTGTGCCAAATTCACATCTGAAAATGACCGCACTTTCCCCACCGCTGCGACGGTTTTAGCTTCATCACGAAAACGTAAATAAAATTGTGGATAAACAAGTTGCCCCTTCATCCATGCCAAAAGATCAACACCCAATTTCATCTTCGTCTGAAGACGTGCAATAGCGGGTTGCTGATCAGTTGTCACCAAGGTTTCAAACTGGCGAATTAGCTCAGATTTAGCTTGTTCTAAAGGGCCCATGAAAAATAATAAAACACACAAAAAATTAGCCCATATTCTACCGCACTTTAATACATTCAAAAAATTTTTTTATTAAATCTTTTCAAGATAAGAATTTAAGCGTAAATTAGACGTAATTTTTGAATGAAAATCTAATTATCATAGGATGTTACTAATGAGATCTTTTCCTAAATCAGACAAATTAGAACACGTTTGCTACGATATTCGTGGACCGGTTCACAAAGAAGCTTTACGCCTAGAAGAAGAAGGCAACAAAATCTTAAAACTTAATATCGGCAACCCTGCCCCATTTGGTTTTGAAGCGCCTGATGAAATTTTAGTTGATGTTATCCGCAACCTACCATCTGCACAAGGTTATTGTGATTCCAAAGGGTTATATTCGGCACGTAAAGCTATCGTGCAATACTATCAATCTAAAGGTATTCATGATGCGACAGTAAACGATGTATACATCGGGAATGGTGTATCTGAATTGATTACCATGTCCATGCAAGCTCTTCTCAATGATGGTGATGAAGTCTTAGTTCCAATGCCAGACTATCCATTATGGACAGCGGCTGTGACATTAGCGGGCGGAAATGCAGTACATTATTTATGTGATGAAGAAGCGGGTTGGTTCCCTGCTATTGATGATATTCGCGCGAAAGTCAATGCCAAAACCAAAGCTATCGTCGTGATCAACCCGAACAACCCGACAGGTGCGGTTTATAGCAAAGAGTTACTCGAAGAAATTATCCAAGTTGCACGTGAAAATAATCTGATTATTTTTGCTGATGAAATTTATGACAAAATTCTCTACGATGGTGCTATCCACCATCATATTGCTGCCCTTGCACCAGATGTATTAACCATTACATTCAATGGCTTATCAAAAGCGTATCGTGTTGCGGGCTTCCGTCAAGGTTGGATGATTTTAAATGGGCCAAAACAACATGCTAAAGGCTATATTGAAGGCTTGGATATGCTGGCGTCTATGCGTTTATGCGCAAATGTACCAATGCAACACGCCATTCAAACCGCATTAGGTGGCTATCAAAGTATTAATGAATTTGTTCAACCGGGTGGTCGTTTACTGGAACAACGCAATAAAGCCTATGATTTAATTACTCAAATCCCGGGTATTAGTTGCGTAAAACCAATGGGGGCAATGTATATGTTCCCGAAACTCGATATCCAAAAATTCAACATTCATAGTGATGAAAAATTTGTGCTCGATTTATTACGTAAAGAGAAAGTGCTTCTTGTTCATGGTAAAGGCTTTAACTGGCATTCACCGGATCACTTCCGTGTGGTAACACTTCCTTATACCGGTCAATTAGAAGAAGCCATTGGCAAATTGGCTCGTTTCTTAGAAACCTATCGTCAATAATAAAAAAAGAGCGGTTAATTAACCGCTCTTTTTTTATTTCATGATTTATAACTATGCCCAGAAATAGCGCACCATATGGAAGAAAATTGGTGCGGAGAAACAAAGCGAATCCATACGGTCTAAAATACCACCATGGCCACTGATCATATTACCCCAATCTTTCACGCCCATACTGCGTTTCATGGCTGACATCACGAGCCCCCCTAAGAATCCCATTAAGCAAATTAACAGACTCATTAAAAAGGCTTGCCATGCATTAAATGGTGTCAGCCAATGAAGCAACATCCCTAATAAACTTGCGCTTAATACCCCACCAACAAAACCTTCTACCGTTTTAGATGGCGATAAGGTTGGTGCAATTTTATGCTTACCAAAAAGTTTACCCCAAACGTATTGCAACACATCACTTGACTGTACTACCAAGATTAAGAAGATCATTAATAAAAGATTTTTTCCTTCATAACCTAAGATATCAAGAGCCAATAAAGCGGGGATATGTGAAATACAGAATACACTAATCATCAATGCCCACTGAATTTTCGTTGAACGATCTAAGAAATGCGCCGGATCGCCGAGTAATGCCGACAGAATAGGTAAAAATAAGAAGCCATATACGGGAATGAAAATTGTGAACATGCTAAACCAATCAATGGCGACTAAAAAATATTGCAATGGTAAGATCACATAAAAACAAGCGGCTAGCGCAAGATGATCGCCTCGACGAATATTCAATAGAGAAAGAAACTCACGCAATCCCATAAATGAAATAATCAAAAATAGCCCAATCACGCCATAAAAGCCTAATAAACTCGCAATAAAGATAATCCCAATCATCACCCACCAAGCATTGATGCGTGCATTCAGGTTATCAATAACGCTATTCGGTGTATCTACACCCGATCTGCGTTTTAAAATATATCCCACTGAGGAAGCAAAAATTAAGGCGATAAATAAACCACCGAAGAGTTGCCATATTTCTGTCATCATTTGCTCCTAAGATTTGCCTTTTTCACTGACGTTTAAACTTAATAATGCCGATTGAGCACGTGTCAGAAACACCTCTTTAGTTTCATCTGTCCCTATCTTTAATGGCTCGCCCACATAAAGATCACATAACAATGGTATCGGTAAAATAAAGCCTTTTGGTAAAACATTATTCATATTACTAATCCAAACAGGCACAAATTCACAATCAGGATTTTCTTTTGCTAAATAAAACAATCCGCTTTTAAATGGTTGAAGCGGCAAATCATCATCCATCTTGCGAGTTCCTTCAGGGAAAATAATCAGGGAGTTATTGACTAATGCTTCACTCATTTGTCGTATGGCAGCTTTTGGATCTTGGCTATTACGTTCAATCAGTAACATATTGAACACTTTATAGGCTAAAAAGCGACGAATTGCGCCTTTCGTCCAATAATCTTTGCCTGCAACAGGACGAGTTTGTTTTCTCACTTCATAAGGCAATGAAATCCAAAGTAAGATAAAATCTCCATGACTATTATGATTGGCAAAATAGACACGATGCCCTTCTGAAGATTGTTCTGCAATTGCGGGTTGAGGTCGAACGCCTGTAATAAAAGAAGCAAAACTACACAATAAAAAATCGATTAATCTCGCAAACATATTTGCTCCTATTATTCCGTCACTTCGGCTAAACCATTTTTTACTCGCTTAATACAAGTCACAATAAGCAAGATAATGACGATATTGGCTACCCACCAGAAAAATGAATGCAAGCTACCATTCACCCCATAGAGTAAACCGAGTACACCAAATACGAACGCACGATCACTTTTACCCATTGGGCCATCATAACGACGCGTTTTGCCTTGAACTTGCCCTAAAATGCCACATAACTCACTCAACGCGGCAAGCCAAATAATACTTGAGATTTGAATACCATCAAAAGGCGCGACAAAAGCAAAAGGAAGGTAAAGTGCTGCATCAGAGACGACATCAGTAATTTCATTAAGATACCCCCCTAATCGACTTTTTTGATTAAATTCACGTGCTAGCATGCCATCAATGGCATTCAACGCCATACGCAAAAACAACCAAATAGGGATAAGGAAGAAAAGAGAAGAAAATGTCGGAAATAGTGCGAGAATCACACCGAGTAAAATAGAAAGTAAGCAGGCAATTAGCGTAACTTGATTTGCCGTTACGCCTTTTGCCGCTAATTGCCTAACTAAAGGCCGAAGTAAATTCTGAAATTTGGGTTTTAAGGCATAGATACTCATCTACCATCTCCTTGTTTTTATTAAAAAACATAAATATGTTTCTAATAATAGGACGGTATAGAGTATTACTCAAGTTTTTTATTCATCCATATAACCTAAACTTCTTAAGGCACGTTCATCATCCGCCCAACCGGACTTCACTTTTACCCAAAGTTCAAGGTGTACTTTATTATCAAATAAGCGTTCCATGTCAGCGCGCGCTTCCATACCAATGGTTTTAATTTTTTGCCCTTGAGCACCGATCACCATTTTCTTTTGGCCTTCGCGTTCAACTAAAATCAAGCCATTGATTTCATAAGTACCACGCTCATTTACTTTAAATTGTTCAATTTCAACCGTTACCGAATAAGGTAGCTCTTCCCCTGTGAAACGCATTAATTTTTCACGAATAATTTCTGACGCCATAAAACGCTGTGAACGATCCGTTACATAATCTTCAGGGAAGTGATGAACGCCTTTACGTAATGATTGGCGAACAATTTTCTCTAATTGATGGACATTATTACCACGTTGTGCAGAAATCGGCACAATGTGAGCAAAATTAAACTTACTGCCTAAATCTGTAATAAATGGCAATAAATCATCTTTATTCTTAATATTATCAACTTTGTTGATGGCGAGTACGACAGGCGCTTTCGCATTACGTAATTTGTTTAACACCATTTCATCATCGGCATTCCAATGTGTACCATCCACGACGAAAATAATGAGATCTACATCCCCGATTGCCGAGCTTGCTGCACGGTTCATTAAACGGTTAATCGCTCGTTTTTCTTCAATATGAAGCCCCGGCGTATCGACGTAAATTTCTTGGTAGATACCTTCCGTTTTAATTCCCACAATACGATGACGTGTAGTTTGCGCCTTGCGAGATGTAATCGAAATTTTTTGTCCTAAAATTTTATTTAACAGGGTGGATTTCCCTACATTTGGGCGACCTACTATAGCGATAAAGCCACAATAGGTCTCTTGTTCTTGATTTAATTCGGTCATTTAATTTCCAATGTTTTTAAGATTTGTTCTGCGGCCGCTTGTTCTGCTTTACGGCGGCTAGAACCTTTCGCAATAAAAGTGCGGTCAATATTGGGTACATTTTTTACTGTACATTCTACGGTGAAGGTTTGGCAATGGGCTTCGCCTTCAATTTTTATTACTTCATAGGTTGGTAAGGCAAAATGCTTACCTTGTAAATACTCTTGCAAGCGCGTTTTGGCATCTTTTTGGTTATCACCCGGTTTAATTTCGGCGAGTAACGTTTTATACCAGCTACGCACAATATCTGCCGCTTTATCAAAGCTTGAATCTAATGCCATTGCGCCAATTACTGCTTCAACACAATCCGCCAAAATCGATTCACGACGAAAGCCACCACTTTTCAATTCACCAGAACCTAAGGACATATAATCCCCAAGCTCAAAATTGCGGGCAATCATCGCCAGGGTTGGCTCACGAACTAATGTGGCACGCATTCTGCTAAGTTCACCTTCATTACAACGAGGGAATTGATGATAAAGCGCATCCGCGATGACATAATTGAGAATCGAATCACCTAGAAATTCTAGGCGTTCATTATGTTGAGTGGAGGCACTGCGGTGTGTCAGTGCCAATTTTAAATTTTTTAGATCGGAAAATTGATAACCAATTTTTCGTTCTAGACGATCTAAATGATTCATATTAATTAATTTTTGTAAAGAAACGGTCTAAACGGAAGCCTGTAGGCCACTCATTTGGTTCTTTTTCTAAACTCATCCAAATATAAGTGGCTTTACCCACGATATTTTTTTCTGGTACAAATCCCCAAAAACGGCTGTCATCACTATGATCACGGTTATCCCCCATCACAAAATATTGCCCTTCAGGCACAATCCATTCAGCAGTAGGTAAGCCTTCTTGTGGATAGAATTCAATCCCCGAATAACGGCGCATTGGCTCCACTAAAATACTGTGTGTCACGTCACCGATTTCCAAATATTCCACTTGCGTTGGGAATGCTGGATTTGTGGGTTCTTGTTTATATTCAAACGCTTTAGTTTGGCAATCTACTTCGCAAGGTTTGCCATCTTTGCCATAAACCAGTGTTAAAGCACTTTTTTCAACATCAAGGATAATGCGGTCACCGCCTTTCCCTATAATACGTTTAATGTAATCTACACCAGACATATTGTTTTTAGATGTTAACGCAAGATTTTCAGCATAAGCCGCTCGTGTTGCCCCTAAACTTGTACGAAGTAACGCTTGCTCCGGTGCTTTAAACACGATCACATCACCACGTTCTGGTTTATTACCTTCAATAATCGTATTTTGGAAAATAGGATCTTTAATGCCATAAGTATATTTGTTCACGACGAGGAAATCCCCTACGCGCAAGGTCGCTTCCATTGATCCAGATGGAATTTGAAATGGCTCAAAAATAAATGAACGCACAAGGAATACCACGGATAACACAGGGAAAAGCGAAGAAATAAATTCTGAGCCTTCTGAAATAGGCTCAATTTTCGCTTTTTCTTCATCCGTTAATGCTTTGCCTGAGCGTTGTTCTGCGCGTGCGATTTGACGACGACGTCTTGGCATCACGGCAAAGCGGTGATAACACCATAAAATGCCGGAAAGTGCGGTTAAAATCAGCAATAAAATACTGAATGTGTTAGGCAGTTGGAAATAATCTAACGCTTTCCAACCAGCAAAGCCTACGGCTAACAACAGAATAAAAAATACATTCGACATTGCTCTACTTTCCTATTTATCTTTACCAACATGTAAGATCGCTAAAAACGCTTCTTGCGGTACTTCCACGTTACCTAAAGATTTCATTCGTTTTTTACCTTCTTTCTGTTTCTGTAAGAGTTTTTTCTTACGGCTCACATCACCACCATAACATTTTGCTAATACGTTTTTACGCAATTGTTTTACCGTTGAACGCGCAATAATGTGGTTGCCAATCGCGGCTTGGATCGCAATATCAAATTGTTGACGTGGAATGAGTTCACGCATTTTTTCAACCAATTCTCGACCACGATAAGGTGCATTATCTTTATGAACGATTAACGCTAACGCATCGACACGATCACCGTTGATCATGATATCCACGCGTACCATGTCTGCTGCTTGGAAACGTTTGAAACCATAATCCAAAGACGCATAACCACGCGATGTTGATTTCAAGCGATCGAAGAAATCTAAGACTACTTCGCCCATTGGAATTTCATAGGTTAACGCAATTTGGTTACCGTGATATACCATATTGGTTTGTACACCACGTTTTTCCACACAAAGAGTGATGACATTTCCTAAGAATTCTTGTGGCACGAGCATATTACACTCTGCAATTGGCTCACGAATTTCCGCAATATTATTTAATGGTGGTAGTTTTGATGGACTATCCACATAAACCACTTCACCATTGGTCATTTCAACTTCATAAATTACAGTTGGTGCTGTGGTAATCAAATCAAGATCGTATTCACGTTCTAAACGCTCTTGAATAATCTCCATGTGTAAAAGCCCCAAGAAGCCACAACGGAAACCAAAACCTAAAGCCGTTGAGTTTTCTGGCTCATAGAACAACGATGCATCGTTTAAGCTTAATTTACCTAATGCATCACGGAAAGCCTCATAATCGTCAGAGCTAACTGGGAATAAACCAGCATAAACCTGCGGTTTTACTTTCTTAAAGCCTGGCAATACATGACTTGCCGGATTGTGTTGATGCGTTAAGGTATCCCCTACTGGTGCCCCTAAAATATCTTTAATCGCACAAACAACCCAACCTACTTCGCCGGTATTTAATACAGTCGTATCCACTTGTTTTGGCGTGAAAATCCCTAAACGGTCGACGTTGTAAGCTTGTCCTGTGGACATTACTTTGATTTTGTCACCTTTACGCAACACACCATTCTTAATACGAACTAATGACACCACGCCTAAATAGTTATCGAACCAAGAGTCAATAATCAAGGCTTGTAACGGTGCATCAGGATCACCTTCTGGCGCTGGAATTTTCGCAACAATTTCTTCTAATACATCTTCAATACCCACACCGGTTTTCGCCGAACAACGTACCGCTTCCATCGCATCAATACCAACGATATCTTCAATTTCTTCTGCAACACGTTCAGGATCCGCTGCGGGTAAGTCGATTTTATTTAAAATAGGCACGACTTCTAAATCCATTTCAATGGCGGTATAGCAGTTTGCCAAGGTTTGAGCTTCTACGCCCTGTCCTGCATCCACAACTAACAATGCCCCTTCACAAGCCGCAAGAGAACGCGACACTTCATAAGAGAAGTCCACGTGTCCTGGTGTATCGATAAAGTTTAATTGGTATGTTTCACCGTCTTTCGCTTGATAATTTAAGGTTACACTTTGCGCTTTAATGGTAATGCCACGCTCGCGCTCAAGATCCATGGAATCCAACACTTGCGCTTCCATTTCACGATCCGAAAGTCCACCACAGGTCTGAATTAATCGGTCAGAAAGGGTCGATTTACCGTGGTCAATATGGGCAATAATAGAAAAGTTGCGAATATTCTTCATAAATAGATTAGTTTTCTCAAAAATCATTAAATTTAACTGGCGGATTGTACCTGAAAAGCGCGGAAATCGCTAGGGATGAAAAGGAAAAGTGCGGTCAAATTTTCAAACCTTTTAGATAAAACAAAACCCCGAATTACTTCGGGGTTTCTTTTTTATTCAAACTGAAATTATAGGCTTTCAGTGAAAGTACGAGTAATAACGTCGCGTTGTTGTTCTGGTGTTAAAGAGTTGAAACGTACTGCGTAACCAGAAACACGGATAGTTAATTGTGGGTATTTATCCGGGTTGTTTACTGCATCTTCTAACGTTTCACGACGTAGTACGTTTACGTTTAAGTGTTGACCACCTTCAACTTTAACAGTTGGTGCTACGTTTACCGGTAATTCACGGTATTCGATTTGGCCTAATTCGCTTACTGCTACTACTTGGTCTTCTGCGAATTCAGCTTTTGCACATAAACAACGAGCTTCATTTTTTTCGCTGTCTAATAACCAGAATGAGTTTAAAAGATTGTCATTTGCTGCTTGAGTAATTTGAATACCTTTGATCATAAAGTGCCTCCTAATTTGGCGGTTGTATATTTATTAAACTGTGCAAATTTTATCAAACTATTTGAAGAATTCAATTAATTTTGACCTAAAACAGGTTCTTTTTTATGACTAATTTTTAAAAATTGATCTATATTAAAGTTTTAGTCGTAACAAGAACTCAACATGCCCATGTTTTTAACAAGATATTAACATTATTCTCAAATAAAGCCTTTCTCAGAAATTTCATTTATAATGTCTCCAAGCTTATCCAATAAGGAAATACAGAATGAAAACCTGGACAGATGTTATCGGTCAAGAGAAAGAAAAACCTTACTTTAAACACATTCTACAGCAAGTTCATCAAGAGCGACTAGCCGGAAAAACCATTTACCCACCGCAAGATGAAGTATTTAATGCCTTTAAATATACGGCATTTGATGAGGTGAAAGTCGTCATTTTAGGACAGGATCCCTACCATGGCCCAAATCAAGCACACGGTTTAGCTTTTTCGGTAAAACCCGAAGTCGCTATTCCGCCCTCTCTGCTGAATATGTATAAAGAATTGGCTAACGACATTCCTGGCTTTCAAATGCCAAATCATGGCTATTTGGTGAAATGGGCGGAGCAAGGTGTACTACTGCTTAACACCGTGCTCACTGTAGAGCGCGGCATGGCACATTCACACGCTAAATTTGGTTGGGAAGTTTTTACAGATCAAGTGATTGCAGCACTTAATGAACATCGTGAACAAGTCGTATTTTTACTTTGGGGAAGCCATGCACAGAAAAAAGGGCAATTTATTGATCGCAATTGTCATTATGTTTTAACTGCTCCTCACCCTTCTCCACTTTCGGCACATCGTGGTTTTCTAGGATGTCATCACTTTTCTAAAACGAACAAATACTTAAACCAAAATGGTTTAACTGAAATTGATTGGCAAGTTTAAGATTGCGATTCAACATCAAGCGGGAGATTTTTTTCCCGCTTCTCTTCCTTTTTCTGCTCTCGTCTCTTTTTGAAAAAATCACTCAATTTCTGACCACACTTTTCTGCAAGCACGCCAGACGTGATTTCTAACGTGTGATTCATTTTATAATCATCAAAGAAGTGAAAGCGAGAACCTACAGCCCCTGTTTTATAATCTGACGCACCGAAGACTAATCGTTTAATACGGCTATGCAAAATCGCACCTGCACACATGGTGCAAGGCTCAAGGGTGACATAGAGTGTGGTATTGAGCAGACGATAATTTTGAATATTTTGTGCTGCATTACGCAATGCGACAATTTCAGCGTGAGCGGTCGGATCATTTTCAATGATAGATAAATTCCAGCCTTCACCGAGAATATTACCTTCATCATCTACCAACACCGCCCCGACAGGAATCTCGCCAAATGCTTCTGCATGATCGGCAAGCATCAGGGCGTGTTGCATAAATTTCTCGTCTAAATCTGACCGCACTTTGAATGCCTAAACTGAGAAAGGATACTTGATCGGTTCGTGAGATTGATAGCCCACCACCTTGAAGTCATCCATCGTTACCCAAGTTTCAAGATCTTCAAGGGTTTTAATATCAGGATTAATTTCTAATTGTGGTGAAGGGAATGGTTCACGTTTTAATTGCACATCACGCATTAACTCAAGTTGGTCTTCATAAATATGCGCATTTACAATTTTATGATATGCCTTACCCGGTTTATTGCCAGTAATTTGCGCCATCAAAGCAAGGAAAGTAAAGACCTGAATTTGATTGAAGTTTAAGCCAAGTGGTACATCACAAGAGCGTTGGTAGCTCGTTAAGTGCAATGTATCGCCTACTAAAGAGAAAGTATGTGTATGCATGCAAGGACGCAAACAGCCTAGATCAAATTCGCCTGGATTGAAGAACGTCAGAATTTCACCGCGGTCATCAATCCCTCGGCTTAAATTATTCACAATTTTACGAAGTTGATCGATGGTTTCGCCATTCGGTTTACGCCATGCTCTGCCTTGTACGCCATAAACGCGGCCCATATCATCGGTGCCTTTACGATGTGGATTGGCAAGCCACGCTGCATTTTCATTGGCATTTGCATCCCACGTTTTGGTGCCAAGCTTACGGAAATCTGCCGCATTATCATAACCACGAATATAACCTAAAAACTCCGCAATCGCTGCTTTCCAATAGCTTTTACGTGTCGTAATTAAGGGGAATTGATTATTAGCAACATCATATTCTAAATCAGCATTAATCACAGTAAGGCAACGCTTGCCAGTACGCTCGTTAGCAACCCACTCACCTTCATTTACAATGCGTCGACAAAGATCTAAATATTGTTTCATAAAAAACTCCTTACTGATGAACCGCACTTTTAGAGCGATTGTATGCCCATGCGATAATTAATCCACCACCAATAATCATCGGTAAGGAAAGGGCTTGCCCACGTGTCATGATGCCTAAGAAAGACTCCACTTCCGGCTCACGAACATATTCAACGATAAAACGGAAAATCCCGTAACCAACCAGGAATAATCCTGCTACCGAACCTGCTGGGCGAGGCTTTTTAATAAAGACATTCAGAATAATAAACAGCACGAAACCTTCTAAGAATGCTTCATAAAGCTGTGAAGGATGGCGCGGTAATAAGAATGGATCATTTGGGAAAATCATGGCCCAAGGAACTTTAGTTTCTCGTCCCCAAAGTTCTAAATTGATAAAGTTACCAATTCGTCCCATCCCTAAACCAAATGGAATCAAAGGCGCCATAAAATCTGCTGTCTGCCAGAAGCTTCTTTTTTGAGAATAAGAGGTCCAAATCATTGAGATAATCACCCCAATTAATCCACCGTGAAATGACATTCCCCCTTCCCAAACACGGAATAAATACAGCGGATCTTGCATAAAATGATCAAAGTTATAGAAGAAAACATCCCCAATACGTCCCCCTAAAAACACTCCCATAAAAGCATTAAAAAGTAACGTATCCACTTGATCGATAGTCCAACCACTATTAGGTTGATTTGCACGACGAACCGCTAGCCAACGAGCAAAAATGAAACCTAATAGATACATTAAGCCATACCAACGCAGCCCTATATTGCTATTACCAAAAGTAAAAATAGTCGGATCAAAATGTGGAAGCATCAAAAATTCTGAATTCATAACATTCCTTATTTCATAAACATATCAACTGCGATTGCAATTAATAGCAAGGCGAAGCCTTTTTTCAAGGTTGATACAGGGAGTTTTGAGGTCGCTGTAGCCCCTAATTTAGAAGTGAAAAATGAGGTGGCTGTAATACCGAGCACTGCGGGTAAATAAATATACCCTAGAGAATAATCCGGCATGGAAGGGTTACCCCAACCGCTCACCATAAAGCTTAACATGCCAGATAAACCAAGAAGTGCCCCACAAAAAGCGGAAGAACCGATGGCTTTTTTCATATCAATCCCGCGGGAATTTAAAAATGGCACGATAAAACCACCACCACCTACGCCCGCTGCACTAGATGCCATCCCAATTAAAATCCCCCCAATAACAGAAGCTTGCGTTGTTAAAGGTTTGGTTTTCCCTGTGCTTTTCTTAATAGAAATTACCATTTTTGCCGCTAAATACACAACTAAACAGGCAAAGATTTTAGCTGATACATCACGATCAAGCTTGCCAATAAACAAACCAGAGATAAAGACCGAAATCATGACCATCGGTGCCAATACTTTAACTGCACTCCAAACTATATTGCCTAGTTTATGATGACGCTGTGCAGAAGAAAATCCAGTAATCACAATGGTCGCAAATGAAGTCCCTAATGCCGTGGACATCAACAAGGGTTCAGGCACGCCTACCATCGGCAATAAATAGACTAAAGTTGGGACGATAATTAACCCACCACCTATACCAAATAATCCGGCAAGAAAACCAACAACAGACCCAACAATCAAACAAAGCAGAATAAAAGTGAGCATTATTGTCCCCTTGATTTATAAGATGAACGTTTTTGATATTTAGAAAAACCATTTTTACGCAGCGCATGATAAGGTTTATTTGTCTCATGCTCTTGCGTATTTTCAAGCAATGTTTTTTCGTTGCCAAACATCACTTGAGCAAACTCTTTCATCGCTTTGCGATAAACATCTTTCTTAAAGGACACTACCTGACGTACGGGATACCAAAAACTCACCCAACGCCAACCATCAAATTCGGGTGATTTTGTTGTGTTCATATTAATATTTTTTTCATCACCCACTAATTGCAACAAAAACCAACGTTGTTTTTGCCCAATACACATGGGTTTGCTGTCATAACGCAGCAATCTTTTCGGCAGCTTATAACGCAACCAATGTTTAGAGGCATAAAGCACCTTCACATCTTTGGGTTGCAAGCCAACCTCTTCATATAATTCACGATACATGGCTTGTTCGGCACTTTCGTTATCGTTAATTCCACCTTGCGGGAATTGCCACGAATTCTGCCCGTATCGTTTAGCCCAAAGCACCTGCCCTTTGCGATTACAAATGACAATGCCTACATTTGGACGGTAGCCATCAAAATCGATCACTATCGTTCACCTTAAATTTTGTACAAAAATAATTTACAGATTGTTTCATAAATTCGCTTTTTTATCAACCGAATGGGCATATTTACCCTATTGTGGATAACTCTGTGGGTAACACTTGGATAATCTAAATTTAACTGTGTATAAAGATCAAAAATCGCTTTTCACACTTCACTTTTTTCATTTTTATATAACCTTTAATCAAAAATTTTCCAAAAAAAATGACCGCACTTTTTCTCATCAAAGTGCGGTCAAAAATTCAGCCATTTTTTAGTTTAAACATTCCTTGTTTGGTGAAGAAATAATAGCTGTGAGTTATTCAATATTTCTGTGGATAAAATTGTGATTGAGCAAATGGCGAGTGTTGCATAACTCTTCTCAGCATTTTAGCTTCAATTTTAGAGAGAAAATTTTCTCTTTAATTTCATTAAGATAAGGCTTATTCCCAGAAATTATCTTACTCACATTCAATCAAAAATTTTAGTGATTATTTTTTATCCAAGCCTTTTTTGACTAACGCTAAATAGCGTTCCCACTCAAAATATTGACCCGGATCGATCTTACGACCTGGCGAAATATCGCAATGACCAACGATACGATCGAGCGTTATTTTCGGATAAGCTTGCATGATATCTCGTGTTAATGCAGCAAGCACTTGGTATTGTGCCTCTGTAAAAGGCTGTTCATTACTGCCCTCTAGCTCAATACCAATCGCAAAATCATTACATTTATCGCGTCCTTCAAAGCAAGAAAGTCCCGCATGCCATGCTCTATCATCGAAACTCACATATTGCGTCACCTTGCCATCCCGTTCAATTAAACAATGGGCTGACACACGAAATTGATAAATCTCTTCAAAATAAGGATGAATAGTGGGATCGAGTTTTCCTTGGAAAAAATCATCTACATATCCCCCACCAAATTGTTCTGGCGGCAAACTGATGTAATGAATGACGAGTAATGAAATATCCTCTACATCAGGGCGAGCATCAAAATGTGGTGAAATTACTTTTCTTGTCTGGCTTAACCAGCCATTTTTTATCTTATTCATCTGTTTTTCTACGATTAAATTTCATTTTTGCGATCTTGATCGCAAAAGAAGTGCGGTCAGTTTTACTTTCATTTTTCCCTTTTAGACAATGTTGCCGCCAATTCTGGCATTTTTTTATTCAACCAAAAGGAAATTTAATTTAATGAAACTGACTTTTTCTAAACCTTTACATAAAGGTTTTACGTTAATTGAATTGATGATCGTAATTGCGATTATTGCTATTCTCGCAACGATCGCCATTCCGTCTTATCAAAATTATACCAAAAAAGCGGCTATCTCCGAATTGTTACAAGCTTCTGCACCTTATAAATCTGATGTGGAACTATGTATCTATAGCACCAATGCCCCGACAAACTGTTCAGGTGGTTCAAATGGCATTGCAGCAGACATCACTACTGCAAAAGGCTATGTCAAATCCATCACCACGAAATCGGGGGTGATTACGGTGACAGGAAATGGTGCATTAGATGGGATCAGTTATTCTTTAACGGCGACAGGTTCAACCTCATCAGGTGTCACCTGGACAACCGCTTGCCCAAGCAATGCAGATTTATTCCCTGCAGGTTTCTGCTCTTCAGCTAAATAGCGAAACATGGCTTATCAAGCAATCGCAAAAAATGGCGAGATTTACCAAATCTCGCCACAATATTGGCAACAAAACCAACAGCAACAAGCATTGCTGTTACGTTACTTTGCACTCCCTCTTAAAGAAGACGAGCACCATTTATGGCTTGCAGTGGATTCACTCAATAATCTTGCAGCTTGTGAAACCTTTGCTTTTTTAAGCGGTAAATTAGTTGAACCGATTTTATTTGAAACGCCCCAACTCAAACAACTTTTACAATCCCTTGCACCTAAAGCCAATCAAATCGAAGAACAAACGACGTTTTACCATCATTCTGAAGATGAAAACACAGCTAATTTATCTCATGAAGATGAACCCGTTATTCAATTATTAAATGGTATTTTTGAAACCGCCCTACAAAAAAATGCCTCCGATATTCATTTAGAAACTCAGCCAAATGGGCTCTTAACTCGTTTACGTATTGATGGCGTACTCCAACCACAGCCGATTATCAGTAAATCACTCGCCAATCGTGTAATTTCTCGTTTAAAACTCTTAGCCAAACTGGATATCAGTGAAACTCGGCTACCACAAGATGGCCGCTTTCAATTCAAAACGACATTCTCCGATATTTTAGATTTCCGCCTTTCTACCTTGCCCACGCATTGGGGAGAAAAAGCGGTATTACGGTTACAACAAAATAAACCTGTCCAACTAAGTTTTGCTGAGTTGGGTATGACACAAAAGCAACAAAGTCAATTTCAACATGCACTCAGCCAACCGCAAGGTTTAATTCTTGTGACTGGACCAACGGGAAGCGGAAAAAGTATCTCACTTTATACCGCACTTCAATGGCTCAACACACCAGATAAACATATTATGACGGCAGAGGATCCCGTTGAAATTGAATTGGAAGGTATTATTCAAACTCAAGTAAATCCACAAATCGGTTTAGATTTTAGCCGATTACTTCGTACATTTTTACGACAAGATCCCGACATTATTATGCTTGGTGAAATTCGAGATGAAGAAAGTGCATTAATGGCATTAAGAGCAGCTCAAACCGGTCATTTAGTGCTTTCTACCTTACATACCAACGATGCCATCTCAGCGATTTCGCGCTTACAGCAATTAGGCATTCAATCTCATGAAATTGAAAATAGTCTCTTATTAGTTATCGCACAGAGATTGGTGCGTAAACGTTGTTTAAAGTGCGGTCAACATTTTAGTGATTCTTGCGATTGCCATCAGGGGTATCAAGGGCGTATTGGGGTGTATCAATTTTTACAATGTGAAAATAACTGTTACCAAACTGATTTCGATTCACTTTATCAAAGCGCATTAAAAAAAGTAAAAGATAACATCACCGATCTCGATGAAATTCAACGTGTGTTAGGTAAAAAATAGGAGTCTCTATGGCAAAGCAAAAACTCTTTTATTTCCAAGCCCATGATCAGCGACAACAATGGCAAAAAGGCAACCTTGTTGCTCAATCTAAACAAGCCGCACAATTTCTGTTAATTGCAAAAGGTTTTAGTCACATTCGCTTGCAACAAGATTGGCAACTTAATCAGAAACCGAAAAATGCAGAAATCAGTGCTTTATTGAATCAACTGGCTACATTGCTCAGTTCTGCCATTCCATTAAAAAATGCATTACATATTTTGCAAGACAACTGCACACAATTGGGTTTGCATCAGTGGCTTAGCACCTTAATTGAGTTAATTGAAAGTGGTCTTCCGTTTTCACAAAGCTTGGAAATACAAGGAAAGTATTTAAACTTTCAAGAGATTCAACTTATTCAAGTGGGAGAAATGACCGGAAAACTGGCAGAGGTATGCACTAAAATTGCAGAACGTCGAACGCAATCATTAACGCTTCAACGCAAATTGCAAAAAATTATGCTTTATCCCGCCATGGTATTAGGTATTTCGCTTTCACTTACGTTGATTTTATTACTCTTTGTTGTACCACAATTTGCTGAAATGTATGGCGAAAATTCCGCTGAATTGCCTACATTGACTGCCGTATTATTAGCTATGTCTCAATTCCTACAACATCATTTTGTTGCGTTAATGATTACCTGCACTTTCGCGATTTTTATGTTGAAGATGGCATTAAAACATTCCCTTTGGCTAAATCAAAAAAAGAATGCCCTAATTAGTCGCATGCCAATTTGGGGCAATATCATTTGCCTTTCTCGCCTAATCAGTTTTAGTCATAACCTGCAATTAATGCTTCAATCCGGTGTGGCATTGACGCCAGCGTTAAATAGCTTCCTCCCCAAACAACAAACCTGGCAAACACAACGTACATTAAAAGGCGATATCCTGCTACAACAAGAAGTACGGTCAATTTTACAGTGGGTTTCTCAAGGTTATCCATTTTCAGAAAGTGTCAGTAGTCATCTTTTCCCAATGGAAGCACAACAAATGCTACAGATTGGAGAGAAAAGTGGAAAACTTGCATTGATGTTGCATCATATTGCTGATAACTATCAAGAAAAACTTAATCATCAAATTGATTTACTTTCCCAACTTTTAGAGCCTTTAATGATGCTCATCATTGGTAGTTTAATTGGTATCATAATGATGGGCATGTATCTGCCGATTTTTAATATGGGATCCGTAATCCAATGATGATATTAGCCTTTTTCTTATTGGGTGGTTTAGCGGGTATCTTTGTTTGGCTTTATATTGATCGTTTTATCCCCAATCTCCAACAAGAGATTTATCAGAACTATATCGAACTTTATCCTGAAAACAGTCCTATTTTCCAAACTGAAAAAGCCATAATTCAATCTCAAAAGTGCGGTCACATTTTTCTTTATTTTTTAGGGTTTGGACTCTGTTTTGCTGTACTCTGTTATTTTCTTCAAGATGAATTATTTACTTTATGGCTCGCGATTACGCTTAGTCTACTTTTTGTCATTAGTTGGCTAGACTGGCATTATCAACTAATTTCACCGACACCTTGCCTACTTTTATTTTTCCTGGGTTTATTCGGCGCACATCAAGAATGTTCAATTCTGACGCTTTCTCAAAGTTTAGAAAGTGCGGTTAGTTTTTTCGGTGTTTTTTATATTATCTATCATTTGTCTAAATGGTTTTATAAGAAGGAAGCGTTAGGCCGTGGCGATTATTGGCTCGCTTTAGGAATTGGCACTTATCTCACTATCGCGCACTTACCACTTTTCTTATTCATTGCCAGTCTATTAGGCATCATAGGTTATTGGATTTCTCGTCAACCTGTTTTACCTTTTGCGCCCTTTCTTTGCTTATCGTTAATCATCACCAGTGCAATCAACCTATAAATGTAATATATTGGCAACATTGAAAAATATTATGTTTAAGAAGTGGATGTAAAACATCCTCCTCTTAAATCAAGTAGCAAGGAATATCATGACTTATATTGTAGGCCTTACTGGTGGTATCGGTAGTGGAAAAAGCACGATTGCAAATCTCTTTGTTGAACTTGGTGTACCCATTGTTGATGCGGATATAGTGGCAAGAGAAGTGGTTGAAAAAGGCTCACCGCTGCTTGCTCAAATTGCTGAGCACTTTGGAAAATCAATTCTGACTGAAGTGGGCGAATTAAATCGAGCTGAACTACGAAAAAAAGTATTTGCAGACGAAAATGAAAAAAACTGGCTCAATCATTTATTGCATCCTGCTATTCGCGAAAGAATGTTAGCGCAGTTAAATGCTCAGACCGCTCCCTATACTTTGTTTGTCGTTCCACTGCTTATTGAAAACAAGCTCACCACGCTTTGCGATCGCGTACTTGTTATTGATGTTAAACCTGAAACTCAACTCGCTCGTGCATCATCGAGAGATCATAATAATATTCAGCAAATTCAAGCTATTATGAATGCACAAGTCAGCCGAGAAGAAAGATTAAAATGGGCGGATGATATCATTTCAAATGATGCAAAATTGCCAGAAAACTTACCGCACTTAAAACAAAAAGTGCTAGAATTGCACCAATTTTATTTAAGTGAATCGAGAAAGAAAAATGTCTGATGAAATTTTTGAAGTCCCCTGCCCAACATGTCAAAAGCCAGTGCCTTGGACACAGGAAAGTCAATTTCGCCCTTTTTGCAGCAAACGTTGCCAACTCATTGATTTAGGCGAATGGGCTGCAGAAGAAAAAGCCATTCCAAGTGATACTGCTGATTTTGCCATGGATCCCAATCTCAGTGATGAATGGAGTATCAAATGAGTCTTCAGCATCAAGATAATGGTAAACAGGGTGAGTTTTTCTTACTCGATGAGCAAGGAAAGAAAATCGCTAAACTCACCTATTTTTATGAAACACCCGATACCATTAATGCTAATCACACGTTTGTTGATGAGTCTCTTCGAGGACAAGGTGTGGCAGACAAACTCTATCAAGCCTTAATTCATTTTATCCAGGCTAAAAAGCTGACATTGCACCCAACTTGTAGCTATATTGCAAGAAAATGGGAACGAACCCAATCTGCACAATCTAAAGCTTAAGCCTATTAATAAGCGTGTCATTTTTAAGGATATTTTTCCGACTTCGTGCTATCCTTAGCCCCATTTATTTCTGAGAACCTGTTATTTATTATGCAAGAAAATTATTTAAGTCAGCAGCGATTTGCTGATCTTCCATTACATCCTATCGTGAAAAAAGCTCTACAAGACAAGGGATTTGAATATTGCACCCCTATTCAAGCGTTATCATTACCTATTACCTTACAAGGAAAAGATGTTGCAGGCCAAGCACAAACCGGCACAGGTAAAACAATGGCATTTTTAACGGCAACCTTTCATCATTTATTAACGCATCAACCTGATTTTGCTACCGATCAACCTCGCGCATTAATTCTTGCACCAACCCGTGAACTAGCAGTACAAATTAATCATGATGCAGAATTATTAGCAAAAACAAGTGGATTACGAACCGCACTTGCTTATGGTGGGGATGGCTATGATAAACAGCTCAAAGCGATTGAAGTCGGTGTGGATATTTTAATTGGTACCACTGGTCGTGTGATTGACTACGTGAAACAAGGGATTATCCGTTTAGATGATATCCAAGTCGTAGTATTGGACGAAGCGGATCGTATGTTTGATTTAGGTTTCATTCGTGATATTCGTTATTTATTGCGTAAATGTCCTTCTCCGCAAGAACGTCTCACCATGCTCTTTTCTGCAACGCTCTCTTACAAAGTGCGCGAACTTGCCTTTGAAGATATGAATTCCCCTGAATATATCGAAATTGAACCAGAACAAAAAACGGGACATCGAATTAAAGAGGAACTCTTCTATCCATCAAATGAAGATAAAATCGCCCTCTTACTGACGTTAATGGAAGAAGAATGGCCTGAGCGCTGTATTGTCTTTGCAAATACTAAACATAAATGTGAAGAAATTTGGGGCTATTTAGCCGCAGATGGTCATCGAGTAGGATTACTCACGGGTGATGTAGCACAGAAAAAACGTCTTTCATTGCTCAAACAATTTACTGATGGGGAACTCGATATTCTCGTCGCAACCGATGTTGCCGCACGTGGGTTACATATTTCAGATGTGACACACGTCTTTAACTTTGATTTACCTGATGATCGAGAAGATTACGTTCACCGTATTGGCCGTACTGGTCGAGCGGGTGAAAGTGGTGTATCTATCAGCTTTGCTTGTGAAGAATATGCGATGAATTTACTGGCAATTGAAGAATACATCGGGCATTCTATTCCCGTCAGTCAATATGACCCGAATTCATTGATTACTGATATTCCAAAACCTTATCGTTTAAAACGCAACCCTACGCCTCAAACGAGAAATACTACGACAAGAAAAACAAACTATCGTCGTAAAAACTAAAAAGAAAAGCTGATGAATATCTTCATCAGCTTTTTTTATGATTAATGCAATCCAACTCGTCGACGTGCTGTGCGCATCAATAAGAATACCCACGGCCATAATACGCCTGATGCAATGGCACCAAAGATTTCCTGCCAGTTAAAGAATGCTCCGTGTAACGAGAATTCAACCAAGAAAATAGCCACTCGAATGGCAAAAACGAAAAGAAGGACCAATAAACTTTGAAACCAAAGGGAAAGATTGCGCAACATTAAGTAATATTTGGAAACAAAATAGAAGGCGACAGAAAGCACTAATGCATGAACGCCTAGAATAGAGCCTAGCACAATATCCCATAAAACCCCGAGTAAAAACGCCCAACCAATGCTTACTCTATCAGGTAAAGCAAGGGTCCAGTAAAGCAAGACTAAAATCAACCAAGAAGGCTTAAAGGCTTGAAAGCCTGCTGGCCATGGTGCTAACTCCATCACTAGTGCTACAACAAAGAAGCATAAAATGGTCGCCCATTGAAAAATAAAACGCCCTTGCATTAGTCTTCATCCCTATGTTCTTGTTGTTCTGGAGAAACCGGCTCCTCTTGTTGAGGCATTGTGGTTGGAATTTCAGGATCCACGATTTCTTTTCCTGTATGCGGTTGAGTGCTATCCGCTTGGTCATCTGTAATTTTGGTTTTACTCACTGAATGTGTCGCTTCATGGGCTTGGCTTTCTAAACGTTGCTGTACTAAACGACGCACTTCTTCTGGCGACATGGATTTCACTTTCGACATATCAAGATTGCTCGGCCAGAGTAAAAGTAAATAACGTAAACGATCTAATTCAGCTAAAGGTTTTGCTTTCACTGTTGCAAAATAATTAGAACCATCGCGAGACACACTTTGTACGACTGCCACCGGATAGCCTTCTACAAAGCGACCGCCTAAACCGGAAGTCACCAATAAATCGCCTTTTTCAATATCCACGGAACGAGGCACATTATCTAAAGTAAGTTCATCAGAGTGTCCTGTACCACTCGCGATCACGCGTACATCATTACGTAAAACTTGCACTGGTATAGAATGGGTTACATCCGTTAAAAGCAAGACTCGGCTGGTGTTCTCGCCGACAGATATAATCTGTCCAATCATCCCTTTTTCATCAATCACAGGCTGACCAACATACGCACCATCTCGTTCGCCTTGATTGATCACCACTTGCTGACGATAGACATCAGTTTCAGCAGTAAGCACTTCTGCAATCTTTTTATATTCATCGGTGCGTAAAGGTGAATTAAGCAGTAAACGAAGACGTTGGTTTTCTACTTTGAGTTGATCCAATAATAAAAGATCAGCATTTTTCTCACGCAATTGCTCACGCAATACTTTATTTTCAATGAGTAGCTTATTGGTATCAACCAAGTTGCTTGATACACCATCTAGAACTGTTCTTGGCCCATTCGCAAGGTAATACAAGCCTCCAACAGCAGTTTCCATGACACTACGCGCCTTTGTCATTGATGAGGTTTGTCCATCAACTAAAATGAGTGTCATCGAAGCAATCACCGCTAATGCGAGTCGGATACCTAATGGTGGTGCTTTACCAAAAATGGGTTTCATTCACTGTCCTAGGGTTAAAAGGAAAAGTGCGGTCAAAAAATCAGACGAATTAAAAACGCCGATTTTTCTGACCGCACTTTTAGAGATTAAATTTCGTCGCTAAAAATATCGCCGCCGTGCATATCAATCATTTCGATTGCTTCACCGCCGCCACGAGCTACGCAAGTTAATGGTTCTTCTGCGATGATTGCCGGCACACCACATTCTTTTGATAACAACACATCAATGTTGCGTAATAAGGCACCACCACCCGTTAACACCATACCGCGTTCAAAAATATCTGCTGCGTGTTCTGGTTGGCATTCTTCAAGCGCTGTGCGTACTGCTGCAACAATACCATTTAATGGTTGTTGAAGAGCTTCTTGTACATCACGAGAGGTTAATTTGAATGAGCGAGGCGCACCTTCAGCAAGGTTATGACCGTGCACTTCCATTTCTAAAATTTCATCACCTTCTTGAATATAAGCTGAACCAATTTCGTGCTTGATACGCTCTGCAGTTGGTTCACCAATCACAGAACCAAAAGTACGACGAACATAAGAAATGATTGCTTCATCAAAACGGTCACCACCAATACGTACAGAAGATGAATACACGATACCGTTTAAAGAAATCACTGCCACTTCAGTGGTACCACCACCGATATCAATGACCATTGAACCGATCGCTGTAGAAACCGGTAAGTTTGCACCGATTGCTGCCGCCATTGGCTCTTCAATTAAATAGACTTCACGCGCACCTGCACCTAATGCTGATTCTTTAATTGCACGACGTTCAACTTGAGTCGCACCTGCCGGTACACAAACGAGCACGCGCGGGCTAGGACGCATGAAGTTACCACTATGTACTTGTTTAATAAAATATTGCAACATTTTTTCAGTCACAGAGAAATCGGCAATTACACCATCTTTCATCGGACGAATTGCAACAATGCTTTTTGGTGTACGACCAAGCATTTGTTTTGCTTCTTTACCTACAGCCGCAATGCTTTTGTATGCGCCCATACGATCTTGACGAATTGCCACTACTGAAGGCTCATCCAGTACGATACCTTGGCCTTTCACATAAATTAATGTATTTGCTGTACCTAGATCGATAGAAAGATCGTTTGAAAATAAACCACGAATTTTTTTGAATAACATAAGAATTCCGTCATTAGTTTGGTGAAAAATCACTCATTTCTGAGCATAGAAAAAAATTGTGCTAAATGTACCAAAAAATCGAGCTTGATAACAGGATTTTTTGCCTTGATCCTCTACACTTACCTCGCTATTTTTTCTAACAAGGTAAGTGCGGTCAATTTTAGTGGTATTTTATACCTGATTTTGATCAGTGAATTGCCACTTACCGTTACCTAAAATCATCAATTGTTGCTGATGGAAAGCCTGCAAGGTTGAACGATGCCCTACGCTAATAACCGTTGTATGAGATAAGCGTTCTTTTAATAGACGATACATCGTATCTTCTAAACCTTCATCCATACTCGCCGTGGCTTCGTCCAGAAAGGCGACTTTCGGCTTATGTAATAGCAAACGAGCAAAAGCCAAACGCTGTTGCTCACCTAGCGAAAGAATACGTGTCCAATCTTGTTCTTGATCTAAACGATCTTGTAAATGCCCTAAAGACACTTGTTTTAATACCTCAATCATCTCATCACGATTAAAGGCCTTTTCTTCATTCGGATAAGCCAGCGCAGTCAATAAGCTGCCTTGTGGTAAATAAGGCTTTTGCGATAAGAAAAGCTGATGAGTTGGACAATACACATCCCCTTCAGAATAAGCCCAAAGTCCTGCCACAGTTCTCAATAACGTGGTTTTACCCACGCCTGAATGACCTTGAATTAATAGGGTTGAACCTTGTGGAAGTGTTAAATTTAAATTCTCAATTAAGGTTTTTCCAAATGGATTACTGATGGTTAAATTCTTAAAGATCACGTCAGTTTCATGTTCGTGTAAATGCGAAGTAGATTGACGGTTTGCCATATCAATCGCATAACTAAAGCCCGTTAAACGATCTAATGTGGCTTTGTATCCAGCAAAACCATCGTAAGAATTACGGAAAAACGAAAGATTTGAATGCAACTTACCAAATACTTGTAGCGTTTGCATCAGATCGCCGAGTTTAATTTGCTTCTCGAAATAACGCCCCACTTGAATTAACAAAGGGAACACCACGGAAACTTGGCTGACCACTAAGTTAAAACCAGAGAATTTTAAGGTTCGATAAACAATATCCCACATGTTATTGATCACTGCGCCAAATTGTTTATAAAGTTGGCTACTCTCAACTTTCTCACCCGCATAAAATGCCACACTTTCCGCATATTCTTTGATGCGAATTAAAGAATAACGATAGTTAGCGTTTAAGCGTTCGTTGACGAAATTCAGCATAATTAACGGACGCCCTAAACGGAATGCAATCGCGGTAGTGATAATCACATAAGCAAATACCAAGAACACCATCATGCGTGGAATTTCAGTACCCAATACCATCATTGGTCCCGCTAATCCCCACAATAAGATCGTATAAGAAATCATAGAGGTGACGGCATCAATCACCCCAGTACTTAAAGAGAGCGTAGTTCGCACATAGGATTGCACATCTTGTTGAATACGTTGATCGGGGTTATCTAAGTTAGCGGAAACATACTGCGTTTTATAGTACGCGCGATTATTCATCCATTTATCCACTAGCTGACCATTCAACCATTCGATCCAATCAATAGAAAAACGTTGCTCTAAATAATAACTCAGCAATGCGGCAATGACTGAGCTTGTCGCAATCACACAAAACAGCACCATTTGATCCCAAAACACAGGTTCATTAAATTCCTGCAAGGATGTGTACATATTGTTATACCACTCAGAATGCACCAAGCTAATACGCACACTGACTAATGTCATCGCCACAATTAATAAGAAAAATAGCAAAGGTTTAATACTTCGACGTGGTGAAAGATACCCGCCCGCAAATTGCCAAAATTGTTTACCCCAGTGGGTAAAACGGACTAATAAGAAAATACCAAAGCTAAACACAACAGCCGTCATCGCTAATGTTTTTACTATCCATAAAAGCGAATTAATGGCCTCTTGAGCGTAATCCATAATCAACCTATAAAATCAAAAAAGTGCGGTCATTTTAGGCGGTGTTTATTTTTAAGCAAGAAAAAATGTGATGGAGATAACATTTTTTGACTTTGTCACAAGCGGGTAAGAAATCAAGTTGATATAATCCAAAATAGTTAAATTTTTAATAAATTAGAGGTCGGTATGAGTGAAACTGCGATTACCATTAGTTTGCTTGCCCTCGTTGCCGTGATTGGCCTATGGATCGGGCATTTTAAAATTAAAGGTGTAGGTCTGGGTATTGGGGGCGTGCTATTTGGGGGTATTTTCGTCGCCCATTTTACCACCCAATATGGCATTAAATTAGATAGCCATACATTACATTTCGTGCAAGAGTTCGGCTTAATTCTGTTTGTTTATACGATTGGTATTCAAGTGGGGCCGGGCTTTTTTGCTTCCTTACGAAAATCAGGCTTAACCTTAAATGGGTTAGGCATTTTAATCGTTACACTTGGTGCAGTGGTGACAATTCTTATTTATAAGCTTGCGGATATTCCTCTTGATGTGGCGCTTGGTATTTACTCTGGAGCAGTTACCAATACCCCATCTCTCGGTGCGGGTCAGCAAATTCTTTCTGAATTAGGCATGTCGCAAACGACGTCTAACATGGGGATGGCCTATGCAATGGCTTATCCTTTTGGGATTTGTGGTATTTTGCTTTCTATGTGGCTTATTCGTCTTTTCTTTAAAGTTAAAGTGGATGAAGAAGCGGCAAATTTTGAAAAAGAAAGTGGTCACGATAAAGAAGCGCTCAAAAGCATGTCTTTGAAAGTCACCAATACTAATCTCAATGGCATCCATTTGATTGAGATTCCTGGTTTTGATGATGAAGATGTCGTATGCTCTCGCTTGAAACGAGGTGAGCTCGTCATTGTGCCTAAAGCGGATACAGATGTTCAACTTGGCGATATTTTACATTTGGTCGGTAATCCTGAAGGCTTGAAAAAAATGCACCTCATTATTGGGGAAGAAGTAGATATCCCTGTAGCAAGCTTGAGTGGCGAAATTCGTTCTGAACGCGTGGTCGTGACAAATGAAAAGGTTCTAGGAAAACAAATTCGTCATCTTGGCATTCATCAAAAATACGGTGTCGTCATTTCACGTTTAAATCGTGCGGGCGTGGAACTGGTACCAACTGCACATACCACCCTTCAATTTGGTGACGTATTACACATGGTGGGAAAAACTGACATTCTCAACCAAGCTATTTCAGTAATCGGGAATGCCAAACAGAAACTGCTACAAGTGCAAATGCTGCCGGTATTTATTGGGATTGGCTTAGGGGTATTACTCGGCTCCATTCCTTTCTATATTCCAGGCTTCCCTGTAGCATTAAAATTAGGGCTAGCAGGTGGACCATTAGTCGTCGCATTGATCTTGGCTCGAATTGGCTCTATCGGTAAACTCTATTGGTTTATGCCACCAAGTGCTAACTTAGCTTTACGCGAAATTGGTATTGTGCTCTTCCTTGCTGTAGTGGGTTTAAAATCTGGGGGTAGCTTTGTGGACACACTCACCAATGGTTCCGGTCTTGAATGGATGGGCTACGGTATTTTCATTACTCTTGTACCATTAATGATTGTAGGTATCATTGCACGTTTATATGTAAAATTAAATTATCTTTCACTTTGTGGCCTATTAGCAGGTTCGATGACGGATCCACCAGCGCTTGCTTTCGCCAATGAACTGAAAGAAGGAAGCGGTGCCGCTGCACTCTCCTATGCGACAGTCTATCCACTTACAATGTTCTTACGGATTATTTCACCGCAATTATTAGCCATTCTTTTATGGGTTTAATACCCTCTAAAACTTGGGGCAGAATAACTGCCCCAAGTTTTATTACTAAGCACCGTTACAACCATAAAACAATTCAAATAAAATCTGCTCCAAGCCTACCCCTTTCCCTCATTCAATGATAGAATTCATCGCTTTATTTAAATAGGAAAAGAAATGTCATTAGTTGAATTTGTAATTGATAAACTCGATGATTTAAAAGGCACCGAAATTGTGCATTTTGATGTAAAAGGCAAATCATCGATTACTGAAAATATGATTATTTGTACCGGTACATCTAGCCGCCAAGTCGCCGCTATGGCCGATAACCTTATCGCAGAATGTAAAAAAGCCGGTTATGAAACCTTTGGTGAAGAAGGTCGCAATACCGCAGATTGGATCGTGGTTGATCTCGGTCAAACCATCGTTCACATTATGCAGCGCGATGCACGTGAAATGTATCAATTAGAAAAACTTTGGGCATAAAGTGCGGTCAATTTTGACGGTGTTTTGAAAGGGAAAAGGATGAAAATTACATTAATTGCAGTGGGAACGAAAATGCCGGCTTGGGTTACCACCGGATTTGAAGAATACCAACGTCGTTTTCCTAAAGACATGCCTTTTGAACTCATTGAAATCCCTGCAGGCAAGCGTGGAAAAAATGCGGATATTAAACGCATCTTAGAGCAAGAAGGCAAAGCGATGCTCGCAGCTTGCGGAAAAGGCAAAGTAGTCACATTAGATATCCCAGGCAAACCTTGGACAACACCACAACTTGCTGAGCAATTAGAGGGTTGGAAAAATGATGGTCGTGATGTGTGCTTACTCATTGGCGGACCTGAAGGTTTATCCCCTGAATGCAAAGCGGCAGCAGAACAAAGTTGGTCACTGTCACCACTCACACTGCCCCATCCATTAGTGCGTGTTGTCGTGGCAGAAAGTTTATACCGTGCGTGGTCACTGACGACAAACCACCCCTATCACAGAGAATAACGTATTACATTACCGATGAATTTAAAAAAATTCTTTTCTGCACCAACCAATGAACCGATCCGCGATAAAAAAGCGGAACGGAACTTGTTTGCGCGTCGGACATTGGTGGCATTCATCGGTATTTTAGCCCTAAGTGGCGTGCTATTTGCCAATATTTACCATCTTCAGGTGGTGAATTACGACATGTACCAAACTCGCTCTAATGGTAACCGTATTAAATTGCTTCCGCTTCCTCCTACTCGCGGATTAATTTACGACCGTTACGGCGAATTACTGGCTGAAAACCTCACCTTTTTCGGTTTATATATCGTGCCGGAAAAAACGGAAAATTTAGACCACACTTTTGAGGAATTGCGCTATGTTGTGGGACTCACAGATGAAGACATTGAGCACTTCAAAAAAGAGCGTCGTCGTGGTACTCGCTATACGCCGATTTTACTCAAGCCTAGCCTAACGGAAGAACAAATTGCCCGTTTTGCGGTAAATCAGTATAAATATCCAAGCCTTGATGTACGTCCTTATTTCAAACGAAATTACCTATATGGCGAAGCCATGACTCATATTTTGGGTTATGTTGGACGCATTAATGACCGAGATGTTGAGCGCCTAAAAAAAGAAGAAAAATTTGCTAACTATTCCGGTTCTACAGACATGGGGAAACTGGGTATTGAACGTTATTACGAAGAACAACTCCATGGTACAACCGGTTTCGAAGAGGTTGAAATTAATAACCGTGGTAAAGTTATTCGTAAACTACGTGAACAACCCGCCACCGCGGGGAAAAGTATTCATCTGACTATCGATTTTACTCTTCAACGCTATATTATGTCGCTCCTTTCAGGTCAAAAAGGCGCTGTTGTCGTGCTTGATCCAAAAGATAATAGTGTATTAGCGATGGTTTCAACACCAAGCTACGATAATAATTTGTTCGTCGATGGCATTTCTTCTAGTGATTACAAACGTTTACTCGAAGACCCTACTCGACCACTTTACAGTCGTGCGACACAAGGTGTGTACCCGCCTGCCTCTACGGTAAAACCATTCGTTGCTGTTGCGGCATTAACTGAAGGGGTGATTACTCCTAATACCACAATTTTTGACCCAGGTTACTGGACATTACCAAACTCAACAAAGCGTTTCCGAGATTGGAAAAAAACAGGGCATGGTTATACGGATTTAAACAAAGCCATTACTGAATCATCGGATACCTTCTTCTATCAAACCGCCTTTAATTTAGGTATTGATCGTTTCTCCATGTGGATGAAACGTTTTGGGTTTGGTATGCCGACAGGTATTGAAATTCAAGAAGAAGCCACGGCCAATATGCCGAGTAAAGAATGGAAACAAAAACGTTATAAAAAACCGTGGGTGCAAGGCGATACAATCTCTGTAGGGATTGGTCAAGGTTATTGGACAGCAACACCATTACAAGTGGCAAAAGCAACCTCTATTGTGGTCAATAACGGTAAAATTCATACGCCACATTTAATGAAATCAGTTGAAGGTGCCACCATTGAGCCGTATCAAGACCCGCTTTTATATGAAGATATTACCGAACCGAAACAAGCTTATTGGGATGCGGCTAAGCGCGGCATGTTCAATGTGGTGAATTCAGGTGCAGGGACTGGACGAAAAGCCTTTATCGGCACGAATTACCACGTAGCAGGGAAATCGGGTACCGCACAGGTATTCAGCTTAAAGGAAAACCAAAAATATAATGCAGCGGGATTGAAAAAAGAATTACATGACCATGCTTGGTTTACGGCTTATGCGCCTTATGAAGATCCGAAATTAGTTGTGACGATTATTTTAGAAAACGCGGGTGGTGGTTCAAGTAATGCAGCACCAATTGCACGTCAAATTATGGATTTCTATTTGAATAAACGCTTGCCACAAATTGAACGTCAAGAAAATGCTGAAAAAGAGAAAAAGACGAACCAAACTGATTTAGATGCGCCAGCACTAGAATCTCAACCAAGTGAGAATGAATAATGGAAGAAAAAGTGCCTTTATGCTTGCGATTATGGCAACGCTTACATATTGATTTTTTATTATTTATTGGATTAGCCGCTATTACAGCTTATGGCATGCTTGTGCTTTATAGTGCATCAGGCGCCAGTGAAGTCATGTTCCAAAATCGTATTATTCAGGTCATATTAGGTTTTGCCGTGATGATGATTATGGCGCAACTTCCCCCTAAATTTTATCAGCGACTCGCCCCTTACTTATATTTGGTGGGTTTTATCATGCTGATTTTGGTTGATGCTATCGGTACAACCAGTAAAGGGGCACAACGTTGGTTAGATCTTGGATTTATTCGCTTTCAGCCTTCTGAAATTGTCAAACTCGCGGTACCATTAATGGTTGCGGTATATTTAGGTAACCGTCCGCTACCACCGAAAATGAGTGAAACCTTTATTGCTATCGCCATGATTATTGTGCCAACTTTACTTGTGGCTATTCAACCAGACTTAGGTACATCAATTCTGGTTAGTGCATCGGGCTTATTCGTGGTATTCTTAGCAGGGATGAGTTGGTGGCTTATTCTTGCTGCAGTAGTTGGATTAGCAGCATTTATTCCTATCATGTGGATGTATTTAATGCATGACTACCAACGCATGCGTGTATTAACCTTACTTGACCCCGAGAAAGATCCACTTGGGGCAGGTTACCATATTTTGCAATCCAAAATTGCTATCGGTTCAGGCGGTATATCTGGCAAAGGATGGATGCAAGGGACACAATCCCAATTAGAATTTTTGCCTGAACCACACACTGATTTTATTTTTGCCGTGATGAGTGAAGAACATGGAATGGTCGGTTTTCTTATTCTGATGGCAATTTATTTGTTTATTATTATCCGTGGCTTAATAATTGCGGTAAATGCAGAAACCTCTTTCGGGCGTATTCTTGCTGGTGCAACCACACTGATATTCTTCGTTTATGTCTTCGTGAATATTGGTATGGTGAGTGGCATTTTGCCTGTTGTAGGGGTGCCTTTACCACTCTTTAGCTACGGCGGTACCTCATATGTCGCCATCATGGCAAGCTTTGGTTTAGTGATGTCCATTCATACTCACAAACCTCGCTTTATGAAAGGGAACTAATTTCCCTTTTGGCTTTCTTATGAAGAGCACCGATAATCTTGAAAGTAATAAGTATGACATTAAAAAATATCTTAAAAACGACCGCACTTTTCACCTTGATAAGCAGCTCAAGTTTTTCTGCTTTTGCCGATACGCAAAAAATGTATGGTATTCAAGGGGATTCGCTGTCGATTACTACGACCGTTCAAGCGCCACAAAGCTATGAAGTGAATGGTAAAACATATACCACACAAGGTGATGAGGCAAAGTCCTATTCAAAAGAAGGGACAGCAAGTTATTACCACCATAAATTTAATGGTCGTAAAACAGCTAATGGTGAACGCTATGATTCGGCACTTTTCACTGCCGCACATAAAACCTTACCTTTGAATTCTTATGCGGTTGTTACAAACTTACATAACAATCGCAAGGTGATTGTGCGAATTAATGATCGTGGTCCGTTTAGTGAGAAACGTATCATTGACTTATCTCATTCTGCCGCAAAAGAATTAGGCCTTATTGCTCGTGGTACAGGGCAAGTAAGAATTGAAGCTTTACATGTGGATCACAAAGGTCAAATTTCAGGTGCGGGAGCAAAAACGCTTGCCAAGCATGCTAAAACGCAAGAAGCCAGTGAGCGTTTAGTCGTCAATAAAAATAGCGAAAAAAAAAATCAAAACTTAGACAGCACAAACGATGCAAAAACTGTTTTCAAGCTAAAACTACTCGCGCTGTCGTCAAAAAGCCAAGCAGAAAGCATCATCACAAAACTCGCGTTAGATGACATCAAAACGGAAATTAACCAAAATGGGCAAAACTATGAAATCCATTTTGGCCCATTAGCGGATCAAGCGGATATTAATCAATTAAAAACAAAATTACAAAAAACGATCAATGGGCAACCCGTAATCGTTTATACTTATAAAAACCAATAAGCTATTAAAGGAAATGCTATGTTAAAACAATCTGCAAAATTGAAAAAAATTGTACTCTTCTCGGGATTAATAGCAGCGTCAACATTTGCTGCCGCTGAAGATATTCAATACGGTATCGCAGTACCGGAAGTGAATGCGCAAACTTATGTTTTAATGGATTACAATTCTGGTGCGGTACTTGCATCACTTAACCCAGACCAACGTCAATACCCTGCTTCATTAACAAAAATGATGACTAGCTACGTAGTTGGTGCAGCATTAAAACAAGGTAAAATCCATAATGAAGATATGGTGACAATTAGCGAAAGCGCTTGGGGTAGAAATTTCCCTGATTCGTCAAAAATGTTCTTAAATTTAAATCAACAAGTGTCAGTGGGTGATTTAAACAAAGGGATTATCATTGTTTCTGGTAATGATGCCTGCGTTGCTGTAGCTGAACATATTTCGGGTACCGTGGCTAACTTCGTTGATACCATGAATAAATATGTTCAACAATTTGGCTTAAAAAATACTAACTTCACCACACCACATGGTTTAGACGATCCAAACCAATATTCAACTGCACGTGATATGGCGATTATTGGTGCACATATCATTCGTGATTTACCGGAAGAATATAAAATCTACGCAGAAAAAGATTTTACTTTCAACAAAATCAAACAACCTAACCGTAATGGCTTATTATGGGATAAAACCATTAACGTTGATGGTATGAAAACCGGACACACAAGCCAAGCAGGTTATAACCTTGTCGCATCAGCAACAAGTCCAAACAATATGCGTTTAATTTCTGTTGTCATGGGTGTACCAACCTATAAAGGCCGTGAAGTAGAAAGTAAAAAACTCTTACAATGGGGTTTTGCTAACTTTGAAACCTTAAAAACTCAAAAAGCAGGTGAAGAAATTTCAAAACAATCTGTTTACTACGGTGATAAAGGTGACGTTAAACTTGGTGTATTAGAAGATGGTTTTATCACTGTGCCAAAAGGTAAACAAACTGACTTAAAAGCACGTTATGAATTAGATAACAAATACTTACAAGCACCTTTAGCAAAAGGTCAAGTGGTGGGTAAAATCGTTTATCAATTAGATGGCAAAGATGTCGCTACCGTAAATCTTCAAGCATTAGAAGATGTACAAGAAGGCGGCTTCTTAGGTAAAGGTTGGGACTGGTTAGTGTTAACAGTTAAAGGATTATTTGACTAAACACCTTGAAAATTAACCGCACTTCCCCATTTATATCACATCAATAAATTCGTAAGGTGTGTGAATTTAGCTGATTCACGCACCTTATTCTTAAATTAAGGAAACAACATGGCAACCGAAAACGATTATGAAAAACTAAAAGAAGTAATGGAATTCCCCGCTGCAATGACATTTAAAGTCGCAGGTGTTAACCGTGAAGGTTTAGCGCAAGACATCGTAGCAGTGATACAAAAATATTTACCGGGTGATTATATTCCAAAGGAAAAACGCAGTAGTAAAGGCACGTATAATTCAGTTTCGATTGATATCGTCGCGCAAAACTTTGAGCAAGTAGAAACCCTTTACAAAGAACTTGCAAAAGTTGAAGGCGTCAAAATGGTTCTCTAAGATGAGCAATACTGATTTAATTGTCCGTCAATTAGGATTACAAGATTATCAGGAAATCTGGCATAAAATGCAGGAATTCACGGATAATCGAAATGCAGAAACCACCGATGAAATTTGGCTAGTTGAGCATCATCCTGTTTTCACACAAGGCCAAGCTGGCAAACCGGAACACTTATTACAACGCAGTGATATTCCTGTTGTACAATCGGATCGTGGTGGTCAAATTACCTACCATGGTCCTGGTCAGCAGGTCATGTATGTGCTCATTGATATTAAACGTCATGAACATTTAAATGTTCGCCAATTAGTGACTGCACTTGAACAATCTGTTGTAAAAACCCTTGCAGACTATGGTATTGAAGGTTATCCCAAACCCGATGCACCTGGTGTGTATATTGATGGCAAAAAAATCTGTTCATTAGGTTTACGCATTCGAAAAGGCTGCTCTTTCCATGGGCTTGCGTTTAATATCAATATGGATCTCAATCCTTTCCACTACATTAATCCTTGCGGCTATGCAGGGCTTGAAATGTGTCAGCTTGCTGATTTTATCGGTAAAGAAGAGGCAACACTTGACAAGGTTTCCCCAAAATTAATTAAACACTTTGCCGAACTTTTGGGCTATAATGTTACAAATTTATAACATTCACTTTTATAACACATTTAAAAATGCCTGAATCAGGCATTTTTCTTTAGGAAAGAACAATGTCAACGCCTTTTAAAATGGAACGCGGTGTGAAATACCGTGATGCAGCCAAAACATCAATTATCCCTGTTAAAAACATCGATCCTAATCAAGAATTATTGAAAAAGCCGGAATGGATGAAAATCAAATTGCCGTCTAGCTCATTAAAGATCGAGACCATCAAAAACGGGATGCGTCGTCATGGGCTACATTCTGTCTGCGAAGAAGCGTCTTGTCCAAATTTACACGAGTGCTTTAACCATGGTACAGCAACCTTCATGATTTTAGGGGCGATTTGTACTCGTCGTTGCCCTTTCTGTGACGTTGCACATGGTAAACCATTACCACCCGATCCGGATGAACCACGTAAATTAGCTGAAACTATCCAAGATATGAAGTTGAAATATGTGGTGATTACCTCTGTAGACCGTGATGATTTACCTGATCGTGGTGCAGGTCATTTTGCTGAATGTGTAAAAGAAGTGCGTGCATTAAACCCTGGCATCAAAATTGAGATTTTGGTTCCTGATTTCCGAGGACGTATTACTCAAGCCTTAGAAAAATTAAAAGACAATCCACCAGATGTGTTCAACCACAACTTGGAAAATGTGCCACGTTTGTATAAAGAAATTCGTCCGGGCGCTGATTATCAGTGGTCCTTAAAATTACTTCATGATTTCAAAGAAATGTTCCCAAACATCCCAACGAAATCAGGTTTAATGGTTGGATTGGGTGAAACCAATGAGGAAATTCTTCAAGTGATGGAAGACTTACGTGCAAACGGCGTAACCATGCTTACACTGGGTCAATATCTCCAACCAAGTCGCCATCACTTACCGGTTGCACGCTATGTGCCACCAGCCGAATTTGATGGGTTCCGTGATAAAGCCAACGCAATGGGCTTTGAACACGCAGCCTGTGGCCCATTTGTTCGTTCTTCCTACCATGCTGATTTACAAGCAAGTGGTGGATTAGTGAAGTAATCAAAAACAGATAAAAAAATGACCGCACTTTGAATCTCAAGTGCGGTCATTTCTTATATTATCCTTTCAACTAGTCAGTTGCTGCTGGCTTATCTTCTTCACCCTCATCAGTCTCCATCATGCTTTCTTGACGAAGATCTTCAAGGGTGCGACCATTAATTAAGTAGCCATTTTCCGTTTTTTCCACTCTAGAAACGTAATTATCACCTTCTTCCACAAATTCTCGGTGAAGTTTTCCATCATGTTTCACAAAGCTACTTAAATATTGCCAAAAGTATGAATTTTCCTTAATGGCTAAGGCTTTTTCATTTTGATCATCAAACAACATTTTACTTAATGTCAGATTAAATGTGCCTTCAATATTATCTGGAATCATGTCTGATGAATCATCTTCGGGCACTTGGGGCACAATACCACTCACTTCCAATTTAACTGGATAAGCATTGGTCTCCGGATAAGTATTAAGATTCAAATTCAACGTTGCATTATCAACGATTAAATCAAGCTCTTTCCATGAGTTTTTGATGTATTTATCAAATGTGGCTGACGTTAAATGCGTGCTGCATAAGGCCCCATAAAACGGCGCTGAGCAAAATCTTGCTGATAAATGCGCTTTGCTGTGATTAATTTTAAATGGTGCATCAACCGCTAATTTTTCAAATTGGAACCCTGCACTTGGATAACTGGCTTTATTCGCAGACAATGTGATATGTTCATTATATTGATCATTGTCTAGTGTTTCCGTCTTATCACTGGCTGATACCTCATCAAGCACTAAATCGGCCATATTAAATGATTTTAAGGCTGCCTCAATATTGGTTTTGCCACTAAATTCTTTCACCCATTTATCTTTGGCATTCAAGAAGTCTTTATTGTCTTTTGATGGTGCCTCTTTCTCAGCAAAAGCATCTAATAAAAACGGTACAAACGCCAATTCGTTTGCCACGTTGTAATCATCTAACTGAATATTAACTTTACCGCCTTTAGCTTCCCATTTACGCTCTTCATCGGCAGGGGTTTGCTTCACACTATCAACATTCAGTTTAAAATCTACATTAGCCTTGGTTAAATCCGTATTCGCCAACTTAAGTTCAAGACCGGCATTTTGTAAGTTAAAGTAAGGTTGATTATTTTTAGGCACATTGACAGAAAGCACGGATAATGAACCATCAAAACGATCGTTTTGTGTAAAAATTTTCGTTAACAAATTGACGCCATCTTTAATGTCTAGTGAGCCATCACTTAATTTTTTAAATTCATGATGAAAATTGACTGCACTTGGCACGCCATTTTGTTTAATCAATAAATTCAAACCACCAGCTGTTGCTTGGCTTTCTTCTGTCGTACGGCTTTTATTGGCAATACGTAAAATATCACTACTGAATTTCGTACTCAGATCACGCTTATCTGCCTCACCTGATTTCACGTCAAAGTGGTACGTCGCATTTTTCATATAAACATGGGTGTTTTCGCCATTTAACAACGCCACTTCGGCATTTTTCGCGGTTAAGTCAATACTTGATAGATCGTATTGATTTGCGCCGACAGGTACTAGATGAGCTTCACCTTCAATTTGTTCCAGTTTAGTGTCTTTATCGTAATTAAAGCCACTTAAGGTTGTTTTCAGCTCAACTTCTTTATTTTTTAAGAAATTAAGACCGATAGAAAGGTTTTGGGACTTATTCGCAAAATCACGGAATTCCGTCAAAATATCAGACTGTAAATAATCCCCTACCGGCGAAAATTTACTATTAATCGTGTTTTTATCAATCGTGATATTTAATGTTTTATTTAATTGACGAACTAATTGATCAGATAACTGAGACTCCGCTGTAATGAAGAAAGGCAGCGCCGTGAGCTTAGTTGAAATCACATTTGTGGTTTTCGCATCACTATCTTTTACACTAAAGATCAACTCACGAATAAAAAAGTTTTTCGCGGTTTGCGTCACATTCAATGTTGCTTGGTTATCCAAAGAATAAGGGAAATTTTTTAACACCAGATCGATTTTATGATTGGTGTAAAATTGTGCGCCGATCCCAAGTGCCACTGCGATAGCCGAAATCGTCAATGCTATTGTTCTTTTCTTGCTCATAATGTCCCCAAATACGATCTCAATTTACGATCTCAAAATCCTTTTGAAAAATTAACCGCACTTTTATCTTCAAAGTGCGGTCAGTTTCCAGTCTATTTTAGCCTAAGATTTTATCTAACTCTTGGCTTACTTCTTCCACTTTTTGAGTACCATCTAAACGGAAATATTGCGTATTACCTGCTTTTGCTTCAGCTTGGTAATAATCAATTAATGGGCTGGTTTGTTTGTGGTAAACCGCTAAACGATCTAACACAGTTTCTGGTTTATCATCCGCACGGATAATTAAATCTTCACCCGTTACATCGTCTTTACCTTCCACTTTTGGTGGGTTGTAAACGATGTGATAAGAACGGCCAGATGCTTGGTGTACGCGACGACCACTCATACGTTCAACGATCACTTCATCCGGTACATCAAACTCTAAAACGTAGTCAATTTTCACGCCAGAATCTTTTAATGCATCCGCTTGTGGAATCGTACGTGGGAAACCATCTAATAAGAAACCATTTGCACAATCTGGTTGAGAAATACGATCTTTTACTAATGCAACGGTTAATTCATCCGGTACTAATTTCCCTTCATCCATTAATGCTTTTGCTTGTTTACCTAATTCTGTCCCCGCTTTAATCGCTGCACGGAACATATCCCCTGTTGAAATTTGTGGGATGCCAAACTTGTTCATAATAAATTGTGCTTGTGTGCCTTTTCCTGCACCTGGTGCACCTAAAAGAATAATTTTCATACGAATCTCCAATAAATAATAGACCTGTTTAAAATACCGTTAAAGCCTTGTTTGGTCAAATGATTTTGCTGTTAATTTTGACCGCACTTTATTTTATTTTAAGCTTTTTCATTTCCTTTTTCATTCCATGGCGCCACCCAGAATAAACAAATCATTCCTGGGATAGCGAGGAATAAACAAATCCAGAAAAAATGATAGTAACCTACTGCTTTGACCAAGTAACCCGATAACATACCAAGCCCTTTACTCGGTAAAGCAGAAAGACTGGTAAATAAGGCTAACTGAGTGGCAGTATAAAGCGGATTGGTTTCACGAGCCATAAAAGCAACAAAGGCAGCAGTGCCCAGACCAACACCGATATATTCCCCCGCAATCACGAAACCTAATTTCCAAAGTTCAGCTGCACCGATTTGGTCAAAATGCCCAAATGCAGCTAACCAAATAAATCCACCAATAGTGATTAATTGGATAAAACCAAATACCCATAATGCGCGGTTAATGCCTAGGCGCAACATAATCACGCCCCCCACGAGACCGGCAGAGATACTTGCCCAAAGTGAAGTGCTTTTTACCACCAACGCAATATGCTCTTTTTCAAAGCCCATGTCATAGACGAATTTAGTTTGTAACGTAGTAGCAAACGAATCACCAAATTTATACAAGAACAAAAAGAGTAAAAAACCGATGGCTTGGGCGACACCTTTGCGTTGGAAGAACTCTTTCAAGGGTATCCAAAACACCATATAGAAAGGTTGCTCACGATCGACCTGTGCAATCTGCGGTTCTTTCGCTAAAAAGAGCGTCATAAATATGCCCGCTAACATACAAAGTGCGGTCAATAAAAAGACGGTTTCCCATGGATAAATCGTCGCTAAATAAAGTGAGAGTCCCCCAGGAATTAAACCTGCAACACGATAAGCATTGATATGGATGGTGTTTCCCAATCCTAATTCATTATCGGTCAAAATTTCACGGCGATAAGCATCAAGCACAATATCTTGTGTCGCAGATACAAAGGCAATAAATGTCGCAAGTTTAGCCACTGTTCCCAACTGTGCCACAGGATCAAACTGACTAATCGCATAAAGCGAAATCAGCAAAATCACTTGAGAAATCAATAACCAACTACGACGACGCCCTAAAAAATGCGGAAAATAGCGATCTAATAACGGTGCCCATAAAAACTTCAAACCATATGGCACCATCACCCCTGTCAATGCACCGATTAATTCAACGGAAAGCCCTTTATCTGTCAGCCATACCGGCAACATTTGCAATAACACAAAAAGTGGTAAACCTGAGCTAAATCCAGTGAAGACACAGATCAGCATTTTGCGGGTAAATATTTGACTAGAAAGGGATTGTTCTGACATAAAGTGCGGTTATTTTTGAGCGTGTTTCATCTGATTAAAATATTAAGGGCGGAATGATACTCCGCCCAACAAGAGTGAGATTAATCTCTGTATCCTTTCGGATTATTTTTTTGCCAATTCCAGGTATCTTTCATCATTTGCTCAAGGCCTCGCTCAGCTGTCCAATTTAACTCTTTTGCAGCAAGACTTGGATCGGAATAGCATGTTGCAATATCACCAGGGCGACGCGCAACAAGACGATACGGGATTTCGATATTGTTCGCTTGTTCAAACGCTTTCACCATATCAAGCACAGAATAACCCGTACCTGTACCCAAGTTATAAATGTGTAAACCTGCGTCATTTTCATGGCGATTTAATGCTTTTAAGTGACCAATCGCTAAATCCACCACATGGATATAATCACGTACCCCTGTGCCATCATGAGTATCATAATCGCTACCAAACACCGAAAGTTGTGGTAATTTACCAATGGCAACTTGGCTAATGTAAGGTAATAGATTATTTGGAATGCCGTTTGGATCTTCACCAATCAAGCCGCTTGCATGCGCACCCACTGGGTTGAAATAACGTAAGATTGTCATACTAAATTGCGGTTCAGCTTTTGCAACATCGGTCAGGATTTGTTCCACCATGTATTTAGATGTACCGTAAGGGTTGGTTGTACCGCCCACTTTGCAGTCTTCTGTGATTGGAATAATTTCTGGATCACCATAAACCGTTGCAGATGAACTAAATACAAAGTTCCACACGCTTGCTTTTTTCATTTCTTGAATCAAAACAATCGTGCCTGACACGTTATTCATATAGTATTCAGCTGGCTTTTGAACACTTTCACCTACAGCTTTTAAACCCGCAAAATGGATGACCGATTGAATGCTATTCTCAGCAAAGATTTTTTGTAATAAAGCACGATCTAAAATATCGCCTTCATAAAATTTTACGTCTTTGCCAGTGATTTCTTTGACACGTTCTAAAGATTTTGGGGAGGAATTGCATAAATTATCCAATACCACCACTTCTTTATTTGCATTTAATAATTCCACTACAGTGTGTGAACCGATATAGCCTGCGCCACCCGTTACTAAAATAGCCATGAGTTACTCCTTAATCATTTTGTTCGCGAATTATAACATTGATTTCGACGATACATAAATTTATCCCCTCTTTTGACCGCACTTTGGTGTGATCGTTGTCACAGAATAAACATTTTTCTGTAGGAATTTGATTTGGGTCATTGAAGCGCCTCACGATGAAGCGAATAATAGCCTGCGAAAATCAAAAAGATAAAGGAAGACAATATGAAACCTCAAACACTTCAAAAAACCGCACTCGCACTACTCGTTGGTTGGTATGCCGCCAATGCAGCCGCTTATTCTGAACAAGGCCAAGTCGGTAATACCAAAAGTTGGGAAAGCGCTGAATACCTCAAAGACTGGGGCTTAACCTCAATGAATGCCTCCACGGCTTATGCTCTTGGCTTTAATGGTTCAGGCGTAAAAATCGGCGTGATGGATTCAGGTGTGCTATTAAACCACCCTGAATTTCAAGACGGTCGAATCCACGTTGTAAAAACGGAAGGGACTTATAGTAAAGATGGCATGCGTTATCCCGATGCATCGGTAGGAAATGGTCCAATTAATAAAAATGAACCGGTAAAAAACGGTAAACGCAATTTCGATAAAACAGATAATGGCATCTTCACTAAAGGTGAAGCCTTCAATATTGACGGGGCATGGCATAAATATACCAATGATGCGCACGGTACGCATGTTGGCGGTACAATGGCGGCAAGCCGTGACGGCAATGAAATGCATGGTGTAGCATTCGGTGCTAACCTCTATTCTGCCAATACTGGTGGTAACGACAACATGACCTATGGCCCAAACCAAGACTATAGTTTCTTCTTACAGGGCTACTCTGCCCTAGCAGATGCCGGTGCCAAAGTAATTAATAACAGTTGGGGTTCAAACCGTCGTGTTAATTCATCCTTTGCCGGTGCCTTAGGCTATAAACCCAAATATGATTGGCGTGATGTGCCTGAATATGGCGTGCAATATTATGATGTACCCAAAGCACCTGAGCCAATTTCCAGTCCTGCGGCACATATTTATTTAAGTAACTTAGGCGAAGCTGAAAAAGCTTATTATCAATTTGTCACCAGTGGTGAGAAAAACTTTGTTGATGCAGCTTATGAAGTGGCAAAAAATAAACAAGTAATTCAAGTTTTTACAGCAGGTAACCGTAGTATGATGGCGGAATCCTTTACACGTGCGATGTTGCCTTATTTTAGACCTGATGCAGAAAAATACTGGGTAAACGTCACGGGGCAAGTGGGTGGTGAAGGCTATCCGAATGATTCGAATGACGATGTGAGTGATGAAAAAGCAGGCGCAGATATTCAAGAATTTAACCTCGCCGGCCATTCAAAATGGTGGACGATTGCGGCGCCATCCGCCAATATCTATTCCTCCTACATTCAATTACAAGACAACAATACTTATGGTAACCCTATTTACAAATCAGCTGGTGGTACTTCAATGGCTGCCCCTCACGTAAGTGGTGCATTAGGTGTCATCTTTTCTCGCTATCCATACATGACAACCGATCAAGCGCGCGATGTCATGCTCACTACGGCACGACAAACTACGCTTCGTAAAGGGCTTGAAGGTAAACCATTAGAACGTTGGGAAACTGAACAAGGTGTACCAAGCAACGTTTGGGGTTGGGGGATTTTAGATCTTGGCAAAGCGATGTTTGGCCCAGGTCAATTCTTAGGAAACATGAAAATCAACCTCAATCAAAATGATGTTTGGTCAAATGATATTAGCGATAAAGCCATCAAAGCACGTCAAGTCGAAGATCAAGCTGAAGCCGCCACTTGGGCTACACACAAAGCAGAATTACAAGCATTAATGCAAAATCGTGCAGGCGCGACAGCTGAAGAAAAAGCTGAATATCAAGTAGGTTTAGCACGTGAAGCCGCTCGTAATGAACGTGCTACACAAGGCTATGTCGGTGCATTAACTAAAAATGGTTCTGGCACCTTAACCCTCACCGGTAATAACAGCTTCACTGGTGAAATTACTGTGAATGAAGGTCAGCTTTCAGGGTTAAATCAATCTCTTGGTTCAGCACAACAAGTCATCATAAAACAAGGTGCAACATTGGAAGTGTTACCGAAAGCGGAAGTCACTAAACCAAGTGAGCATGGATTTGTTACCGAAACCTTAACCAGCACCGCAAAAACAGTCACTGCGACAGTGGAAAAAGGTGGTCGTTTCTTACTGAATAATGGTATTGCTAACGTCAATGCCACCTTTGCAGCGGGTTCTGTTTTAGTGCCAAATAAATTTGATGAAGAAATTCTGCCTCAATTACAACAAGATCCACAAAAAGCAGTTTCCGTGCAAGGTACTGGCTCATTTGTGGGGGCTGAAAATGCGCTAGTTGAAACACCTCGCACTTATGATTTCTTTGCGGTTAAAAATGAAAGTAATGCAAATACGTTGAAAGTGACCGTTCAGAAAAAAGCCCTTTCATCGGCGGCGACGACTGAAAATGAAGTGGCTATCGCCAATGCCTTAGATGCAGCAACAAATAGTGCAACGTATCAAAGTCTTATTTGGGGAACAAAAGAGAATGCTCGCCAAGCCTTTGCTAGTTTAAGCTATGATGAAGATCTCGCTGCCGAACAACACAATGTGTTAAATGGCTTATTACTTCGTCAGCAACTTGCCCAACCTAGTGCAGTAAGAGCACAACTTAATACCGGCACACAAATTTGGACAAGTGGCACCTTCACCCACTTCAGCACGGATAGTTTAAGCAGTCATGCGTACAATCAACTTGTGGGTATTGATGCGACCATTGATACAAACAAACATGTAGGTGTATTTGTTGGTTCAACACAAAATAGCCACAAAATTGACCGCACTTCGAAAGATCGTGCCGTGCATTTAGGCTTAACAGCTGAACATCGTTTCAACGTGTTAACACCGAAAATTGGCTTTATTCAAAGCTGGGATAAACACGAACAACGTGCTGAATTTGCACAAGGGGTGAAAAGCCATAGCCAAACACAAAATGTCTTTGCTGAACTTGCCTACACAGGCTTAAAAGGCGAACATTTTGCGCTTGAACCTTATGCTGGCGTAAGCTATATGCACATCAAAAACAAAGGTGTGACAAAAGGCGAAGTGCAATTAAAAGACAACAATCGTGATTTAATCGTCACCTCTGTAGGTTTACGTCCATCCATTCCATTTGCAATTGGTGGCGTTCAATTAAATCTATTAGGTGATGTGGCTTATCATCGTTTCCATAAAGATAAAGCCGCTGAAGGCAGCTTGGTTATCAATAATCAAGGCATAGCAAATCTTTATGGTAAAGAATTGAAAAATGTCGTCACGACAGGTGTGGCATTACAAGCTCAATTTACACCAGTATTGAGTGTGAAAGTCGGCTATCAAGGTGCTTACAACCACGATACGAAAGCGAATAATGTTAATGCGGAATTACGTTTCTCATTTTAATGATATTCAATAAGACAAAAAGTGCGGTCAGTTTTCGAGAGGTTTTAAAACTCTTGGAAAATTGACCGCACTCTCAACCATTAAATTCTACGAATATTTTTTCATTAATTCATAAATTGGTTTTAAATTAGGCTCATTCTCTGTAGGTTTATAACTTTCAAGAATGGTTTCATCCTCATTTACTAAGTAATGCACATTTGCCCCTTTTTGAAGCATAAGCTCTAAAACATCCAATCTATCGGGGATATATCCAATCATAGACAAAGGGATTAAACCATCTTGGTTCGGTAAATTAGGATTTGCTCCTGCTTTGAGCAGCGCTATCGCCGCCTCAGCATTTTTACTTCGTAATGCATAATGCAAAGGAGTCATTCCGTACATATCTTGCGCATTAATCTCCACTCCATGTTTTATATAAAACTCCACAACCGACAACGGAGCCGCACAAATTAAATTACACTGGTGTAGCCAATTCCATTTATCTGCCGATACATAGTGAATATCTAACTTTTTACTTATAAAGAAAATATCTTCCAGCATTGCGATATTTCCTTCTCCATCTGCTATCGCAACAAGCATCTTAGGGTCATCTTTATATTCTTCATATAAATTTGTCATATTAGTTTCCTCTTTGTTTTAAAAACAATTCCATATTCTCTTTAATTTTTTGAATATCACCATTTCCCGACATTTCATTTCTATGACTTCGATTTTCAGAACGATTCTCTAATCTAAAATTCTGCAGTCTAGCGTTAACGTAATCATTAAATTCCTATCTTGTTAAGCCCAATTGTTTAGCAGCCTCTTCTAATCTTCTATGCTCCCATCCTGGAATATGCCCTATATCAAACGGACCATTCACTATTTCACCTGTGTCTTTATGAAGTAATACATTATCTGAAACCTGCTCATATTGCGAAAGAATATTTTTTCTTATAGTGAATAAAAACAAAAGGCATCAATCTGATGCCTTTTAAATTCATTAACATGAAAAATTAACGTTCATTCCAACGTTTGATTGATTCACGAATCACTTCTTTCGCCTCTTCTACATCGCCCCAGTGAGTCACTTTAGTTGAACCTGGTTTTTTCAATGCTTTGTAGTTATTGAAGTGGAATTCAATTTGTTTGATTAATTGCGCAGGCACATCTGCAAGGCTGTTGTATGCATTGCCGGTATCGCGATCATCTGCTGGTACACAAACGATTTTATCGTCCACTTCGCCATCATCAACGAATTTCATCACACCGATTACTTTTGCTTCAAGGAATACACCAGTTGCAAGTGGTTGGCGAGTTAATAATAAAACATCTAACTCATCGCCATCTTCGTCTAAAGTTTGTGGAATGAAACCATAGTTAGTTGGTTTTGCGAAGATCGCTGGCTCAACACGGTCTAATTGGAACGCGGCAACTTTACGGTTCCATTCGATTTTGTGGCAGCTACCTTCTGGAATTTCATTTACCACATTGATAATACCAGCATCTACATCGCCTGGCGTTAAAATTTGATTAAAATCAGCCATTGTTTTTCCTTTTTTGATTGCGTTAAAAACTCTCAGAGTATAGCAGTTTTTAGCCGATAAAAAAATATGCGAAAAACATCCTCAAAAGCGACCGCACTTTTCCATCCAACTTCTATAAAACAATTACGCAAACGTTTACTTTTAAATGATTTACTATAAAATAGCACATCTTTTTGATTATTAACCTAGGGGACTTTATGTCAAGTTTAGAAAAAACCTTTGAACTCAGTAAACGCGGTTCAACGGTTCGTCAAGAAATCATTGCGGGTTTAACCACCTTCTTAGCCATGGTGTATTCCGTAATTGTTGTGCCTAAAATGCTTGGTGATGCAGGCTTTCCGGCAGAATCTGTCTTTATCGCAACCTGTTTAGTGGCGGGTCTTGGATCGATTTTAATCGGCTTTTGGGCAAATGCACCAATGGCGATCGGTTGTGCCATTTCATTAACTGCTTTTACCGCATTTAGCTTGGTGATTGGTCAACATGTTTCTATTCCTGTGGCATTAGGTGCCGTATTCCTCATGGGTTTGGTGTTCACCTTAATTTCTGCAACAGGTATTCGTTCATGGATCTTACGTAACTTGCCATCAAGTATCGCACACGGTGCAGGGATCGGGATCGGCTTATTCTTACTCTTAATCGCCGCAAATGGCGTAGGCTTAGTGGTCGGCAACCAAGCGGGTTTACCGGTTAAATTAGGTGATTTCACTTCGTTCCCTGTAATGATGTCTTTAATTGGCCTTGCATTCATTATCGGCTTAGAAAAAATGAAAGTGAAAGGCGGGATTTTATGGGTCATCATCGCGATTACTATCGTTGGTTTAATCTTCGATCCAAACGTAACATTCAATGGCCAAATCTTCAAAATGCCAACCTTTGGTGAAAACTCACTTTTCTTACAATTAGATCTCCAAGGTGCATTACAACCTGCCATTTTACCGATTGTCTTTGCGTTAGTGATGACGGCTGTATTTGACGCAACAGGTACTATTCGCGCAGTTGCAGGACAAGCTGACTTATTAGACAAAGACGGACAAATCATCAACGGTGGCAAAGCTTTAACCTCTGACTCCGTAAGTAGCTTATTCTCAGGTTTATTCGGTACTGCACCAGCCGCCGTTTATATCGAATCTGCAGCAGGTACAGCCGCAGGCGGTAAAACCGGTATCACCGCTATCGTAGTCGGCGTATTGTTCTTATTAATGTTATTCTTCCAACCACTTGCATTCTTAGTGCCAGGTTACGCAACTGCCCCGGCATTAATGTATGTGGGCTTATTAATGTTAAGCAATGTGAGCAAATTAGACTTCGATGATTTCGTGGGCGCAATGAGCGGCTTAGTTTGCGCGGTATTCATCGTGTTAACGGCAAACATCGTAACGGGTATCATGCTTGGCTTTGCGGCATTAGTGATTGGTCGTATCGTGAGTGGCGATGTGAAAAAACTCAACATTGGCACAATCATTATCGCCGTTGTACTTGTCGCATTCTATGCTGGCGGCTGGGCGATTTAATTAAATATCATCATGATAAGGCGAACGAATAGTTCGCCTTTTTTATTTCTAGCCTAAAAAACAATCGAAAAACCAACCGCACTTTTACTTTACAAATCCCTAAATCCGCCTAAAATACAGGCCTTTAATACGGCTTGCCAAAAGCAAGCTACTGACCTGAAATCAGACAAGAGAACATTATGACAACCCCATTTAAACCTGAATTACTCTCCCCTGCGGGCTCCCTCAAAAACATGCGCTACGCTTTTGCCTATGGCGCAGATGCTGTTTATGCAGGCCAACCACGTTACAGCTTACGTGTACGTAACAATGAATTTAATCACGCCAATTTAAAAATCGGCATCGATGAAGCCCATGCGCTTGGCAAAAAATTCTATGTGGTAGTGAACATTGCACCGCATAACTCTAAACTCAAAACCTTTATCAAAGATTTACAACCAGTGATCGACATGGGTCCTGATGCCTTAATTATGTCTGACCCAGGCTTAATCATGTTGGTGCGTGAAAACTTCCCGGATATTGATATTCACCTTTCTGTACAAGCGAATGCGGTAAACTGGGCAACCGTCAAATTTTGGAAACAAATGGGGCTAACTCGTGTGATTTTATCGCGCGAATTATCCATTGAAGAGATCGCTGAAATTCGCCAACACGTGCCCGATATCGAACTCGAAATTTTCGTACATGGTGCGTTATGCATGGCATATTCTGGCCGTTGCTTGCTTTCTGGCTATATCAACAAACGCGACCCAAACCAAGGCACTTGCACTAATGCTTGCCGTTGGGAATACAAAATGGAAGAAGGCACCACTGATGAAGTGGGCAACATCGTGCCAAAAATCGACCCTGCTCAACAAATCGAAGTGAAAAATGTGGCGCCAACCCTGGGTGAAGGTGCAGTAACAGATAAAGTCTTCCTTTACACCGAATCACAAAAGCCAGATGAGCAAATGACCGCGTTTGAAGATGAACACGGCACTTACTTTATGAACTCGAAAGATCTGCGTGCCGTACAACACGTGGAAAAATTGACCGCACTTGGTGTTCATTCTTTAAAAATTGAAGGTCGTACTAAATCCTTCTATTACTGTGCGAGAACCGCACAAGTTTATCGCAAAGCGATTGATGATGCAGCTGCAGGCAAACCATTTGATGAAAGCTTAATGGATACCTTGGAATCCCTTGCTCATCGTGGTTATACCGAAGGATTCTTACGTCGCCATACGCACGATGAATACCAAAATTACGAATACGGCTACTCTATCTCTGAACGCCAACAATTTGTCGGTGAATTTACTGGTAAACGTAATGAACAAGGTATGGCTGAAGTGGCGGTGAAAAACAAATTCTTGCTTGGTGATGAAGTGGAAATGATGACTCCACAAGGCAACATCGTCTTTAAAATTGAAAAAATGCTCAATCGTAAAAATGAAAATGTGGAGGCCGCACTTGGCGATGGCCACTTTGTCTTTTTAGATGTGCCACAAGACATCCAACTTGATTATGCATTGTTGATGCGTAACTTGGTCAACACCAACACACGCAATCCACACAACTAATTTGTTAAAAAAATGTTGCATTTGTTAATAAATGTACTATAATACATTCCATACCTGATTTGTTAATTCAACAACTCATAGTATGACTCCAAATATTTTGCCCTTTCACCTTTTTGAAAGGGCTTTTTTTATGTCCTAAAAAGACACTCCAAAATGATATAAAACACTCCATTCTTAAAATTAATTAACTTCATATTATTTATCGAAAAATATCTAAAAAATTATCATTGACATAAAAATAAGGTTAGGAGTAAATTAAGCAACTATAATTAAAAATAGTCATATATAATGGATTATATTATATTTACAAAATTTCCATGCTACGCCTATTCTGCAAAGGTAAATTCAGTAAATATATTCCTCCTATCTTCTGTTTTTTTTATGATTTGTTTGTATTGATGTAACAATATACTATCGATTATTAACTCAATAAGAATAAGCACTTCTCGAAGGCTAATTAGAAAGCAACGAGCAAGGCTAAGAATAAAATAGATAAACTAAGGAATGAAAATGCAAGCAAGAATTACATTTTATAAAATCAATCGTTGTGGGCTTTACACTCGTTCAAGAAACGGCACCGCTTTACAACCTAAGTTTTTAGGTACAAAAGAATTATTAGCTGATTTAAGTCAATGGGCAATCGGCAAGACATTAGCTCACACTGATGTATTTAAAAACTCCCAAAATCAAGGCTTCTGCACCTATTTGGCAGATATAAAGTCAAGCACACACTCCACAATATTAGTTGTGTGGAATCAAGTACCATATACCGACGCTGGCGTCTTATCTTTACCGAATAATTCTACCGTAGGTAGCATTCAACAGGCAGATGCAAATTCCATTATGGCAGATTCGATTCCTGGATATCCTACCTACTTTTGGTTTATTCCTAGTTTAAATGTGTTTGCAACGATTTGTTTTAGTACTATTGTGAATGGTCGTGCGGCAATGGAAAGCTACATAAAACAGTTTATGAAATTATATTCGCAGCACGTTGTTAAAGAATTAGACCAGCAAACAAATACACTTGTTGTAAAGGGATACTCAAAAGATCCAACAGACCCACAAGAAACTGTATTCAAATATCCACCTGTATTTTCTTCACATCTTTATCCTTTACCACAAGGTTTAGATGTACTAAAAAATAAAGCCCCTGAAATAAAGAAAATCACGAAAAAAGCAACTGCTGAATACAGAACTAAAATAAGTAAAAGCCTATTTCAAAAGGCATTAGGAGCATTTAAAGGTATTCAGCGAAATCCTATGGCTTCAGATGTATTTACCGTAAAAACAGAAATATCAATGTCTAACGGCTTAACCGCTAAAGAAGTGCAAACTCTCTATGATGAATGGAGAAATGATGTAGGTTCTTTGCATTCACTTGATTATGGTTTTGTGATTGATAATGAACAATTTTGGTTTAGCCACGCCTTGGCTAAATGGGAAGGTGATCTTGCTCTTTCATTTACTGAACAAAATTCATTTGCTAATATAGGTTTATTACTTTCTGAACTAGAAAGTAAAAAATCAACTATCTTATCAATTATTAGCTAAATGACACTATGTGAAAAAATCGTTCTTGGTATATCACTAACGTTCTCCGTTATAGCGGCATGCTTTGTGGGCGATAAAATAACATTCTCTGAACAATGGGGACTTTACGAAACACTACGCACGACTGCTTCAATTATTTTTGCAGTAGTTGGGGCGTGGTTCGCAATTGTCTATCCAGAAAAACTTAGAGCACCATTTAGAGAAATGAGTTCTAATCAAGCAAATTCGGATACTCGTTTTGGCTCATTGTTTTCACCAATAGTAAATTCTACCGTGATCTTATGCTTGATTTTATTTATCGGTATCTTAGCTCCTGTGTTAAAACAAATTCCAATCTTGCTAGAATATAAAGGTTATTTACGTGCAGTAAGTTTTGGTTTGTTGTGTTGTTTAACTTTTTGGCAAATTTGGACTGTATTTATTACTTTAATACCTGCAGATATGTTGAAATATCAATCTGAAGTTGATATAGCAAGACAAAATAATATCGACCATTTAATGGGGCGGCGTTAGTTGATTTTATAAACAAGTTTAAAACCAGCTATTATCTATCATGTCTACAACATTCCCCCTTGTTTTTCCCCCTTATTAGCTCTAGACTATGCCCCATTTTTAGCTTTCATGATTTACAATTATGCGTGTTTCTGACTTTCATTTTGACTTACCTGATGAGCTGATTGCTCGTTACCCTAAAGAAGATCGCTCTTCTTGCCGTTTGCTACAGCTTAATGGTGAAAACGGGGAAATTTCTCACCGCACTTTTACCGATGTATTGGATTTAATCGACGAAGGTGATTTGTTGATTTTTAACAATACGCGCGTGATCCCTGCTCGTATGTTTGGTCGCAAAGCCAGTGGCGGGAAAATTGAAGTGTTGGTGGAACGTGTTTTAAGTGAACATCATTTCTTAGCGCATATTCGTTCATCAAAAGCCCCGAAAGAAGGCGCAGAATTATTTTTAGGCGAAGATAAACTGGGTGAAAATAAGGGCGTAAAAGCGATTATGGTAGGGCGTCAAGATGCCCTTTTTGAAGTGGAATTAGCGGATAAAAGTCGCAATGTGCTTGATGTGTTGCAAGAAATCGGTCATATGCCTTTGCCGCCTTACATTGATCGCCCTGATGAAGAAGCAGATCAAGAATGCTATCAAACCGTGTATAACAAAGTGCCTGGTGCAGTGGCTGCGCCAACGGCTGGCTTGCATTTTGATGATGAGCTTTTACAAAAATTACACGAAAAAGGCGTTAATTTTGAATTTGTAACTTTACATGTGGGCGCCGGTACATTCCAACCCGTACGTGTTGAAAATATTGAAGATCACATTATGCATGCAGAATATGTGGAGCTTTCTCAAGAAGTCTGCAATGCCATTATTGAAACGAAAAAAGCGGGCAAACGTGTCATTGCTGTGGGGACAACATCAGTGCGTTCTGTCGAAACCGCTGCCCTATCTGCGGAAGAAAATGGCAACCCAGATTTAATTGAACCTTATTTTTCTGATACGTCCATTTTTATTTACCCGGGCAAATCATTCCGTGTAGTGGATGCGTTGATTACCAACTTCCACTTGCCAGAAAGTACATTGATTATGTTGGTGTCTGCCTTTGCTGGCTTTAGCCACACCATGAATGCCTATAAAAGTGCGGTCGAAAATCGCTATCGTTTTTTCAGTTATGGCGATGCAATGTTCATTACCAAAAATCCCAATGTGAAAGGCTTAGAATAAGTGGTTTGACTTATTTTCAACCAACTCATAAAATACCTATCAAGAAGCCTGTACTAACAGGCTTTTTTATTGAACAACAACCTACGAACTGTTTATTCGTTGAGGAAAGAAAATGAAATATGAATTAGATAAAACCAGCGGCAGTGCGCGTCGTGGTCGCTTGGTGTTTGAACGTCCACAAGGCACGTTCACCGTTGAAACCCCCGCATTTATGCCAGTGGGGACTTATGGCACGGTAAAAGGCATGACACCAGAAGAAGTGCGTGCGACGGGTGCTGAAATTTTATTGGGTAATACCTTCCATTTATGGCTTCGTCCAGGCCAAGAAGTCATGCGTAAACACGGTGATTTACATGACTTTATGCAATGGCATCGTCCGATTTTGACTGACAGTGGCGGCTTCCAAGTATTCAGTTTAGGTAAATTACGTAAAATAACCGAAGAAGGCGTGAAATTCCAAAACCCAATTAACGGTGAGCGCATTTTCCTTTCACCTGAAAAATCCATGGAAATTCAATATGATTTAGGTTCTGACATCGTGATGATTTTCGATGAATGTACGCCTTATCCTGCGACTTTTGATTATGCGAAAAAATCCATGGAAATGTCTCTTCGTTGGGCAAAACGCAGCCGCGATCGCTTTGATGAATTAGGCAATAAAAATGCGCTATTCGGTATTATTCAAGGCGGCGTATTTGAAGAATTACGCAAAGTATCACTAGAAGGTTTAGTGAATATTGGCTTTGACGGTTATGCGGTGGGCGGTTTAGCGGTAGGCGAACCAAAAGAAGACATGCACCGTATTTTAGAATACATCTGCCCACAAATTCCAGCTGACAAACCGCGCTATTTAATGGGCGTGGGTAAGCCAGAAGATTTAGTGGAAGGCGTGCGTCGTGGCATTGATATGTTCGACTGTGTAATGCCAACCCGTAACGCTCGTAACGGTCATTTATTCGTGACAGACGGCATTGTCAAAATCCGTAATGCAAAATATCGTGATGATACGAGCCCGTTGGATCCAGAATGTGATTGCTATACCTGTAAAAACTACACCAAAGCGTATTTATATCATTTAGATAAGTGTGGTGAAATTTTAGGTGCACGCTTAAATACCATTCACAATTTACGCTATTATCAACGTTTAATGGCGGAAATTCGCCAAGCTATCGAAGACGATCGTTTTGATGATTTTGTGGTGGAATTCTATGCTCGCATGGGCAAACCTGTTCCCCCATTACAATTAGCAGATAAATCATAATTGATGAAAGTGCGGTAGAAAAGTGATTCGTTTTTTGACCGCACTTTTTAACAAAGGAAACCTTATGCAAATCCTTGAACCTCAGCAATTTGCCACTTGGAATGAGCCGATTGATATGCTTTACGCCTGTCATAGCAAGGTGAAACGCTTTTGTAAGCAGCTCACCATTCTTCCAGGCTATTTAGAAAAGAATGACGTGAATCAAGCCGTATTAAATGATGTGAAAACCATTTTGCAGTATTTTAATCACGCGGCGCCACTTCATCATGATGATGAAGAAAAAGATTTTTTCCCTGCTTTAATTGAAAAAGCGCCTCAAGCGAAAGAATCGGTAGATGAATTAGAACGCCAACATGTTACTTTGCATGAAAATTGGGCAAAGCTTTCGGAGCAGCTGGAAGAATTGATTGCAGAGAAACGCACTGATGTAGATGAAAGGCTGATTACGCTATTTGTAGCAAGTTATGATAGACATCTTGCCCTTGAAGAGCCGCTATTTGAGCTTGGTAAGCAATATTTATCCGCAGAACAACTCACAGCTATGGGCAAAATTATGTTTGCTCGTCGCCAAGCTTAAACCATGAAATATCAATTAAATTTGACCGCACTTTCCTGCCCGATTCCGCTTTTAACGGCGAAGAAGGCTTTGGCAAATTTAGCGACGAATGATGAATTAGTTTTGCAATTAAATCGTCAAAGTGCGGTGGAAAATTTTGTTGTTTTTTGTGAAGAAAATCAATGTGAATTAGTGGATCAACATTGGCTTTCCGAACAAATCTTCGAAGTTTGCTTGAAAAAAATCAATTAATCCAAAAATTCTCGTTGTTATTGCCTTCCTCGGCTTTTACTGAATGCCGTTTTATGGTATTTTACGCACACTTTTAACTTTTCATTTTATAAGGAAAACACAATGGAAGCACAAAGCCCAATGTCCACGTTATTTATTTTCGTGATCTTCGGTTTAATTTTTTATTTTATGATTTACCGCCCACAAGCGAAACGTAACAAAGAACACAAAAAATTAATGTCTGAATTAGCGAAAGGCACTGAAGTATTAACCGCTGGTGGTTTGATTGGTAAAATCACTAAAGTCACTGAAGGTGCTGAAATTGTTATCGCTTTAAACGATACTACTGAGATCACGATTAACCGTAACTACATCGTTTCAGTATTACCGAAAGGTTCTGTAAAATCTCTCTAATTTAAATTCCTAAAGGGAAAACTATGTTAAATCGTTACCCATTATGGAAGAATCTAATGGTGATCCTTGTGGTCGCCATTGGTGCTTTATACTCTCTTCCAAATATCTATGGTGAAGATCCTGCGGTGCAAATTTCCGGTACACGCGGACAACAAGCAGACACCACCGCATTAACTGAAGTACAAAATGTACTGAAAGAAAATAACCTTCCAACCAAATCTATCGTTCTTGAAAATGGCTCCATTCTTGCCCGTTTCACCAACACAGATGACCAACTTCTTGCCAAAGATAAAATTGCAGAAAAACTAGGCAACAACTACACCACGGCATTAAACCTTGCACCGGCAACACCGGCTTGGTTAAGCAGCATTGGGGCTAACCCGATGAAATGGGGTTTGGACTTACGTGGTGGTGTACGCTTCTTAATGGAAGTGGACATGAATTCTGCGCTTGCTAAACGTCAAGAACAGTTACAAGACACATTACGCAACGAATTACGTAAAGAAAAAATTCAGTTTACGGCGATTAAAAATGGCGACAAATTTGGTACAACGGTCACATTAGAAAACGCAGACCAAATGTCAAAAGCAGCGCGTATTATTCGTCAGTTACACCCAACATTAGACGTGTCTGACATTGGTGACAACACCTTAAACCTTGCCCTTTCTGAAGCGGCATTAACAGAATCACGTAACTTAGCGATCGAGCAAAACTTAACGATTTTACGTAAACGTGTCGCTGAATTAGGCGTAGCTGAAGCGGTTATCCAACGTCAAGGTGCTGAACGTATCGTAATCGAATTACCGGGTGTTCAAGATACTGCGCGTGCAAAAGAAATCTTAGGGGCAACCGCAACACTTGAATTCCGCATTGTGAATTCGTTGGTGAACCCAGAATCAGCAGCGCGTGGTATGTTGCCTTCTGACACAGAAATCAAATATGACCGTCAAGGTAGACCTGTTGCACTTTACAAACGAGCGGTATTGGGTGGTGAACATATCATCAACTCAAGCTCGGGTTTAGACCAAAACACCAGTACGCCACAAGTAAGTGTAACCTTGGATAGTGAAGGCGGCGAAATCATGTCGCAAACGACCAAGAAATATTACAAAAAACCGATGGCAACCTTGTATGTAGAATACAAAGATAATGGTAAAAAAGACGAAAATGGCAAAACCATTTTAGAGAAAAATGAAGAAGTGATTAACGTCGCAACAATTCAAGGCCGCTTTAGTTCTAACTTCCAAATTACGGGTGTAAGCAGTTCTGCAGAAGCACAAAACCTTTCTATGTTATTAAAATCAGGTGCATTAATCGCACCAGTGCAAATTGTTGAAGAGCGTACAATCGGTCCTTCTCTTGGTGCACAAAACGTAGAACAAGGTATCAATGCAAGCTTCTGGGGCTTAATTGCCGTCATTGTCTTCATGCTGATTTACTATAAAATCTTCGGTATTATCGCAAGCTTTGCATTGGTTATTAATATCGTTTTATTAGTTGGTTTAATGTCTATCCTACCAGGTGCAACACTCACTATGCCGGGGATTGCGGGTATCGTATTAACCCTAGGGATGTCGGTGGACGCCAACGTACTTATTTTTGAGCGTATCAAAGAAGAGATTCGTAATGGTCGTCCAATCCAGCAAGCCATTAACGAAGGTTATAATGGTGCATTCACCTCTATCTTCGATGCGAACTTAACCACAATTTTAACGGCAATCATTCTTTATGCTGTGGGTACCGGCCCAATTCAAGGCTTTGCAGTAACCCTTGCATTAGGTGTGGCAATTTCAATGTTTACAGCAATTACCGGAACACGTGCTATCGTGAACTTCCTATACGGTGGTAAACGTATTGAAAAATTATCAATTTAGGTAGGATAAGATGAGATTATTTGCAAAAGATAAAAACGGACATTTTATCCGTGAAGTGAATGGGATTAAATTGCCATTCCCTCTCACTGAATTTATGAAAGTGAGATTTGTAGGGTATGCATTTTCCGCAATTTTAATGGCGATTTCCCTCTTCTTCATTGTGACAAAAGGCTTCAACTGGGGCTTGGATTTTACCGGTGGTGTGGTATTTGATACTCACTTCTCACAACCGGCTGATTTAGAAAAAATCCGTGGCACATTAAATCAAAACGGGATTGCAAGCCCGATTGTACAAACAACCGGTTCTGTACAAGACGTGATGATCCGCTTACCAGCTGATAATAACGATTCTGCTATTGGTGATCACGTTAAAAGCATGCTCCAAACGATTGATCCTAATATTCATATTAACAGTATCGAATTCGTCGGTCCAAACGTTGGTGAAGAACTGGCTCAAGGTGCGGTTTATGCGACCCTTGCGACCTTGGCAATGATGTTAATTTACGTGGGTTCACGTTTTGAATGGCGTTTAGGTTTTGGTGGTATTGCCTCACTTGCGCATGACGTGGTGATTACACTCGGTGTATTCTCTGCATTACAAGTCGAAATGGATTTAACCTTCGTGGCGGCGATTCTTTCCGTTGTAGGTTATTCTATCAACGATAGTATCGTGGTATTCGACCGTGTGCGTGAAAACTTCCGTAAAATTCGCCGTGTAGAAACTATCGATATTATTGATATTTCCTTAACGCAAACCTTATCGAGAACCATCATGACATCTCTCACAACGCTTCTTGTTGTGATTGCCTTGTTCTTCTTTGGTGGTCCATCAATTCATAACTTCTCATTAGCGTTATTAATTGGTATCGGTTTTGGTACTTACTCATCAATCTTTATCGCGATTGCGATTGCTTATGATATCGGCCTACGCCGTGAACATATGATTCCACCCAAAGTGGATAAAGAAGTAGATGATTTACCTTAATCTATTAAACATCAGATAAAAAGAAAGCCACCATAACGGTGGCTTTTTTATTGCTAAAATTATGACATTTTATGACTGCACTTTAGTCGTTTACATCACCTAATAAAGCCGCATATTTCTTCGTTGATTCAGAGCTTTCCAAGGTAATTTTAAACGCCATTGTTAATGGCACTGAAAGTAACATACCGACTGTACCGAGCAACCATCCCCAGAAAAGCAACGAAAAGAATACGACCAAGGTAGAAAGCCCTAAAGTTTTTCCCATCATTTTTGGTTCAATAATATTACCAATCACAATATTTGATGCAATGATACCAGCTGTCACGCCCATACCCACACCAAATCCATTCAGCAATAACGCTTGGACAACAATCGGCACGGCTGCAATAATCGAGCCAATATTTGGAATGTAATTTAATAGGAAGCTTAAGGTTGCCCATAAAATCGCATATTGGACATCCATTACATCCAACAAAATCCACGTCGAGACGCCGGTAAGCAAACTAATCACCGTTTTCACACCAAGATAACTAATCACACCATCTAAAATACGATCGATGTGATGTTCTTCCGCGACAACATCATGTTCATTATCACTTAAAACTAAAGCAAGTTTATGCTTCATGGTTGGTGCTTCAAGCAGCATAAAAATCACCGCTAAGATCAACACAAAAACATTCGTCACCACGCCAGAAAAGTTTAATAACAAACGGCTCACAAAGTTCATGATCACACTTGGATCAAAATGCTCCATAATGGCTTCGCGAGAAATCACAATCGGCAATTTCAGTTTTTGAGCTAACGCCATGACGTCATTTATACGCTCTGAAAGTAGCACTTTATATTGCGGAATAGAACGTGTGAATTCCTGCACGCTGCTGTTAATTAATCCCGCCAGGAAAAAGAATACGATTAAAATTAAGATAAACAACAAGGCTATGGCGATGCCATGTGGCACTTTGCGTTGTGTCATCGCTTTAATCACTGGCGAACAAATAATGGCGATAAATAATGCCAATAAAAAAGGCACGACAATCTCCGCCGCCAGTTTAATTCCCGCAAACACAATCACTAAAGCCGCCATTGCGACTAAAGTGCGGTTAAAATTTAAGTTTTTTTCCACTAAATGGCTTCCTCATTTTCTTCGCCTGTACGAACACGGATCACGCGTTCTACATCATAAACAAAGATCTTCCCATCACCGATTTTACCTGTTTGGCAAGTTTCAACGATGGTTTCAAGGCATTGCTCAAGTAAATCATCCGGCACGACAATTTCCATTTTTACTTTAGGCAGAAAATCTACCATATATTCCGCACCACGATAAAGCTCCGTATGCCCTTTTTGACGACCAAAACCACGGACTTCAGTCACGGTCATTCCACTGATACCAATATCAGATAAATTTTCACGCACATCATCTAATTTAAACGGCTTAATAATGGCTTCGATTTTTTTCATCTTATTTCTCCAAATTTTCACGGCGTGCGGCTTTCGGGCGGAAGCTCGCAATCACTTCTGGTTTCGTATCAATATAAATACCGTCTATTAATTGCAAGCAGTAAGGCACCGCACTAAAAATCCCTTTCACTAAGACTTTACCTTGCTCATCTTTCACGCCTTCTAAGGTTTCTTTGATGGCTTTTGGCTGACCCGGTAAATTCAAGATGAGACTGTTTTTACGAATCACACCAACTTGACGAGATAAAATCGCTGTTGGCACAAAATGTAAACTCACTTGACGCATTTGCTCACCAAATCCAGGCATTTCACGATCGGCTACTGCTAACGTGGCATCAGGTGTCACATCACGTTTTGCCGGACCTGTACCGCCCGTTGTGAGCACTAAATGACAATGGTGCTCATCCACTAATTCTTTCAGCGTTTGTTCGATTAATGGTTGCTCATCTGGAATTAATCGCGTTTCCACTTCAAAAGGATCCACCAACGCTTGCTCTAACCATTGTTGTAATTCTGGAATCCCTTGATCTTGATACACACCACTTGATGCACGATCTGATACTGAAACCAAACCAATTTTTAAAAGTGCGGTCATTTTTTTCCTCATTTTTATACGCAATACACAGCGTCATTCTACCCTATTTTATCTTTTACCAAAGCATAAAAAAGCCATTTAGCTTTCACTAAATGGCTTTCATTTTACAAATTATTGTCTGGCTTGAACTTTGCCATCCACATAATCCACTGTGACCACTTTACCTGGTAATAATTGACCAGATAGAACTTGTTGTGCCAAGCTGTTTTCGATCTCTTGTTGGATTGCACGTTTTAATGGACGCGCCCCATAAATTGGGTCGTAACCCACTTCACCAATGAAATCTAATAAAGCTTCAGTAAACACTAATTCGTAACCACGAGTTTCCATACGTTTTGCTAAACGTTCTAATTGGATACTTGCAATCGCACGGATGTTATCTTTACCAAGTGGGTGGAATACCACAGTTTCGTCAATACGGTTGATGAATTCCGGACGGAAATGTTGGCTCACCACTGACATCACTAAGGCTTTCATTTCACCATAGCTTTCGTCTTTACTACCTTGGATCAAATCAGAACCCAAGTTAGAGGTCATAATCACCACCGTGTTACGGAAGTCCACAGTACGGCCTTGACCATCAGTTAAACGACCATCATCCAATACTTGTAACAAGATATTGAATACATCCGCATGGGCTTTTTCCACTTCATCAAGCAAAATCACCGAATATGGACGACGACGTACAGCCTCAGTTAAGTAACCACCTTCTTCATAGCCTACGTAGCCTGGAGGCGCACCCACTAAACGAGATACGCTGTGTTTTTCCATAAACTCTGACATATCAATACGCACCATCGCATCTTCGCTGTCAAAGAGGAATTTCGCTAAAGTTTTGCAAAGCTCAGTTTTACCTACACCAGTTGGACCTAAGAATAAGAAAGAACCAATTGGGCGGTTAGGATCTGAAAGCCCTGCACGGCTACGACGAATTGCGTTCGCGACGGCATCAACTGCTTCTTCTTGACCGATCACACGTTTGTGCAATTCTTCTTCCATGCGTAAGAGTTTTTCTTTCTCACCTTCCATCATTTTAGAAACTGGAATGCCGGTTGCTTTAGAAAGTACTTCCGCAATTTCTTCATCTGTCACACGATAGCGTAATAGGCTCATTTCTTTGCCTTCACCGGTTTCAGCGGCAGCAAGTTGTTTTTCCAATTCTGGAATACGACCGTATTGAAGCTCAGACATTTTGCTTAAATCGCCAGCACGACGTGCTTGCTCCATTTCAGTTTTCGCTGCATCTAACGCTTGTTTGATGTGTTGAGAACCTGAAAGCGCTGCTTTTTCTGACTTCCATACTTCTTCAAGCTCAGCATATTCACGTTCTTTGTCAGAAAGTTCTTTTTCTAACATTTCTAAACGTTTACGGCTTGCTTCGTCTTCTTCTTTTTGTAACGCCTGTTGTTCCAATTTTAATTGGATGATACGGCGTTCAAGACGATCGAGCGGCTCAGGTTTAGAGTCAATTTCCATACGGATACTAGAAGCCGCCTCATCGATTAAGTCGATGGCTTTATCCGGCAATTGACGATCGGAAATATAACGATGCGAAAGTGTTGCCGCTGCCACGATTGCTGGGTCAGTAATATCTACATGGTGATGGATCTCATAACGCTCTTTCAAACCACGTAAGATCGCAATGGTATCTTCCACACTTGGCTCATCCACAAAGACTTTTTGGAAACGACGCTCAAGTGCAGCATCTTTCTCGATATATTGACGATATTCGTCTAACGTTGTTGCACCCACACAGTGTAATTCACCACGTGCCAAACTTGGTTTTAATAAGTTACCTGCATCCATCGCACCGTCAGTTTTACCTGCACCAACCATGGTATGGATTTCATCAATAAAGAGGATCACTCGACCTTCTTCTTTTGCAAGTTCATTTAATACCGCTTTTAAACGTTCTTCAAATTCACCACGATATTTTGCACCTGCAATCAAGGCCCCCATATCTAAAGAAAGGACTCGTTTATTTTTCAAGCCTTCTGGCACTTCACCATTGACAATACGTTGTGCCAACCCTTCCACGATAGCGGTTTTACCTACACCTGGCTCACCGATTAATACTGGGTTATTTTTGGTACGACGTTGTAATACCTGAATGGCTCGACGAATCTCTTCATCACGGCCAATCACCGGGTCGAGTTTGCCGCTTTCAGCACGAGCTGTTAAATCAATTGTATATTTTTCAAGAGCTTGTCTACTTTCTTCTGCATTTTGATCGTTCACGCTTTGTCCTCCGCGAATATGTTGAATCGCTTGTAAAATTTGTTCTTTTTTCGCACCACATTTTTTCAAAATGTCATTTAATGCGCCACGCTCTTCAAGAGCTGCTAATAAGAACAATTCACTGGAAATAAATTTATCTTGTTTTTGTTGTGCTAATTTGTCACATAAATTCAATAAGTTGAGTAATTGACGAGAAATTTGCACGTCTCCGCCATTACCTGACACTTGTGGCAATTTATTCAACTCTGCGTTTAATTCATTACGTAATAACGCCACATTCACGCCACTTGCTGTCAAAATCGGTGCAATTGAACCGTCTTGTTGATTTAAAAGTGCGGCCAATAAATGCACTGGTTCGATAAACTGATTATCTTTACCAAGCGCTAATGACTGTGCTTCACCGAGTGCTTGTTGGAATTTAGTGGTAAATTTTTCAATATTCATATCTTATCTTCTCCTGCATAAAATCCTTGGGTCATACCCTTTATGAGTAATTAAATAAGACCCTTTTTTGGGATTTCAAGAGAAAAAATAGACTATTTTTAATTTTTTCTATCAAACTTTACGTCTTGATAGGTTTAAGCAACTAAGATTTGATGAAGTGGCACGTCCCACGCTTCTGTTGGAAGCTGTTCGACTTGCTGACATTGATGGGCTAATCCCACGGGGATAAAAGAAGATTTCTGCCAATGTTGTAAAGTGCGGTCATAAAAACCGCCCCCCATACCAAGGCGATTTCCTTGTTTATCAAACGCGACGAGTGGCGTAAAAAGAATATCTAATTCATCCAAAGGCAATATGTTTTGCACATTGAGTTTAGGCTCCCAAATGCCAAATTTATTTTTCAGCATCGGTGTATCTGGCAAATAACGTAAGAATAAAAGATGGTTAGAATTGAAAGGGTGTAATACCGGCAAATAAACGTGCTTATCTTGTGCCCAAAGAGTTTTAATAAGTTTATCTGTGGAGACTTCACCATCAAAGGAAATATACAAGGCAATATGCTGCGCATTTCGCTCTTCAATTAATGCAAGCGCTTGTTGAGTGATGGAATCTTCCGCTTGTTGTTGCTGAAGTGCGGTCAAATTTGCTCGTGTTTTACGAATTTGTTGACGGAGTTGATTGCGAAGCGTTTGCTGTGTTGATTTCATTCGATTGGAAAGAATGGATTTTAAAGGAAGGTCCCAGAGTGCCGCTACGAGTAGTAGTCCTTGAACCCGACGGTCCAAGGAAACCGGTAAGGCCATTTTTAGGTTTCTTTAGTCCAATGACAAAGTCAAAGGTCAAGCCTACACACCAATGGCGGGAAACCGATTTATAAAGTTCTAAGTATCGGCTCAGGGACATAACCCATCCACGAACACCCCAGGAAATCTTTTAAATTTATACTAGCTCAATTTGATTGGTTTGACTAGCCTTTATTTGAATAATTTTGCTTATTCAAGCACGTCCCACAAGGGACGGGATTATTTTTTAACCGGTTGAATTAAATCAGACTCTTCCGGTTTTTTCACATCTGCAAACTGTTTATCTTTATTCGCATCGATGACTTGTTGAGTTTGACTTGCTAATTGTTGTAACCCCATCTTGTCATAGGCTTCTTTCATTAAGAATAAACCTTCGTAAGTCGCTTTTGCATCTGGATATTGTTGTAACATACCCACTACACGATTTGATACCGCCACCCACGCATCACGTTTTGCATAGAATTTCGCAATTTCTAATTCATGACGAGCTAATGAATCTTTGATGTATGCCATACGTGCTACTGCATCTTGTGAATATGGACTATTTGGGAACGCACGCACTAAGCTTTGGAAGTTAGAAAACGCCGTTTTCATTGAAGTTGTTTCACGCGTTGCACGATCGATACCAAAGAAATCTTGGATCATGTTATCGGCAGTTGCTAGGTTCGTTAAACCCGCCATATACACTGCATAGTCACGGTTCGGACTTTGTGGGAATTGGTGTAAATAGTTATCTACGGTTACCAACGTTGCGGTGTAATCTTGCGTTTTATAGTTTGCATAAATTAAATCAAGCATTGCTTGCTCTTGGTAAGTACTACCAGGGAAACGCTCTGTCGCTGCTTTTAAATAACGAATCGAGTCAGAATAGCTCCCTTCTTGCAATGCTGCAGCCCCTTTTGCATAAAGATCATCAACAGAAGCTTGCTCTACTTCTTTATTACCACTGCTACAAGCTGCAATAGCGAATGAGGTCAATGCAATAAGTGCAAGAGATTTTATTTTACGCATTCTTTTTTCCTTAATTTTTACGAAAATCAATAAATAAGTTACAATTAACGAATATTGTATAGAACATTACACAATAAGCCAACTTTTTAAATTTTTAGATGGATTTTTTATGCCACAAATTACCTTAACGGCTGAAATTCAGCCCGAACAAATGGGACAGCGTTTAGACCAAACCCTCGCAGAGTTGTTCCCAGAATATTCCCGTTCACGTTTAAAAACCTGGATTGAAGCAAAACAGGTAAAAATGAACGGTAAAATTGCCGATATTCCACGTGCAAAAGTTTATGGCGGAGAGCAAATTGAAATTTCGGTAGAAGTGGAAGATGAAAACCGTTTTGAGCCACAAAATATTCCACTCAATATCGTTTATGAAGATGACGATATTATCGTGATTAATAAACCTAAAGATCTTGTGGTTCATCCTGGTGCAGGCAATCCAAATGGCACGGTACTTAACGCACTACTCTATCACTATCCACCTATTGCCGAAGTACCACGTGCAGGGATTGTGCATCGTTTAGATAAAGACACAACGGGTCTCATGGTTGTCGCTAAAACCATTCCTGCACAAACCAAACTCGTACGTGACTTACAAAAACGTAAGATCACTCGTGAATACGAAGCCGTCGCCAGTGGTATTATGACCAAAGGTGGCACAGTAGATCAGCCAATGGCTCGCCACGCGACAAAACGCACATTGATGGCGGTTCACCCCATGGGTAAACCAGCTGTGACGCACTATCGCATTATGGAAAATTTCCGTAATTACACGCGTTTACGCTTACGTTTAGAAACGGGTCGTACTCACCAAATTCGTGTGCACATGGCACATATTGCACATCCATTATTAGGTGATCAAACTTATGGCGGCCGTCCTCGTCCACCTAAAAATGCAAGCGAAGCCTTCACTGAGGTGCTACGCAATTTTAAACGCCAAGCCTTACATGCGGTTATGTTGCGTTTAGCTCACCCGATTACGGGAGAAATGATGGAGTGGTATGCGCCATTGCCGGATGACTTTGTCGAATTACTTCATGCCTTAAAAGCGGATTACCTCGAACATGAAGACGAATTGGATTATTAAGATGAAAACCATTGTTCCAAACTGGAATGTTCCACCACATATCCAAGCTTTTACAACCACAAGAGAAGGAGGCGTAAGCCTGCTGCCTTTCGATAGTTTCAATTTGGGTGATCATGTCGAAGATGATAAAAGTGCGGTCAAAACTAACCGCACTTTACTGGTCGAAAAATTTAATCTGCCACATTTCCCGTTGTTTTTAACTCAAACGCACAGCACTCGTGTAATTACGGTGCCTTATGAGGGCAATGATTTAGAGGCTGATGCGGTTTACACTAATCAACCGAACCATGTATGTTTGGTGATGACGGCTGATTGCTTGCCAGTTTTATTCACCAATAAGCAAGGGACTGAAGTGGCAGCAGCCCATGCGGGCTGGCGTGGACTCTGTGATGGTGTATTAGAAGAAACCGTGAAATGTTTCCAATCTGCCCCCGAAGAGATTATTGCGTGGTTTGGGCCTGCTATCGGCCCTAATGCATTCCAAGTTGGTAAAGAAGTAATTAAGCAATTTATGGCTTTTGACCCGATTGCAGAAATGGCTTTTCGACCCGATCCGAATGAATCCGGAAAATACCTCGGCAATCTTTATCAAATTGCTACTCAACGTCTCAACAAATTAGGTATTACCCAAATTTACGGTGGGGAGCATTGCACATTCAATGAAAAAGAGAGCTTCTTTTCCTACCGTCGAGATGGCAAAACTGGCCGAATGGCGAGTCTGATTTGGATAAAAAAATAAACCTATCAATACAACAAACCGCACCTTAAAGTGCGGTTTATTTTTGGCTTATTCTGAACAGTTTTCGAACCAACTTTCTAAAATCAAGCAAGCAGAAATCCCATCTACTTTGCCTTTATTGAGAGCACGATAACCGCCACGTTGGAAAATTTCATCTCGCGCAGAAACCGTCGTTAAGCGCTCATCTTGCAGTTCTACTTTGATACCGAAACGACCATTTAAGCGGTTGGCAAATTTTTTCGCACGAAGTGTTAAATCTTGCTCGGTACCATCCATATTTAAAGGCAATCCCACCACAATAACATCAGGCTTCCAGTCTTTTAAGCATTTTTCAATAGCATCCCAATTTGGAATCCCATCTTGCGCTTTAAATGCAGGTAATGCTTGCGCTGTACCCGTGATACTTTGCCCGACTGCACAACCGATGCTTTTTGTACCGAAATCAAATGCAATTGCCGTGATGCCCATTAACTGTGCCCCACTTGTGAAAAGACAAAATTATGAGGATTAATCCCTAATAATTGATTCGCGGCAGAATAACGATCTTCATAAATCGTTTCAAATAAAATGGTGTCTGAAGCAGGTGCCACTAACCACGCATTATCTGCAATCTCTTGTTCTAATTGTCCTGCTCTCCAACTTGCACAACCGAGCGCAACAAGATATTTTTCGGGCGCATCCTCTGAACCAAAGGTTTCTACAATATCTGCCGAAGTGGTCAGAAACATCTCATCGGTAATTTTATAACTATGCTCAAATTCTTTCGCGGTTTTCTTATGCAGAATAAAACCACGCTCAGAATGCACTGGACCACCCGCAAGTACAAGTTCATTGCTAAAAGTGCGGTCATTTTTCATCATAAAATTCATTTTTGAATACAACTCAGCAATGCTTAAATCGGTGGGTTGATTAATCACTAAACCCATCGAACCTTGCTCATTATGCTCACACATATACACCACGGTATTTTGGAAATAATCCTCCAACTGAGGCATCGCAATTAAAAATTGCCCTTGTAAATCCATCATTATCCCAAATCTCCAAAACAAATTTGCAACGCACTAATCGCCGCTAAAGAGGCTGTTTCTGTACGTAACACACGCTTTCCTAATAAAATTTCAGTAAATCCTTGTTGTTCAGTTTGAGCGATTTCTTGAGGTGATAAACCGCCTTCTGAACCAATAAGCAAACGAACCCCTTCTTTTGGAATAGAAGGCAAGGTTTTAATAGAATATTGGGCTCTTGGATGTAAATTCAATTTCAGCGCACCATCATTTTCTGCACACCAATCTTGTAATTTCATTAATGGACGAATTTCTGGTACAACATTACGGCCACATTGTTCACAAGCCGCAATGGCAATTTTTTGCCATTGTTGGATTTTCTTATCCATACGTTCACCATCCAACTTCACGCCACAGCGTTCTGACCATAATGGTGTAATCACATTCACGCCTAACTCTACGGATTTTTGAATGGTAAATTCCATTCGATCACCGCGTGAAATAACCTGCCCTAAATGAATCGACAAATTCGACTCTTTATCACTTAATTCACAACCAAGAATTTCCACTTTAACGGCTTTTTTGCTCGCTTCAATAATTTTCGCTGGATAAATATGATTACTTCCATCAAATAATTCAATTTGCTCACCTTCTGTCATACGAAGTACACGCCCTGCATGATTAGCCGCATCCTCTGAAAGTTGGCAAGTAGATTGATTTTTAAGGGATTCTGGATGATAAATTCTTGGAATACGCATAATATTGAGTCTTTGATATAAGGAAAAAGTGCGGTCATTTTCAACCGCACTTTTAATATTATTCTGTTGCTAAATCTTTTGGCAAACTTTCTAAAATGGCTCGCCAGTAGGCGGAGGTAACTTGCTTGTGTTTACGAATACATTCCACCACTAAATCAGATTGACCTTTTTCACAAATATCACGCAATTCTACATAAAAATCATGTGTCACTTGGCGATGTTTTTCGTCACTAAAGAATAGCAAACCAATTTTATGATAAACCCCACGTAAACTATTGAAAATTAAACGATAGAAAGGTTTATTCGCCATTACGGTAAACTGACGGAATAAGGCATAGTCAAATTCCATATAGCTCTCTGCGGTATTTTCTAATGAATCTAGCTCCTTAAACAAAGCAACAGAAGCTTTAGGCGAATTTTTTACGGCTTCATAAATATAAGATTCAGACATACGACTACGCAACGAAAGCATATTTTCAATGATTAACGGCGCACTTTGACGATCTAAAGTAATTAAGGTTTCAATAATGCTTGGACCAGCTGTATCCCAAATATTATTGACTTTTGTCGGCTTGCCGTGTTGAATGGTAAGCCAGCCATCACGGGCCAAACGCTGCAATACTTCGCGTAATGTGGTGCGTGTTACACCAATTTTATCAGCTAAATCACGCTCAGAAGGAAGATTGGTGCCTGCGGGAAATACATTATCCCAAATACTTCTAACAATATATTCTTCGGCAAGAGCGGCTGGGCTTTGAGCCCGTAAAAGGGTATTATCTGTTTGCATGAGTATGAAATAAATATAAAAAAATCTAAAAAGATCAAAAAAATGTGATTTATTCAATAAATCTTCAACTGATCTATTATCCTTTAAAGCAGTATATATTACAATGACAGGACTATAAAAAAACGGAGTTCGATATGACTTACACACAAGCATTCATGAAAAACTTTCTGGGCGCAAGTCCAGATTGGTATAAATTAACCATTATTGCCTTCTTGGTAATTAACCCGGTTTTATTCTTTTTTGTTAGTCCATTTTTTGCAGGCTGGCTACTAGTTGCAGAGTTTATTTTCACGCTAGCCATGGCATTAAAATGCTACCCTCTTCAACCAGGTGGTTTATTAGCATTTGAGGCTATTGCCATTGGCATGACGAATGCCGAACATGTTAAAGCGGAGATCGTGGCAAACTTTGAAGTGGTTTTACTTTTAATCTTCATGGTCGCCGGTATTTATTTTATGAAGCAACTTTTGCTTTATGTCTTCACCAAATTATTAGTGCGTATCCGTTCTAAAATCGTCCTCTCTTTAGCATTCTGTTTTAGTGCAGCATTTCTTTCAGCTTTCTTAGATGCACTAACTGTTGTGGCTGTAATCATTAGTGTTGCCATGGGTTTCTATGGGGTTTATCACAAAGTCGCATCAGGTAAAACACTACAAGATGCGGTTGATATTTCCGATGATAACAAAATTAAAAATCACGAAACTCTCGAAAAATTCCGCTCTTTCTTACGTAGCTTAATGATGCATGCCGGTGTGGGTACTGCACTCGGTGGTGTAATGACCATGGTAGGTGAACCACAAAACTTAATCATTGCAGAACAAGCTAAATGGAATTTCATTGAATTTTTCTTCCGCATGGCTCCTGTGACAGTCCCTGTATTTATCTGCGGATTACTCACTTGTATTTTAGTCGAAAAATTTAAAGTATTCGGTTATGGTGAAAAACTACCAGAAGATGTATGGAAAATCTTGGCTGATTTAGATCGCGAAAATGCACAAAAGATGTCTAAACAAGATAAGATTCGTCTTTCTGTTCAGGCAGTTATCGCAGTTTGGTTAATCTTAGGTTTAGCCTTCCACTTAGCGGCTGTCGGCTTAATTGGTTTAAGCGTGATTATTCTTGCAACAACCTTTACTGGTGTAACAGACGAACATGCTATTGGAAAATCATTCCAAGAAAGTTTACCGTTCACTGCATTATTAGTCGTATTTTTCTCTATCGTTGCGGTGATTATCGATCAAAAACTCTTTGCGCCAATTATTCACTTCGTATTAAGTTCTGAAGAGAAAACACAGTTAGCGCTATTCTACGGTTTCAATGGTTTACTTTCTGCGATTTCTGATAACGTATTCGTAGCAACGGTTTATATCAATGAAGCGAAACATGCCCTTGCGACAGGCGCAATTGCACCGCACCAATTTGAATTACTTGCGGTAGCAATCAATACAGGGACAAACTTACCTTCTGTTGCGACACCAAACGGTCAAGCCGCGTTCTTGTTCTTATTAACATCATCGCTTGCACCGTTAATTAAACTTTCTTATGGTAGAATGGTCTATATGGCATTGCCTTACACCATCGTATTAACGCTAGTCGGTTTCTTTGCTATCGAATTTATCCTACCTGAAATGACAATTTGGCTTGCAAACCTTGGCTTAATTATTCCAATTTAATGAAACATAAGGAGAGAGAATGCTCGACTTTTTTAAGCAATTATCCCTTAAACGTTCAGCGTGGATCTTTTTGGCATTTACTGCATTTGCCTTAGAATCGACCGCACTTTACTTTCAATACGGCATGAGTTTGCAACCTTGTGTACTTTGTGTTTATGAGCGTTTAGCTGTTGTAGGGTTATTTATTGCTGGTCTTATCGGCGCCTTAGCCCCTAGTTCGCTTATTGTCCGCATTCTTGCTCTTATTGTGGGTTTATTTAGTGCAATCAAAGGATTAATGATCTCCATTCGTCACCTTGATTTACAAATGAATCCGGCACCGTGGAAACAATGTGAATTTATACCAAACTTTCCGGAAACGTTACCATTTCATAAATGGCTACCTGCGGTGTTCAATCCAACAGGTAGCTGTAATGAAAGCCAATGGTCACTTTTCGGCATCACAATGGTACAATGGTTGGTATTTATTTTCGCTGTCTATGTCATTGTGTTGGGATTAATTACACTTTCACAAGTGAAGAAAAGTCGAAATCGACGCCTCATTTTTAAGTAGTCAAATTGCATACTAAAAAGCCTAGAGATATTCTCTAGGCTTTTTTATTACTGAAAGTCATTCTGCGCTCAATGTTATTCAAGAAAGAAATAGCAATATGGCATTAAGATTAACCAAATAAATGCACTGAACACAACGACAAATTTGAAACTAAAGTGTTTGGTTTTATGACGAAAGCGTTTCATCCCGCAATAAACACCAATAAACCCACCAAGAAGGCTTAATAGAAAAAAAGTATTTTCAGAAATTCGCCAGCCGTGACGAACCGAACGGATTTTATCTTTCCACATTAAAAAATAAGCGGCGATATTTACCGCCGCTAGCATCACAAATAAAAGCTGAATCAGCATTATGCGTAAACTGGAAGACGTTTGCAGATTGCCAATACTTTTTCTTTGGTTGCTGCAATCACTTGCTCTTCGTTTTCTTTGCCTAATGCATCTAATACATCACACATCCAGCCGGCTAACTCACGACAGTCTTGTTCATTAAAACCACGACGAGTCACTGCTGGTGTACCGACACGAATACCAGAGGTCACAAATGGTTTTTGTGGGTCATTTGGTACTGAGTTTTTATTCACCGTGATATTCGCTTTACCTAACGCAGCATCAGCCGCTTTACCGGTTAAGCCTTGTTTGATGAAGCTCACTAAGAATAAATGGTTTTCTGTACCATTTGAAACCACGTCATAACCGCGTTGTTTAAACACTTCCACCATTGCTTTCGCATTTTTAATTACGTTTGCTTGGTATTCTTTATAAGCTGGTTCTAACGCCTCTTTGAAACATACTGCTTTCGCGGCAATAATGTGAACTAATGGACCACCTTGGTTTGCAGGGAAAACAGAAGATTGTAAGCGTTTATAAAGCTCTTCATCACCGCAAGAAGAAAGGATTAAACCGCCACGTGGACCACCTAAGGTTTTATGGGTAGTTGTTGTGACAACATGTGCATATGGTAATGGGTTTGGATATAAACCTGCTGCGATTAAACCTGCAACGTGTGCCATATCCACAAATAAATACGCGCCTACTTCATCCGCGATTTCACGCATTTTTTTCCAATCTACCACTTGAGAATAAGCAGAGAAACCTGCCACAATCATTTTTGGTTTGTGCTCTAATGCTTTTTGACGGACATCTTCATAGTCAATTAAACCATCAGCCGTAATACCATAAAGCACAGAATTATAGATTTTACCGGAGAAGCTCACTTTCGCCCCGTGGGTTAAGTGACCACCGTGTGCTAAATCCATCCCTAAAATGGTATCGCCCGCATTGATTAATGCACCATATACCGCCGCATTAGCTTGTGAACCAGAATGTGGTTGTACGTTTACATAATCCGCACCAAACAACTCTTTAGCACGATCAATCGCTAACTGCTCTACAATGTCTGCGTACTCACAACCGCCGTAGTAACGTTTACCTGGGTAGCCTTCAGCATACTTGTTAGTAAACTGTGAACCTTGCGCTTCCATTACGCGTGGGCTCGCATAGTTTTCAGATGCGATAAGCTCGATATGCTCTTCTTGACGACGATTTTCGCCCTGAATGGCTTGCCATAGAACCGGATCGTAATCAGCGATGTTCATACTTTTTTTAAACATTGTGTTTTCCTCGTTGTTTGAATTATTTGTGTATAGTTTACCTGTTTCCAAGTAAAAACTTAATCAAAAATTTCGATCATATTTTTCATTATTACAATGAAAAACATTCATTTATCTAAATCGAGCCTTTTTCTTTCACTAATTTCTCAATTAGTTTAACTTCTTTTGTTTTCTCGCCAGCACCCAGTTTACGGCATTGGCTGGTTTCTTTCGTATATGTATTAAAATTGGTCATCCTTGTTAGGCTTTTCATTTTAATCTTCATATCCAAATGATTACCGCAGTTATTACAAGGTGAAACAAATTCCTTATCTAATTCTTTAAATTCTGGAGATTGTTCAATAATTTTCGCGACTTGTGGTGAATGGGCGGTTTTAAATAGACGATCCGTAAAGTCATAACTTAACTTACCATCACTTGCCTGCCATTTAGCTTTAGCTTGCAATAAATAACGCATCCAGCCTTCTTTTGTATCAATCTGTGAAATACCACGTAGAAGCACAGTTTGATCTGCGTGATAGGTGACATAATCAAAATGCTCTACAGGTAAAGGAGATTTGGCTGCAGGTTTTACATGGCAAATCCAATCGCCCACTAAGGCTTTTTCCTGTTCAGTTTGTTGATGCGCCGTTGCACATCCTGATAACAATACAGCGATAAGACTACTTAATACTAATTTTCTCATCATAACTCTCCTTTTATTAATCAGATCCCCGCACCTAAAAATAAAGTGCGGTTGAAATCGTATTTGTTTTTCTTAATCGACCCTATTTCTTTACAAACCACTTATTCAATAACTGAATGTCCTTGTCATTCTCTGTTACTCGTCGGCAGGTCGCATAATCCTTACCGAGAATAAGTTGATTGCCATTTTTTTTCAACTCAATTGGCATATCTGTATGATTGGCAGATTTACTATAAAATGCAGCCAGCTCTTCTTTTTCTTGTTTTTGTAGGGCTTTATTTTGCTTGATGACTTTAGCCACATTTTTACTATGAGCCGGTACCATAGAACGATTGATAAAATCAAAACTCAAGACATTATTTTGAGCAACCCATTTCACCTTGCCTTTGGTTAAATAACGAATTGTGCTTTCTTTATCTAATTCGATACTCGAAATACCTCGCAACATACCTGTTCCATCAGATTTCAAGACAAAATGATCTAAACGATCATAAGTTTGTTTATCTTTCGTCGGGATAGTATGACAAATCCACTCGCCATCTAATGTTGAACTTTGTGAGACATTTGAAGCCCCCGAGCAACCTGTTAATAATGTAGCAACAAGGCTACCTAATATTAATTTTCTCATGAGATACTCCTTTTATTGACAGTAGGGATAACGTTGTTCACAATTTTCGTTTAATCAGGAATGTGTAAAAGGCGGCAGTTACATAAATCATCACTTTCAAATTCTGATATTTCACCTGCAACCTTATTCGGAATGGGAAATAAACGCACAGTTAGTGGTTTATTTAAGCGAAATGCCATCGTTCCCGTATCGCGCATAATAGCGGCAATGCTTTCTGCCTTGACATCTCCCGCCACTGGGACTGTGTCTAAACCGATACCACATACTGCACTATAAGTCAGTAAAGCACGGATATCAAAATAGTGTTTTTGTGTACCTTCGGCTAAACCTAAATCTTCTGTCACCGCCAACATTAATCCAGAAAACCCAACCAATGGCACACGTTGGATTGATTTAAACACTTTTGTCAGTAAAGCAGAAACCTCGACTGAACCAGCCGCACCAAAATAGGGCAATCCCATTAATTCATAAATTTTTGTCATGGATGCACAATTTTTCGATGGTGCCGCCGAACTATCAATGCCTGCAAATTCAAATTCACCTGATAATTTGACCGCACTTAACATCTCTAATACTTGATCTACATGATATTGCAGGGCTTGCGACATAGCCTGATAACAATCAGCATAAAATTGATTATGAGGCGATTTTGGCACAGATTTTAATACTTCGACTAATAAATCGGGTGTTTCTAAACCAATGACAAAACTGTTTGGTAAATGACTTAGATGATAACCAGCGGGGAAATAAGGAATAAATGGCTTGCAGTTAAAATTCACCGTAAAGTTAAAATTACCTTCGCCACGTGGTGTGATATTTGCAATTCGTTGTACGGCATAAACAGATTGCTCAATAAGTTCATTATCTAACACGCCATTTTCATCTAATGGCACATTGACACAAGCATTACACAAGTCGCCATAAGCGGCGATTAACTCTGGTAATAAAGCAATTTCCTCTTTATTTCTCGCCGCGCCTATTGCAAATCGAAGACGGATTCCACTTTCATTAAATTTATTCAATAATTCCGTTAAATACTGCAAATCTGCTTTTGCTGTCTGCAAATTGGTTAAATCCAAATATTCACCAAAGGGATTGGTAATCACTCGAATCGATTGCAAGGTATAACCTGCTTTCTGTACAGCAGGTAATAACAAATCCACATCACGTTTCACCGAATAAAGTGCATCTTCCCATTGCGTTTTATCTTTATGTAACGTTAGAAAAAAACTGATTGTGCGAAGACGACATAATTCTTTATTTTTATAATCCATTCGATCCCTTAACATTAAATGTCGTTATTTTTGCTGCTCACGTTCAACAGCACGATAGCCAATATCTCGACGATAAAAACGTCCAGACCATTGAATTTGCTCAGCGAGTTTTAAGGCTTTTTGTTGCGCTTCAAATACACTTTCGCCTAACGCAGTCACACAAAGCACGCGACCGCCGTTCGTGACTAACTTGCCTTCTTGTTCTGCAACGCCCGCTAAGAAAACTTTCTCATTTTCGACCGCACTTTGTGGCAAACCGGTGATTTCATCGCCCTTGCGATAATCGCCTGGATAGCCTTCAGCCGCCAAAACAATCCCTAAGGAAGATTTTGGATTCCATTGGGATTTCACTTCGTTCAATTTACCATCGCAAGCTTTAAGACAAAATCCTACCAGATCTGATTCAAGACGTAGCATGATCGGCTGGGTTTCTGGATCGCCAAAACGACAGTTAAATTCGATCACTTTCGGCTGACCATTCGGCATAATCATTAATCCTGCGTATAGGAAACCTGTGTAAACATTGCCTTCCGCTGCCATGCCATTGACTGTTGGATAAATCACTTCTCGCATAATGCGCTCATGAATTTCTGGTGTCACCACTGGGGCTGGTGAATATGCCCCCATACCACCAGTATTCAAACCAGTGTCGTTTTCACCCACGCGTTTATGATCTTGACTGGTTGCCATAGGTTCGACGTTTTTACCGTCCACCATGACGATAAAGCTGGCTTCTTCGCCATCTAAAAACTCTTCAATCACCACTCGGCTACCCGCTTCGCCAAAGGCATTGCCAGAAAGCATATCACGCACAGCGTCTTCCGCTTCTTGCAATGTCATTGCAACGATTACGCCTTTGCCCGCCGCCAGACCATCTGCTTTTACGACAATTGGCGCACCTTTCTCACGCAAGTACGCCAATGCAGGTTCTACTTCGGTGAAGTTTTGATATTCTGCCGTTGGGATTTTATGACGCGCGAGGAAATCTTTGGTAAATGCTTTTGAACCTTCCAATTGTGCAGCCGCTTGAGTTGGGCCAAAAATTTTTAATCCAGCTGCACGAAATGCATCAACCACACCAATTACTAGCGGTGCTTCAGGGCCAACAATGGTTAATCCAACTTGCTTATCTTGAGCAAATTTCACTAAGGCAGGGATATCTGTCGCAGAAATATTCACGTTTTCTACTTTTTGTTCTAATGCTGTACCCGCGTTGCCCGGTGTGACGAAAACTTTGTCCGCTAATGGAGATTGTGCAGCTTTCCAAGCCAAGGCGTGTTCACGACCGCCATTTCCGATGATGAGGATGTTCATGTTATAGTCCTTACGTATGCCTAATTTAAAAAAGTGCGGCTATTTTTTCCTGTAATTCCCCCTCTTTTGTAAAGAGGGGGCTAGGGGGAGATTTAAACGATATTGAATTTAGTATGAGCTTGAGATCACTTCTGCCAAATCTCCCCTTCCCCTCTTTGCTAAAGAGGGGGATAGTTAGATAAATTAATGTCTAAAATGACGCATTCCAGTTAATACCATCACCATATTATGTTCATCCGCGGCATCAATAACTTCTTGATCGCGCATTGAACCACCTGGATGGATAACACATTGAATCCCTACTTTCGCCGCCGCATCAATACCGTCACGGAATGGGAAAAACGCATCAGATGCCATCACACAACCGGCTACGGTTAAACCTTCATCCTGTGCCTTAATCCCTGCAATCTTCGCAGAATATACGCGGCTCATTTGGCCTGCACCAATGCCGATAGTTTGATTGTCTTTGGCGTAAACAATGGCATTCGATTTCACAAATTTCGCCACTTTCCAGCAGAATAATAAGTCTTTTAATTCTTGTTCAGTTGGCTGACGTTTACTTACCACTTTTAAATCATCCACGCCAACCATGCCTAAATCCGCATCTTGTACTAATAAACCGCCGTTTACACGTTTGAAATCTAGACGTTCAGAACGTGATGTCCATTCACCACATTCAAGTAAACGAACATTTTTCTTACGTTTCACCACTTCTTGCGCTTCAGCTGATACTTTCGGCGCAATAATCACTTCAACAAATTGGCGCTCCACGATTTCAGTCGCTGTTTTTTCGTCTAATTCACGGTTGAAAGCAATAATGCCGCCAAATGCAGAAGTTGGATCGGTTTGGTAAGCGCGGTTGTAGGCTTCTAAAATATCTTTACCTAAAGCCACACCGCATGGATTTGCGTGTTTAACGATCACACAAGCCGGCTCATCAAATTCTTTCACGCATTCAAGTGCTGCATCGGTGTCAGCAATATTATTGTAAGACAAGGCTTTACCTTGTAATTGATGAGCGGTGGCTACGCTTGCTTCTTTCACATTTAAATCAACATAGAAGGCTGCATTTTGATGGGAGTTTTCGCCGTAACGCATGGTTTGTTTGCGCACGAAGTTAAGGTTTAAAGTACGTGGGAATTGACCGCACTTCGCATTTGCGTCTTCTTCCTCTGCTACATGATACGGTTTCACCATTTGTCCAAAATAGTTGGCAATCATAGAATCATATTGAGCGGTATGTTCAAATGCTTTAATCGCCAGGTCAAAACGAGTTTCAAGTGTTAGGCTGTTGTGGTGTTTATCCATTTCAGCAAGAATGTTGTTAAAATCATGATTATTCACCACGATCGCCACATCTTTATGATTTTTCGCTGCAGAACGCACCATGGTTGGTCCACCAATATCGATATTTTCTACTGCGTCTTCTAACGTACAATTTGGTTTAGCCACGGTAGCGGCAAATGGATATAAATTCACGACGACCATATCAATGCCTTCGATGCCATGTTGCTGCATGATAGCGTCATCTGTACCACGACGGCCAAGAATCCCGCCATGTACTTTTGGATGTAAGGTTTTCACACGACCGTCCATCATTTCAGGGAATCCCGTATAATCAGACACTTCTGTTACCGGTAAACCATGTTGTTCCAATAATTTTGCGGTACCGCCTGTGGAAAGTAGTTTTACACCACGCTGTACTAAGCCTTGAGCAAATTCTACGATACCAGTTTTATCAGAAACACTCAGTAAAGCCTGACGAATTGGACGATCTGTCATTACATTTTCCTTTCATTAAATGGTTAAAAATAAGCGGGGGGAATTATAGCGCAAACGTTTGCGTTTATATAGAAAAAATTTTTCTGGTAAGCTCACTTAAAAGTGCGGTGATTTATTTAATCTATTTTAAAAACAAAAAGGCCCGCGAAATGCGGGCAACAAATGAATGAGATAATTGATTAACGTTTGCGATTGTCTAGAGAAAATGCGCCAGCACCCGCAAACACAAAATAGAAGAACACGAGAGAGTAAAGTAAAGCAAGTTCACCACCGTTCGCGATTGGGAAAAATAAATTCCCTTTACCTGCAGCGTGCATAAAGAAATACGCATAAGCCATTTGACCTGAAAGGATAAATGCCGCAGGACGAACAAATAAACCCAAAATTAATAGGATTGAACCAACAATCTCGATTACTCCACCAACAATCATCAGTGGATCGCCCACTGCGCCGTTACCGCCCGTCATCGAAATTGGGAATTCCCAGAATTTCGCTGTGCCGTGTAAAATAAACATATACGCGGAGACGATACGTAATAAAGCTAAAACATACGGAGAGTATTTTTCTAAGTTTTTCATAAAGTTTTCCTAATAAAAATAAAAAGTGATTTGAGAACGGGGTGTATATTAATGATTAACTCGAAGCCAAACAATACCTCAAATCGAAAAGGACTTTTTACTATTAGGAAATAATTTTACGCTTTACTGATTTTCTCAATCCATTGTAAAAACTCAACGGGCGGCATGAATCCGTTAACACGACTCCCCTCAATTTCTTTTCCATCTCGGTTAAAGAACAAAATAGTCGGTAAACCTAACACTTTATATTTTGTCATTAAAGCACGGTTTTCTTCGGAGTTTTTTGTCATATCAACCTGAAGAAGCAGCATGTCGCCAAAGGCTTTTTGTACACTAGGATCGCTGAATGTCTCTTTTTCAAACTCTTTACAAGCGACACACCAATCTGCATAAAGATCGAGCATCACAAGCGGTTTATTATTTTCAGCAAGTGCTTGTTGCAATTCAGCTTCGCTTTTCACTTGTTTAAATTCAACATGAGAAACCGCCTTATTTTCGACCGCACTTGGTGCTGGGCTTTCACCCCAAACCCAAGTTTGAAGCGGTTTAACACTAATCATGGCTGCCACTAAAAAGAGAATTCGGAATACCCAACCGGTGCCATTTTTCGGCATTTGGAACGCAAACCAAATGAAAAATGCGGTACCCAGCATCGCCCATAATCTTGGTGTCCATTCATCCGGCAAAATACGAGAAATTAAGAATACTGGTAACGCGAGCATCACAAAGCCAAAGAGCTTTTTAACGGTTTCCATCCACATGCCTGATTTAGGCAGGATTTTATTCCCGAATAAAGTGATTAAAATCAGCGGTACGCCCATGCCCAACGCAAGCAAATAAAGCGTGATCGCGCCAGTGAATAAATCCCCACTCTGCGCCACATAAAGCAATGCGCCAGAAAGCGGTGCTGATGTGCAAGGTGAAGCCACAAGCCCCGCAATCATCCCCATTAAGAACACGCCACCAAAGGCTCCAGCTTTTTGCTGTTGGCTAAGTAAAGACAGTTTTGTTTGTAAGGAACTTGGGAGCTGTAAGGTAAATACACCGAACATCGACAACGCTAACAAGACAAAGATGATTGATAAGCCAATCATCACGTAAGGATGTTGCAACGCTACTTGGAATGGCAAACCAATTGCCGCCACAATTAAGCCTAACAAGGTGTAAGTCAGCGCCATCCCCTGTACATACACAAAACTTAATGCAAAGGCACGCCACATATTAGGACGTTGATTTTGACCAATTACTATCGCTGAAAGTAACGGCAGCATTGGCAACACACAAGGGGTAAAAGCCAAACCTAAGCCCAATAAGAAAAAGCCAAATACGGCATATTTGTTATTAAATAAGCTTTCCGCTAAACGATCTTGCTCTGCTTTAGGTTGTGCGGAAAGAGCGGTCGATTTTTCTGATGTTTTTTCAGTATTGGCGATCTGTGCAACCGGCAAATCCGCCACTTTGATTTCTTTCACTTCAGGCGGATAACAAAAGCCCGATGTACAACCTTGGTAAGCAATTTCAACCACATCTTCGGCTTTTAATGGCGGGTGGCTTGCTTTAAAAATAGCTTGCACGGGCTTTTTGAAAATCTTCATTAAGCCAAAATAAGGATCGTTATAATCTTCAGGTGAAATAGAAAATGTCGGTACATCAAATGATGAGGTTTCCTCATGGTTGAGCTTCACAGAAATTTTCTCTTGATAGAGATAATACCCTTCTGCTATCGACCAATTAACGATCACATTTTCTTGATTCTCGCTTTTTGCAGCTGAAAATTGAAAAGCGTCATCCACAGGTAAGAAAGCCGGTTTCTTATCAAAAAGACCGGCTTGAGTGGAAAGTGCAGTAAAAATAAAAAATAAAAAAAGAAGAATTCGCTTCATCATAAAGTCCCAACTATTGTTCCTACTAAAATTCTAGCATAGATCAAAAGAATGTTAATAATTTATGACTTAGATCATAAAATTAAATGTAATTTAAACAATGACTGCACATTTCTGTTGTTACAGCAATGTTACAATTATAGAATATGCCCATAACGAAGTATAACAAGGAGCAATGAATGGCTACCCCAAAAATTCTCATCGTGGAAGATGAAGCGGTAACCCGTAATACGTTAAGAGGAATTTTTGAAGCTGAGGGCTATGAGGTATTACAAGCACAAGATGGTGCGGAAATGTATCGTCAGTTAAACTCAGAAACGGTCAATCTCATCGTATTAGATATCAACTTACCTGGTAAAAATGGTTTATTACTGGGGCGTGAATTACGTGAAAAAACACCTATCCCTCTGATTTTTCTCACGGGGAGAGATAATGAAGTCGATAAAATTTTAGGTTTAGAAATCGGAGCCGATGATTATCTCACTAAGCCATTTAACCCAAGAGAACTCACCATTCGTGCAAGAAATTTATTGCATCGTACCATGACATTAAATGGCAAAGAGGCCCATTTACAACGTGAGAACTATCGTTTTAATGGTTGGACACTGGATTTAAATAGTCATAATTTAATTACACCTGAAGGCACTGAGTTTAAGCTACCGCGTAGTGAATTTCGTGCCATGTTGCATTTCTGTGAAAACCCAGGAAAATTGCAAACTCGCGAAGAATTATTGCTAAAAATGACAGGACGCGAATTAAAACCACAAGATCGTACTGTGGATGTAACAATTCGCCGCATTCGGAAACATTTTGAAGATCATCCTAATACACCAGAAATTATTGCTACCGTGCATGGTGAAGGCTATCGTTTCTGTGGTGAATTAGAAGAATAATCGATCATTTAGTAATAAAAGGCTGAATCAAATCAGCCTTTTGTTTTTTGCTATCCACGGCGAGATTCGGTAAAATCAGCGCCAATTTACGATTAATGAACAACGGATAACAATGACCAAGAAGAAAGTCAAAGTCGGCTCCAACACCATTGCGTTAAATAAACGAGCCAGACACGAATATTTTATTGAAGATGAAATTGAAGCCGGCCTTGAATTACAAGGTTGGGAAGTGAAATCAATGCGCGCAGGTAAAGCCAATATCAGCGACAGCTATATCATTTTTAAAAACGGGGAAGCCTATTTATTTGGTGCGACCATTCAACCATTAAGCTTGGCTTCTACTCACGTGGTTTGCGATCCGACGCGTACACGTAAGCTTTTATTGAATAAACGTGAACTGGATAATCTTTTCGGTAAATCAAGCCGTGATGGTTTTACCATTGTTGCCCTTTCTCTTTATTGGAAAGGACCTTGGGCAAAGATCAAAATCGGCCTTGCGAAAGGTAAAAAACAACATGATAAACGTGATGATATTAAAGAGCGTGAATGGAAAGTGGCGAAAGAGCGTATTATGAAAAACGCGCACCGTGGATAATTCCCCCTCCAAACAGACAAAATGCCTTTCACCCGAAAGGCATTTTTCTTTTTCTCAATATGAAAAAAATTCTCATGGTTATGAATAAAATTATATTGATAATCATTCTTTTTTGAATTAGTATCTTCGCCCAATTCTTTTCGTTATATAAGGAGCTCTAATGAAAAAAGGCATTCACCCTGAAAATTATCGTACCGTTTTATTTTATGATTCCAACGCGAAACAAGGCTTTCTGATCCGTTCTTGTGCTAAAACTAACAACACCATGAAATGGGAAGATGGTAATGAATACCCTGTATTTATGTGCGATACTTCATCTGCTTCCCACCCGTTTTATACCGGTAAAACTCGTCAAATTGGTAACGAAGGTCGTGCAAGTGAATTTGCAAGCCGTTACGGTAAATTTGGCGCATTTAAATCAAAATAGGAATATTCAATGAAAGTATTATCTTCACTCAAAAGCGCAAAAAACCGTCCTGGCTGCAAAATTGTTCGTCGCCACGGTGTCGTTTATGTTATTTCGAAAACCAACCCTCGCTTTAAAGCGCGTCAAGGTGGGAAAAAGAAAGGTTAACCCCAATAAAAAAGAGCGGTCAAATTTCCGCTCTTTTTTTCATTTAGGCATTAAGGTTTGTAAATAAACTCAACACCTTCTTCATCTTCTTCGTCCCAATCATCCCAGTCGTCATCTTCATCATCAAATTGATGTTCAGCGAGCTGTTCTTGATGGTAGTCTTCCCATTTGAATTTCACTTCTTCTGGTTTATTTTCTTCGACTTCCGCATCACGCGGATTCGCTTCAATGAAATCCATAATATCACGACAAAGTGGCGGCACATTTTTACCCGTTGCGGCAGAAATAAGGTGATACCCTTCTTCCCAACCAAGACGTTCGGTAATCTCTTGAGCACGTTCATGCGCCTCTTCTTCAGTCATCGTATCAATTTTGTTGAAGACTAACCAACGCGGTTTATCTGCCAATTTTTCGCTATATTGGAATAATTCTGACTCGATGATCGCAATATTATCTGCAGGATCGGATTCATCAATAGGATTAATATCCACTAAATGAATTAACACACGACAACGTTCCAAGTGTTTTAAGAAACGAATCCCTAAACCTGCGCCATCCGATGCACCTTCAATCAATCCAGGAATATCTGCCACCACAAAGCTATGGCTCTCATCCACTTTCACTACGCCTAAACTTGGCACTAAAGTGGTAAATGGATAATCAGCGACTTTTGGTTTTGCGGCTGAAACGGCGCGAATAAAAGTGGATTTACCTGCATTTGGTAAACCAAGCATCCCGACGTCCGCAAGAAGCATCAATTCTAATAATAAATCGCGTTTTTCCCCTGGTGTACCCATGGTTTTTTGGCGAGGTGCACGGTTCACTGAAGATTTGAAACGCGTATTACCTAAACCATGATAACCACCTTTCGCTACTAGCATTTTGGCACCATGCTTTGTTAAATCGCCAAGCACTTCTTTGGTGTCATTATCAATTGCACGCGTTCCCACCGGCACACGTAACGTAATGTCTTTACCGCGACGACCGGTACAATCTGAGCTATGGCCATTTTCACCTCGCTCTGCAGCAAAACGTTTCGTAAAGCGATAATCGATCAAAGTATTTAAGTTTTCGTCTGCAACCAAATAGACATCTCCGCCATCACCGCCATCGCCGCCATCTGGACCGCCTTTTGGGATAAATTTTTCACGGCGGAAACTTACACAACCGTTTCCACCATCCCCTGCTTCCACACGAATCAGGGCTTCATCAATAAATTTCATAAAAACTCTCCAATATTTAACCGCACTTTATTTTGATTGCGGTAATAACTTATGTCCGATTGCCGACAAAATTGCTCCGCATACTACAACAAACGCCCCAATATAGCTAATCATATTTAATTCTGGCGCGGCAAAATTCTTAGGGCTCACATAATGGGCAAGATGGGCAAAGAAAATGGTAAAGAGTGGTACTAAGGTTATCACTACGCTTACTTTAGAAACCTCCCAACGATTAAGTGCCTCAGCATAAGCCCCATAACCAAATAACGTATTCAAGCAGCAATAAACAAAACAACCGAATGCAAACGGGGTGAGGTTACTCACTTGTGAAAATTCAGCAACAGGTGTAAAGACTAAAAGACAGCCGAAATACATCATTAATAAAATTTGTTGCGAACTAAAACGGCGGAGCATGAGCTTTTGTGCCATACCATAAGCAACCCAAACTAATGAGGCGGTAAGGCTTAATAAGACGCCCATTAAATAACCACTCTCTCCTTTAAACACCTCAAGCTTATCATTGAAGAAAAGCACCAACCCAGCCAATAACAAACCTAAACCAATCTTTTGATGTAATCCGAGCTTTTCTTTAAAGACAAAAATACCGCAAATTAACATACCAAAAGAAGAAAAATGAATAAAAATTTGGGCTGAAGAAGGATCGATAAAATTAAGTGAGCTATTAAATAAAAAGAAATTACCCGCTAACCCCGCTACACCGATGAGTACAAGCCAAATAAAACGACCACCTTTCGAAAATTGTGGTAATTTTTTCTTGTAACCTAGCAGAATAAATAGTGCAAGAGAAGCTACCGCAAATCGATACCAAACGATCGTTTGTGGTGTCATCACTGATAGAACCTGTTTTAACGCAATAGGTAAAGATCCCCACGCCATTGCCGTAATTAAAGCGAAGAGAAAACCTAAAAGCGGTTGTTGTTTCATGATATCTTCCTTTATTTTACTAAAGTGCGGTTAGGAATTAAGATAAATTTCGACTAAGAAATATCAAGATAAGCAATAGTGCCAGAATAACAAATGTGATTGATGATTGTAAATTACTGATAAAAAAGAAAACGCCCCACAGATAATGCGGGGCGTTTAAAAATCAGATGTAAAATTATTCAGTTACAATACTTACGTATTTACGGCTTTTCTCGCCTTTAACTTCAAATTTTACTTTACCGTCAGCAGTAGCAAATAAGGTGTGGTCACGACCCATACCTACGTTGTTACCTGCGTGGAATTTAGTACCACGTTGACGTACAATGATGCTACCTGCTAATACAGATTCGCCACCGAAACGTTTAACACCAAGGCGTTTAGCTTCAGAATCACGACCGTTACGAGTTGAACCACCAGCTTTTTTAGTTGCCATCTACTTGATCTCCTCTGAAATTATGCTTGAATCCCAGTGATTTTCACTTCTGTGAACCACTGACGATGACCTTGTTGTTTACGGCTGTGTTTACGACGACGGAACTTAACGATTTTAACTTTATCGCCACGACCTTGTGCCACAACTTCAGCCACTACTTTCGCGCCAGCTACTACTGGTGCACCAATTTTAACATCTTCACCATTAACGACCATCAACACTGAGTCGAACTCAACTGTTGCGCCAGTTGCAAGTTCAAGTTTTTCTAAACGAACTACTTGACCTTCGCTCACACGGTGTTGTTTACCGCCACTTTGGAAAACTGCGTACATAAATACTCCGCTATAATTGTGCTTCTCCGTTACTATTTTCGGTCCGCACTTCAAAATTCATATAAATAGGTCGCAAATTCTACGGAAAAAACAACTCGATCGCAAGCACTTATTTGCAATAAAATAAAAAAAAGCGCTTTTCCTCGAGTTTAATTTCAGAAACCCTGAAAAATCGGGTAAAATTCACCGCACTTTTCTTTTATATACACAACCATCGAACCAAATGAAGATGAACAAACAAGATTTAATGGATATGCATGCAATCCAAGCATTAACAGATGCGGATATGCAGAAAGTCAACCAAGCCATTTTAGCACAAATTAACTCCGATGTGCCGATGGTTAATCAGCTTGGTTTTTATATTGTGCAAGGTGGCGGAAAACGTATTCGACCACTTATTGCGGTTTTAGCGGCGCGTGCATTAGGCTACGAAAGCGATAAAGTGGCCACTTGTGCTACCTTTGTAGAATTTATTCACACCGCTTCTTTATTACATGATGATGTGGTAGATGAATCGGATATGCGTCGTGGTCGAGCAACGGCAAACTCAGCCTTTGGTAATGCGGCTAGCGTATTAGTGGGAGACTTCATTTATACTCGCGCATTCCAATTAGTGGCACAGTTACAATCGCTAGATATTCTTCGTATTATGGCGGACGCCACCAACGTGTTGGCGGAAGGTGAAGTTCAACAATTAATGAACGTGAACGATCCCGATACCACAGAAGAAAGCTATATGCGTGTGATTTATAGTAAAACGGCACGCTTATTTGAGGTGGCGGCACAATCTGTTGCAATTGTTGCAGGTGCTGAAAAATCAATTGAAACCGCATTTCAAGAATATGGTCGTTATCTTGGTACCGCATTCCAATTAGTAGATGACGTGCTAGATTACAGCGCAAACGCTGCAGCATTAGGTAAAAATGTGGGTGATGACCTCGCTGAAGGTAAACCAACTCTTCCTTTATTACACGCAATGCGTCACGGTAATCCACAACAAGCCGCGCTTATTCGTGAAGCCATTGAACAAGGCGGAAAACGTGATGCGATCGATGACGTACTTGCAATTATGACAGAACATAAATCTCTCGATTACGCAATGGAGCGCGCAAAACAAGAAGCTCAAAAAGCGGTTGATGCCATTGCATTATTACCTGAAAGCCAATACAAAAAAGCCTTAATTTCACTGGCTTATTTATCGGTAGACCGAACTTATTAATATGACTGAAGAACAAATTCAACCGCAAAGTGCGGTCGATTCTCAACCTAAATTTCAAAAAACACGTAAACAAAAAGTGCGCAAGGATCCCAATGCGCCTTTTATTCGTGAAAAACTCGAATTACCCGAAGGACATAATAAGTTACTTCTCCACTCCTGCTGCGCGCCTTGCTCAGGTGAAGTGATGGAAGCCATTTTGGCCTCGGGTATTGAATTTACGATTTATTTTTACAACCCGAATATTCATCCATTAAAAGAATATTTAATTCGTAAAGAAGAAAATATCCGCTTTGCCCAAAAATTTGGGATTCCGTTTATTGATGCTGACTACGATCGCCAACAATGGTTTGATCGCGCAAAAGGTATGGAATGGGAACCTGAACGTGGCATTCGCTGTACCATGTGTTTTGATATGCGTTTTGAAAAAGCCGCTGAATATGCTCATGAAAATGGTTTCCCTGTATTTACTAGCTGCCTTGGTATTTCTCGCTGGAAAGACATGGAGCAAATTAATGGTTGTGGTCACCGTGCGGCTGAAAAATATGATGATGTGATTTATTGGGATTATAACTGGCGTAAAGCTGGTGGATCGCAACGCATGATCGAAATCAGTAAACGTGAACGTTTTTATCAGCAAGAATATTGTGGCTGTGTTTATTCTTTACGAGACAGCAATAAATGGCGTGAAGAAACGGGGCGACAAAAAATTGAAATTGGTAAACTCTATTACACGCCCGATTAAAAAACACATAAAAAAAGAACCGCACTTTCAACATGCGGTTCTTTTTTATTTAATCTACGATGGTACGCCCACCTAATGCATTCTCTAAAGAATGATCTAACTGCTGAATTCGCGTACATAACACGTTTTCAATCTGGGCATTTTTATTTTTTTCTTGGGTTAATTCAAAACTTAAATTCAAGGCAACAATAGAAAGCACACGGTCTAATTGCAATAAACCTGTACGCTCTTTCATTTCAGACACTTGAAGATCTAAATTACGCGCCGCTTGACGCAAAATCTCTTCTTGTTCTGCAGGGACATTCAAGCGCAGCACTTGCCCTAATACAACAACTTCAACCAGTTTTAATGACATGTTATTCCCTTATGTTGAATGCTCAAGTAATCCTATTATGCCACAGCCAAACGCCTTCGTCATAATTTTTACGTTTAATTGACCGCACTTTATCCGTTCGCCCCATTTCGCAATTTACGCTATAATGCGACACTTTTCATTATTTTTGAACGGAATATTTATGCCAACTATCGCTCCTAATCCATTAGTCCTAGTGGACGGTTCATCTTATTTATATCGTGCTTTTCATGCTTTTCCGCCGCTCACCAATTCTGCTGGCGAGCCGACTGGTGCTATGTACGGTGTGTTAAATATGCTCAAAAGCCTGATTTCACAAGTGCAACCGAGCCATATTGCGGTGGTTTTTGATGCGAAAGGTAAAACCTTCCGTGATGAAATGTTTGAACAATATAAATCCCATCGTCCACCGATGCCGGATGATCTACGCAAACAAATTCAGCCATTGCACGATATTATACGTGCCCTTGGCATTCCTCTCTTAGTCATTGAAGGTGTGGAAGCCGATGATGTCATCGGTACCTTAGCGGTAGCGGCTTCCAAAGCGAATCAAAAAGTTTTGATCAGCACCGGTGATAAAGATATGGCGCAACTAGTGGATGACAACATTATGTTGATCAATACCATGAATAACACCTTATTAGATCGCGAGGCCGTGATTGAAAAATACGGTATTCCGCCAGAACTCATTATTGATTACTTAGCGCTAATGGGCGATAGCGCCGATAATATTCCAGGCGTAGCTGGTGTGGGGGAAAAAACGGCTCTCGGTCTCTTACAGGGTATCGGCAGTATGGCAGAAATTTATGCCAACTTAGACAAAGTGGCTGAATTGCCAATTCGTGGGGCAAAAAAATTAGGTGATAAATTATTGGCTGAAAAAGAAATGGCCGACTTATCCTATCGTCTTGCCACAATCAAAACCGATGTCGCTCTCGATATCACTCCGGAACAACTTACCCTTGGTGCAAGCAATAACGATCAACTTACCGAATATTTCGGCCGTTATGAATTTAAACGTTGGCTCAATGAAGTGATGAATGGTGCTGATTCCATCACCAATAACAGCGAACAACCGACTAAAATTAATCATTATAAAGCCACACCTGCGCTTGCTCAAGACAATAGCGATGAATCATTGCCGGCAATTCAAATTGATCGTAGCCGTTATGAAACCTTACTCACTGAAGCAGATTTAAATCGTTGGGTGGAAAAACTCAAGCAAGCTAAACTTTTTGCCTTAGATACTGAAACCGATAATTTAGATTATATGGCTGCCAACTTAGTGGGTATTTCTTTTGCGTTAGAAAACGGTGAAGCAGCTTATTTACCGCTGCAATTAGATTATTTAGGTGCGCCGAAAACCCTTGAAAAAACAACCGCACTTGCTCTGTTAAAACCGGTTTTAGAAAATCCTGCTATTCAAAAAGTCGGGCAAAACTTCAAATACGATCTCACCATCTTCGCCCGTAATGGCATCGATGTGCAAGGTGTGGCTTTCGATACTATGCTCGAATCCTACGTGCTTAATAGCACGGGGCGTCATAATATGGACGATCTGGCGAAACGTTATTTAGGGCATCAAACAATCACTTTTGAAGAGATTGCAGGCAAAGGTAAAAATCAGCTGACTTTTAACCAAATTCCGTTAGAAAAAGCCGCCGAGTACGCGGCAGAAGATGCTGATGTGACAATGAAGTTGCAACAAGTGCTATGGGAAAAACTCTCTAAAGAACCCACTCTGGAAAAACTCTTTAAAGAAATGGAATTGCCGTTGTTAGGTGTACTTTCCCGTATGGAACGTCGTGGTGTCTTAATTGATAGCGATGCGCTATTCCTACAATCCAACGAAATTGCTAACCGTTTAAGTGAATTAGAAGAACAGGCCTATGTCTTGGCGGGACAGCCATTTAATTTAGCCTCTACCAAACAATTACAGGAAATTTTGTTTGATAAATTAGGTTTGCCGGTTATTCAAAAAACACCAAAAGGCGCGCCATCCACCAACGAGGAAGTATTGGAGGAACTGGCATTTAGTCATGAATTACCGAAAGTGTTGGTAGAACATCGTGGTCTCAGCAAACTAAAATCCACCTACACTGATAAATTGCCGCAAATGGTAAATCCGCAAACTGGTCGAGTGCATACTTCCTACCATCAAGCGGTGACAGCCACCGGTCGTCTTTCATCAAGTGATCCGAATTTACAAAATATTCCGATTCGTAATGAAGAAGGTCGTCGTATTCGTCAGGCATTTATTGCGCGCGAAGGCTTTACTGTTGTGGCAGCCGACTATTCGCAAATCGAGCTACGCATTATGGCGCACCTATCACAGGATCAGGGCTTAATTAATGCCTTTACCCAAGGCAAAGATATTCACCGCTCTACTGCGGCAGAAATCTTTGGTGTCTCACTAGATGAAGTGACTTCCGAACAACGTCGTAATGCTAAAGCGATTAACTTCGGGTTAATTTACGGTATGTCAGCCTTTGGCTTATCGCGTCAACTCGGTATTGGCCGTGCCGATGCTCAGAGCTATATGGATTTGTATTTCAAACGCTATCCGGGCGTACAAACTTTTATGCACGATATTCGCGAAAAAGCCAAAGCCCAAGGCTATGTAGAAACCCTATTCGGCCGTCGTTTATATCTGCCAGATATTAACTCTTCTAATGGTATGCGCCGTAAAGCAGCCGAACGTGTCGCGATCAATGCACCAATGCAAGGCACAGCCGCAGACATTATCAAACGTGCCATGATTCAATTGGATCAAAAACTACAAAACGATCCCGATATTGAGATGATTATGCAAGTGCACGATGAATTGGTGTTTGAAGTGCGGTCAGAAAAAGTCGCGTTTTATAGCGAGCTCATCAAAACACAAATGGAAAGCGCGGCTGATTTAGTGGTGCCATTGATTGTAGATGTGGGTCAAGGTACAAACTGGGATGAGGCTCACTAACAAATTTAGTCATGAATAAAGTTATTAGAAGTCACCTATTTACGGCTGAACGCGCTTGGGGAGCCCTTGATATTACCAATATGAATGGCATTTCCGTGCGTCTTCACTGGACAGATAAACCTTACAAATGGCATATCAATGACGGTGAAGAAGTCTTTGCTGTCATGGATGGTACGGTGGAAATGCGCTACAAAGAAGAGGGCCAAGAGAAAGCCGTATTACTCCATACGGGTGATATTTTTTATGCGGATATCGGTACCGAACATGTTGCTCATCCACAAGGCGAAGCACGCATATTAGTCATAGAGAAAGAAGACAGTATTTAATAAATTAAAAGAATTTTATGAATCAAGAAAGACTCAACGAAATCGAAAAACCATTAATTCAAATTGTAGAACGCGATGTCGTTCCTGCACTTGGCTGTACTGAACCTATCTCTCTGGCGCTTGCAGCAGCAACGGCAGCTAAATATTTAGGCAAAACACCTGAACGTATTGAAGCCAAGGTGTCACCAAACTTAATGAAAAATGGATTAGGCGTTGCGGTACCTGGAACAGGCATGGTGGGCTTGCCTATTGCCGCGGCGATTGGTGCTTTAGGCGGTGACCCAGGGGGTGAATTAGAGGTATTAAAACACATCACACCAGAACAAGTTTCACAAGCCAAAGCGATGCTTGATAAAAAGCTCGTTAATGTCGATATTCATCAAACCGATCATATTTTATACTCGGAAGCCGTGTTGTTTGCGGATAATGACCGAGTGAAAGTAGCCATTCAAGATCAACACACAAACATCATTTTAATTGAAAAAAATGGCGAGGTCATTTTTGAGAAAGAACACGATGAATGCGCTGATTGCGATCCTTATGATATTTTCAAACAGGTGAGCGCACGTGAAATCTTTGAATTTTCTTGTGAAGTTGAGCTCGATAAAATCCGTTTTATCGGACAGGCTGCCGCGCTCAACCGTGCGCTGTCTAACGAAGGATTACGCGAAAATTACGGTTTACATATTGGCAGAACGTTACGCAAACAAGTTGGTAGCGGTTTAATGTCGGATGATTTGCTCAGCAAAATTATGATCGAAACCACTGCCGCCTCCGATGCCCGTATGGGCGGAGCTACATTGCCGGCAATGAGTAATTCCGGCTCAGGTAACCAAGGTATTGCTGCGACTATGCCCGTAGTTGTGGTCGCCGATTATTTAAACGTGAGTGAAGAAAAACGTCTCCGCGCCCTCTTCTTATCACACTTAATGGCCATTTATATCCACAGTAAATTACCCAAACTGTCTGCCCTTTGTGCAGTAACCACTGCCTCAATGGGAAGCTGTGCGGGTATCGCCTATTTACTTACGGGGAAATTTGAAACGGTAAGTATGGGGATTTGCAGTATGATCGGCGATATTAGCGGAATCATCTGTGATGGCGCATCCAATAGCTGTGCAATGAAAGTGTCCACCAGCGTGGCTTCCGGCTATAAATCAGTACTCATGGCTATGGATGAAACCCATGTTACGGGTAACGAAGGCATCGTTGAACACGATCTCGATCGCACTATCGACAATCTATGCTCAATTGCCTCTAAGAGTATGCACCACATTGATCGCCAAGTGATTGAAATTATGGTGAGTAAACCCTGTCCTTAATAGCGTGGTAACTTACGATAAAGTGCGGTCAGAAAAACATACCAATTTCTGACCGCACTTTTTTATATCAAAAAAACATATTTTCTAGCTAAAAGTTATTGGCGTTATCTTCTTCTTTTTTTAGAAAATACTGCCCTACTTAGTTCTAAAAAAAAGGAATATTTATGCTTTTAACCGGATTACTTTGCGGAATTTTACTCGGATTTGTGATGCAGCGTGGGCGTTTTTGTATTACCGGCGCATTTCGCGATATGTATGTCACCAAAAATAACAAAATGTTTGTAGCCCTTCTATTGGCGATTACCGTGCAATCCATTGGTTTCTTCCTCTTAAAAGAAATCGGTGTTTTAAATGTCGATCCAGCTGAAAATTTTGCCTTTTTAGCGGTGATTATCGGTGCCTTTGTATTTGGTATCGGCATTGTTCTTGCTGGCGGTTGTGCGACAGGTACATGGTACCGTGCGGCAGAAGGTTTAGTCGGTAGTTGGGTCGCGTTATTCACTTATATGTTATTAAGTGCCATCATGCGTACCGGTCCATTAGGTGAATTCAATAAAACTTTACGCAGCATCAATATTGAACAGCGCAACATTTACGATACATTCGGTATTTCCCCTTGGTGGTTAGTGGCACTATTAACTTTAGTGACAGCCTTTTATGTATACAAACATCTCAACAAACCAAGCGTAAAAGTCGCAGCATTAAAACCAAAGAAAACAGGACTTGCCCACTTATTATTTGAAAAACGCTGGCATCCATTTTTCTCTGCCGTATTAATCGGATTAATCGCTCTTGCCGCTTGGCCACTCAGTGTCGCTACGGGTCGTGAGTTTGGACTTGGGATCACGGGTCCATCAGCCAATATCATGCAATTCCTCGTTACTGGCGACGGTAAATTTATTAACTGGGGCGTATTCTTAGTTTTAGGGATTTTTATCGGGTCATTCATCGGCGCTAAAGCAAGCAATGAATTTCGTGTCCGTGTACCGGATGCTACCACGATTCTACGCAGCGGACTCGGCGGTATTCTTATGGGTATTGGTGCAACCCTTGCAGGTGGCTGTTCTATCGGTAACGGTCTAGTCGAAACTGCCTTTTTCTCTTGGCAAGGTTGGGTCTCATTGCCCTTGATGATTCTCGGCACTTGGGTAGCCGCCTACTTCACTATTATCCGTCCACAACGTTTAAAATTAGCAAAAGCATCATAAGGAGCTTATATGATCGTTAAATTACCTACACTTGGCCTTGTTTGTCCATTTCCTCTCGTTGAAGCTAAGGAAGCCATGGCTAAGTTAAATAAAGGCGATGGTCTAGAAATTGAATTTGACTGCACACAAGCCACTGAAGCCATTCCCGCTTGGGCGGCTGAAGAAGGTTATGAAGTCACAAACTTCGAGCAAATTGATGATGCCAAATGGTCAATTACGGTGATTAAATAATAAAAAAGTGCGGTCAGAAAAACACTCAAATTTCTGACCGCACTTTTGCTTTAATGAATTGAAATAATTAAATTAACTCTACCGGTACTTTCACCACAAGTTTTTTCACGAAACTTGATTTGCCGTTTACAGTGCAGCCTGGTTTATGAGGTTCATAAGGGAAAAAGACGGCAAACATTTTTGGCAAAAGTGTTACGGTGCTTTTATCTTCAATTTGTGGGGTAAGTTGGTAATCATCGGCATCACGATATTCATCGTATAAGCTGAGGTTTGGATAAGTCGCGCTTACTTCAACATTCTCTTCACCTCGAATAAGTAATTGAATATCTAGATATTTATGATGAAGTTCAGCTTGTTTGCTATCCGCTTCAACCGTATCAAATTCCATGACATTCATATAAACTTGCTCGCTTAAATCATGACGACCATTTTCTAATGCTTCAAGATCTAAGGTATTGAGATGATCGCAAATGTCCGCGATAACTTTTGGTAAACCCACTTTGAAATTTGGGTTATTTAATGCACTGATAATCATAGTGTCTCCTTACGTATGTATTTGTATGAGAATATGATAACAAGTTGCTTATATTAAATAAAGTTACCAATAAATTTAAAACTCTGTATAATAAGCGAGCTTTATTTTCTGTATTAGCGTGCGGCTATCAAAAGAGATTTTTAAACGCCCAAAGTGCGGTCATTTTTTCGAAAGATTTCTTTTGCTAGTCGCAATCTGGAAAATAAAGCTTTGTTTTAAATATTATTTTGAAGGAAAACATTGTGAATCCAATTGTTAAACAATTTAAATACGGTCAACATACCGTTACTCTAGAAACCGGCGCGATTGCACGTCAAGCAACCGCTGCGGTCATGGCAAGCATGGACGATACCACGGTATTCGTGACTGTTGTGGCTAAAAAAGATGTGAAAGAAGGTCAAGACTTCTTCCCATTAACCGTAAACTACCAAGAGCGTACTTATGCGGCGGGTAAAATCCCTGGTGGTTTCTTCAAACGTGAAGGTCGTCCATCTGAAGGCGAAACCTTAATCGCACGTTTAATCGACCGTCCAATTCGTCCATTATTCCCAGAAGGTTTCTTCAACGAAATCCAAGTTGTGGCAACTGTAGTTTCTGTAAACCCACAAATCAGCCCTGACTTAGTGGCAATGATCGGTGCTTCTGCAGCATTAACCTTATCTGGTGTACCTTTCAATGGTCCTATCGGTGCAGCACGTGTTGGTTTTATCGACAACCAATTCGTATTAAACCCAACTATGGCTGAACAAAAACAAAGCCGTTTGGACTTAGTTGTTGCTGGTACTGACAAAGCCGTATTAATGGTTGAATCTGAGGCTGATATTTTAACTGAAGAACAAATGTTAGCGGCGGTAGTATTCGGTCATCAACAACAACAAGTTGTGATTGAAGCAATCAAAGAATTTGCAAAAGAAGCAGGCAAACCGCGTTGGGATTGGGTTGCGCCACAACCAAACACAGATTTAATCAACAAAGTAAAAGCGATTGCAGAAGCACGTTTAGGCGATGCATACCGCATTACTGAAAAACAAGCACGTTACGAACAAATCGATGCGATTAAAGCGGATGTGATTGCACAAATCACAGCTGAAGATGAAGAAATCAGCGAAGGTAAAATCGTGGATATTTTCACCGCACTTGAAAGTCAAATCGTTCGTGGCCGTATCATTGCAGGTGAACCACGTATTGACGGACGTACCGTTGATACCGTTCGTGCATTAGATATTTGCACTGGTGTATTACCTCGTACTCACGGTTCTGCAATTTTCACTCGTGGTGAAACGCAAGCATTAGCCGTAGCGACTTTAGGTACTGAACGTGATGCACAAATCATTGATGAATTAACGGGTGAACGTCAAGATCACTTCTTATTCCACTACAACTTCCCTCCATACTCTGTAGGTGAAACCGGTATGATTGGCTCACCAAAACGTCGTGAAATCGGTCACGGTCGTTTAGCAAAACGCGGTGTAGCGGCTGTTATGCCTAGCCTTGCTGAATTCCCGTATGTAGTGCGTGTTGTGTCTGAAATCACTGAATCTAACGGTTCTTCTTCTATGGCATCTGTATGTGGTGCGTCTTTAGCATTAATGGATGCGGGCGTTCCAATCAAAGCCGCTGTTGCGGGTATTGCAATGGGATTAGTGAAAGAAGAAGAGAAATTTGTGGTTCTTTCAGATATTTTAGGTGATGAAGACCACTTAGGTGATATGGACTTTAAAGTGGCCGGTACACGTGAAGGTGTCACCGCACTTCAAATGGATATCAAAATTGAAGGTATCACCCCTGAAATTATGCAAATTGCATTAAACCAAGCAAAAGGTGCACGTATGCACATTCTTGGCGTAATGGAACAAGCAATTCCTGCACCACGTGCAGATATTTCTGACTACGCGCCGCGTATTCACACCATGAAAATTGATCCGAAGAAAATCAAAGATGTTATCGGTAAAGGTGGTGCAACTATCCGTGCATTAACTGAAGAAACCGGTACTTCTATCGATATCGATGATGATGGCACTGTGAAAATTGCTGCAGTAGATAGCAGTGCAGCGAAAAATGTGATGGCACGTATTGAAGAAATCGTTGCTGAAGTTGAAGCGGGCGCAATTTACAAAGGTAAAGTAACTCGTCTTGCTGACTTTGGTGCATTCGTCGCTATCGTTGGAAATAAAGAAGGTTTAGTTCATATTTCTCAAATCGCCGAAGAGCGTGTAGAGAAAGTGAGTGATTATCTTCAAGTGGGTCAAGAAGTAACGGTTAAAGTGGTTGAAATCGATCGTCAAGGTCGTATCCGCTTAACCATGAAAGATCTTGCACCAAAACAAGAAACTGAAGCAGAATCTGCACCTGCAGAAGATATTTCAGAAGAACAAGAATAATCTCACAGGGTGTGTGAATTTAGTTTACACACCCGTTTTGATTATCAAACTAACTTATAAAACAATGCAATATTTTCGGTTATTCCGTTTTCTAGTTTCATTATCTAGCCTAAGTCTGACTTTATTTATTTCCGGTTGTGTGCAATCGGGAAACGTGTTTGTCGCACCAAATAAAGTCGTACTCGCGGATCAAACGCCGAATACGCACTTCGAGCAAGAAGTGATGATTACCCGAATCGGGCAAGTTTTATTAGTTGGTAAAATGAGTAATGAAGAACGAGCGACGCTTCACTTTGAACGTGGCGTTTTATATGATTCCCTCGGTTTATGGGGCCTCGCACGTTATGACTTTACACAAGCCCTTGCGTTACAGCCAAAGATGGCTTCCGTTTATAATTACTTAGGGCTTTACTTACTGCTTGAAGAAGATTACGACAGCGCATTAGAAACCTTTAATGCGGTGTTTGAGTTGGATCCAAGTTATGACTATACCCACCTTAATCGTGGTTTAAATTTTTATTACGTCGAACGCTATAATCTTGCTGAAGACGATTTGATGAAGTTTTACGAAGCCGATACCAAAGATCCCTATCGCGTACTCTGGCTCTATTTGAACGAACAAAAATTAAAACCACAAGAAGCCCATGCCAACCTTGTTGAACGAGCTAAAGGGCTATCTAAGGACTTCTGGGGAACCAATATCGTTCAATACTATTTAGGTAATATTTCTGTGAGTGACTTGCAAGAGCGGGCAACCAAATTTGCAGAAAACTCGCAACAATATGCAGAAATATTAACCGAAACCTACTTTTATCTAGCAAAACAAAAACTCAATTTGGGGCAAGTTGATGAAGCGGCGGCTTTATTCAAACTTGCTATTGCGAATCAGGTGTATAACTTTGTTGAGTATCGTTTTGCCGTGTTAGAGCTGATGAAATTGAAACCGGCTCAAACTGAAGACGAAAAAGAAGAAAAAAGTGCGGTCACAAAAACTGCTGTTTTTTAGACTTGCCTCTTTCTTTTGTAACAAATAAACCTGAAAGCGAAATTGAGCTTTCCTTACTTACATTCGAGTATTTTAATGACAGACAAAATCACTTTTAATGATTTAGGCTTGCCTGAATTCATTCTAAAAGCCGTTTCTGACCTTGGTTTTGAAACACCTTCGCCAATTCAACAAGCTTGTATTCCTGCTCTTTTAGAAGGCAGAGATGTACTGGGTATGGCACAAACCGGTAGTGGTAAAACTGCCGCATTCTCTTTACCTATTTTGGCAAAAATTGATCCTGCCGCAAAACATCCACAATTATTGGTGATGGCACCAACGCGTGAACTTGCCATTCAAGTTGCGGATGCTTGTGAACACTTCATGAAATATGCAAAAGGCATCAACATCGTGACCCTTTATGGTGGTCAACGCTATGACATTCAATTACGTGCATTAAAACAAGGTGCACAAGTTGTTGTAGGTACACCGGGTCGTATTTTGGATCATATCCGTCGTAACACATTAAATCTTTCTGAGTTAAGAGCTATCGTACTTGATGAAGCCGATGAGATGCTTCGCATGGGCTTTATTGATGATGTAGAAACTGTTATGGCTGAATTACCGGAAGAGCACCAAACGGCCCTTTTCTCAGCAACCATGCCTGAGCCAATTCGTCGTATCACAAAACGCTTCATGAACAATCCACAAGAAGTGAAAATCAAAGTAAATAACGATAATGCACCGGATATTGAACAAAATTGTTGGTATGTTCAAGGTTTCCGTAAAAATGATGCGTTATTACGCTTCTTAGAAGTGGAAGAGTTTGATGCGGCAATCATTTTTACCCGTACTAAAACAGGCACACTTGATGTGACCGAATTATTAGAAAAACACGGTTTCCGTGCTGCGGCATTAAACGGTGATATGACTCAGCAATTACGTGAGCAAACCTTAGATCGCTTACGTAATGGTAGCCTTGATATCGTTGTTGCAACCGATGTGGCTGCGCGCGGTATTGATATTGAACGAATCAGCCTTGTAGTGAACTATGACATCCCGCTTGATGCAGAGTCTTACGTTCACCGTATCGGCCGTACCGGTCGTGCAGGTCGTTCTGGTCGTGCATTGTTATTCGTTGAACCACGTGAACGCCGTTTACTTCGTAATATCGAACACTTGATGAAAAAACCAATCAATGAAGTTGAATTACCAAATCATGAAGTGTTGCAAGCCTGTCGTCGTAAAAAATTCCAAGACAAGATTACCAAACAATTGGAACATCATGATCTTGAAATGTATCGTAGCCTATTGGAAGATTTATTTACCGCGGATCAGGATCAAGAAGATATTGCTGCAGCGATGTTGATGTTGCTTCAAGGAAAACAAAAACTGATTCTTCCACCTGATCCTCCGATGGATAAACGTCGTCGTGACCGTCATGATCGCGGTGATCGCCGTGAAAACCCACGTTCAGCTGAACGTCGTGGTGAACGTAAAGGCTACGGCACACCACAGCCGATGGATTTATATCGTATCGAAGTAGGTCGTGCAGATGGTGTAGAAGTGCGTCATATCGTAGGTGCGATCGCAAATGAAGGTGATATTAACAGCCGTTACATTGGCCATATCAAACTTTATGATGACTACTCTACCGTTGAATTACCACAAGGTATGCCAAAAGAATTGCTTCAACAATTCGGTAAAACTCGCGTTTTAAATAAACAAATGCAAATGAGCTTTATGGGCGCAGCACAGTCAGACAACAGACGTGGTGGCAATGACTTTGGTGGAAAAGGTCGCCATAATGAACGTGGAGACCGAGACCAAGATCGCTTCCGTGGTGAACGTAATGGTGAGCGTCGTCAACGTAAATTTAACGATAAAAATGACCGCACTTTTAACGAACGTGGTCGCCGAGATCGCCAACGTTAATCCTTATTTAACAGCCCCTTGAAGTAAAAGGGGCTTTTTTATTGTCTTAATTCTCGTTACAATCGTCTCTTATCTCAATTTATAAGGTTTATCTATTGAAAGGTCTATTTTTACGTATTATTGCTGCTTTTGCATTATTACTTTGGGCAATTGATATGGTCTTCCCTTGGCAAAAAATTATGCAATCGGAGCAAAACCCTTACACCACGATCAAAAATCGTGGTAGCCTGATTGTCGGCACCATTAATAATCCCATTTACTATTTTATTGGGAATGAAGGCGAATCAGGCTTGGAATACGAATTAGCAAAAAACTTTGCTGATTATTTAGGGGTTCGCTTACAAATTAAAACCTTAGAAAATAACGATCAACTTTTTAATGAATTAGAGAACAATAATATTGATATCGCCGCTGCGAATCTTTTGTTCCAGCCTCAACGGGCAGAAAAATTTCAGTTAGGGCCATCTTATACTTCCGCCTCTTGGCAGCTTGTATATAAAAAAGGTGAAAATCGCCCGAAAGATTTAGCGCAAGTCCAGCAAGAAATTATTATTTCTGCGGGAGAAGACTTAGAAAAATTATTATCCCTTGCACAGAAAAAACTTCCTGCACTTAAATGGCAGAATAACAAGCAATTAACCCAAGAGGAATTATTAATTCAAGTGGCGGAAGGCAAAATTCCTTATACCATTGCAAATAGTATTGATGTGGCAGCAGCACAACAAATTCGCCCTAACTTAGCAATTGCATTTGACTTAACCGATGAAATGACCGTGCATTGGTATCTTTCCAATCAATCCTATAATGAGCTACAAGCAGGCTTATTGGATTTTATGAATAATGCCATGGAAACGGGATTAATTGATCGTATTGAGGAAAAATATTTCCGCCATATTACTGCCTTTGATTATGTAGATACTCAGGCTTATTTAGAGGCGGTTGAAAAAATTCTGCCTCAATATCAACCGCTCTTTGAAAAATACAAAGGGAATTTAGACTGGCGATTATTAGCAGCGGTGGCCTATCAAGAATCGCATTGGGACCCTTATGCCACCTCTCCAACTGGCGTACGTGGAATGATGATGCTCACCAAAGATACGGCTGTGCGGATGAATATTAATAATCGCACGGATGCCGAACAAAGTATTAAGGCAGGATCAGAATATCTGCATTGGCTACTCGATCAAATGCCAGACAGTATTCCAGAAGAGGATCGAATTTGGTATTCTTTAGCAGCATATAATATGGGATTAGGGCATATTTTAGATGCTCGTCGACTAACTAAAAAATTAGGTGGCAATCCTGATAACTGGTTAGATGTAAAAAATAATCTTCAACTATTATCGGAAAAGCGTCATTATTCAAATTTAAAATATGGCTACGCTCGCGGCTATGAAGCCTATCAATATGTCGAGAATATTCGCCGTTACATGAACAGCATTGTGAATTATCATCGCGTTCAAGAAAACCAAGCGACTGCAACAGAGTAAGTGCGGTCAGAAAAAGCAACGTTTTATTGAACTCAAAGAAAACAAGGAGAAAAAGATGTTAAAAAGAAAAACTTTTTTAAAGAAAAAAGCATCAAGAGATATCTCTGCTTCACGCAACTTGCGTTTAAGACGCTTAAAACACCGTAAAGCAAAACAATTCCAACGACATGCATTACAATTAGTGATTCAAGATATCTAAAAAAGGGCGAACATCATGTTCGCCCTTTTATTATTTGTTATTAGATATTATTGCTTAATACCACCGAATGCACCACGAGACTGATCTGCTTCATTCGTAAATAAGCCTGTCATTTCTTGTGCATTTTCACCAAAGAAACCTCCTTGGGTTTTAATGCCATTTACTTCACCAGCAAAGCTATTACCCGTAATTTTACCGCCAAAGTTCATTCCTGGTACGAAATTAGGTTTTTCTTTGATATTAATATCAATAACTTTGTTAGCAAAATCTGCTGTAGCAGTCATTCCAGTTCTTTGACTATCATCTCCATCTTTCTTATAAGCCGCACCGCCATCGTACTCTACTTTGCCTGCTGTCGGGATTTGTGCAAGTGCTGTTGGATTTCCTTGAGCGTAGAAATATTGATTATCAGTTAAATTATCAAAATATGTACCAAATGCACTAGATTGAAAATCAGAATTACTTAAAATACTCTGCCCCTCTTTTACCATATGATATGGGTCACGGTATTCTTCGTCAAAGCCTTCTGGATCTATATTAGCTCTTCTAACAACAGATATATACACAAATTTACCGTCTTTATCTCTAATTGCTAGATCACGAATATCATTTGTTAATGCAGAATTTAGCTCATTTTTTGCAAGATTTATTGTGCCACCAGAAATAGCATCTTTCATTTCTCCACTAATACCACCAAAGATCTTATCACTCAATGGAATTCGTGCCTTTTCATCAGCTTTTAGATTTTCTAGTTGCTTTAATCTTTCCTCTGCAGCTTTTTTGGCTTCCTCTGCTGATTTTTGGGCTTCCTCTGCAGCTTTTCTCTCGGCTTCAGCCGCTTTTATCGCAGCTTCAGTTGCTTTTTTCTCTTCTTCAGTTTGATTGCCATTGCTTTGAACTACCTTGATTGCCACTTCTGCTTTTTTTATAGACTCATCTGCTTTTTTCACAGACTCTTCTGCTTTTTTCAAAGAGTCCTCGGCTTTTTTTGTAGCTGCTTCAGCTTTCTTATTCGCTTCTGTGATTCTTTGATTTAATTCAGTCTCAACTTGGCGAATCTGCTCAGAATTATCTGAGCCACCTTTTGAACTAGAAGAACAAGCACCTAATGCCATAACACAGGAAAGCGCAATGATGGAAAGTTTAATTTTGTTCATAAAAGGATCCTTATTATCTTGTTTTTTTTAGACTAAATGATGACTTTGCACAATTTAAATGAAATGAAAATAATTTTCAATACCATTGTAAGATTTATTTAAATTTTGTAAACTTTGCTCCAGATTCTACTAAATCAAAATAATATTTCAGGTAAAAATATGATTCATAAATTTCCACTTTCTTTAGGTGCACTTTGTGTCGCTTTTGCTGTGCACGCTTATGCAGAAGAGCAAACTACATTAGATACAATTACTGTTGATGCCAATGCTTCTGAGGTCAAAGCAAATCAAATAAAAAAAACGCGTAAAGCAATTCAAGAAGAACTGATTTCAGATAACTATGACTTAGTTCGTTATGCTACTGATGTTGGCATTAGTGATAATGGCCGTCGTAACAAAGGTTTTGCAATGCGTGGCGTTGAAGGAAATCGTGTTGGTATCAGTGTTGATGGCGTCAATTTACCCGAATCAGAAGAAAATTCACTATATGCACGTTACGGTAATTTTAATAGCTCTCGTCTAAGTATCGATCCAGAATTAGTACAGGGTATTGATATTATGCGAGGAGCAGATTCTTTCAATTCAGGTAGTGGTGCGATAGGAGGTTCCGTTAACTATCGAACCTTAGGTGCTGATGATATCATTCTACCAAATAAAAAATGGGGTGTATTGCTTAAAAATGGTTATGCCAGCAAAAATAGTGAATGGACGCATACTTTAGGGGTTGCTTATAAAGATGACAAATTTGATGCAGCCTTACTCTATTCCTATCGCCATGGATATGAAATGAAAAGCCGTGGAAAAGGTCAGGATATCGTAGGTAACGCTCGCGGTATCCCAGACCCATCACATCATAAAAACCATAGCTACTTAGCTAAAATCGGTTATTTTATTACTCGGACACAACGTGTAAGTGCATCATTTAATGCACAAAAAGCAAATAACTTTGTTGATGAAAAATCTTACCAGCTGGCAGGGCTCTGGCGTGAATCCAATGATATAAGTAAACGCTATAATGCCAATATTGCCTACGAATATTTTCCAGAAAACAGTAAATGGTTAAGTTACCTAAAAACTGAATTAGATTTTCAAAAAACAAATATTGGTTCAGAAAACTACAAAGGTGGATATCGCTATAATGCTGATTTTACTGCATATTCAGGAAAAGATTTAATCGAAATTCAGGATACCAGCATGAATAGTCGCTTTATGAGAGCCTCTCTGCGAGCCGAGCTCATGCCATGGGAAACTAGATTTGGTATCCATCAATTTACGCTAAGAACCGGTATTTCACAAAAAGATTTTGATAATCGTAATGAGCATGAATATCCAAATATAAATACTGACGGCAGCAGTGCAAAAGATAGTGAATCAATTCAACACCCTGTCAGAACCCGTTCATTCTTTGCTCAATTACAAGACAATGTGATATGGAATGATATCTTTTCAAGTCAATTAGGAATTCGTTATGATTGGGATGAATTAGTGCCACAAGATTTAAAAGCTTTTTGTAGAGCTTGCAGCAGTAAACCTGCATCAAATACCTTCCAAAGTTTAAGTGGCTCATTTGGATTAGATGCTCAGCTTAATGATATTTGGAAAATAGGCTATAACATTTCTACTGGTTTCCGTATTCCAACTGCTTCAGAAATGTATTTCTCTTTCGAACATCCTGCCGGTAACTGGATACCAAACCCTGATTTAAAAGCAGAACAAGCACTAAATCAATCTATTTATATTCAAGCTGACCACCAGTTAGGCTCATTTGGATTAACGTTTTATCATACTCGTTATAAAAACTTCTTAACTGAGCAAGAATCAACGTATAAAAAACGTAACCCGTATTACAATGCCTATAGTGCAAGTTATGGTCAACAAGCTTATTACACAACAATCGCTCAGAAAGCAGTTAACATCGACCGAGCTCGTATTTCTGGTGTGGAATTCACGAGTAAAATTAATTTAGATCAGATTATTTCAGCTATTCCGCAAGGTTGGAAATTTACAGCAAATCTCGGTTATGCCAAAGGGAAACTTAATGGCACTGAAGCAAGCTTACTCTCCATTCAACCTATTAAAGTGATTTTAGGAATTGGCTATGAAGATCCAAATGATCGCTGGGGAGTTAACGTCAAAGCTAGCTATCTTGGCGCGAAAAAAGCAAAAGATGCCCAAATAGTACAATACTCAACCAACTTTGTTAGAGAAGTAAAAACTTACCCTTATCTTAATAATTCTGCTGTGCTATTTGATCTGTATGGTTTCTATAAAATCAATCAAAATATCACGCTACGCGCGGGACTTTATAACTTATTCAATCGTAAATATCACACTTGGGATACCCTACGTGGTATTAACAAAATAAGTACGACTGATTCTGTTGATAAAGAAGGAAAAGGTTTAGAGCGTTTTTATGCGCCTGGACGTAATTTTGCCGCATCTGTTGAAATTCGTTTTTAACCCATTATTCCAATAAAAAAGGGCGAACATCGTGTTCGCCCTTTTATTTACTCATTATTCTCGATTTTAAAAAGAATCTTTCAAACGCTCATCTGCTCGGCGGGATTCGCCTTTATGTTGAAGTTTATTTAATTGACGTTCTAATTTTTCTTCGACTTCATTGATCGCTTTATACATATCATCAGCCGTTGCAGTGGCTAACAGATTACCTAATGGAGTTCCAATTGAAGCCTCTACAGAAAAGCCGTTTGGTACTTTACTTAAAACAAAATGCGGGCTAATCAGTTGAGTGTGCCATTTCTCTAATTTTGCAAGTCTTCCCTCCACATGTTCACGAATTGCAGGAGTGATTTCCATTTGTTTACTTGTGATATTGAGTGTCATAGCATTTACCTCTTTTGCTTAAATGAACCCTTCGGTTCCGTTCATCTTTAGTAACAACATATCGACCTTGAACCACTTTTTCAAGTGCTTTTAGGTAAATAAAAAAACAAATGTTCAAAAATATGATCGGGATCTAATTTCTGAAAAAATGTGATTTCATTTCCGTGTAAACTTGTTATGATGTAAAGCTGTAAACAACAAAGGGAAGCACTCGGCTTCCCTTTTCTTTTTATGAGATAAATTAGGCTAATTCATCTTGATCATGTTGCGTTGCTTTTAAACGTTCAAAGTAATCTTTGGTTTCTGAAATAATCTCTTTGCGTAAACCAATTAATGCAACTAAGTTCGGGAAGGCCATTAAACCATTCACAATATCCGCTAAGATCCAAATTAAATCTAAAGTCAGGAATGAGCCTGCCCCAACCAGAACAATAAACACGAAGCGATATACTTTAATACCACGGATACCAACTAGGTAAAGGAAACAACGTTCACCGTAGTAACACCAACCTAAAATTGTGGTAAAAGCAAAGAATAATAAGCCAACGGTTACAATCGTTGCACCGATTGATGTGCCTAAACCCTGTGCAAAAGCATAGTTAGTCACGCTTGCGCCTGAAAGCTCAGGATTACTCCATGCTCCCGTAATCACAAGCACTAAGCCCGTCATCGTACATACGATGATGGTATCTAAAAATGTTCCTGTCATTGAGATTAAACCTTGGCGAACAGGCTCTTTCGTTTGTGCCGCAGCAGCTGCAATAGGCGCACTCCCTAAACCAGATTCATTTGAGAAAATACCACGTGCCACACCTGATTGAATCGCTTTCATCACGGTAAAACCAACTGCTCCGCCTAAAGCTGCTTGTGGATTAAACGCACTCTGAATAATTAATGCAATTGCAGTAGGCAATTTGTCGTAATTAACGATTAAGATGATAATTGAAGTCGTTACATAACCAAGCGCCATAAAAGGCACAATGACTGCAGATGCTCTCGCAATACGTCTTACCCCACCGAGAATAATCATGGCGACCAATACGGTCACCACTGTTGCAGTAATCACAACAGGTACATTAAAGGTGTCTTGCATTGCATATGTAATCGCATTCACTTGAGGGAAAGTACCGATACCGAAGAAGGCCACCAACACCCCAAATAGCGCAAATAATTTCGCTAACCATTTGATACCAAGACCACGTTCAATGTAGTACATTGGCCCACCAGCCATAAAACCATATTTATCGCGTACACGATATTTCACAGCAAGCAAACATTCTGCATATTTGGTTGCCATGCCTAATAATGCAACCAACCACATCCAAAAAATTGCGCCTGGGCCACCCGCTTGTACTGCGGTAGCTACGCCGACGATATTCCCGGTCCCGATAGTTGCGGCCAATGCCGTACAAAGTGCCGCAAAAGAAGACACATCCCCTTTGCCTTTATTCGCACCACGAGCAAATAAATAACCCAAGGCACGAGGCAAATAACGAATTTGTAAGAAGCCTAAACGAAGGGTGAGATAAAGTCCTGTTCCGGACAAAAGAATAAGTAGGGGCGGTCCCCATATAAAGCTACTAATAGCCGATAAGATTGTCTGTAATGACATTGATGATTCCTCGTCGCTTAAAATACAAATAAACTCGACAAGGAGACAAGAAGAATCCCGATAGAAATATTTTTGATAATACGGATTGTCTTTTGCCCCTGTCCTTTTGCCTGAGCGTTTGGAAAACAATCGAAAAGTCGACCGCTCTTTTGCGCCTTCGGCGTCCATTTACATCAATAAATGCAATGGATCTCTCCAAGGGTTCGTCCAGTAACAGTCCCTGCAATCTTGCAATTGCGCCTGAAAGATTTTACCTCGTCGGCGTAGGGGCAATTCCCTACTCTCCAGCTACCTTCTTCCGAACTCACTTTTTACGTTTTATTTTTTATCGCAAAAAGTGTTGCGAATTTTAGCAAACTTGAAAGGCTAACTCAATGGATTGACGAAAAAAGGCTTAGATAACAAGGTGAAAGCAGATAAAAACAAAGTGCGGTCAAAAATTTTCTTATTTTTTGACCGCACTTTTTTTAAATCAAAAAAGAAAGGCAGGTAATGACCTGCCCTTATCTATTTTTATAATTATAAAATCTCTTTTACTTTTGCCACCACGTTATCTACAGTGAAACCAAAGAGTTTGAATAATTGATCCGCAGGTGCTGATTCGCCGAAGCTATTCATGCCCACTACACGACCTTCAAAGCCAACGTATTTATACCAGACGTCCGCAATGCCCGCTTCAATCGCAACACGTTTGGTTACCGCTGCAGGTAATACGCTTTCACGGTACGCTGCATCTTGTTTGTCGAAACGGTTAGTGCTTGGCATAGAAACAATACGTACTTTTTTACCTTCAGCAGTCAATACATCTGCTGCTTTCACTGCTAATTCCACTTCAGAACCTGTCGCAATGAAGATTAACTCAGGTGTTCCCTCACAGTCTTTTAATACATAAGCACCACGTTTAACTGCATCTAATTGTGCAGAAGTGCGGTCCATTTGTGCTAAGTTTTGACGGGTAAAAATCAACGCACTTGGGCCATCTTGACGTTCAACCGCTTGTTGCCATGCGATAGCTGACTCCACTTGGTCACAAGGACGCCATGTTTCAAGATTTGGAATTAAGCGTAATGAGGTGGTTTGCTCAACTGGTTGGTGAGTTGGACCATCTTCGCCTAAACCGATCGAGTCATGAGTATAAACGAATAAAGCACGTTGTTTCATTAATGCCGCCATACGCACCGCATTGTGTGCATATTCGTAGAACATTAAGAAGGTTGCGCCGTAAGGAATGAACCCTCCGTGTAAAGCAATACCATTCATAATCGCTGACATACCGAACTCACGCACACCATAGTTAAGGTAGTTACCACCTACGTTTTCGTGTGCACGAATTGGTTTAGAACCGCTCCATAACGTTAAGTTAGAGCTTGCTAAGTCTGCAGAGCCACCTAAGAATTCAGGTAATACATGTGCATAAGCTTCGATTGCATTTTGTGATGCTTTACGGCTTGCAATACTTGCAGGGTTGGCTTGTAATTTTTCAATGAACGCTTTAGATTCTGCTGCCCAATTTGCTGGTAATTCACCGTTTACACGACGTGTAAATTCTGCAGCAAGTTCAGGATATGCTTTTGCATAAGCGGCAAATTTTTCTTCCCAAGATTTTTCTGCTGCAGCGCCTTTTTCTTTCGCAGACCATTCTGCATAGTACTCAGCCGGAATTTCAAATGGACCATATTCCCAGCCTAGTGCTTTACGAGTTAATGCGATTTCTTCATCACCTAATGGTGCACCGTGACAATCATGAGAACCTGATTTATTTGGTGAACCAAAACCGATGATAGTTTTACAAATAATTAAAGTTGGTTTTTCTTTTTCTGCTTGAGCAAGAATGGTTGCAGCGCGAATTTGTTCTGCATCGTGACCATCCACATTGCGGATTACTTGCCAGCCATAAGCTTCAAAACGTTCTGCCGTATCATCACTGAACCAACCATCAACATGACCATCAATCGAAATATTGTTGTCATCGTAGAATGCGATTAATTTACCAAGACCTAATGTACCTGCTAAAGAGCAAGCTTCATGAGAAATCCCTTCCATTAAACAGCCATCACCTAAGAACACATAAGTGTGGTGGTCTACGATTTCATGGCCTTCACGGTTAAATTGACCTGCTAATGTTTTCTCAGCAATCGCCATACCCACTGCATTAGTGATACCTTGGCCTAACGGACCCGTTGTGGTTTCAACACCTGGTGCATAACCATATTCTGGATGGCCTGGGGTTTTAGAATGTAATTGACGGAATTGTTTTAAATCTTCGATAGAAAGATCGTAGCCTGTTAAATGTAATAAGCTATAAATCAACATTGAACCGTGGCCGTTAGAAAGCACAAAACGGTCGCGATCAGCCCATTTAGGATTGTTTGGGTTATGTTTTAAGAAATCACGCCATAGTACTTCAGCGATATCCGCCATTCCCATTGGTGCACCTGGGTGGCCTGATTTTGCTTTTTGTACTGCATCCATTGATAGCGCACGAATTGCGTTGGCGAGTTGTCTACGAGTTGCCATGTTTTTCTCCTATCTAAATAATTCCGAGTATTCTAACCTATTTACTGATTGACTTGAGCAATATCTGCAATTTTATTTACCTTGATCAAATTCTACGACGACGTTGATGAAAACGCTGGCTACTCGATTTACCTTGTAAATTAACTACCGTTTTAGTTTCCACTGGTTTTCGATATGTTCGACGATAATGACTTAAAAAATAATGAATGGAACTGGCAAATAACGCGCCTAATAAAAAGACCACGACAATTTCACCATATAAGCGGTGAAAGACTTGATTGATTTTGTTCTGTGTTGTTTGAGCATATTGGGCGTCAAACGTCACACGCAAAAAGCCACGAACGGCATTATTGGAAGCAGAATAAATTGGCTCAACAATTTGCTGTGTTGAAAACTCACCTTCATTTTTATGTTCTAGGCCAAGTTGTTCACGAAGATTGCCAGTATTGGTACTTTGTGCCAATTCCTTGCCGTTATAATCATAAATGGTCGCATCGAGTACAAAGTTTTCTTTAACTAAATTATCTAAATTTTCGACGAGCTGATCGGATTTCGCATTATTAGTTAATAAAACTGAAAATAAATTGGCTTGCTGACGAACCAAAGTATGCGATAAATTCGCTACTTGATTCACACTTGAAAGCTGTGAACCAATCTTAAATTGTTTCACACCAAACAAAATCACCGCCATGGCACCGATACAAAGCAGCACGATGAGCCCAAACATCAGTGATTTTTGAAGTTTTTCTTTAATTAATTGCACGTTGTTTTTCCATTTTTTCGCCAAGATCGGCTAGAATAGATGAGTATTCACAATTTACAGGATTTTCTATGCAAATTCAAAACCTTGCAAGTATTACCCAAAAATATCCCCAATTCCCCACCGCACTTTCGTCTGATTTGCCTCATTCCAATGAAACGCATGCGTTTATTTTATACGGCACAACCCTGAATTTAGCCAAATTATTCGAATTCCAACAAAAGTGCGGTCAGTCTTTCCAGTGTTTTGATGCATGGAACGTTGAAAAAAATACCGTTGTCCTTTTAAAAGGCAAATGGCTAGCCGATTTTATTGCCCATGCTCATGACCTGCAATTAGACATCGCCAAACTGGATTTTGATGCAAAATTATCAGAAAAAGGTTTATTGGTAATGGATATGGATTCTACTGCCATTCAAATTGAATGCATTGATGAAATTGCTAAACTGGCTGGCACGGGTGAATTAGTTTCTGCCATTACTGAAAGCGCAATGCGTGGCGAGCTTGATTTTGAACAAAGTTTGCGCCGTCGAGTGGGAACACTTAAAGGCGCGCCAGAAACTATTTTGCAACAAGTGCGTGAAAAATTACCGTTAATGCCTGGCTTAATTGAAACCATTAAGACATTACAACAACATGGTTGGAAAACCGCCATTGCTTCTGGTGGTTTTACCTATTTCGCCGATTATTTAAAAAGTTTATTAAACCTCGATTTTGCGGCGTCTAATCAATTTGAAATTATTGATGGCACGCTTACCGGCAATGTAAAAGGTAGCGTAGTCGATGCGCAATACAAAGCGAATACCTTGCAAAAACTCGCTGAAGAATACAACATTCCACGACAAAATACCCTTGCTATTGGTGATGGCGCTAATGATTTGGCGATGATGAATGTCGCCGGATTAGGCGTGGCATTTCATGCCAAACCGAAGGTGCAACAACAAGCGCAAATTGTGGTAAACTTTGCTGACTTAACCGCACTTTTATGTCTTTTAAGTGCAAATGATCGAATTTAATTCATTTTGGGAGAAAATTTATGCCATCTTTTGACATCGTATCTGAAATTACTATGCACGAAGTACGTAATGCGGTTGAAAATGCAAACCGCGTATTAAGTACACGTTATGATTTCCGTGGCGTGGAAGCGGTCATTGAATTAAATGAAAAAAGCGAAACCGTGAAAGTGACGACTGAATCTGATTTCCAATTAGAGCAATTAATTGAAATCTTGATTGGCGCATTTGTAAAACGTGGTATTGAGCATAGCTCATTGGATATTCCAACAGAGAGTGAACATCACGGCAAACTTTACACCAAAGAAATCAAATTAAAACAAGGGATTGAAACAGAGATGGCGAAAAAAATCACTAAATTAGTGAAAGATTCCAAAATCAAAGTTCAAACTCAAATTCAAGGTGAACAAGTACGCGTAACCGGTAAATCACGTGACGATTTACAAGCCGTTATTCAATTGGTGAAAGGCGCTGAATTAGGCCAACCATTCCAATTTAATAACTTCAGAGATTAATTTAATGAAAAAATATCTGTGGGTATTTTTGGCTGCCGTTCCACTATGTTCGTTCGCAAATGAGAATGCCATGAATCTCGGTGATAGCGTCATTGATGTTGTAAAATGTGAAAGCACCAAAGGGGAAAAACTTTGGGTCGCGCTAAATAATCTTAAAACATTCACTTACATGAAAAACGATGTGAATGTGGCTGATCAAACGATAGATAATGCTTACTTACAAGCTTATGCCACAGAAGCGACTCTTTTTCTTCCACCAACAGAAAATAATCAGTTGTGGACGATAATAAAAGAGAGCGCCGCAGATAAAACGGGCATCAATCAAGTTACTATCGATTTGCGTAATGAGAAAGGTAAGCTAATTTCTCATGCAGCTTGCAAACGAAATGACGAGACTTTTTCATTATTAATGGAATCGAGTTTCGATATAAAAGAGCCTACTGATAAAATCCTTGAATTAATGGATCCACTTCCACAATAAAAACTAAGGGGCAGTCAAAGATGCCCCTTCAAAAAAAGTTGTACGAGATAATGAAGAGGGTCTAAGCAAACCGGCAGAGCCAAATAATAGCTGTCGCTGAGTGAACGAAAGCTAGTAGTTATAAACAACAAGCATATACAAGGCCTGAATAAATAGACTTAGTTCGCAGAAACAACATAAACATAATACTTATCAAGGCAAAATTTCCCCGTATTTGGAGCAAACTAAATGATAAGTGGCTGACGGATATATCACAAAATTTAAAATAGAAAGACGAGAAAGTCTACTTCTCACTAATTTTAGGTTGCTTTAATAATGAGTTTATTACTTATGGGTTAAGTTATCGTTCACATACTATTAGTGCAAAAAATGCCGTTACAAACGTTATTAAAACTGCCCCCAAATGCTCATCTAATATTAAATTCAGAACAAAGAATTCATTATCAAATGCCTAATCATCAACACTTATTAGTGAAAAATGAGATTTGTCAAAGTATGTCGAAAAAAGGGCATTGCTTGGATAATGCAGCAATAGAAAGTTTTTCTGGAGGAATGAAACCTTTTTCTCCCCAAAAACTTATGCTGTGAAACCTGAATTTGTAATGTCTAATCTGGAGTTTGATGAATTTATTGCCAAAAACTATGTGAGCTTGATGGATTATGTTATCTATCGATTGTTCTTCGGTGCGAAAACAGAACGTACCATCTCACAGTAAAATCGATAATACATTACACAGTTTTTAGACCTAACTTTATTGTAAGAGCAAGTAAGAGTAACATTTATGCGTAAAACTGTTCAAGTTTCTGAGAAAATAATTAATATTTAAATTGATCTTATTCAATTGCTCGAGTACTATGTTTCTCATTTAACTATTATAACTATGAGCGAATATCATTTTGAAACAGTCAATGATGACGTTCCCTATATTTATGCTGATTTTATTATCGTAAATGTTACTTATATGGCAATATTTTCTGATGATCAAGATGCGTTATCTTTCTTCACTGATAATGAATCTAATTCGGATATTATTAAATTGATTAAAGATAAAAAGACCTATTCCATAAAATTTGCCGTAAAAGAATATATTGAAAATGGTAACGTTGATTTGTATGCACCACCATTGGAACATAAATTTGGTAAGACAGAAATCAAAAAATTAAAAAAGCATCTTGAAAAGTTAATGTATAAACATTATCAATTATTCAAGCCAGATTGTTATGTATTTATCGCAGAAAGGGAATCTCTCGCCAGAATGTATAACAAAATGTGTTGTAATCCTAGTGATTTTATGGCAGACTTTAAACCAGCTGTAAAGTTAGGCAGAGAAAATAATTGCTTTGTCATAAAGACCCCATCTTACTAAGGAGTAATTGAAATGACTGCAGCACAATTTAAACGTCAGCAATTAGAGAAGTTCCGTAACGCTTATAAGAAAGCGAAAGAAAATGGTACAACAAAAGCTATTCAATAGTTAGATTTTTAGTATGAAAAAGCCGCTTGTCGTACTAGCTACAAGCGGTTTTTTTATGGAAGAAATTTATATCCTGTAGTTATTTAAATCCAAATGAACTAGTCAACAGACAAAATATTTTATCTCTGAAAATGAGGGCGTTATGTGGGGTTTATTTACCTGACCAAATTTTTACCGAATGTTGCTTTCATGGCAAAACGCACTCCTGATGATATAGAGTTAGAATACTTACGCCGAACAGCAAAATGTTAGAGAGCACAATATCTTATTGCTAAAACGTCGACTTCGACTTAATTTACAGGCCTTTTTAAAAGATTACCACCTTAAAAATGGCTATAACGAACAAATGAGTTATGCGCAAATAAACTCAAAGTCTGCCATACAAAACCAAATGCTTAGCTTCTTTGCGTGCAACGATTTTACCATTGAACTGGCTGACGGATATCACTGAATTTATATGTCTTTAATTATGAGCTTATTACTTACCGAATTTAATCTCTATCCGAATGGTATATTAGTGATAGAAAAGCTGCCGAAAGTACTCACCTGATATTACATTTATACCAAAGAATCCACTATCAAACGCCTAGCTATCAATCCTATTAGAGAAAGATAGGACTGTCAAAATATGTCGATAAAAAGTATTGTTTGAATAATATAGCCATAGAAAGTTTTGGAATAGTTCAAGAACACAACATTTTTGACCGCTCTTTTGATTTACGCTAATTAAGCTAATCTCGCTTTTGCTTCTGCAATTGCTTCTGCCACACGAAGTGGTGAAACCCCACCTTTCGCACAACGTTTATCTAAACAAGATTGTAGTGAAAGAATGTCATATACATCATCCCCTACCACATCACTGAATTGACGGAATTCAGGAATGGTTAAGTCTTCCAAGGCTTTTCCTTTTTCAATGGCATAAACCACGGTTTCACCGACAATATGGTGAGAATCACGGAATGGTACACCTTTTGCTACAAGATAATCCGCTAACTCTGTTGCATTTGAGTAGCCTTTTAATGCGGCTTCGCGTGTACGGTCGGTATTCACTTTTAATTCATCTAGTACAAAAGTCGCCATATCTACGCAATCTTGCCAGGTATCTAACGCATCAAAGATCCCTTCTTTGTCTTCTTGCATATCTTTGTTATACGCTAACGGTAAACCTTTTAATGTCATCAACATACCAGTTAATGCGCCCATTACACGACCAGCTTTACCACGAATTAATTCACAAGCATCCGGATTTTTCTTTTGTGGCATTAAAGATGAACCTGAAGTCACACGATCTGATAACTCCACAAAATTCGCTTCACCACTGTTAAAAATAATCATATCTTCTGCGAAACGAGAAAGGTGCGCCATACTTAAAGAAGCTGTTGAAAGTAATTCCACAATATGGTCACGATCAGAAACGCTATCCAAACTATTACGCGTCGCAAAAGCAAAACCAAGATCGGTAGCTAATTGTTCACGATCGACTGCATACGCGGTGCCTGCAAGTGCACCACTACCTAATGGGCAGCTATTCATGCGTTTATAAGCATCAGTGAGACGTGAATAATCACGCTCAAACATTTCCACATAAGCCATACACCAATGGGCAAAAGTGATGGGTTGAGCACGTTGTAAATGAGTATAACCCGGCATCACCGCATCTTGCGTATTTTCCGCAGTTTGCACCAAGTGGCGTTGAAGATTACGAACAGACTCTTGTAACTCGATTACACGCTGTTTGCACCACATTTTGATATCGAGTGCAACTTGGTCATTACGGCTACGACCCGTGTGTAATTTTTTGCCTAAATTACCCACTTTATCGATAAGTTTACTTTCTACCCAGCTATGAATATCTTCTGCATCATCTTGTAAAATCGCTTGTGGATTTGACCGCACTTCGATTAATAATTCATTTAAGGCAACTTCTAGCTGTTGTTGCTCTTCAGCACTTAATACACCAACATTTACTAAGGCTTTAGACCAACCAATGGAGCCTTCAATATCTTGTTCTGCCAAGCGATAATCAAAACGCAGGCTATCATTAAAATCTTTAAAACGTTTATCTGCCGCTTGTGTAAAACGACCACCCCAGAGAGCCATAGGTTATCCTTCTTTTAACTTTAAAATCGATTAATTATTCAATTATTACGCATAATTAATCAATATGCAATAATAATCTCTTCATGATCTGTTATTTTACCCTGTTTTTTCTAACAAAAACTAGACAGTATTAGATTTTAGTGGTAATTTACGCACCATTCTTAAGGGCATTGCCCACCATTCAAACATTTCAGTGTTATCAACTCTTATTCGTTCCAACATTATTAATTATGCATCTTACAGAACTTAAAAATACGCCTGTTTCTGATCTTGTGAAACTTGGCGAAGAACAAATGGGTTTGGAAAATCTTGCCCGTTTACGTAAACAAGATATTGTTTTTGCTATTTTGAAACAACACGCAAAGAGCGGTGAAGATATTTTTGGCGGCGGCGTGTTAGAAATTTTACCCGATGGTTTCGGTTTCTTACGCTCTGCAGACAGTTCCTACCTTGCTGGTCCTGATGACATCTACGTCTCTCCAAGTCAAATTCGTCGCTTCAATCTTCAAACTGGTGATAAAATCGAAGGCAAAATCCGTCCACCAAAAGAAGGTGAACGCTATTTTGCACTTTTAAAAGTCGACCAAGTCAACGATGACAAACCTGAAGTCTCTCGTAGCAAAATCCTTTTCGAAAACTTAACCCCATTACACGCCAATTCTCGCTTAAGAATGGAACGTGGTAATGGCTCAACTGAAGATTTAACCGCACGTATTTTGGATTTAGCCTCTCCAATTGGTAAAGGTCAGCGTGGTCTTATCGTGGCTCCACCAAAAGCCGGTAAAACCATGTTGCTACAAAATATTGCACAAAGCATCACGCACAACTACCCTGAATGTGAACTTATTGTGCTTTTAATTGATGAGCGTCCAGAAGAAGTAACAGAAATGCAACGTTCAGTAAAAGGTGAAGTGATTGCCTCTACCTTTGATGAACCAGCCGCTCGTCACGTTCAAGTGGCTGAAATGGTTATCGAGAAAGCAAAACGTTCTGTAGAGCACAAAAAAGACGTGGTGATTTTACTCGACTCTATCACTCGTTTGGCACGTGCTTATAACACCGTTACGCCAGCATCAGGTAAAATTCTTTCTGGTGGTGTGGATGCAAATGCTTTACATCGTCCAAAACGTTTCTTTGGTGCCGCCCGTAACGTAGAAGAAGGTGGTAGTTTAACCATTATTGCAACCGCACTTGTTGATACCGGTTCAAAAATGGATGAGGTTATCTTCGAAGAATTTAAAGGTACTGGTAACATGGAATTACATCTTTCTCGCAAAATTGCAGAAAAACGTGTGTTCCCAGCGATTGACTTCAACCGTTCTGGTACGCGTAAAGAAGATTTACTTACCACACCAGATGAATTACAAAAAATGTGGATTCTTCGCAAAATCCTTAACCCAATGGGTGAAGTGGAAGCGATGGAATTCCTCATCGACAAACTTATGGTGGCGAAAACCAACGATGAGTTTTTTGAAATTATGAAGCGGTCTTAATGTTGACCGCACTTAAAAACAAAAAAGGCTTGGAAAACCAAGCCTTTTTTATTTGCGAATTATTCGCCCAAACGCTCTTTAATACGAGCTGATTTACCTGAACGTTCACGTAAGTAGTAAAGTTTAGCTTTACGTACTGCACCTTTACGT
>NZ_JVHG01000016.1:0-6309 GCF_001055095.1 Parahaemophilus parainfluenzae
TTCAATTCAAGTTCAATCGCTCAATACTGCTGACATAAAATGTCACTACTTAAAAAGTATATGAATTTCTAGTTAGCACCTATTAAGACTTCAAAATTAAAAAATATTTTTAAAACAAGTCAATCAACAAGTGCCCACACAGATTGTCTGATATATTGTCAAAGAGCAAAAAAGAACGACGCACCGGTTTTTCTTAAGAGTCACAACAGCGCGTCGTTGTGTGGGGTGCATTATAGGGATTTTTGAAATCCACGCAAGCACTTTTTTTAAGAAATCTCTTCGATAGATGATTTTTTAGACGCTAACTCCTTTATATGAATGCTATTCAGCCTTTTTTAAGGTTCGCTTACAACGTCTAAACCCATTTGCAGAAAGTATTTCATTAAGTTTACTAAGGCCTCTTTCCTTCTCTTTTTCAGTATAAAACTCACAGTTTCGATTTTCTAAAGCACCTCGAAGCCGCCAATAGAAAGCCTCAGTGGCCCCAATATCCGCTTTCTTTAAACGAACAATCGCATTTTCAGCACCTATTTGCCGTAAAGTATCAACATGCTCAATGCCCACTTTCTTCAGTGCTCTTTCATACTTAACCGATAAATTCGGTAAATCACGAATTCTCCCAATCTTAGATAGTGCAGAATCAAGTTTCTCCTTCCTTATTTGACTAATAGAAAGAATAAGCAAGTTTCTCATTAAAGCATTATCTTTTAAAATGCTTTCAGTTAAAGCATAATAATCAGATAATACGAAGCGTTTATTGAGTTCATTTGTTGTAAAAGGTTTACAGCCAAATCCTTTTAATTTTATCGAAAGCTCATCCTTAGCACGTAAGTAAACCTTATTGTTTGCCCAAACCGCAAACATATCTTTATCTTTATGAAACAGGCCATATCCCGTAAATAGATTTTTACTTGTTACATCTCCAATGAGTTGATTTAACAAATTACATACTTTACTGATATGATCATTTGGGATTATAAGAGTTTTCATTTTAAAACTCCTCCTTATTAAAGGGTTAATCACATACGACTAAACCAACAAGTACTTCTCAAAGTAGTTATATCATAACCAATTAAGTGTGACGAATATAAAAAATCAATTTTGTGAGAGAGATCGCAAATGTAAAATTTATTTATTGATAAACAACAAGATAAATATAAATAAGTTTATAGTTTAATATTTATTCCACTAAAACTTTTTCAAATTCCAGGAGTAAAAATGACAGTAGGACTCGTTCTTGAGGGCGGCGGTATGAGAGGTATGTTTACCGCAGGTGTCCTTGATGCACTGATGGAACAAAACATTCAAATAAATAAAATTATTGGTATCTCTGCAGGTGCATTATTTGGCATAAATTATGCATCCAACCAAAAAGAAAGAGCGTTGAGATATAACCTAAAATATCTTAAAGATAAACGTTACATGGGATTTCATAGCCTTTTTACAACAGGTAATATTATCAATAAAGATTTCGCTTTCTATGATCTCCCTTTTAATCTTGACCCTTTTGATCAAAAGGAGTTCGAGAAATCTCACATTGATTTCTATTTAGCTGCCACAAACATTGAGAATGGTAAAGCGGAATATTTCAAAATCAAAGATGTTTTCAAAGAGATGGAATACTTCAGAGCAACTTCAGCTATGCCTTTTGCCTCAAAATTTGTGGAAATCAATGGACAAAAATATTTAGACGGTGGAATTGCTGATAGTATTCCATTTGAAAAAGCACAAGAGCTTGGTTGTGATAAAATCATCGTTGTTTTAACTCAACCGATCGACTACCGTAAAACAAGATCATCTTCTTTTTTATTCAAGCTTTTTTATCGCAAATATCCACACTTAGTTAAAACCTTAGAAAATCGCTACCGCACTTATAATGAGCAAGTAGAAGAAATCATTCGTTTAGAAAAACAAAATAAACTCTTTGTGATTCGCCCAAATGTCTCACTCAATATAGGGCGATTAGAACGAGATGAAACCAAGATAAGAACTGTATATGAACTGGGTGGAAAAATCCTCGCAGCACAAATTCAAGATCTACAAAATTACTTAAGAAGTTGATTTTAAATAAACTATTTCTCAAATTTGGAATCTGGTTCACATTTTTTCATCAAGGGAAAAATTTTCTCTTGATACTGTACATCAATACAGATATAATCTAACCAAATTTAGATAACTCTATTTAAGAAGGTTTTATATGGCAACTCAAGAAGAAAAGCAAAAAGCGCTCGCCGCAGCACTTGGCCAAATTGAAAAGCAATTCGGTAAAGGCTCAATTATGAAATTGGGTGATACTCAAGCCCTTGATGTTGAATCTGTTTCTACTGGTTCTTTAGGTCTTGATGTCGCTCTTGGCATTGGTGGTTTACCTATGGGTCGTATTGTTGAAATTTTTGGACCTGAATCTTCTGGTAAAACAACCTTAACCTTATCTGTTATCGCTCAAGCACAAAAAGTAGGTAAAACCTGTGCATTTATCGATGCGGAGCATGCGCTTGATCCTATTTATGCAGCAAAACTTGGCGTTGATGTGAAAGAACTTTTAGTTTCCCAGCCAGACAACGGTGAACAAGCACTTGAAATTTGTGATGCATTAGTACGTTCTGGTGCTGTAGATGTGGTCATTGTGGACTCTGTTGCAGCTCTCACCCCGAAAGCTGAAATTGAAGGTGAAATGGGTGATTCACACATGGGTTTACAAGCGCGTTTAATGTCTCAAGCGCTACGTAAATTAACTGGTCAAATCAAAAATGCAAACTGCCTTGTTATCTTTATTAACCAAATTCGTATGAAAATTGGTGTCATGTTTGGTAACCCAGAAACCACAACTGGTGGTAACGCGCTAAAATTCTACTCTTCTGTTCGTTTAGATATCCGTCGTACTGGTTCAGTTAAAGATGGAGATGAGGTAATTGGTAACGAAACTCGTGTTAAAGTCGTAAAAAATAAATTAGCCGCACCTTTCCGCCAAGTTGATTTCCAAATTCTTTACGGAGAAGGTATTTCGAAAGCTGGCGAATTAATTGAACTCGGTGTTAAACACAAACTTGTTGAGAAGTCTGGTGCGTGGTATGCATACAACGGTGAAAAGATTGGTCAAGGTAAAGCTAATGCGATGAAATGGCTAAATGAAAATCCTGCTAAATCTGATGAACTTGAAGCGAAACTTCGTGCTGAATTAGTCGCTAACCCAGAACAAGCATTAATGGCTGATATTGAACAATCTAATGATGATGCAGAAAGCGATTTCTAATCACTAAAAGTGCGGTCAGTTTTGAACCGCACTTTTCATTTTAACCGTATTTTACTTACAAGGAATTTCTATGCCTTCTCTTGCCTTGAGCTATGTTGTTAATTTACTTGCTCGACGTGAATATAGCGAATTTGAACTACGCAATAAAATGCAGGAAAAAGCTTTTACAGAAGATGAGATCGATGAAACAATAGCTCACTGTCAGAAAAAAAACTGGCAAAATGATAAACGGTTTACTGAAAATTATTTACATACACGTTCGCAACGTGGATACGGTGCAAATCGTATTAAACAAGAATTACGTCAACTAAAAGGTGTATCTTCAGACGTCATAAATGAAGTTCTTGGAGAAAGTGAAATTAATTGGGCTGAAATCGCAGAAAAGGTTCTACGTAAAAAGTTTCCTAATTATGCAGAACCTCAACCAATCAAAAGCAAACAAAAAATTTGGCAGTATATGCTCTCTCATGGATTTTATTCTGAAGAATTTAGCGATTTTATCGGAAATGGAATAGAAGACTGATGAGTCTAAAGAAATAAATCCCTAATACTGTAAAAATTAAGCAACCAACTAAATGACTCACTAAAACAAACAATCCATTTCCCCACTCTTCTTTAAAAAAAAGTTCTATTACTTCACCTGAAAAAGAAGAAAAGGTGGTAAGAGCACCGAGAAATCCAGTTACTAAGAATAATCGCCATTCAGGGCTAAATTGCGGGAAGGTCCAAAAGGCTGCTAATAAAATCCCCATCAAAAAGCAGCCAATAAAATTAGCCACAAGTGTACCAAATGCAAGCGAACTAAACAGGGAATTAAGCCATAAACCTAATCCCCAGCGTAAAGATGCACCAATTGCCGCACCGGCACTAACCAGAAAAATTGACTGAAACATCTATTTAATACCAAAAATTTCTGCTAAATGTTTGGCCACTGCTTCGTCTTTATTGAACCCGATCTCTTCCAGTTCTGGACAAGCTTCTTTTAAACGAGAATCAGCATTTGCCATCACATAACCTTTACCAACCCAAGAAAGCATTTCAACATCATTCTGGCCATCTCCAAAAGCAATACAATCTTTTAATCCATAATTTCTATTTTCTAATAGATGAGATAATGCATCACCTTTCGATACATTTTTGTTCATCACTTCTAAGCAAGTTAGCGCTGAATAAACAATCGTTGTTTTATCTCCGAACTGTGTTCTAAGGTAATCTTCTAGTTCGATTAGATCTTTAGGATCATGAGCAATAAAAAATACTTTTTCAGTTCCTCTTCCATGATGCTTTGTGAAATCGACAACTTCGTACATAAAACCTGAATCTTTATGGTATTTTTCTAATTCCGGCACATCTGTATTGATAAACCAACCATCATCTTGATAAGTATTGATACAAACCTTGGTGCGATCAAAAGGGATTTTATACAACTCAAGCACAATTTCTTCTGGAAGACTATTGCTATAAATAAGATTACCTTTTAGATCACGCACTCGTGCGCCATTGGAAGTGATCATTACGGCATGCTCCGCTCCAATCTTACCTAAAATAGAAGCAACATCTGTATGATTACGTCCCGTTGCTAAAATAATATCTACACCTTTTTGTTCTAATTTATTCAATACATCAATAGTAAACTCACCAATTACATGATTGGTATTAAGTAGCGTGCCATCAAGATCAGAGACAACGGCTTTAAATGGTAGTTGTTGCATAAAAACACCCGTATAAAAAATGAGTCTGTATCATACCAAAACGATACAATTTTTGACCGCACTTTCTATTATAAAAACAACATTCATTGATAAAAAACAAAAAGACGTATCTTTCGATACGCCTTCTTTATCTAACTTGTTACAGTTAATACATCAATTATTTGATGATTTTCGCAACAACGCCAGCACCTACTGTACGGCCACCTTCACGGATTGCGAAACGTAAACCTTGGTCCATCGCGATTGGGTGGATTAAGCTTACTGTCATTTTGATGTTATCACCAGGCATTACCATTTCCACGCCTTCTGGTAACTCGATTGTACCTGTTACGTCAGTTGTACGGAAATAGAACTGTGGACGGTAACCTTTGAAGAATGGAGTGTGACGACCACCTTCATCTTTTGATAATACGTAAACTTCTGATTCGAAATCAGTGTGTGGAGTGATTGAACCTGGTTTCGCTAATACTTGACCACGTTCGATTTCTTCACGTTTTGTACCACGTAATAATGCACCGATGTTTTCACCTGCACGACCTTCGTCAAGTAATTTACGGAACATTTCAACACCAGTTACTGTTGTTTTCGCTGTTGGTTTGATACCAACGATTTCAACTTCATCACCAGTACGGATGATACCACGCTCAACACGACCTGTTACTACTGTACCACGACCTGAAATTGAGAACACGTCTTCGATTGGAAGAAGGAACGGTTGGTCAATTGCACGCTCTGGTTCAGGGATATAAGTATCTAAGTGGTTTGCTAACTCAAGAATTTTTTCTTCCCATTCTGCAACGCCGTTTAATGCTTGTAATGCAGAACCACGTACGATTGGTGTATCATCACCTGGGAAATCATATTGAGAAAGAAGTTCACGAACTTCCATTTCTACTAATTCTAATAACTCTTCGTCATCTACCATGTCGCATTTGTTTAAGAATACGATGATGTAAGGTACACCTACTTGGCGACCTAATAAGATGTGCTCACGAGTTTGTGGCATAGGACCATCTGTTGCTGCTACTACTAAAATAGCACCGTCCATTTGTGCCGCACCGGTAATCATGTTTTTAACATAGTCCGCGTGTCCTGGGCAGTCAACGTGTGCGTAGTGACGAGTTGGAGTATCGTATTCAACGTGTGAGGTGTTGATGGTGATACCACGCGCTTTTTCTTCTGGCGCGTTATCGATTTGGTCGAATGCACGAGCTGCACCACCGTAGTGTTTTGCTAATACGGTTGTGATTGCTGCTGTTAAAGTTGTTTTACCGTGGTCAACGTGGCCGATTGTACCCACGTTTACGTGCGGTTTTGTACGTTCAAATTTTTCTTTAGACATTT
>NZ_JVHG01000017.1:0-55350 GCF_001055095.1 Parahaemophilus parainfluenzae
CTTTCAGATAATCAAAAGTTGATTGATTATTTAATTAAACATCGTGATGAAATTGTGGATATTTCAGTCCCTTATAAACGAACTGATATCAGACCTTTTTTTAATGCGAACACTTTATTGGCGTTAAGTGGCGATTGGCAATTATTAAAAGAGCGCGCACTCACGTTCTTAAATGATGAGAAAAAAGCCCGTAGCGATTTAAAGCGCATTCCCGATCATGAATTTTATGTGGCACTAGCAGATAAAAATATAAAAGGAATGCAAGAAGCTTTAGATAAATTACTCGAACTTAAGCTTGCTAAACGAGCAGCAAAAGGAACACTTTTACATTTTGATTTTTACTTGCAACCGCAAGTTTTAATGTATGCCAAAATCGCAGCAATCCACGGTTTTGATTTGGGTATTGATAGTCCTATAGCACCCAAAGAATTGATTGATATAAATCCATTAGCGGAATATAAAATTCCTTATGATTTTATGAAATCATTTGATTTTGATGCGCCCCATCAAGTTTGGGTAAATTATGTCAAACAAAGAATGGAAGAAGCGAAGCAAAAGAAAGTTGAAAATAAAAAAGGATTTTGGGCTTCATTATTTGGTCGATAGACAAGGAAAGGAATATCATGAAAGTAACTTCTGTAGAGCATTGGAGTTGGTTGCATAAAGCCTTAGTGTTAAATATTTAGAGATGATATGAGTCCAAAAGTTAGAAGATATATTGAAGTATATAGTAATGAAACAGATGAGTTGCTTTATTCTTATAAAATAACAATTCCTGATCATCTAGTTATTGAGATAGTTTCACCTGATGAGGATGATGAATTTGCATTTTTTTCATATATTCTGACTCAGGAAAAAGTTATTTCTCTAGGCGGTAAACATATTATAGATGAATATCATAACAAAGATGTTGGATATTATGTTGCCTGTTATCAAGCATAGGATATAGATACCAAATAAAAGTGCGGTCAAAAACACAAGTGATTTTGACCGCACTTTATTATTGGCTATAAGGGATTATTCCGCGTCTTCTTTTGCCCATTCTAATGAGCGTTTAACTGCTTTTTTCCAACCTTTATAACGACGTTCACGTTTTTCTTCATCGTTATCTGGTGTGAAGGTACGTTCTACACGTGCTTTGTCGTGAAGCTCGTCTAAATCTTTCCAGAAACCAACCGCAAGACCAGCAAGATAAGCTGCACCAAGTGCGGTTACTTCTTTCACCACTGGACGTTCAACATTCACATCTAAAATATCTGCTTGGAATTGCATTAAGAAGTTGTTGTTGGTTGCACCGCCATCAACACGTAAATATTGTAAGCGTTGTCCAGAGTCAGATTGCATTGCTTCTAATACGTCACGGGTTTGGTAAGCGATAGATTCAAGGGTTGCGCGTACAATATGGTTACGGTTAGAACCGCGAGAAAGACCGAAAATTGCCCCACGGGCATACGGATCCCAATAAGGCGCGCCTAAACCAGTGAATGCTGGTACGACATATACTCCGTTGCTATCTGGGACTTTTTGTGCGAAGTATTCGGAGTCGTGGCTGTCATGAACGATTTTGAGTTCATCACGTAACCATTGGATTGAAGCGCCCGCAATAAATACCGAACCTTCAAGTGCGTATTCTGGTTCACCTTTAGCGTTACAAGCGATAGTGGTTAATAGACCATTTTTAGAGGTAATCGCTTTATCACCGGTGTGTAGCAACATAAAGCAGCCTGTACCATAGGTATTTTTCGCTTGACCTGCGCGGGTGCAAAGGTGGCCGTAAAGTGCCGCTTGTTGGTCACCCGCAATACCCGCAACAGGAATACGTACGCCGCCTTTACCCCCGATGTTGGTTTGGCCATACACTTCGGATGAATTGCGTACTTCAGGTAGCATAGAGCGTGGAATATTTAATAATTCCAACATTTTGTCATCCCATTTTTTCGTATGGATGTTAAATAACATGGTACGGGATGCGTTGGTGTAATCCGTTACGTGAACACGGCCTTGGGTTAATTTCCATACAAGCCAGGTATCCACGGTACCAAATAGAAGTTCACCGCGTTCCGCTTTTTCGCGCGCGCCTTCTACATTGTCCAAAATCCATTTCACTTTGGTACCTGAGAAATAGGGGTCTACCACTAAACCTGTGGTGTTGCGGATATATTCTTCATGACCATCCGCTTTAAGTTTGTCTGTAATATCTGCAGTACGACGACATTGCCACACAATCGCGTTATAAACCGGTGTGCCGGTTTCTTTTTCCCACACAATGGTGGTTTCACGTTGGTTAGTAATACCAATTGCCGCGATTTCGTCAGAGGTAATGCCTGCTTTTGCAACTACTTCGTTTAATGTTGAACTTTGTGTTGCCCAAATTTCCATTGGATTATGTTCCACCCAGCCTGCGCGTGGATAAATTTGTGTAAATTCACGTTGGGCGATTTCGACAACATTCGCATTGTGATCTAATAATACTGCACGAGAGCTTGTGGTACCTTGGTCCAAAGCGATGATGTATTTTTTGTCTGTCATGGTTCTATTCCTTAGAGTGCTTGGCACTCGTTAAATGAATGAAGAAATTTTGAGCTTAAACGAACAAATTGCGCGCCTAACTTAATTGAATTCGAACTTAATTGGAATAAGCAATGTTTGGTTTTGTGATAAGTATCACAGATTTTTTTATTAAAATATGTAAACGATTGCGTTAACGCACAAAATAATGTGATCTTTGTCGCATTTTTAGAAAATAGATCGATTTCATCTATTGAATTAATTGGTTAAAACTAGATAATGGCGCCACTCACTTTGAGTATCTCAATATTTGATCAAACAACGAAACGAATTGCAAAGCAAGATTTCTTTAATGAAATCATTAAGTTAATCATTATTTGGAGATTCTCTTATGAATGCCTATTTTGCAGAATTTTTTGGCACAGCACTCTTAATCCTGTTAGGTAACGGTGTGGTAGCCAACGTATGTTTAAATAAAACGAAAGGGCAAAGTTCTGGTTGGATTGTGATTACTACCGCGTGGGCATTTGCGGTGTATGTGGCCGTTGTTGTGACAGGCCCTTACAGTGGGGCGCACTTAAATCCAGCGGTAACACTTGGTGTGGCAATGAAAGGTGCATTTGCTTGGGAACTGGTACCAGGCTACATCGCGGCACAAGTTGTGGGGGGCATGGTAGGTGCATTGTTGGTTTACATTATGTATAAAGATCACTTTGCAGCGACCGAAGAAGAGGGCTTAAAACGCGCTTGTTTCTGTACTGAACCAGCAATTCGTAACTATCCAATCAACTTAGTAAACGAAATCGTTGGTACCTTCGTGCTTGTTTTCGTGATTTTCTATCTTGCGGGAGCAAATATCACTTTACCTGGCACAGCAGAAAGCACACCAATTGGTTTAGGTTCAATTGGGGCATTACCAGTAGCCATTCTAGTTTGGGCAATTGGTTTGAGCTTAGGTGGAACAACCGGTTCTGCGAACAATCCAGCTCGAGATCTTGGTCCGCGTTTAACCTTAGGTCTTTTCCTGGGGGGGACATTAAAAACTAAAGCTGACTGGGGATACAGTTGGGTTCCAGTTGTAGGTCCATTTATCGGTGCGGCTTTAGCAACAGTATTCTATAATGCCATTATGTAATTTATTCAAATAGAAAGAGCGGTCAAAATTCATGATGTTTTTTGACCGCTCTTTTTATATTTAGGGGGTTGATTAAATACAATAATCTTCGAATTCCATTGGCATTTTAGCTTGCAATAAGAATTGTTTGGTGCGTTCTTGCTGTGGATGACTGAAGAATTCAGCCGCGGTATTTTGTTCAACTACCTGACCATTTTCCATGAGAATCACGCGATCTGCCACATCTTTGGCAAAATTCAATTCATGGGTGACGATAATCATTGTCCAACCTTCTTGTGCGAGCATTTTGAGTGCTTGTAACACTTCACCGACGAGTTCAGGGTCAAGAGCAGAAGTAGGCTCATCTAACAAGATTATATCGGGTTTAACGGCTAAAGCACGGGCGATCCCGACACGTTGCTGTTGACCACCAGAAAGTTGAGAGGGATATAAATCCGCTTTTGCTTTTAAACCAACTTTTTCCAACAATGCCAAGGCTTTTTCACGTGCAATCTCTTTAGGTTGTTTTTGCACAACCACCATCCCTTCCATCACATTTTCAAGTGCCGTGCGGTGGGGAAATAGATTGTATTGTTGGAACACCATTGAGGAACGACGACGCAATTTTAGTTCATCGGCTTTGCTGATCTTCTTGCTGAAATCAATAGTTAAGTTTCCATCGGTAAATGCTAATACTCCTTTTTCTGGGCGTTCGAGCAAATTTAAACAGCGTAAAAAAGTCGTTTTGCCTGAACCTGATGGACCCAGAATGGCAACCACTTCGCCTTTATTAATTTCAAAATCAATGCCTTTTAATACATGGTGGCCATTAAAACTTTTCTGAATATTCGTGACTTTTAACATAACCAGTCCTTATAAATGGCGAGAAAGGCGTTTTTCTAAGCGGGTTTGCCCCATTGACAGCACAAAACAGAATACCCAATAAATGAGAGCCGCTTCGCTGTAAATTAAAATAAACTCATAGTTTTCAGCCGTGATGTTTTGTGCCACACGAAATAATTCCGCAATCCAAACGAGCGAAGCGAGAGACGTATCTTTCACTGTGCTAATGAATGTGTTTGATAGCGAAGGGACGGAAATACGTAAAGCTTGCGGCATAATGGTACGCACGAAAGCTTGAGTGTAATTCATGCCTATCGCATAAGAGGCTTCCCATTGACCTTTAGGAATTGCAAGAATGGAGGCCCTCACCGTTTCTGCTGCATAAGCACCAATGTTAATGGAGAACGCAATAATTGCGGTTGGAAAAGGTTCTAGCTTGATACCAACTTCAGGTAAACCGTAGAAGATAATGAAGATCTGCACCAGCATTGGCGTGCCACGAATAATTGAAATATAGGTGCGACAAATGCCCTGCAGAATTTTGGTCATTAAATTGGGATGTGGCAATGTGCAAATCACAGCCACGATAACTGCAATGAATAAACCGCAAAAGAAGGAAATGACCGCAAGGGGGATCGTATATAAAATTGCCCCTTCCATCATAGGCCAAAACGAGCTGATTACATAATCAGCTCGTTCTGCGGTCATAAATGGAAGGCTGGCTAACCAATTATTGAGTAATGTCATCGCCAAACCATTTGATTGAAAGTTGTTTTAACGTTCCGTCTTTGCGTAGTTCTTCAAGTGCTTGGTTCACTTTTGCAATAAGCGGTTCTTCACCTTTCAAGAAAGCAAAACCGGTTGGGATTTTTTTATCACTTTCTACAGCAATTTTTAAGCCTGAGTTAGGTTGTTTTTTGAAGTAATCTAATACGGCAAGCTTATCGTTTACTGTTGCATCAACACGACCTTGTTTTACCGCCTCAAGGTTTTGCGCCAAGCTATCAACGGTCACAATAATTGCGCCATTATCACGTGCATCTTTGCTCCAGTTACTGGTTGCAGATTGTGCAGATTTTTTACCTTTTAAATCAGGGAATGATTTAATGCTATCGTTATCGGCTTTCGTCACGATTACGCCAGCAGAGTAGTTATAAGGTGCACTGTAATCATATTTTTTTAAACGTTCTGGGCTTGGGTTGGTTTGGTTAGCAATAACATCAAAGCGTTTTGCATTTAAACCTGCATACATACCGTCCCAAGCGGTTTCTTTAAATTCGACTTTCCAACCTAATTTTTGCGCTACTTTTTCGATAATTTCCACATCGAAACCGGTTAACTTGCCATCTTTGTCGTGGAAAGTAAATGGCGCGTAAGTACCTTCAGTACCGACTAATAAGGTTTTAGTTTGTTCAACGCGATCAGCAATTTCACCGGCGTTAGCAAAAGTAGAAAGGGCTAATCCTGTCGCTAAAAGTGCGGTGCTAAAAAATGATTTTTTCATAAGTATTCCTTTTTTAGATAAATAACGAAAGTGAAATGAATTATAAGAAGCGAAAAAGAAAAGAAAAGTATTATTTATTTATGAATTATTTCCTTTAGTTATATTAAATGAAAATTGTTTAATTAATAAACAAAAAAAGGTCTGTAAAAACAGACCTTAGATAGAATGAATGAAATTAATAGATTAAGCTTCAATACCTTCGAATAACGCCGTACTTAAATAACGTTCTGATGCAGAAGGTAAGATCGCGACGATTAATTTATCTTGGAATTCTGGTAGTTTTGCTAAGCGGTCAGCTGCTGCCACAGCGGCTCCAGAGGAAATACCCGCAAGAATCCCTTCTTCAGCCATTAAGCGACGAGCGGTCGCAATTGCAGTATCGCTATCTACAGTTTCCACGCGATCAATTAATGATAAATCTAAGTTTTTCGGAATGAAACCCGCACCGATACCTTGAATTTTGTGTGGACCTGGTTTCACTTCTTGACCTGCAAGGGTTTGGGTAATAACGGGTGATTCTGTTGGTTCAACTGCCACAGAGGTAATTTTTTTACCGTGATCTAATTTGATCGCACGAGAAATACCGGTAATTGTACCACCGGTACCCACACCAGCAACCACTACATCGACTTTACCTTCAGTATCTTTCCAGATTTCTTCACCAGTAGTTTGACGGTGAATGTCAGGGTTAGCCGGGTTTTCAAATTGTTTTAGAATCACATAATGATTTGGATTAGATGCCACAATTTCTTCTGCTTTAGCAATCGCACCTTTCATCCCTTTTGAGCCTTCAGTGAGCACAAGATTGACGCCTAAACCACGTAATAAACGTTTACGTTCAAGGCTCATGGTTTCAGGCATGGTTAAGGTGATTTTATAACCGCGTGCGGCAGCTACATAGGCTAAAGCGATACCGGTGTTACCACTGGTCGCATCAACAATTTCTTTACCCGCCGTTAAAATGCCATCTTTTTCTGCTTGCCAAATCATATTGGCACCAATACGGCATTTCACGCTAAAGCTAGGGTTACGACCTTCAATTTTTACCACAACGTTACCATTGTGTCCGAAATGTTTTAAACGAACTAATGGCGTATTACCGATTGAGTATGAGTTATCTGCATAAATTGTCATTTTACTGTCCTTTTATATTTGGGAATTATTTGATGCAATAGTTATAACACCAGCTTTTAAATTCAAAAAATAGTTAATAGCTATATTTTATAACTAAATGCTATTTATTCACGATGCTGTTTCCCGAAGGTTTAATTTCCGTACTTGTGGAGCGTGTCACAATTTGTGTTGAACCCGAAGTGCGGTCAAAATTCATATCAAATTTTAACTGTGAGCGATAATTTTCGACCCACATTACGGTCGCGCCACAGACTGCAACGGGAATAACGACTAAATTCACAATCGGTAATGCGGTACAAAGAGTGATTAATGCTCCGAATGTCAGGCTTTGTGTGCGTCTTTCGCCTAATGCATTTTTCATGATGCCAAAGGAAATCTTGTGGTTATCAAACGGATAGTCACAATATTGAATTGCCATCATCCAACAGGTAAATAAGAATGTCAGCACAGGAATAATGGTTTGTCCGATAACAGGGATAAAACTCAATAAGAACAAGCCTACAAATTTCGGTAAGCTGTACCATAGTTTTTGCCATTCACGATTTAGCATACGCGGCACATCTTTCATGATTTCAGCAAAACCATCATCATTAACAGCTTCGCCAGTCAGCATTTTTTCGACTTTTTCTGCTAATAATCCATTAAACGGTGCGGCAATAAAGCCTGAAAGCGTTGTAAAGGCAAAATAGAAAAATAAGAGAATCGAGCCGATAGACAGTACAAGCAAAATCACACTTAAAAAGCTTAACCAATCAGGAATAAAGCTCATTACCCAGTCAATCATCGTGGAGATTTGTGAGACAAATAGCCAGAATAAGCCTGTAAGCAGAACGATGTTAAGTAAAATCGGCATAATCACAAAACGGCGGAGACCTTTTTGCGTAATAAAATGCCAACCCATTACGAAATGATTGAAAGCAGATTTTATTTCATTTTGATCGATCATCATTGTTCCTTTAAATTGAAAAGTAAAAAATACAAAATGTCACAGAAAGACAATATTTTTTGAGAAAGATTCCATCTCATCCCTTTTAATCTCTTGTTTGCTTTCCTATTTTTTCACCTGTGGAAATGTGATAGGATTAGCAAAAATCATTGCGTTAAGGAGCAACAAGAATGGACTTAAATACCATTTTGATTATTTTAGGGGTAATTGCTTTAATTGCCTTAGTGGTACACGGATTATGGTCAAATCGCCGTGAGAAATCAAAATATTTTAAAAGTGCGAATACATTTAACCGCACTTCTAAAAACGGTGAGGTCAATCCTTTTTCGCAAGCTGCTGATCCTAATGCGGATATTCGTTTAACACATCGTGCTCAAGCGGCGCAGCCAGTACAACAACATGTTCAACCTAAAGTGGCACCGCAGGCGGCAAACCAACAGCAATTTAATTTTGATGAGCAACGAGCTCAAGTGGATGCGCGTCAAATAGAAAAAAGCGTGGATGATATTAAAATCTCTTTACCAAATCAGCCGGTTTATGAGATGAATACTACGCAACCTGCTCCAGCGCCAGCTCCACAACCTGAACCCGTGGTTTATCCTGAAACGAATGTACAACCAAAACCGCGTGTAGCAGAAATGACAATTGAAGAATTAGAAGCACAAAGCAATGATTTTGACGGTGTGAATTCTTCTTCGCCAGAATTGCGTGAGCAATTAGCCGAGATGTCATTAAATCCAACTCAAGAACCTACTCATGAGAACGTGCATTTTAACTATCACGAACCAGTAGAAGTGGAAAAACCAAAACAAACCACTGGCTTTGTTCAACTTTATGTGATTTCAAATCAAAATCGTGAATTTTATGGTCCACAATTATCTCAATCTTTAGAAAACCTCGGTTTTATTTTTGGCGAGCGTCAAATGTATCACCGCCACTTTGATTTAAGTGTGGCAAGCCCAGTGTTATTTAGTGTGGCGAACATTGAACAACCCGGTACGTTTGATTATTACAATATGGCCGAGTTTTCAACCATGGGTGTGGTACTCTTTATGCAGTTGCCATCTCCAGGTAATAATTTGGCGAACTTACGTATGATGATTCGCGCAGCGAAAACCATCGCAGAAGATTTAGGTGGCGTGGTGTTGACTGATCAGCAAGAGATTTTTGATGATGTAGCTGAGCAGGATTACTTATCTCGCATCGCATAAAACGCACGAAAAAATAACCGCACTTTGGGCGAGCCGATGGTTCGCCCATTTTAATTCAATGAGTAAACCGTTAGAGAACATTATGAGCCTTCAGCAACAAATTGATACATTACGTCAGGATCTTCGTCGTTATGAATATGAATATCACGTGTTGGATAATCCAACCATTCCTGATGCAGAATATGACCGTTTATTTCACCAACTTAAAGCCTTAGAAGCCGCCTATCCGGAACTCATTACGGCAGATTCACCTACTCAACGTGTGGGCGCAAAACCGCTGTCAGGCTTTGCTCAGATTCGTCATGAAATTCCAATGCTTTCTTTGGATAATGCTTTCTCAGACGAGGAATTTTATGCATTCGTAAAACGTATTGAAGATCGTCTTATTCGTTTACCTGACCCGCTTACTTTTTGTTGTGAACCGAAATTAGATGGTTTAGCGGTGAGTATTTTGTATGTGAATGGCGTACTGACTCAAGCCGCGACCCGTGGTGATGGGACAACAGGGGAAGATATTACTGCCAATATTCGTACGATTCGAAATATTCCTTTGCAGCTTTTAATGGACAATCCGCCTACACGTTTAGAAGTGCGTGGTGAAGTATTTATGCCACACGCAGGCTTTGAGCGTTTAAATCAACAGGCTCTAGAGAAAGGTGAGAAAACTTTTGCTAACCCACGTAATGCAGCAGCGGGATCGTTGCGCCAGCTTGATCCTAAAATTACGAGTAAACGTCCATTGGTATTGAATGCTTATGGTATTGGTATTGCGGAAGGGGTAGATTTGCCGAATACGCATTATGATCGTTTGCAATGGCTGAAGTCTATTGGGATTCCGGTAAACCCAGAAATCCGTTTATGTAACGGCACAGATGAAGTGTTGGATTTTTATCGTGATATTCAAAATAAACGCAGTTCTCTTGGCTACGATATTGATGGCACCGTGCTGAAAATCAATGATATTGCGTTACAAGAGAAATTAGGTTTTATTTCTAAAGCGCCGCGTTGGGCGATTGCTTATAAATTCCCTGCGCAAGAAGAATTAACTCGCTTAAATGACGTGGAATTCCAAGTAGGCAGAACGGGGGCGATTACACCTGTTGCCAAATTAGAACCTGTATTCGTGGCAGGTGTCACGGTGAGTAATGCCACATTACATAACGGCGATGAAATTGAACGCTTGGATATTGCCATTGGCGATACGGTAGTGATTCGTCGTGCGGGAGATGTGATCCCACAAATTATTGGCGTATTACACGACCGTCGCCCAGCAGATGCGAGACCGATTGTTTTCCCTGAGACTTGTCCTGTATGTGATTCAGCAATTGTTCGTATTGAAGGCGAAGCGGTAGCACGTTGTACAGGCGGTTTGTTCTGTGCAGCACAGCGTAAAGAAGCGCTTAAACATTTCGTTTCTCGCAAGGCCATGGATATTGATGGCGTAGGGGGCAAATTAATCGAGCAGTTGGTGGATCGTGAATTAATTCATACGCCAGCCGATTTATTCAAGTTAGATTTAACCACATTGACTCGTTTAGAAAGAATGGGCGCAAAATCAGCTGAAAATGCCTTAGCGAGCCTTGAAAAAGCAAAACATACGACGTTAGCACGTTTTATTTTCGCCTTAGGGATTCGTGAAGTGGGAGAAGCTACAGCATTGAATTTAGCCAATCATTTTAAAACCCTGGAAGCCTTGCAAAATGCAGATTTAGAGGCCTTACAGCAAGTGCCAGATGTGGGAGAGGTGGTAGCAAATCGTATTTTGGCGTTTTGGCATGAACCACATAATGTCGCGGTGGTGAATGATTTAATCGCTCAAGGCGTACATTGGGAAACCGTGGAAACCAAAGAAGTGACAGAAAACCGCTTTAAAGGCAAAACGGTTGTGTTAACCGGAACCTTAACTCAAATGGGACGTAATGAAGCCAAAGCCTTATTACAAGACATGGGTGCGAAAGTGAGTGGATCGGTTTCAGCAAAAACAGATTTTGTGATTGCCGGTGATGCGGCGGGTTCTAAGCTCACAAAGGCACAAGAATTAGGTGTTACCGTTCTAACGGAAGAAGAATTTTTGGTTCAGATTTAACCGTCTCAATCGAAAAAAAACTAAAAAAATGACCGCACTTCATCTCATCTCAAGATTAAGTGCGGTTTAACTTTTCTTCTTAATAAACGATAGCGGACATTTTAAGCTCTTAATTTACTGGCTCCGCGTTCCAGTTGTTTTGCCAAGCATTCTTTTGAAGCAATAATCTGTTTACCAAAACGTTTATATAAACGTTGTTTTAATTTTGCCAACCCTTTCACTTTAGCACTTTTTTCTGCCCCAAATAACTGCTTAACATGGAGTGTCACCTGACCAATCTCTTGTAAGGCTATACCTGTTTTGGCTTTTAATTCGTTTAATTGGAACGTGATTTTTTCCTGTACATGCTGTTCCAATCGTTGCGTTAATTCTGTCGTATCGGCGGTTTCATTTTGACACAACTGTTCAAATTCGGCGATTTCTGTACTGAAATCTAGCTGTAACCCTTGTTCCAGTTCAATTAATACTGCCGTGCCGTATTCCAATTGTGATGTTAATTGCTGTTGGCTTTGAACTAATTGATTTTGAATGGCTTCACTTTGCTCAATACATTCATTTAATGACTGTTTCATTTCTGTTTGTTGCTGCATGGCAGAGGCTTTTATTGAATCAATTCGTTGTTGAATTTGCTGCATAAGATCTGACATTGTTTGTACGTTTTCCATTTTCTTCTCCTTTGGGATTTTTAACCGCACTTAAGAAAAGTGCGGTCATTTTGTTACTTATTTTTTGATGATTTGTTTCACATCCACTTCTGTTTTATTCCATTCTTTATCGACTTTACCGATAATTTGAATGTTATCTTGAGGTGCTATCGTTTCACCATTCCATGCTTTTTTGCTGACTTCAATTTGAATTTCTTTTCCACTTGCGTCTTTAAATAAGAAATCCTTTTTACCAATTTGTTTTACAATTTGTCCGTCTAAACGAACTGGAGTGTCATCATTGGCATTTAATGCATCATCAACGGTTTTTACAATAACACTTTCATCGACAAAACCTTGTTGGAGGTTGTGCTTGTGACCATCATTAAATCCTTGTGCTATTGCGGTGTTATATACGGCAACAGAAGATAATGCGATAGCTGCAACAGTAAGTAATTTTTTCATAGTTTGTTCTCCTAAATAAGATAATCATAAAGTAAGTTGAAAGCTTTGCTTTCAGATGTATTAAATCATTCAAATCTTAATCTTTTCTTAAGTGATTAACATTTTTCAGATTTATTTATCGATTGGATTGTTTGCCTTTCGATGAGTGTATTTAAACAAGAGAATCTTAAGGAAAGATTAAGAGAGGTAAAAAAATGAAAATTTTTTGAAAATAAAAAAATAGGGCGTTTAAGCCCTACTTTTATGAGAAAAATGCCTTGGAAATCTACCGCACTTTAGCCTGCTACTGCAGGTAAATAACCTGCTTGAATTAAGAATGGTACGATCATAATGATTACGCCAATTACTAAGGCTATCACTAAGGTTACGTTTCCACCGATTACACGATAAGGCAGATTGGGATTCGCTTGACGTGTTTTCCATGCTAGTCCAATAGGTAAAATTAAGCAATAGAATGCACAGAGTAAACCCGCATAGCTTAATGCGGCAATAAAACCTTCAGGATAATACAAGGCGAATGCAAGTGGTGGAGTAAATGCAGCAACAGTCAGTGTTAAACGGTTGTGTGGCAATTTGTAACGTTTAAATAAATCGCCTAAACCTTCAAATACCCCTAGCATCACACCAAGGAAAGAGGTGATTAATGCAAGTGCAGAGAACACACGCACGATTTCGCCCATGATGTGGGAGTTGGTGATTTGACGTGTGGCATTGACTAAGCCGTTAAGGGTTGGATCCGCTTGGAGTACTTGCACAAATTCATTTTGGCTTAATACACCGTGAGTCGCTAACTGCCATATCAAATAAGCGATTAGTGGAATGGCTGTGCCAATTAAAATGGCTTTACGGAATTGAGTGACACTACCATCTAAATAGCTATTTACGCTACCCATAATGATGTGGAAGCCAAAAGAGGTAAAGAAGATAGGTGCTGCAGAAATCACGAAAGCATAATCTAAAGGCAAGGCCATCAGGTTATCGACAGACACTTTTGGTAACATCATAAATAACACGAAAGCAAAGGCGATTAATTTGCCGATAAACAGAATACGAGTGGCGCCATCAACGCCTTTTGTACCCATAACCACAAAGGCACCGAGTACGACGGTAAATAAAATGATTGAAAGTTCGGAGGAAAGACTTTCAAAGCCAAAAGCCGTTGGTAAGCCAGATAATAATGAACCGCCCCCGGTGATGTAGGCCGCAGAAAGGGCATAAAGTAAAATGAGCAAGCTAAAAGTCGCTAAGACACGCCCTGTGATGCCGAAGTATTTTTCAGCGAGAGTCGCCACGCCATCATTTAAGCGATCGGCTGTTTGGTACACTTCAACAAAAAGCAAACCGCTGTAAACCAAAAGCGCCCATAAGCCGACTAGTAATAAAACGGTATAACCAAAACCAATTCCGGCAGAGGTTAATGGCATCGCGAGCATCCCGGCTCCGATGGTCGTACCGGCAATGATTAAGGCACTGCCGAATGTTTTGTTTTTTAGCATAAAATTGTCCTCCGAGTATAAAATTGAAAAATGAGGTTAAAGCTGACCGCACTTTTCTTTGTAATGATAGCGGCAAACCGAAAGATAAGAGTCATTTCCACCGATTTGGATTTGTTCCCCTTCCTTAATGACTTCACCTTGTTCATTTAAACGTAAAACGAAATTGGCTTTACGCCCACAATAACAGATTGTTTTTAATTCTTCTAGTTGATCTGCCCAAGCAAGTAAATACTTACTGCCTTCAAATAGCTCTGCCTGGAAGTCTGTCCGTAAGCCATAGCAAAGCACTGGAATCTTCAGTTTATCTACAACATCGCTTAATTGATACACTTGTTGTTTCGTTAAAAACTGGGCTTCGTCAACCAAAACACAATGAATTTTTTCTTGTTGTAAACGTTGACTCACTTCAGCAAAAAGGTCACTGGTTGACGTAAATAAATTCGCCTCTTCATGAATACCAATACGTGACGTGACTTTGCCAGCGCCAAAACGATCATCAATCGCTGCCGTATAAACCATGGTGTTCATATTGCGTTCACGATAGTTATAGGAAGACTGTAACAATGTGGTTGATTTACCCGCATTCATCGTAGAGTAGTAAAAATAGAGTTTTGCCATTATTTAATAACCCATTTCCAGAAATGATAGGCAATGAATCCTGCAACAGGTGGACAGGCTGCTAGCATAAAGGTCCCGTAAGTGGCACCGCCTCCCACTATTTTTCCTGCTTCAGCAAGAGCGTCAACAATATCACTGCTTGGCGTGGTAAAAATCCATGCGCCAATAATCGCGAGCACCAAAAAACAAGCGATACCGGCTGCACGCATGGCTCTTACTTTAATCATATTTTCCATATTTTTTCCTTAAATTGCAGGGAGTTCGGCCATTGCCCAACGAGGTTTGACATCAATGGCGAGATCGCTGTGCTGACCTTGTTTTAAACGTAAAAAGCCTGTATAGGCAATCATGGCGCCGTTATCGGTACAAAATTGAGGTTGCGGATAAAATACTTCACCACCAAGATTTTTCATCATAATGCCAAGGGTTTCACGTAATTTTTTGTTTGCACTTACGCCGCCAGCAATAACTAAACGCTTATAACCGGTTTTTTTTAAGGCACGTTTGCATTTAATTGCAAGTGTATCCACGACAGAATCTTGGAAGGCAAAGGCAATATCCGCTTTGGTTTGTTCAGTTAATTCACCTTCTTGTTTAATCGCCTGATTAATGGTGTTTGCTGCTGAGGTTTTTAAACCTGAAAAGCTAAAATCAAGTCCAGGTCGATCCGTCATTGGTCGAGGGAACACAAAGCGATCTTTTGATCCTTTTTCGGCTAAACGTGAAAGTGCCGCACCGCCAGGATAATCTAACCCTAATAATTTCGCAGTTTTATCAAAGGCTTCGCCTGCCGCATCATCAATGGATTCGCCAATGACTTCATATTTGCCTACGCCATCAACGCGCACTAATTGCGTGTGTCCACCAGAAACTAAGAGGGCAATGAATGGAAAGTGAGGTCGGTTTTCATCAAGCATTGGCGCAAGTAGATGACCTTCCATGTGGTGTACGCCAATAGCGGGCACATTCCAGGCATAAGCCAGTGAGCGCGCGATCGTTGCGCCCACTAATAATGCGCCCACTAAACCCGGACCGCTTGTATAGGCGATACCATCAATTTGATCAGCTGTTAAATTGGCTTCTTCTAATGCGGCTTTAATTAATGGCGCCGTTTTACGAATGTGATCGCGGGAAGCTAGCTCTGGTACCACACCGCCGTAATCCGCATGCAAGGCAATTTGCGTGTAGAGTTGATTGGCAATTAAGCCTTTGTCTTCATCATAAATCGCGACACCTGTTTCATCACAGGAGGTTTCGATTCCTAAAATACGCATTTTATTCTCATTTTATTAAAAAAATTGGCAAAGATTTTACCTTGTTTAGCCAGCTTAAACCAGTTCAAACGCCAAATTTTCAGCAAATAGGCGATCTTTCCTTTGCTTTTGCAGGGAAGATCGATTAGAATTGCGTCCTTTATTGAATTTGCCGTTCATTCGGCAGTAATAAAAATTTAAAATTGCAATTAAATTAAACTCATTGAGGTGATTGGCTTATGCCTGTAATTAAAGTACGTGAAAACGAATCATTCGACGTAGCTTTACGTCGTTTCAAACGCTCTTGCGAAAAAGCTGGTATTTTAGCAGAAGTTCGCGCTCGTGAATTCTATGAAAAACCAACTACAATCCGTAAACGTGAAAAAGCAACACTTGCTAAACGTCACGCTAAACGTAATGCTCGTGAAAATGCGCGCAATACCCGTTTATACTAATTTGTAGTATTTTCTAACTCGAGTTAAGACAAACCGTGAAACCTTTTGGGTATCACGGTTTTGTTGCTTTAAATTCATCAAAAAAGTCACGCAAAATCAACCGCACTTTCGCATCGTATTCAAGGAGGCAAGGCAATGAAAGGCTCAATTCCACGCCAGTTTATTGATGATCTGCTCACAAAATCGAATATTGTCGATGTGATTAATGCACGCGTGAAACTCAAAAAAGCGGGACGAGATTATCAAGCTTGTTGCCCGTTTCATCACGAAAAAACACCCTCCTTCACGGTAAGTGAAAAAAAACAATTCTATTATTGCTTCGGTTGTGGCGCGAAAGGCAATGCGATTTCATTTTTAATGGATTATGACAAATTAGAATTTGTTGAAGCCGTTGAAGAACTTGCTGCTTCTGCTGGGCTTGAAGTGCCTTATGAAAAACGCCCAAACCAATTCGGTAATAAACCGGATGTGAGCTATCAGACAAAACGTAATTTATACGATTTGATGCAAGAGATTGCGTCGTTTTATCAAGCTCAACTCCCGTTAAATATTCCTGCTCAAAGCTATCTTCAGCAACGTGGTTTATCGCCAGAAATTATTGCTCGTTTTCAAATTGGTTATGTACCCAATGCGATGGATACGGTGTTACGCCAATTCGGCAAAAATCGGGAAGAACAGAAAAAACTTTTTGATTTAGGTATGCTTTCTCGAAACGACCGTGGCAATGTGTACGATAAATTCCGTAATCGCATCATGTTTCCGATTCGGGATAAACGTGGTCGAACAGTCGCCTTTGGTGGACGTGTTTTAACGGATGAAAAACCCAAGTATTTGAACTCCCCCGAAACCATTACCTATCATAAAGGTAATGAGCTTTATGGTTTATATGAAGCCTTGCAAATCAATGATGAGCCAGAAAAATTACTGGTGGTTGAAGGCTACATGGATGTGGTGGCATTAGCGCAATTTGGTGTGAATTATGCGGTGGCTTCTCTTGGGACATCGACGACCTCGGAGCAAATTCAATTATTGTTCCGTTCAACAGAGCAAGTCATTTGCTGCTACGATGGTGATAGAGCAGGGCGTGATGCCGCTTGGCGTGCGCTTGAAAACGCCTTACCTTATCTGGAAGATGGACGACAAATTAAGTTTATTTTCCTACCAGATGGAGAAGATCCGGATACTTATATTCGTCAATATGGTAAAGAAAAGTTTGAAGAATATATTGATCAAGCTCAGTCTCTCACAGAATTCTTATTTGCGCATTTAAGTCCACAGGTAGATTTTTCGACACAAGAAGGACGAGGCAAATTAGTGGCACTCGCAGCGCCTTTAATTCGTCAAATTCCTGGTGATATGTTGCGTCTATCATTGCGGAATATGTTGGCGCAAAAGCTTGGGATCTTTGATCAATCACAGCTTGAAAGCTTAATACCAAATCAAATAGACAAGGCTGAACCAAAACCTAAAACGCCACAAAAAACCATTAAGAAAACACCAATGCGCGTGGTGATTTCGCTGTTATTACAGAATTCACAATTAGTGAATCGTATTTCGGATATCGGTTTACAAGCCTTAAAGCATGAAGCGGGTTACGAATTGCTCGAAAAATTGACCGCACTTTGCCGTGAACGAGAAGGCATTACAACAGGGCAAATCTTAGAATATTTTCGTGATACAGAATTCAGCAAGCCCCTTGAAATATTAGCCTCTTGGGATCATCTATTAGATGACTTAGAAATCATTAATGCATTCTCTCAAAACTATCGTCGATTGAATATTCAAGCGATTGAGCGTGACATTGAAATGCTGATTGCAAAAGAAAGGGCGGAAGGATTAACTGCTCAAGAGCGAGCAATTTTAGTGAATTTGCTCAAGGGAAAAGAAGAGCAGAAAAAACAGTTAGTTAATCCGTCATAACAATGGTAAAATCTCCTGTTCAAAACAAGGGCTTTTATCTTCCAAAAATAACGCAAAACGGGAATAAAAATGGAACAAAATCAACAATCTACCGCAGAGCAATATTCAGAACAAATTGAACAGCTTATGGAATTGGGTCGTACGCAAGGTTATTTAACCTATGCGGAGATTAATGACTTACTTCCGGAAGATGTGATCGATCCAGAGTATTACGATAAGTTGTTGCAGACTTTACAGCATGATGCGGGTATTCCGGTTCTGGATGAAGCACCGGAAAGTGACGAAATGATGTTGAATGACACGATTCCGGATGAAGATGCAGTGGAAGAAGCAACACAGATTTTGTCAAATGTGGAATCTGAAATTGGCCGTACAACCGATCCTGTGCGTATGTATATGCGTGAAATGGGTACCGTTGATCTTCTTACCCGTGAAGATGAAATCAGCATTGCAAAACGTATTGAGGAAGGGATTGATGAAGTCCAAACTGCAATTGCGGCATACCCAGAAGCGTTAACTGAATTATTAGATAATTATGACCAAGTTGAAGCGGGCAATTACCGTTTAGCTGATTTAATCACAGGCTTTGTGGATCCAAATGTTCCAGAAGAGGAAACCGCAAACATTGATGAAAATTTTGCTGATGAAGATGAAAGTGCCGAATCTGCTGCAGACGTTGATGATGAGAGCGATGAGGAAGATGAAAGCGATAACAGTTCAAGTTCTGATGACAGCGATTCAGATAACAGCATCGATCCTGAAGTAGCGCGTGAAAGATTTGCTGCATTAAGAGAGCAACATACTAAAACATTGGCAACCATTGCAAAACACGGTCGTAGTGGTAAACGTGCAAAAGATCAAATTGCTCAACTCGCCGATATTTTTAAACAATTCCGTTTAGTGCCAAAACAATTTGATGTACTTGTTTTATCAATGAAGAATATGATGAAACGTGTACGTGCAGAAGAGCGTCAACTACAAAAAGTATTAGTTGATATTGCAGGTATGCCAAAAGATGAATTTGAGGCGCTTATTGTTGCGAATGGCAGCAGTGATGCATGGGTAGCAAAAGCATTAAAATCAACGAAAGCTTGGGCAAAACGTTTACCAAAATATGAAGAACGTATCCGTTTATCTTTAGATAACTTAGCTAATATTGAGCAACATACCAATCTTACCATCCAACAAATGCGTGAGATTTGTGATGCGGTATCTCGTGGTGAACAAAAAGCTCGCCGTGCGAAAAAAGAAATGGTTGAAGCTAACTTACGTTTGGTGATTTCTATTGCGAAAAAATATACCAACCGTGGTTTACAATTCTTGGATTTAATTCAAGAAGGGAATATTGGTTTGATGAAAGCGGTAGATAAATTTGAATACCGTCGTGGTTATAAATTCTCAACCTATGCAACCTGGTGGATTCGTCAGGCAATTACGCGTTCTATTGCAGACCAAGCACGTACAATTCGTATTCCGGTTCATATGATTGAAACGATTAACAAATTAAATCGTATTTCTCGTCAAATGTTACAAGAAATGGGACGTGAAGCGACGCCGGAAGAGCTTGCTGAGCGTATGGGAATGCCAGAAGATAAAATTCGTAAAGTGCTTAAAATTGCGAAAGAGCCAATTTCAATGGAAACGCCAATCGGTGATGACGATGATTCACATTTAGGTGACTTCATCGAGGATTCAACTCTTGAATTGCCATTAGATTCTGCAACTGCGCAAAGCTTGAAAGTGGCAACTCATGAAGTGCTAGAAGGATTAACCCCTCGTGAAGCAAAAGTATTACGTATGCGTTTTGGTATTGATATGAATACCGACCACACGCTTGAAGAAGTGGGTAAACAATTTGATGTAACCCGTGAGCGTATTCGTCAGATTGAAGCGAAAGCATTGCGTAAATTACGTCATCCAAGTCGTTCAGAAACCTTAAGAAGTTTCTTAGATGAGTAATTATTTATTCATTCATATAAAAAGAAAAGGCAGAAATATCTGCCTTTTTTATTTGATTAAATTTGGCTATTTACCACCAAATCACATTCCTTTAAAATATGCACCTTTCATCATTTTAAAAAACAAAAAAGGAACTTTATGGAAGAATCTCAAGAACTAGAAAAGCTGCCTAGAGTAGTAACTAGTGTATTAAAAGTGATATTAAGTTTTTCACTTATTGCTTTGGCTTTAGTGTTGATTATTGCTTTAGCTAAAATTACCTATACCTTAGCAATTATGGTGTTCAATACATCAAGCGTAGTGCCTTATGATGTTGCTGAACAAGCCGTGATGTTTTTCTTATATTTCGGTTTTATTGGCCTAATCGTGCAATATTTTAAAAGTGGTTATCACTTTCCTTTGCGTTATTTTATTTACGCGGGGATTACCGCCATGTTGCGTCTGATTATTGTGAATCATGAGAGCTCAGTTGATACTATCTTATTCGCAGGCGCGATTTTAATTATGGTTATTGCACTTTGTTTAGTGTTGTATTCCAATAAAATTAAAATTTAAAAGTGCGGTCATTTTGACCGCGGTTTTGGAATGGATTATTCCGGTACAATCCATTCCACTGTCCAACTTCCCGTACCTTCAGGGACGAGCGCTTGGGCCAAATAAGGCAAAATAGATTTCATTTGCTGTTCTAATTGCCAAGGTGGATTAATCACCACTATTCCACTCGCGGTCATACCACGTTGATCGCTATCAGGGCGAACAGCCAATTCAATTTTCAAAATTTTACGAATTCCCGTTGCTTCTAATCTTTTAAAAATGCGTTTTGTTTGTTGGCGTAGAACCACAGGATACCAAATGGCATAAGTGCCTGTCGCAAAGCGTTTATAACCTTCTTCGATCGCTTTCACCACCAAATCATAATCCTCTTTTAATTCGTAAGGCGGATCAATAAGCACTAAACCGCGGCGTTCTTTTGGCGGAAGTGTCGCTTTGAGTTGTTGGAAACCATTTTCTGATTTTGTGGTGATATTCTTAAACTCTTTAAAGTTATTGCGTAATAATGGAAAATCGCTAGGGTGTAATTCTGTCAGTAATGCACGATCTTGAGGACGTAATAGTTGTGCTGCAATCATTGGAGATCCTGCGTAATAACGTAATTCTTTACCACCATAATTGAGCTTTTTAATGAGATCTACATAACGAGCCACCTCTTCAGGTAAATCTGTTTTTTCCCAGAGTCTGCCAATTCCTTCTTTGTATTCGCCGGTTTTTTCTGATTCGTTAGAACTTAAACGATAACGACCAACACCAGAGTGGGTGTCGAGATAGTAAAAACCTTTTTCTTTTAGAGAAAGGTTTTCCAAAATCAACATTAATACAATGTGCTTCAATACATCAGCATGGTTGCCAGCGTGGAAACTGTGACGATAACTTAACATGGTTTGTCCTTTTGACGTAAAAAAGTGCGGTCAAAATTAACCGCACTTTTAGTATTTAAATCGTTAGAATAATTCTTCTGGTTGCGTTGCTGGAATCGCGTCTTTGGTTTTGCCTGTTCCACCATTTAAGCGTTGTTGCAATTCTGGTGGGACATAATAACCGCGCTCTTGCATTTCTGCAACATAAGTACGTTTAGGCTCGGTACCAACGATAAAGTATTCTTTACGACCACCACCTTCAGAAAGTAAACCCGAGTTACTATCAATAGTTTTTTCCATGATATTTGGTGGAAGTTCAAGTTGACGTTCTGGTATATCAGAAAGTGCAGTTTTCATATAAGCGACCCACGCAGGCATTGCGGTTTTTGCACCCGCTTCACCTTTACCTAATACGCGTTTGTTATCATCGAAACCAACATAGGTTGTGGTGACTAAGTTTGCACCAAAACCTGCATACCAAGCCACTTTCGCACTATTGGTGGTACCGGTTTTACCACCGATGTCACTACGTTTAATACTTTGAGCAATACGCCAGCTGGTACCTTTCCAGCTAAGTCCTTGCTCACCATAAATCGCCGTATTTAATGCGCTACGGATTAAGAAGGCTAATTCGCCACTAATCACACGAGGTGCGTATTCTTGTTTCGCTGCACCGTCTTTCGCATCTGCCATTAAATCAACAGAACCGTCATTTAATGCTGATGTTTGAAGTTCTGGTAAGTCTGGGACATTGTCTGGTTGCTGATCTCCCTCACCTTCATCTGTATCGGTATTGCTATTACCTTTGGCTGATTTTAGCTTATCTGGATTAGCTACTTCTGCCACATCTTTAAAGCCATCAATTTTATCCTTAGTTTCACCATAAATTACAGGAATATCATTACAGGTGATACAAGCAATTTTTGGGTTCGCAATAAATAAATCTTTACCGGTATTGTCTTGAATTTTTTCGATAAGGTAAGGATCAATTAAAAAACCACCGTTATCAAATACCGCGTAAGCGCGCGCCATTTCCAACGGAGTAAAGGATGCCGCACCTAAGGCAAGCGCTTCACTCGCAAAATATTGGTCACGTTTGAATCCAAAACGTTGTAAGAAGTCAGCCGTAAAGCCAACACCTGCGGTTTGTAGTGCACGGATGGCAATCATGTTTTTAGATTGACCTAAACCTACACGTAAACGCATTGGACCGTCATAACGATCAGGTGAGTTTTTCGGTTGCCACAAAGGTTGTCCTGGTTTTTGGATAGAGATAGGACTGTCTTGCAATACGCTTGAAAGGGTTAAACCTTTTTCTAACGCAGCGGCATAGATAAATGGTTTAATCGAAGAACCCACTTGCACTAAAGATTGGGTTGCACGGTTAAATTTACTTTGTTCGTAACTAAAACCTCCCACCATAGCTTCAATTGCACCATTATCCGAGTTTAATGAAACTAATGCAGAGTTAGCTGCAGGAATTTGACCTAAAATCCATTCACCGTTATCACGTTTACGAATCCAAATCTGTTCGCCCACTTTAACGGGTGATTTACCTGCCCAACGCATTGCGTTTGAAGAAAGCGTCATTGTTTCATTATTGGCTAAAAGTAATTCTGCACCATTCTTACTTAATGCGGTTACTGCTGCTGGAATGAACGGTTCTGAATCAGGTAATTTTTTCAAGAAAGCGACAATACGTTCATTATCCCATGGGGCTTCACCTTTTTTCCAAAGTGGTGCACCGCCACGCCAGCCATGACGCATATCATAATCGATCAGGTTATTACGGACGGCTTTTTGTGCTTCCGCTTGATCTTTTGAAAGTACAGTCGTGAAGACTTTATAACCTTTGGTGTAAGCATCTTCTTCACCAAAACGTTTCACCATTTCTTGACGAACCATTTCAGTTACATAGTCTGCACGGAACTCAAATTTAGCACCGTGATAGCTTGCGACGATTGGCTCTTTAATGGCTGCATCATATTCTGCTTTGGTGATTTTATTCTCATCAAGCATTCGGCTTAATACCACATTTCGACGTTCTTCCGCACGTTTTGGCGAATAGAGTGGATTCATGGTAGAAGGCGCTTTTGGCAAGCCAGCAATGATCGCCATTTCAGAAAGCGTTAATTCATCTAAGTTTTTACCAAAGTAGGTTTGTGCGGCAGCTGCGACGCCATAAGAACGATACCCTAAGAAAATTTTATTTAAATAGAGTTCTAAAATTTCTTGTTTACTTAAGGCATTTTCAATTTCAATGGCCAATACCGCTTCGCGAGCTTTACGAATAATGGTTTTTTCTGGCGTTAAGAAGAAGTTACGCGCAAGCTGTTGCGTAATGGTACTTGCCCCTTGAGATGCACCACCATTGTTGACGGCAACAAAAATCGCACGAGCAATACCAACAGGGTCTAAACCGTGATGATCATAAAAACGGCTATCTTCCGTTGCTAAGAAGGCATCTTGCAGACGTTGAGGGACGTTTTCTAATTTCACCGGAATACGGCGTTGTTCACCGACTTCACCGATTAATTTGCCATCAGCCGTATAGATTTGCATCGGTTGTTGCAACTCAACGGTTTTTAGGCTCTCAACCGATGGTAAGGAGGATTTTAAGTGAAAATACAGTACACCACCGGCGACTAACCCCAGTATACATATCGTAAATAGGGTACTTAATATTAATTTTGCGATCCGCATCGTAAAATTCTCTCTGGTTTAATGAATATTCAAAAAATCAAAATTATGATCTTGGCTGCTAAGTATAAAAGATTAATCCCTTAAAGAATAGGAAAGAATATGGGAATTGCTCATAGAAAGCAGCGAAAACAACAAATTGGTGTGAGTAAACAACAAGATAACCTCTATTTTGTTTGGCTAGATGAATTCCACAAAGTTCAATCTATTTGCTTGAATGGACAACAAAAGGACATTTTTTCCCAGTTATTGCCTTATTTACCACAAAAAACTAACCAATGTTGTTTTATCGGCTCCATTTCACCCCATTTAACTTGGTCTAAAACGCTTATTTTACCGCAAACACTCAATGCTCAGGAGTGTGAACAACAATGCCGTTTCATTTTGCAAAAAGAATTACCGATTCCGTTGGATGAATTATGGTTTGATTATCTGACCACGCCATTAAAACAAGGTTTTCGTTTGGATATCACGGCGATTCGAAAAGAAAGTGCCAATGCAGAATTAGCAAAATATTTGCCGCTGAAATTGACCGCACTTGATTTACTGAATCACAGCATTTTGCGTGCATTTTATGCCATTTTAGGTCAAGAGCCGACTAACACCTTATTTTTATATCAAGATCAACAAGGTTGTCTCGCCGTTTGTGAACGCTTACAACAACGACAAGTCTTGCAATCTCAAAGTGATTTATTTGAGCTTTATCAACAATTTATCCAGCGTTTTCCCGAAACGATAGAACAGATTTATGTGTATCAAACGCCCGACATATTGAATTCACACACAATTGAATCACTGCCTAAAAATTGGCAACGCATCGAAACAGATTTACCTTTCATCGCTTTAGGTAATGCACTGTGGCAAACCGATTTAAAGCTAGTAGATTTATCCTCAAAAACACCCGCACTTTTGCCTCTAATTAATCGGGAGAGTGGTGATGTTAAGCCTTAATTTATTGCCTTGGCGCGTAGAACAACATCAAAAGGCTTTTCAGCGCTTTATATGGCAAGGTTTAATTTGGCTAGCTTGCTCAGTTCTGATTGTTTTTGGCTTGAGTTATTTTAATGAACAGCAAGCGCAAACCTTAAATCAGACAAAAGAAAAACTGACACAAATCACCAATCAAGTTCATCAGAAACGCATTCAAGTTCAGCAACTACAAAGTAACTTAAAAGAACTGAATGAGCTGACAGAAATGGAGACGGAATATGTGTATCGAATGCTTAATTTATTAACTGAGTTGCCCTTACAACAAGGTGAGTTAGATGAATTTACGCTCAATGCGAAGCAAGTTGTCCTTTCTGGCATGACGGAAAATCAACAAGAATTTGAAGCAATACATCAATTTCTTAAACGCCATTTTACCGAGGTTAATTTAACCAAGTTTCAACCGGTGCAACAACAGTTATTCTTTCAGTTTGATATTCATTTATCGGAGCCTGTGCAATGAGGAACCTTATCAATGAGCTTATTCAAAGAAGTGCACAAAGTTGGTTTGGGCGATGGCTTCGATTACCTCAAATGGCCCATGCTGCCTTTTGGTTGTGTGCATTAAGTGCGGTTATTTTCTTACCTGTTTTTCGTTATGTTGAAAACAGTAATGAACAGTATCGGCTTGACGCAGAATTGAGTTTACAACAACAAGAGTGGGATAAACAGGAAAGGATTTTACAAACTTTAAGACAAAAGTCAGACAGCCGACAACTTTCTCCAGAATTGGCTAATTCTGTGTTGCCGATCAATCAGCATATTCAGGCGTTGTTAAATGGGCGACTTCGCACGTTAGATTTGCGTTGGGATTTTTCTCAACATACGTTGTTGCACTTATCATTACAAGGCTATTTTGTCGATTTACAACAATTTTTGACCGCACTTTTAAACGATGTTCCTAAACTTTCCTTAACGCAATTAAACATTGAAAAATTAGATGAAGAGGAAAATGCTTCTATTACATGTGAGTTAATTTTCCAATTAAATAAGGACAAATAATGAAAAAGTTCTTCTTAATCTTGATAGCGTTTTTTTCTGTATCGTCATTTTCGCAAGATCCTTTTGATCGTAAACAAAGAGAACAAACCGAATATCCAAAAGAGGGGCTCACCCTACCGCCGGTGTCGACTTGCGTATATTCGGAGCCGAGACTGGCGGAGGAACGCCCATTGGCTCAGCTACATATTGTAGGTGTCTTGCAATACGGTAAACAGGCAGAAGTGTTATTTAATGATGATGGGCATATTTTGTTGGTTCAAGTCGGGCAGAGAATTGGACAGGAAGGCTATTTAATCGAAAAAGTGAGTAAAGACAGCGTGACGCTTCAAGGTTATAAAGCTGGGCAATGTGAACAAACGACCTCAATCATAATGAGATTTTAAAATGGTAAAGCAGAAAATAAAAACAAAGTGCGGTCAGTTTTTAATGTGTTTTTTGATCCTATGGACAACGTACTCAGCGGCAGAAAATCGCGTCTTTTCACTTCGATTAAAACAGGCGCCAATGGTAGCAACTCTCCAGCAGGTTGCTCTTGAGCAAAATGCCAATTTAATGATTGATGATGAGCTAGAAGGAACGCTTTCATTGCAATTAGATAACGTGGATTTTGATCGTTTATTGCGTTCTGTGGCAAAAATCAAAGGGCTCTCTTTTTATCAAGAAAATAATATTTATTATTTGGGTAAGCCTTCTCAACATGAACAATATGCAGAGAAAATGACAGAACCTATGGCAATTAGCGGAGAAGGTTTGCCTAGTGAAACACCACTTGTGAGTACAACGGTTAAACTGCATTTTGCCAAGGCCTCTGATGTGATGAAATCTTTAACAACTGGTAGTGGTTCTTTGCTTTCACCTAGCGGCACGATTGCATTTGATGACCGAAGCAATGTATTACTGATTCAGGATGATGCACGTTCTGTCAAAAATATCAAAAAGTTAATCGCAGAGTTGGATAAACCCATTGAGCAAATCGTGATTGAGGCACGTATTGTGACGATTACTGATGAAAGCCTAAAAGAATTAGGTGTGCGTTGGGGCATTTTTAATCCTACTGAGGCAGCCCATCGAGTGGGTGGCAGTTTAGATGCGAACGGGTTTAGCAATATCAGTAATAATTTAAATGTGAATTTTGCGACAACGGTCACGCCAGCTGGCTCATTAGCTCTTCAAGTAGCTAAAATTAATGGTCGATTATTAGACCTAGAATTGACCGCACTTGAACGTGAAAATAACGTAGAAATTATTGCAAGCCCTCGCTTACTTACTACCAACAAGAAAAGCGCAAGCATCAAACAAGGGACAGAAATTCCTTATGTGGTGACAAATGGGAAAAATGACACTCAATCAGTGGAATTTCGAGAAGCGGTGTTGGGATTAGAAGTGACACCACATATTTCGAAGGATAATAATATTTTATTGGATTTATTAGTGAGTCAAAATTCTCCAGGGAATCGAGTGGCTTATGGGCAAAATGAAGTGGTATCCATTGATAAACAAGAAATTAATACGCAAGTGTTTGCCAAAGATGGCGAAACAATTGTATTAGGTGGTGTATTTCACGATACGATCACGAAAGGTGTCGATAAAGTACCATTATTGGGCGATATTCCAGGTATTAAGCGCTTATTTAGTAAGGAAAGTGAACGTCATCAAAAACGCGAACTCGTCATTTTTGTGACACCTCATATTTTAAAACAAGGTGAAAGAATGGAAATGGCTAAGAAAGAAAAGCATTTTAAGCAAGTTGAAAAAGTGAAAAAATAAAGTGCGGTCAATTTCTTTTATGTTTTCCCATTTTTTTCAGTTTAGCTGTGTGCATTGCAAGCGATCTATTCATCTTGGGCGAAATGGATTGTGCAGTCGATGTCAGAAGCAGATTAAAACTTTCCCTTATTGTGGGCGATGTGGTTCACCCTTGCAGCATTATGCAATGGGCTGTGGACATTGTTTGAAAAATGAACCTGCTTGGGATCGCATTGTGATCATTGGGCATTACCTCGAACCGCTTTCTTCACTTATTCATCGTTTTAAATTCCAAAAACAGTTTTGGTTAGATCGGAGTTTATCGCGTTTACTTTATCTTGCAGTGCGAGAGGCGAGACGAACGCATGGACTATCTCTGCCACAGGCGATTATTCCAGTACCGTTATATCATTTTCGACAGTGGCAACGGGGCTACAACCAAGCTGATTTATTAGCGAATTGGCTGAGCCGTTGGTGTGATGTACCTAACAGTCATCATGTGGTGAAACGGATTAAACATACCCACACTCAGCGAGGTTTAACGGCAAAAGATCGACGACAAAACCTTAGAAATGCTTTTGCAGTGAATACCAAAAAGCCTTTTCCTTATGAACGTGTAGCGTTGGTGGATGATGTGATTACAACCGGCTCAACGTTGGCAGAGATAGCCAAACAACTTCGAAAATTAGGTGTAAAAGAAATTCAAGTATGGGGCTTAGCTCGAGCCTAAAATCTATAAAGATAGGATTTGCCTATATCTATAAAAATAGGAATAAATGTAGAAAAAATTGCCGTATAGGAGTATCATTTCCGATATATTACATCAAGTATTAGGACTTTATTTATGGAACAAATTTTTATTTCAGAGGCTGCACAAGCGCATTTTCGGAAACTTTTAGATACACAAGAAGAAGGCACCAATATTCGTATTTTTGTTGTGAATCCTGGTACGCCAGGAGCAGAATGTGGCGTGTCTTATTGCCCACCAAATTCAGTTGAAGCGACTGATACTGAAATGAAATACGATACGTTCTCTGCATTTGTAGATGAAATCAGTTTACCGTTTTTAGAAGAGGCGGAAATTGATTATGTAACAGAAGAGCTCGGTGCTCAACTGACTTTAAAAGCGCCTAACGCAAAAATGCGTAAAGTCGCGGATGATGCGCCTTTAATTGAGCGCGTAGAGTACGTGATCCAAACACAAATTAACCCACAATTAGCCAGCCATGGCGGTAAAATCACGTTAATTGAAATTACTGATGATGGTTATGCTGTTCTACAATTTGGTGGTGGCTGTAATGGTTGTTCAATGGTGGATGTAACCTTAAAAGATGGTGTAGAGAAACAATTGGTCGCACTTTTCCCAAATGAACTAAAAGGCGCACGAGATGTAACAGAACACCAACGTGGCGAACATTCTTATTATTAAGAATAGAAGATAAAAAAGGGCGAATTATTCGCCCTTTTATTTTTAAGCAGCAGACAATTTCTGTAACAACCGATCCATGGCCCGATATCCTAGCGCTTCAGCTAAATGAGATTGTTGTATTTCTTTTTCGCCATTTAAATCAGCAATCGTGCGTGAGACTTTTAAAATCCGATGATAGGCTCTTACTGAAAGTCCTAGCTTATTGAGTGCATTCTCAAGGAATAATGCATCTTTATCTTGTAATTTACAGTCCCGTTCAATTTCTTTGCTTGAAAGATACGCATTGATTTTACCGGCTCTAGCAAGTTGAATCTCCCTCACTTTTAACACTTTTTCTCGTACTTGTTGGCTTGTCTCACCTCTATCCCCTGTATTCTGTAAGCTACCTTGCGGCAGAAGAGGGACTTCAATAGATAAATCGAAACGATCTAAAAATGGCCCTGAAAGTCGGTTTAGATAACGCATCACTTGCTGCGGTGAGGTACGGTTATGTGTTCCAGTATAATGACCCGTTGGACTTGGATTCATTGCGGCAACGAGTTGAAAGCGAGCGGGGAACTGGATTTTCGCATTGGCACGCGAAATAATAATTTCTCCACTTTCTAATGGCTGGCGAAGCGCATCAAGCACTTTACGCTCAAACTCAGGCAATTCATCAAGAAAAAGTACGCCGTTATGTGCGAGCGATATTTCGCCTGGTTTTGGAATGGTTCCTCCTCCTACTAAGGCAGGTAATGAGGCACTATGATGTGGTGCTCGGAACGGGCGTTGTTTCCAGTTATGAAAATTTAATTCATTTTGTACTAAGCTCGTAACTGAAGCCGTTTCAATCGCTTCTAAATCGGTCATTTCAGGGAGCAATGCAGTGAGACGACTTGCCAACATGGTTTTACCTGTCCCAGGAGGCCCTAAAAAGAGTAGATTATGTTGACCAGCTGCCGCTATTGTCAGTGCTCGTTTAGCGTGTTGCTGACCAATAATATCGGTCAAATCTAAGTGATTTTTAGCTGAAAATCTGACCGCACTTTCTTGTGCGAGTAATGAGGCCAAAGGTAATTTTTCTTGATTGTTTAAGAATTGTACGACTTCCAAAAGGTTTTTAGCGAAATAAGTCTCTTGCTCTGAAACTAGCGAGGCCTCATTGGCATTTTGATAAGCGATAATGGGGGCGCGTTTTGCTTTTTGTGCTGCTAAAATGGCGGGAATCACGCCGTGTACACCACGTAATTCACCTGTTAATGCGAGCTCGCCAACGAATTCAAACTGTTTTAAACGGCTACCGTCGAGTTGATCTGATGCAGCTAAAATACCGATTGCAATAGGTAAATCAAATCGTCCCCCTTCTTTGGGTAAATCGGCTGGTGCAAGGTTGACGGTGATGCGTTTAGCAGGATATTTGAACTGGGCATTCATTAATGCACTTCTGACACGATCTTGCGCTTCTTTTACTGTTTTTTCGGGTAGACCAACTAAGGTAAATCCAGGCTTTCCGTTACTTAAGTGTACCTCAATGGTAACAAGAGGGGCTTGTACCCCCATTGATGCACGGCTATAAACAATGGCAAGAGACATTCAGATTCCTTAAAGTGCGATCAAAAATAATCAGATTTTCGCACTATAAAAAAAGCACAGAATGAAAGCATACATTCTGTGCTTTTTTTGCGATCTTGATCGCAGAAATTGCTTTTTCTTGATAAAAAATTACGAAAAAAGTGGCGCAAACCAACTATCTAATTTGGCAGCCAATTTATCAATGCCAATTTTGTTTTGTGCAGAAAAGGCCTCAACCTGAATATCACCTTGGAAGGGTAAAATCGCTTCGCGTACCATTTTGACCTGTTTGCTACGCGCACTTTGACTGAGTTTATCCGCTTTAGTTAAAAGTAACATAACCGGTAAGTCAGCAGAAACAGCCCATTCAATCATTTGTTGGTCGAGATCTTTTAAAGGGTGGCGAATATCCATTAAAACAACAAGTCCGCCTAAACATTCGCGTTTTTGCAAATATTCCCCAAGGGATTTTTGCCACTCGATTTTCATTTTCTCAGGAACAGCAGCATAACCATAGCCGGGTAAGTCCACCAATTTACAATTCGGCTCTACCTCAAAAAGATTGATGAGCTGTGTACGACCAGGTGTTTTAGACGTTCTGGCTAAGTTTTTTTGATTGGTTAACGCATTAAGTGCGGTTGATTTCCCTGCATTTGAGCGTCCCGCAAAAGCAATTTCAATTCCAGTATCTTCTGGGATGGCATGAATATTTGGGGCGCTCGTAAGAAAATGCGTTTTATGATAATTCAGTTTAATTTCAGACATAATGGTTCCTTTCATCAATTGACCCTAGCATATCACAAATAGAAAAATTGCTGAAATTATGAGAGAATGCGCGCTTTGTGTGATTTAAAGCCTCTTTAATTATATTAATAACTATGGAATCTCAAGAGAATCAATATCGATGGCCAAAAGCGGAAGCCGTTTATCCCGATAGACCTGGGCGTTCTTATACGCTTAAGCGCCTACGTTATCGTCTTCGTGCTTTTTTACACCGTGGATTAATTGCTCAATTTGAGCAATTTATTAACCAGCATCCTTTTCTTGTGACGTTATTAAATGAACATGCAGATTATAGCTATCCGTTAGTTTATCGTTTTTTAGATAAACGTTTTAACAGTAAACAGCGTTTCCAAGCTATCTGCGATAATCTACTTTTTTTACCTAAAAAATTGAGCGCACTTTCAGCACCTATTTATAAAACGTCATTAAGTTTTGGTGAAGTGATTCCTGATTTTGAAATGATATTGTCGATGACCACACACCAACCAATGGAAGGCTATTGGGTATTGGAGTTATGGCATAAACCACGTAATGAATTAGTGTATTTGCTTACTTTTGCCAAACTTGACGAGTCATTGCTTATTTCTGTGGTGCAGGGGCCCAATTTTGAGGGTTCTAAAGAGATGGTGAAGCAACTCACAAAAACTTGTCATGGTTTGCGCCCTGCTTATTTGATGGTGGAAACGATGAAAGCATTGACGAAAGCGTTGGGTTTTAAGACGTTATTGGGCATTCCACAAAAATATCAAAATAAATCGCGTTTTATTCAAAGTTCACATTATGTCGTAGATTATGATGCGATTTTTGCTGAATCAGGTGGACAGTTGGAGGACTATTGGGAATTACCTTTAGAAATAGATAGAAATCTTGATGGTGTACCGAGTAAAAAACGTTCCATGTATCGCAAGCGTTATGCGATGCTAGATGATTTGGCCAAAGTAATCGAAGAAAAGTTAGGATTGTAAAAGTAAAAAGTGCGGTGAATTTTGACCGCACTTTTTGTTTTATAAGACTTTCAAACAAGCCACAAAATGGCTGTTGTTTTGGCTGGTGAAAGGTGGTTTTTGTTTCGCACAATTTTCATCGGCTTTTAGGCAGCGAGTACGGAACACGCAACCAGACGGCGGATCAATTGGCGAAGGCAAATCACCTTCAAGTAATTCGATGGACTTATTGCGTTCCAATTTCGGATCGGGAATCGGAACTGCAGACATTAAGGCTTTGGTATAAGGATGTTTGGTATTGTTATATACCTCCTCATCGCTGCCTAATTCCATGGCATTGCCTAAATACATCACCAATACGCGGTCAGAAATGTGTTTTACCACCGCCAAATCATGAGCGATGAAAATTAAGGAAAGCCCCATTTCTTTTTGCAGGGATTTCAATAAATTTACCACTTGAGCCTGAATCGACACATCTAACGCAGAAACGGGCTCATCACAAATGATCATTTTCGGCTCAATGATTAATGCGCGAGCGATACCGATACGCTGACATTGGCCACCCGAAAACTCATGCGGATAGCGGTTAATCAAGTTGGGTAAAAGCCCGACTTTCAACATCATTGCTTGCACTTTTTCTTTCACTTCAGCGGCGCTTAAGTGAGGTTGGTAGATCTTTAATGGCTCAGCAATGATTTCGCCAATATTCATTCGCGGATTGAGAGAGGCGAGCGGATCTTGGAAAATCATTTGGATATTTTTACGCGTTTCTTTCCATTGTTTGGCTGATTGTTTTCGTAAATTTTTACCAAGCCACAAGATTTCCCCTTCGCTCGCTTCGACTAAACCGATAATAGCGCGTGCAAGCGTGGATTTACCGCAACCGGATTCACCTACTACACCGAGGGTTTCACCTGCGTAAAGTTTAAAAGAGACATCCTTCACCGCTTTTAAGGTTTGCGGTTTGGCGAAGAAAAGGGATTTATCATTTTTAATTTTAAAACTGACGCCTAAGTGATTGACTTCAAGGAGTAATTCTTTGTTGTTTGAGACTGTCATAGGTTAAATTTCTCCGCGGGTAACCAACAATTGCGTAATTGACCATGATTAAATGTAGTCAGTTTTGGCGCAGTTTGGCATTGTTCGGTAGCAAATTGGCAACGAGGTGAGAATGGACAACCTTTTGGCAAATGCAATAAATTCGGTGGATTGCCAGGAATGGTGACCAAGTGTTCTTCATTGCTGTCTAAGCGAGGAATCGCATCCATTAAGCCAATGGAATAAGGATGAGTCGGATGATAGAAAATTTGTTCCGCTGTGCCGTATTCCATGGTTCGCCCTGCATACATCACCATGACTTGATCGCAGATACCCGCTACCACACCTAAATCGTGAGTGATCATAATAATCGCGGTATTAAACTCACGTTTTAACTCATTTAATAAAGTCATGATTTGCGCTTGAACGGTCACATCTAAAGCGGTAGTTGGTTCATCTGCAATGAGTAGTTTTGGACGGCATAATAAGGCCATCGCAATCATCACGCGTTGACGCATACCACCCGAAAATTCATGAGGATACATGCCCATGCGTTTTTTTGCTTCTGGCATTTTAACTGCATCCAACATTTTTACAGATTCGGCAAAGGCGGTTTGTTTATCATAGCCCTTGTGCAACTGCAGGACTTCCATGAGTTGTTCACCGATTTTCATGTAAGGGTTGAGAGAGGTCATCGGGTCTTGGAAAATCATGGAAATTTGTTCGGCACGGATTTTATTCAATTCAGCCTTCGGTAAATTAACCAATTCTTTACCTTCAAAGATTGCGGAACCTTCCACTGTACCATTGGCCGCCAATAAGCCCATTAAAGCAAAGGCCGTTTGTGATTTGCCTGAACCACTTTCACCCACGATGCCGAGCGTGCTTCCAGCATTAAGCGTGAAGTTTAAATCATTCACCGCTGTGACGACACCATCCGGTGTTTTGAAGCGAACGTAGAGATTTTTTACATCTAATAAAGGATTCATGATTCGCTCCTATCTATCTTTCGGATCGAGTGCATCACGCAACCCGTCACCGATAAAGTTAAAACAAAATAGGGTAAGGCAAAGGAAAAATGCCGGGAAAATTAATAACCAAGGCGACACTTCCATTTGTGCAGCACCATCACTTAAGAGTGCTCCCCAGCTACTCATCGGTTCTTGAGTTCCTAATCCTAAGAAGCTTAAGAATGATTCAAATAGAATGAGTCCAGGTACTTCAAGCGAGGCGTAAACTGCTACTAAGCCTAATACATTCGGAATAATGTGTTTCAAAATGATTTGGCGACGAGGTACGCCACAAACGATGGCGGCTTCGACGAATTCTTTATTTTTTAGGCTGAGCGTTTGTCCACGCACGATACGTGCAAGACCAAGCCAAGCAATGGCACCGATAGCGATAAAAATTAAGAAAATGTTTTGGCCAAAAAGCGTCACCAACAAAATCACGAAAAACATAAATGGAAATGAGCTGAGAATCTCTAAAAAACGCATCATTAACATATCTGTTTTGCCGCCTACATAACCGGAAATCGCCCCATAAATTGTGCCGATAGTCACGGAAATGAAAGCACCCGCAATACCGACCAATAAGGAAATACGCCCACCGATAGCGGTGCGTACCAACAAGTCTCGACCCGAGGCATCGGTACCGAAGAAGTGATAGCCTTCCATTGTTGGTGCAGCGCTCATCATATTCCAATCGGTATCTTCATAGGTAAATGGGAAGAACCAAGGCGCTACGGTGATAAATATAATAATAAACGCCAAAATAATCAGACTGGCAACGGCCGCTTTGTTGCGGAAAAAACGGCGTTTCGCATCTTGCCATAGACTGCGGCCTTCCAGTTGCATTTCTTCAATACGGTCAGCCACTTGTTCCACAAAATCCGCATTTTTCTGATTAATCGGCTGAGTACGATAATCTGTCATAACTTATCCTTAATAACGAATTTTTGGATCGATGATGGCGTATAAAATATCCACAATCGCATTAAATAAAATGGTTAATGTGCCCACTAAGATAGTGAGGCTCAAAACTAAAGAATAATCGCGGTTCAATGCGCCGTTTACAAATAATAACCCCATGCCAGGTAAACCAAATACGCTTTCGATGACCATTGAGCCAGTAATAATCCCCACAAAAGCTGGCCCCAAATAGGTTATCACGGGTAAAAGTGCGGGACGCAAAGCATGTTTTAAAATGATTCTCGAAGTAGAAAGTCCTTTAGCTTTGGCGGTACGAATAAAGTTGGAGTGCAGCACTTCAATCATCGAGCCACGCATGATACGCGCAATCCCTGCAACATAAGCGATAGTTAAGGAGGCTACGGGTAAAATAATGTACATTGCTGAACCGCCATTCCAACCGCCAGCGGGTAACCACCCCAAATAAATGGCGAAAATCAGCACCAAGACTGGTGCGAAGACAAAGCTTGGCATTATGACCCCAAGCATCGAGAAACTCATCAAAATATAATCCCAACGGCTATTTTGATTGAGCGCAGCGAGCGTACCCGCGGTTACCCCTAATACGACAGCAAAGGCGAAGGCCACCATTCCCAATTTAATGGAAACCGGGAAAGCAGACGCGATTAAATCATTCACTGATTGGTCTTTATATTTAAAAGAGGGACCAAAATCTCCTTTGGAAAGATTTTCTAAATAAAGGAAATATTGTTTATATAATGGTTCATTTAAATGATACTTCGCTTCGATATTAGCCATGACTTCTGGCGGATAAGCGCGTTCAGAAGTGAACGGGCTGCCAGGGGCGAGACGCATCAAAAAGAAAGAAAAAGTAATCAAAATAAACAGCGTTGGCAAGGCTTCCAACAGCCGTTTAAAAATAAACTTGAGCATAATAACTCCAACCAAAATGGGCGAAAAGTGCGGTCAAAAAACGCGACGATTTTTAACCGCACTTAAATACTAGCAACGAATTAATGTTTAATAATATAAAGGTTGCGTAAGTAGATGTGATCCTGCGGATCTTTGCCTGAATAACCTTTTACGTAAGGTTTCACTAAGCGTGGATTCACATAGTTAAAGATTGGTACGATACCGAAATCTTTTGCAAGAATTTCTTCAGCTTTCGCGTAGGCTTTTGCACGTCCTTCCGCATCCGTTGCAACATAAGATTCAGCAATGGCTTTATCGTATTCAGGGTTCGCATATTTCGCGGTATTGTTACTCGAATTAGATAAGAAATAGTTGCCGAATGTTGTGGCTTGGTTGTAATCCGCATTCCATCCTGCACGTGCCGCGTCGTAACGACCCGCACGACGGCTATCAATGTAAGTTTTCCACTCTTGGTTTTCTAATTTCACATCAATTAAACCTTTGGTGTTCGCTTTCCACATGGATGCTGCAGCGATAGCCACTTTTTTGTGGTTTTCATTGGTATTGTAAAGAATGGTGAATTTCAACGGATTCGCTTTGCTGTAACCAGCTTCTTCTAAGAGTTTAATGGCTTCTTCATTACGTTGTGCCATCGGTTCTTTTGAATAAGCAGGTTGTTGAATGAGATGACCTTCTTCAATGTAAGTTGGGGTAAACACATAGGTTGGTGTTTGACCTTGGCCCAATACTTTATCGGTGATCACATTACGATCAAGGGATAAGTTCAAGGCTTTACGAATATTCACGTTATCAAAAGGCGCTTTCTTATTGTTTAATTCATAAGAATAAGTTGCTAGGGTACGAGTAATGTATACTTCACCTGGCAATTCTTTTTGTAATTTAGCGAATTGTTCTGGCGGTAAACCATAATTGGTCATGTCTAAATCACCTGCACGATAACGCGCTACATCGGTGCTTGGGTTCTCAATAGCGAGGAATGTCGCGCTATTGATTACGGTTTCTTTATCGTTCCAATAAAGTGGGTTGCGTTCAAATTCAATTTTTTCGTTAATGATGTGGTTAGTCAGTTTATAGGCACCATTACCCACGTAGTTTTCTTTTTTAACCCATGCATCACCCAATTTTTCGACCACTTTTTGTGGTAATGGCAATAAGGATTGGTGAGTCGTTAAACTGACTGCATAAGGCACAGGATTGGTTGCATGAACCACAAAGGTGTAATCATCTTTTGCTTCAACACCTAATTCAGCCGGTTTTTTCTTACCGTCAATGATGTCTTGTGCATTTTTCACTTGTAAATAACTTAAGTAACTTGCATAAGGGGCTGCTGTTGCAGGATCCACTAAACGACGCCAAGCAAACACGAAATCGTGCGCGGTAACGGGATCACCATTTGACCATTTGGCATCTTTACGTAAATGGAATGTCCACGTTTTAAAGTCTGGTGTGTTTTCCCAGCTTTCAGCTACACCCGGTTGAAGTTTACCTTCAGAGTCTGAGGTGACGAGGCCTTCAAGTAATTGATAAGCAACGGTAGATTCAGGTACACCTTCAGTTTTTTGTGGGTCAAAACTTTGTGGTTCGGCCCCGTTATTGATCACGATATGTTGTTTTTCATCTAATTGCGTTCCCTCAGGTACTATAACTGCTTGCGCAGAATAGGAAAGAGCAAGAGCAATTGCAGAGAAAAGTAGTTTGTGTTGCATTTGAGCCTCCTTGTCATTAGGCGATATTTTTATAAAGAGTCCTTCTCTTATTAGCTCAAAAATTCATGTTTGTAAAGATTTGTAAGGTGATTATTTAAAGAAAAATAACGTTTTGTGATTTGTATCTAATAAATTACGAAAAAATTGCTAAAAGTGATGATGTGAGAGAGGAAATCGAGAATGTATTGGTTTTTCCTATCGTAAATATTTTCCTGGACGAATTACCCTTTTAAAGCTAATTATGCTATCGTAAGGCAGTTGAATTCAAACAAATCCATTCAAGGAGAATATAATGACAACTCAGTTAGATTCACTTCGTAGTATGACCGTCGTCGTGGCTGATACGGGCGATATTGATGCAATTAAAAAATACCAACCACAAGATGCAACAACAAACCCATCTTTAATTTTAAGTGCTTCAGCATTACCACAATATGCACCATTAATTGATGAAGCGATTACTTATGCTAAAGCTCAAAGTGCGGATAAAGCACAACAATTAATTGATGCAGAAGATAAATTAGCGGTAAACATCGGTTTAGAAATTTTAAAAATTGTCCCAGGACGTATTTCAACTGAAGTGGATGCACGTCTTTCTTACGATACTCAAGCAACCGTTGAAAAAGCACGTAAACTTATCGCACTTTATAATGCGGCAGGTATTTCAAATGATCGTATTTTGATCAAAATTGCTTCAACATGGCAAGGTATTCGTGCAGCAGAAATTCTTGAAAAAGAAGGCATTAACTGTAACTTAACCTTATTATTCTCCGAAGCGCAAGCTCGTGCATGTGCTGAAGCGGGGGTTTATTTAATTTCACCATTCGTCGGTCGTATCTTAGACTGGTACAAAGCAAATACTGATAAAAAAGAATATGCTCCAGCAGAAGACCCAGGTGTTATTTCTGTAACCAAAATTTATAACTACTACAAAGAATACGGTTATAAAACAGTGGTAATGGGGGCAAGTTTCCGTAATGTCGGTGAAATTATTGAATTAGCAGGTTGTGATCGTTTAACTATCGCACCCGCTTTACTTAAAGAATTACAAGAAAATTCAACCGCACTTGTACGTAAACTAGATTACAAAGGTGAAGTAAAAGCGAAACCTCAACCATTAACTGAAGCTGAATTCTACTGGCAACATAACAGCGATGCGATGGCTGTTGAGAAATTGGCAGAGGGGATTCGCAAATTTGCAGTTGACCAAGAGAAATTAGAAGCAATGCTTTCAGCAAAACTTTAATTTTAAAAATATGAAAGTGCGGTTAGAAATAACCGCATTTTTTATTCTTATCATAAAATATTCTAACTCTTAATAATTAGTTCTTGACTAACAAGCCAAAGTCATTGAAAATCAAAGGCAAGTTTTGCTAAAGCAAAATGGGAACCGCGACTTTTGATACAAAGTGCGGTCATTTTTTTTCTTTTTTCGGAGCAAATATATGTCAGGTATTTTTGAACAAACTCCTGCTAATCGTCGTCGTTATGGCGTAGCGATTTTTGTTGGTATTATTGCAGGTTTAATTTCTGCATTCGTAAAATGGGGTGCTGAGCATCCATTCCCACCGCGTAGTCCAATCGATTTCTTCGCAGCAGCATGTAAAGTAGACATCACAGGTTTAAGCCAAGATCAAATTCTTCAAGTATGTTCACGTGCGTTTTTAAACCCACCACACGTATTCTTACGTGATTATTTAGGTATTGATCCAACTCAAGCAGCATTTACTTTTGCAGATCATGGTTTTGACTGGATTGGCGTGACTCACATTACTTTCTCATTAGTATTTGCTATTGCTTACTGTTTAGTGGCAGAACGTTTCCCTAAAATCAAATTCTGGCAAGGTATTGGTGCAGGTTTAATCGCAGATATTTGTGTGCACTACATCACTTTCCCTGCATTGGGTTTAACACCACCTGTTGCAGAATGGCCGTTATATGAACATATTTCTGAATTGGTAGGACACATTTTCTGGTTCTGGACAATTGAGATTATTCGTCGTGATTTACGTAACCGTATTACTCGCGAGCCAGATGCAGAAATTCCATTAAAAAATGCAACTGAATAATTAATCTATATTGCAAAGAATGCCACCGAAAGGTGGCATTTTTATTTATGTCGGGAACAAAAGTCATTTTTGAAAACTAAAAAGCACCATGATTAAACATAGCTAACAGAAAAGTCATCTCTAGGTTTTAATAAATTTTTTGTATTTATCTTTCAAGTTGGTTAGAATAAAGACAATTTTTTGTGATAGGAAAGTGGAATGAAAAAAACACCTTTACTTGCGGTCGGCTTAATGGCAACAGCTGTATTAACAGGTTGTGCAACAAAAGCAGATGGTGAACGCAATGATAAATTAGAAAGTTTTAACCGCACGATGTTTGATTTTAACTATAAAGTCATGGACCGCTATGTGTTAGAACCTGCAGCGAAAGGCTGGCGTGATTACGTGCCGACACCGGTCACAAAAGGTTTATCCAATGTGGCAAATAACTTAGATGAGCCAGTGAGCTTTGTTAACCGTTTATTAGAAGGTGAACCGAAAAAAGCCTTTGTTCACTTCAACCGTTTCTGGATTAACTCCACCTTTGGTATTGGTGGTTTATTTGATTTTGCCAGTGCAAGCAAAGACTTGCAGGTTTATGATCAACGCAGTTTTGGTGAAACATTGGGCACCTACGGTGTAGATGCGGGCACTTATATTGTATTGCCAATTTATAATGCAACAACACCTCGTCAATTAACCGGTGCAGTGGTCGATGCGGCTTATACTTATCCGTTCTGGAATTGGGTAGGCGGTCCATGGTCACTGGTGAAATATGGTGTGCAAGCCGTAGATAAACGCTCGAAAACATTGGATCAAACAGAATTGCTCAATCAAGCGCAAGATCCTTATGTTACTTTCCGCGAAGCGTATTATCAGAATTTAGAATTTAAAGTAAATGATGGCAAAGTAAAAGAAAGCTCACAGAAAGAATTGTCTGATGATGTATTAAAAGAGATTGATTAAGAATACTCGTATAAGCGATAAAGTCACTTATATGTTAGGATAGCAAGCGTATTTATACGTCAATATTAAAGGAGAATATCATGACTAAAATCATTCATACAGAAAAAGCCCCAGCCGCAATCGGTCCTTATGTTCAAGCAGTAGATTTAGGTAATTTAGTTTTAACATCAGGTCAAATCCCGGTTAATCCAGCAACGGGTGAAGTGCCAAAAGATATTGTAGCTCAGGCGCGTCAATCGTTAGAAAACGTGAAAGCCATTATTGAACAGGCTGGTTTGAAAGTGGGTGATATTGTGAAAACTACTGTGTTTGTGAAAGATCTTAATGATTTTGCAGCAGTAAATGCAGAGTATGAGAAATTCTTTAAAGAAAATAATCACCCGAATTTCCCTGCTCGTTCTTGCGTGGAAGTTGCTCGCTTGCCAAAAGATGTTGGCTTAGAAATCGAAGCGATTGCGGTAAGAAAATAATAGGAAAGTGCGGTTAAAATCTGCAGATTTTTTCTACAATAGACTTTACAAGAGCGAGATTAATCACTATAATCTCGCTCCTAAATTACGCTTAGCGTAAAATTTCTGGTTGGTGCTTGACCTATTCAAGCCCCGTCCAAGACCGTAGGGAATGGTTAGCAATAATCGTCTTAATAATCCTACGTAGATGGTGAACAGAATAAGAATATTTCTTGCTTCTGGGCACCGAAGTCGTCCTAGTCTGAAAGATAACTCTTTCGATGAGGTAAATTAATTCCGAGAAATCGGAGTGTATTCAGGAGCTAAAAGCCAATGGCATTAAATCTTCAAGACAAACAAGCAATTGTTGCCGAAGTAAATGAAGCAGCCAAAGGTGCACTTTCAGCAGTAATCGCGGACTCTCGTGGTGTAACTGTTGATAAAATGACTGAATTACGTAAAGCAGCTCGTGAAGCTGGTGTAACAATGCGCGTTGTTCGTAATACTTTATTACGTCGTGCGGTTGAAGGCACTGATTTCGAATGCTTACAAGATACGTTTGTAGGTCCAACACTTATCGCATTCTCTAATGAACACCCAGGTGCAGCAGCACGTTTGTTCAAAGATTTTGCTAAAGCAAACGATAAGTTTGAAATTAAAGGTGCAGCCTTTGAAGGTAAGATCCAAGATGTTGAATTCTTAGCAACATTACCAACTTACGAAGAAGCAATTGCACGTTTAATGGGCACAATGAAAGAAGCTGCGGCAGGCAAACTTGTTCGCACTTTTGCGGCATTACGCGACAAATTACAAGAAGCAGCTTAATCATTAAGCGTTTCTTACTTCATTTAACTTTATTAATTTTAGGAATTGATTGTTATGTCATTAACTAACGAACAAATCATTGAAGCGATCGCTTCTAAATCTGTAACTGAAATCGTTGAATTAATCGCAGCGATGGAAGAAAAATTCGGCGTTTCTGCAGCAGCAGTAGCAGCAGCTCCAGCAGCTGGCGGTGCAGCAGCAGCGGCAGAAGAAAAAACTGAATTCGACGTAGTTCTTGCTGAAGCTGGTGCTAACAAAGTAGCAGTTATCAAAGCAGTACGTGGTGCAACTGGTTTAGGCTTAAAAGAAGCTAAAGACTTAGTTGAATCTGCTCCAGCTAACTTAAAAGAAGGCGTTTCTAAAGAAGAAGCTGAAGCACTTAAGAAAGAATTAGAAGAAGCTGGTGCAAAAGTAGAAATCAAATAATTTTTGATTCACTTATGTCCTGTTTCTCAGGCTTAATGGCTGGTGGTTTACCATCAGCCATTTTGTGCTATCAAAAACAGCACAAAAAAACAGATAGGCATTTTCCGTTTAATGGTATCTGTTTCCACTTAAATTAATCAGACGTTTTAATTTAAGTAGCCCACTACAGAAGTAAGGTTCAGAGTGCGGTATCCGAAACGGCGTCAATCTCCGATATAAATAAAAAACGTCAATTAATTTGACCGCACTTTTTTTATATCAACTCGGTCTCACTAAAATTTACAGAGGAAAACCAATAATGGGTTACTCCTATACTGAGAAAAAACGAATTCGTAAAGACTTCGGCAAACGTCCGCAAGTTTTAAATGTACCTTATTTATTAACTATCCAATTAGATTCTTTTGATAAATTTATTCAAAAAGATCCTGAAGGTCAACAAGGCTTAGAAGCTGCATTCCGTTCTGTTTTTCCAATCGTAAGCAATAACGGTTATACAGAATTACAATATGTTGATTACCGTTTAGAAGAACCTGAATTTGATGTACGTGAATGTCAAATTCGTGGTTCAACTTATGCAGCAGGTTTACGTGTAAAATTACGTTTAGTTAGCTACGATAAAGAATCTTCATCACGCGCAGTCAAAGACATTAAAGAAAGCGAAGTATATATGGGTGAAATCCCATTAATGACTGACAACGGTACCTTTGTCATCAATGGTACTGAGCGTGTTATCGTTTCACAATTACACCGTAGCCCAGGCGTATTCTTTGATTCTGACAAAGGTAAAACACACTCTTCAGGTAAAGTGCTTTATAACGCACGCATAATTCCTTACCGTGGTTCTTGGTTAGATTTCGAATTTGATCCAAAAGATAACTTATATGCGCGTATTGACCGTCGTCGTAAATTACCGGCAACCATTATTTTACGTGCGCTAGGTTACACCGTTGAAGAAATCTTAAACTTATTCTTCGACAAAGTAACTTTCGAGATCGCTGGCAATAAATTACTCATGACATTAGTGCCAGAACGTTTACGTGGTGAAACGGCGACGTTTGATATTGAAGCAAATGGCAAAGTCTATGTAGAACGCGGTCGTCGTATCACTGCTCGTCACATCAAAGCATTAGAAAAAGATAATGTGACACAAGTTGAAGTGCCAACTGAATATATCGCAGGCAAAGTCGCAGCGAAAGATTATGTTGATCTTGAATCAGGTGAAATTATTTGCCCAGCAAATGGTGAGATTTCTTTAGAAGTGTTAGCGAAATTATCGCAAGCAGGCTATAAAGTGATCGAAACATTATTCACTAATGATTTAGATTACGGTCCGTATATTTCTGAAACATTACGTGTTGATCCAACTTACGATCGTGTAAGTGCATTATATGAAATCTATCGTATGATGCGTCCAGGTGAACCACCTACACCAGAATCTTCAGAAGCGTTATTCAATAACTTATTCTTCTCTGCAGAACGTTATGATTTATCTGCAGTAGGTCGTATGAAGTTTAATCGCTCATTAGGTATTCCTGAAGGCGAGGGTACGGGTATTTTAAGTAACGACGATATCATTCGTGTAATGAAAAAACTCATCGATATCCGTAATGGTCGTGGTGAAGTGGATGATATCGACCACTTGGGTAACCGTCGTATTCGTTCTGTGGGTGAAATGGCAGAAAACCAATTCCGTATTGGTTTAGTTCGTGTAGAAAGAGCCGTTAAAGAGCGTTTATCTTTAGGCGATTTAGATGCGATCACGCCACAAGACTTAATTAATCCAAAACCAATTTCTGCGGCAGTGAAAGAATTCTTTGGTTCTTCACAACTTTCGCAATTCATGGACCAGAACAACCCATTATCAGAAGTAACACACAAACGTCGTATTTCTGCATTAGGTCCAGGCGGTTTAACGCGTGAACGTGCTGGCTTTGAGGTGCGTGACGTACATAACACTCACTATGGTCGTTTATGTCCAATTGAAACCCCTGAAGGTCCAAATATCGGTTTGATCAACTCACTTTCTGCGTTTGCTCGTACGAACGATTATGGTTTCTTAGAAACCCCATATCGTAAAGTAGTTGATGGTCAAGTAACCGAAGAAATCGAATATTTATCTGCAATTGATGAAGCAAACTACATCATTGCCCAGGCGAACTCAAATCTTGATGAGAACAATCGCTTTACAGATGCATTTGTTACTGCTCGTGGTGAACGTGGTGAATCTGGTCTTTATAAACCAGAAGAAATTCACTATATGGACGTTTCAACCCAACAAGTGGTATCTGTGGCAGCAGCGTTAATTCCATTCTTAGAGCATGACGATGCGAACCGTGCCTTAATGGGTGCGAACATGCAACGTCAAGCGGTTCCGACTTTACGTGCTGATAAGCCGTTAGTGGGTACAGGTATGGAAAAACCAATCGCACTTGACTCAGGTGTGGCGGTTGTAGCGAAACGTGGCGGTACAGTTCAATACGTTGATGCTTCTCGTATCGTTATCAAAGTAAATGAAGATGAAACCGTAGCTGGCGAAGCGGGTATCGATATTTATAACTTAATTAAATACACCCGTTCTAACCAAAATACGTGTATCAACCAAATTCCTTGTGTGAATTTAGGCGATCCAATTAACCGTGGTGAAGTCTTAGCAGATGGTCCTTCGACAGACTTAGGTGAATTAGCATTAGGTCAAAATATCCGTGTGGCGTTCATGCCTTGGAACGGTTATAACTTCGAAGACTCAATGTTAGTTTCTGAGCGTGTTGTACAACAAGACCGCTTCACGACAATCCACATTCAAGAATTATCTTGTGTGGCGCGTGATACTAAATTAGGTTCTGAAGAAATCACTGCAGATATTCCGAACGTAGGTGAATCTGCATTAAGCAAATTGGATGAATCAGGTATCGTTTATGTGGGTGCTGAAGTGAAAGGTGGTGACATCTTAGTCGGTAAAGTAACCCCTAAAGGCGAAACGCAATTAACACCAGAAGAAAAATTGTTACGTGCAATCTTCGGTGAAAAAGCATCTGACGTGAAAGACTCTTCATTACGTGTACCAAATAGTGTAAGCGGTACTGTAATTGACGTTCAAGTCTTCACCCGTGATGGCGTAGAAAAAGACAAGCGTGCATTAGAAATTGAAGAAATGCAGTTAAAACAAGCTAAGAAAGACCTTTCTGATGAATTGGAAATCTTAGAAGCTGGCTTGTTTGCTCGTGTGCGTAATGTACTTATCGCTGGCGGTATTGATGCGGCTCAATTAGATAAAATGGATCGCACCAAATGGTTAGAACAAACCATTTCAGATGAAGAAAAACAAAACCAATTAGAACAGCTTGCTGAGCAATATGAAGAATTACGTAAAGAGTTTGAACACAAACTTGAAGTAAAACGTAAGAAAATCATTAAAGGCGATGACCTAGCACCAGGCGTGTTAAAAGTGGTTAAAGTTTACCTAGCGGTGAAACGTCACATCCAACCGGGTGATAAAATGGCGGGTCGTCACGGTAACAAAGGTGTTATCTCAAAAATCAACCCTGTGGAAGATATGCCATACGATGAAAACGGCCAACCGGTTGAAATCGTATTGAACCCACTGGGCGTACCGTCTCGTATGAACATCGGTCAGATCTTAGAAACCCACTTAGGCTTAGCGGCGAAAGGTATCGGTGATCAAATCAATGCGATGATCAAACAAAAACAAGATGTTGAGAAACTTCGTGGCTATATGCAAAAAGCATACGATTTAGGTCATGGCGCACAAAAAGTGGATTTAAGCACCTTTAGTGATGACGAAATCATGCGTTTAGCAGAAAACCTACGTAAAGGTTTACCGGTAGCAACACCAGTATTTGATGGTGCGGATGAGCAAGAAATCAAAGAAATGTTGAAACTTGGTGGCTTACCAACTTCAGGTCAGATCACATTATATGATGGCCGTACAGGTGAGAAATTCGAGCGTCCAGTAACCGTAGGTTATATGTACATGCTCAAATTAAACCACTTAGTTGATGACAAAATGCATGCTCGTTCAACGGGTTCTTATAGTCTTGTTACTCAACAACCACTTGGTGGTAAAGCACAATTCGGTGGTCAACGTTTCGGTGAGATGGAGGTATGGGCACTTGAAGCATATGGTGCGGCCTACACCTTACAAGAAATGTTAACCGTGAAATCCGATGATGTGAACGGTCGTACGAAGATGTATAAAAACATCGTCGGTGGCAACCAACAAATGGATCCGGGTACACCGGAATCTTTCAACGTAATTATGAAAGAAATCCGTTCACTTGGTTTGAATATCGAGCTAGACGAAGAGTAATCGACAAACCGGTCTTCCCCTGTACGCAGGGGAAGCAAAAGGAAGAAATCGCCGAAGTGCGGTTAAAAAACAAAATATTTTTGACCGCACTTTGAAACCCTTAACTCCGACAGGAGACTATTTGTGAAAGACTTAGTTAAGTTTTTAAAAGCACAATCAAAAACCAGTGAAGATTTTGATGTGATTAAAATTGGGTTAGCTTCTCCAGACATGATCCGTTCTTGGTCATTTGGTGAAGTTAAAAAACCTGAAACAATCAACTATCGTACGTTCAAACCTGAGCGTGACGGTCTTTTCTGTGCACGTATTTTCGGGCCAGTAAAAGATTACGAATGTTTATGCGGTAAATATAAACGCTTAAAACACCGTGGTGTGATTTGTGAAAAATGTGGTGTTGAAGTAACACAAACTAAAGTGCGTCGTGAACGTATGGGTCACATTGAATTGGCTTGTCCAGTTGCACACATTTGGTTCTTAAAATCACTTCCGTCCCGTATCGGTTTATTACTTGATATGCCGTTACGTGATATTGAGCGTGTGCTTTACTTTGAAATGTATATCGTAACCGAACCGGGTATGACCGATTTGGAACGTGGACAGTTATTAACTGAAGAACAATTCCTTGATGCAGAAGACCGTTGGCAAGATGAATTCGAAGCGAAAATGGGTGCTGAAGCAATTCAAGATTTACTTAAAGGTATTGATCTTGAAGTGGAATGTGAAAAATTACGTGAAGAGTTACAAGAAACTAACTCTGAAACAAAACGTAAGAAAATCACTAAACGCTTAAAATTATTAGAAGCGTTCCAACAATCTGGTAACAAACCAGAGTGGATGGTGATGACTGTATTACCAGTACTTCCACCGGATTTACGTCCGTTAGTACCATTAGATGGTGGTCGTTTCGCAACTTCTGACTTGAACGATTTATATCGTCGCGTAATCAACCGTAACAATCGTTTAAAACGTTTATTAGATTTAATCGCACCTGATATTATCGTGCGCAACGAAAAACGTATGTTACAAGAATCTGTTGATGCGTTATTAGATAATGGTCGTCGTGGTCGTGCGATTACAGGTTCTAATCGTCGTCCATTAAAATCACTTGCGGATATGATCAAAGGTAAACAAGGTCGTTTCCGTCAAAACTTATTAGGTAAACGTGTTGACTATTCAGGCCGTTCTGTAATCACTGTAGGTCCATACTTGCACTTACACCAATGTGGTTTACCGAAGAAAATGGCATTGGAATTATTCCGTCCGTTTATCTACGCAAAATTAGAAAGCCGTGGTTATGCAACTACAATCAAAGCGGCGAAGAAAATGGTTGAGCGTGAAGACGCGATCGTTTGGGATATCTTGGCAGAAGTTATTCGTGAGCACCCAATTCTATTGAACCGTGCACCGACACTTCACCGTTTAGGTATCCAAGCGTTCGAACCACTTCTAATCGAAGGTAAAGCAATCCAGTTACACCCACTTGTTTGTGCGGCGTTCAACGCGGACTTCGATGGTGACCAAATGGCGGTTCACGTACCATTAACACTTGAAGCTCAGTTAGAAGCGCGTGCGTTAATGATGTCAACCAACAACGTACTTTCACCAGCAAACGGTGATCCTATTATCGTTCCATCACAAGACGTGGTGTTAGGTCTTTACTATATGACCCGTGAAAAAGTGAACGGTAAAGGTGAAGGCATGTTATTGCAAGATCCGCGTGAAGCTGAAAAAGCCTATCGCACAGGTGAAGCAGAATTACATTCTCGCGTTAAAGTACGTATTACTGAATATGTGAAAAATGAAGCTGGTGAATTCGAAGAGAAAACCACATTAACCGATACCACTATCGGTCGTGCAATCTTATGGATGATCGCGCCAAAAGGTATGCCTTATTCATTGTTCAACCAAACATTAGGTAAAAAAGCAATTTCTAAACTTATCAACGAAGCTTATCGTCGTTTAGGTTTGAAAGAAGCGGTAATGTTTGCTGACCATATTATGTATACCGGTTTTGCTTATGCGGCACGTTCAGGTTCTTCTGTGGGTATCGACGATATGGTTATCCCAGAGAAAAAATACGAAATTATTTCTGCAGCGGAAGCTGAAGTGGCTGAAATTCAAGAACAGTTCCAATCTGGTCTTGTAACAGCGGGTGAGCGTTATAACAAAGTCATCGATATTTGGGCTGCAGCAAATGAGCGTGTAGCGAAAGCAATGATGGAAAACTTATCTCAGGAAGAAGTTATCAACCGTGAAGGTAATCCTGAGAAACAAGCTTCTTTCAACAGCATCTTTATGATGGCTGACTCTGGTGCTCGTGGTTCTGCAGCTCAGATTCGTCAGTTAGCAGGTATGCGTGGTTTGATGGCGCGTCCAGATGGCTCGATCATCGAAACCCCAATTACAGCGAACTTCCGTGAAGGTTTGAACGTACTTCAGTACTTTATTTCGACCCACGGTGCGCGTAAAGGTTTGGCGGATACCGCATTAAAAACAGCAAACTCTGGTTACTTAACTCGTCGTTTAGTTGACGTAGCACAAGACTTAGTGATTGTTGAAGATGACTGTGGTACGCATGAAGGCTTAGTCATGACCCCATTAATCGAAGGTGGTGATGAGAAAGTTCCACTTCGCGAATTAGTGTTAGGTCGTGTTCTGGCTGAAGATGTGTATAAACCAGGTACAGAAGAAGTCTTAATTGCACGTAACACTTTATTAGATGAAAAACTTTGTGATGTGTTAGATGCAAACTCAGTGGACAGCGTAAAAGTTCGCTCTGTTGTAACTTGTGATACTGACTTCGGCGTATGTGCGAAATGTTACGGTCGTGACTTAGCGCGTGGTCACCTCATCAACCAAGGTGAGGCAGTCGGTGTTATCGCTGCTCAATCTATCGGTGAGCCAGGTACACAGTTAACCATGCGTACGTTCCACATCGGTGGTGCAGCTTCTGCAGCAGCTAAAGAGTCTAGCGTACAAATCAAAAACAACGGTACTTTACACCTTGCTAACGCGAAATTCGTTGTTAATGACGAAGGTAAATTAGTGTTAACTTCTCGTAATACCGAATTAACCGTTACAGATGAATTTGGTCGTACGAAAGAACACTATAAAGTGCCTTACGGTACTGTGTTGAATAAAGCAGATGGTCAAGAAGTATCAGCGGGTGAAACAGTGGCAAACTGGGATCCTCATACAATGCCAGTTGTCTCTGAAGTATCTGGTTTTGTGAAATTCGTTGATATCGTGGATGGTTTAACTGTAACCCGTCAAACGGATGAATTAACTGGTCTTTCTTCTATCGTCGTACAAGATGTGGGTGAACGTGCAACAGCAGGTAAAGATTTACGTCCAACCATCAAATTAGTTGATGCAAAAGGTAACGATATCTTCTTACCTGAAACTGATGTTATTGCGCAATACTTCTTACCAGGTAAAGCAATCGTAAGTTTAGATGACGGTGCGGAAGTGAAAGTGGGTGAACCACTTGCACGTATTCCACAAGAATCTGTGGGTACTAAAGATATTACTGGTGGTCTTCCACGCGTTGCTGACTTATTCGAAGCACGTAAACCGAAAGAGCCTGCAATCTTGGCAGAAATTTCAGGTATCGTGTCCTTCGGTAAAGAAACCAAAGGTAAACGTCGCTTGCTAATCACCCCAACTGAAGGTGAAATCTACGAAGAAATGATTCCAAAATGGCGTCAACTCAACGTATTTGAAGGTGAGATGGTAGAACGTGGTGATGTGATTTCTGATGGTGCAGAGACTCCACACGATATCTTACGTTTACGCGGTGTTCGTGCTGTAACTGAATATATCGTGAACGAAGTACAAGAAGTTTACCGCTTACAAGGGGTAAAAATTAACGATAAGCACATCGAAGTTATCGTACGTCAAATGTTACGTAAAGCAGTCATTACGAAAGCTTATGACAGCGAATTCCTCGAAGGGGAACAAGTTGAAGTGGCTCGCGTGAAAATTGTTAACCGTAAACGTGAAGCGGAAGGTAAACCACCAGTTGAATTCGAACGTGAATTACTGGGTATTACCAAAGCGTCATTGGCGACAGAATCCTTCATTTCTGCAGCATCGTTCCAAGAAACCACTCGCGTGCTTACTGAAGCGGCAGTGGCGGGTAAACGTGATGAATTACGAGGCTTGAAAGAGAACGTAATCGTAGGTCGTTTAATCCCTGCTGGTACTGGTTTTGCGTATCACCAAGGTCGTCACAAAAAACGTATTGTAGACGATGTTGTGATTAAATTGTCTGAAGACGATGAAGCAGCAATTGCTGATGAATTCGTGATGACAGCAGATGATGCAACAACTAACTTGGCAGAAATGCTTAATATGGCAGATGATGCAGAGTAATCGCTAATCGATAAAATAAAACCCGAGTTTAGGCTCGGGTTTTTTATTATCTCAATAAAGAAAGTGCGGTCAGTTTTTAATGAATTTTTCTTTTGGAAAAGTATTGTAAAAACTGACCGCACTTTCTTTTCATCAATAAAAGGCCACCTTGTTGGTGGCCTTAAAATATTGAGTTTAAGCTAAGATTACCAGCCTTTTACAACACCATCTTTAAAGTGTTTTTTCGCTTCTTGGTAAACTTCTTCAGTTTGGTATGCTTTCACGAAATCTTGGATCGCTTTGCTGTCTTTGTTATCAGTACGTGCAACGATGATGTTTACGTATGGAGAATCTTTGTCTTCTACGAATACGCCGTTATCTTGTGCATTTAAGCCAACTTGACCCGCATAAGTGTTATTTACAACAGCAAGATCAACATCATCTAATGCACGAGCTGCAACAGAGGTATCTACTTCAGAAATTTTTAAGTTTTTCGGATTTTCAACGATATCTGCGACAGTTGAAAGAAGATCGTTAGAATTTTTAAGTTTGATTAAACCTTGTTTCTCAAGAAGGATTAATGCACGACCACGGTTTGATGGGTCATTTGGCACCACAATTTTCGCGCCATCTTTTAATTCATTTACATTTTTGATGGTTTTAGAATAGCCAGCAAGCGGGTAAACAAAGGTGTTACCAACGATCACTAAGTTGTTCAAGTTCTTCGCTTTTACATCTTCATCTAAGTAAGGTTTGTGTTGCATTGCGTTAGCATCTAAATCGCCTTTAGATACAGCAGTATTTGGTAATGCGTAGTCATTGAATAAAACAAATTCAACATTTAAGTTGTATTTGTCTTTTGCTACTTTTGCCGCGGTTTCGGCTACTTGGTGTTCAGGACCCGCCATTACACCAACTTTGATTGATGTTGGTGCAGGTGCAGTTGATGCTGCATCTGCTTTTTTCTCTTCTTTACAACCTGTTAATACTAATGCTGACGCGATAGCAGTGATAGCAAATAAGTTTTTTAATTTCATGTTTTTTCCTTGTTGTGAATAAAATGGTATAGAAAATAATTAACGGTGATCCACTCGTTTTGCGAGCGTGTCGCCTAATTTTTGGCTGAGCATCACGATAATCACGATAACAATCGTTGCAGCCCAAGTTACCGATGGCATATTACGATAGACGCCATAGTTAATGGCGAGGCTTCCTAAGCCGCCACCGCCTTGCGTTCCCGCCATTGCGGTATAGCCAATTAATGTCACGAAAGTGAGCGTAATAGCATTAATGAGCGTAGGTAGGGATTCAGGCAAATAGAATTTACGAATAATTTGCCAATTGGTTGCACCCATGGCTTTTGCTGTTTCAGTCAAACCGGTAGGTATCTCAAAAAGTGCATTGCTCGTCAGGCGTGCAAAAAATGGTGTTGCAGCTGCACTTAATGACACGATTGCTGCATTCGAACCAATACTGCCGCCAGGGAGTAACCAGCTCGTTAGTGGAATTAAAGCAAGTAACAAAATAATATAAGGGATTGAGCGTCCGATATTGATAATGACGTTTAAAAATGCATTGAGTTTTTTGTTTTCTAAAATCGCCCCTTTATTGGTTAAAAAGGTTAAAAAACCTAGTGGTAAGCCTAATAAAGCCGCGATTAATGTCGACAATACCGACATATAAACCGTTTCAACGGTCGAGACCGTTAATAAACTCGCAAAATTATCGGGGAATTGTTGGCTAAATGTTGCCCATAAATCATTGAACATAGCCTAGCACCTCTACTCGAACGTTATTTTCCATTAAATAAACTTTGGCTTGCGTAATCGAATCTTCATCACCTTCAACTTCTGCAATGGTAAAGCCAAATTTTACCCCACCGGCATAATCAATTTGTGATGTTAAGATACTGAGTTCCACACCAAATTTTTTCGATGCTTGAGAAAGCAATGGTGCATCGACGGAACGACCAGTAAATTCAAATTTGATGATCGGATACGATTTGGCATGTTTTGGTGTATCAGATAGATTTTCTAAATATTCTTCTGGCAACGTAATGTGGAAGGTAGAACTGATAAACTCTTGAGCCAATTCTGTTTTCGGATTAGAGAAAATTTCGCTAACCGTGCCTTGTTCAATGAGGCGACCTTTATCGATTACCGCAACTTGATCGCAGATACGTTTTACGACTTCCATTTCATGGGTAATGAGAAGGATAGTAATACCTAAAGTGCGGTTAATTTCTTTTAATAATTTTAGAATAGATTGGGTTGTGGCCGGATCCAATGCGCTAGTCGCTTCATCACAAAGTAAGACTTTTGGATCGCTTGCAAGTGCACGCGCAATCGCTACTCGTTGTTTTTGACCACCAGAGAGATTAGCAGGATACACATTATGTTTATCACTTAATCCTACAAGCGCTAAAAGTGCGGTCGTTTTTTCTTGAATTTCTGCTTTCGATTTATTTTCTAATTCAAGTGGCAATGCAACGTTTTCAAAAACGGTTCGAGAGGTCAACAAATTAAAATGTTGGAAAATCATCCCGATTTGGCGGCGTGTTTTCACTAATTCTGCTTCAGAAAGCTGAGTCAGATCCACATCATCGATGAGTACAGCACCGTGAGTCGGTCTTTCTAATAAGTTTACACAACGGATAAGTGTACTTTTACCTGCACCAGAAGCGCCGATGACACCACAAATCTGTCCCTTAGGCACATGTAATGAAACATTATCAAGTGCGGTCAGTTTTTTATCTGGAAGTGTAAAAATCTTCGTAATGTTATTTAGCTTAATCATATAAGCCCTTGTTCTCAGTTAATATTTGAATTTCATTTGTATTCTAGACGTCTAGAATGCTGTGTCAATATCTTCGGGGATCTTTTTTAGACAGATCAGTTATGACTTATTATTGCTTATATTAAGGATAAAAGGGATAATTTTGTTCTTAGAAAAAGATAAATGAGAAAGTATATGAAGAAAGCTGTTTTTTTAGATCGCGATGGCACTTTAAATATCGACCATGGTTATGTTCATAAAATTGATGATTTCCAATTTATTGAAGGCAGTATTGATGCATTAAAAGCATTAAAGGAAATGGGATATCTTTTGGTTTTAGTGACCAATCAATCAGGCATTGCTCGTGGATATTTTTCAGAAGATCAGTTTTTGCAACTTACAGAATGGATGGATTGGTCGTTAGCTGATCGTGGTGTGGATTTAGATGGTATCTACTATTGCCCTCATCACCCAGAAGGGAAGGGCGAATATAAAGAAGACTGTGCATGTAGAAAGCCAAAATCAGGTATGTTATTAGAGGCGATTAAAGCGCTGAAAATCGATCCGGCACAATCTATTATGGTTGGTGATAAGATTGAAGATCTTAAAGCGGGCATCGGCGCAAAAGTAAAAACAAATATTTTAGTGCGAACTGGCAAACCTATTACAGAAGAGGGAGAGAACCTCGCTGACTATGTTTTGGATTCTATTGCAGATTTGCCAAGAATAGCAAAACGATTAATTAAGTAACAAAAATGATCTATTTTTTGTGCGAATAGGCGAAAAGATCTTCAACCGATAAAAAATTTACATTTTTTTACAAAAAGATCTTGCAAAGGCATCTGAAATGCCTATAATAC
>NZ_JVHG01000018.1:0-52357 GCF_001055095.1 Parahaemophilus parainfluenzae
CTTTCAGATAATCAAAAGTTGATTGATTATTTAATTAAACATCGTGATGAAATTGTGGATATTTCAGTCCCTTATAAACGAACTGATATCAGACCTTTTTTTAATGCGAACACTTTATTGGCGTTAAGTGGCGATTGGCAATTATTAAAAGAGCGCGCACTCACGTTCTTAAATGATGAGAAAAAAGCCCGTAGCGATTTAAAGCGCATTCCCGATCATGAATTTTATGTGGCACTAGCAGATAAAAATATAAAAGGAATGCAAGAAGCTTTAGATAAATTACTCGAACTTAAGCTTGCTAAACGAGCAGCAAAAGGAACACTTTTACATTTTGATTTTTACTTGCAACCGCAAGTTTTAATGTATGCCAAAATCGCAGCAATCCACGGTTTTGATTTGGGTATTGATAGTCCTATAGCACCCAAAGAATTGATTGATATAAATCCATTAGCGGAATATAAAATTCCTTATGATTTTATGAAATCATTTGATTTTGATGCGCCCCATCAAGTTTGGGTAAATTATGTCAAACAAAGAATGGAAGAAGCGAAGCAAAAGAAAGTTGAAAATAAAAAAGGATTTTGGGCTTCGCTGTTTGGTAGATAAATCAGAAATAAGCATTAAAGTGCGGTCAAAAACACAAGCGATTTTGACCGCACTTTTGTATTTTAAATGATGGTGATATTAATCATATGAGAAAATCTTTAATAGATAAAGGTTATGATTCTTTGGCGGTTGAAGAGGCAATAAATGAAATTATTATAAGAAATAAAAGTAGAGGAATTAAATGAAAAAATTTGTGGGTGATATAAATATTTTTTTAAATGCTTTGGGTGAAAAACAAGGTAGTAACTTAATATTAAAAGCTATTTCTATTGTGGCTACGGATTTTGAAGTGGAGTATTTTGAATGCGATAATATTCAACATACTTATTTTCACTTTTTTAAAAGAGGAGTTGACTTTGTTTTTTCTAAAAATAATAATGATGGTGAGTTTTGGGAATCTATATTTTTTTATGTAAATAAATATAACAATGAGTATTATGAGTACCCTTTTTTAGAACAGCTTTTTTTGGAGTTAGATAATAAATTTACTCAAAATGATCTAATTGTGAAATTTGGAAAGCCTGAAGCTTATTCTGATAATTGGATTAGGTATAGTATTAATAATAAGTATGTTCATTTTGAATTTAATGAGTTAAAGGAGCTTTCTCAAATAACATTGTTTATTAAATGAGGTACTCAATATCTCAGGTCTACTGAGGTGTGCTTATATCTAACTAAAAATAAACAAACTGAAATTATTCATAAAAATAGTGAAAATCTGAATCAAATGAAATTGATGTTTAGGCTCGCGTTGGGAAACGCGCGCCATCGTTGGAGCATTAAGTGAAGGACGTTAAAGAAAAGTTTAGAAATATTGATATTTGGTCTTTTGATGGAAAAGGAGATATAAATAATATATTGAAATTTGAATCTATATTTAACATTACTCTTTCAAATACTTATAAAGAATTAATGACTAGGTATAATAATCCTAAGTTTGAACAAGATACTTTTAATTTCTATGATCCCTATCATGAACGAGAATCTTTAGCATCATTTGGATTTGATGGGTTTAATTCCCAATATGAGAATATTTACAATCAATTTATTTATTCAGATGAAGATGGATATGAAAATGTGTATTCATTTGCTCATACATCTGAAGGAAACTGGTTATGTTTTGATTATAGAGATTGCCCCACAACATCAGAACCAAAGATCTCTTTAGTTATTCATGATGAATATAACGATGAAATAGGAAAATGGCTTATTTTACCTGTGGCAAATAATTTTGATGATTTTCTAGATAGTCTTTACGATTTTAATGAGCGCTATCCTGATTAGCAAGGAGCAGCAGTGTTTCTCTAAAAAAATAAATGGTGAAAGCGTCTAAGCTTGTACTAATTAAGAAAGCGATTTAATTAACGCAGTTAAAAGTGCGGTCAATTTTCAAAGGGTTTTAAAACCTCTCAAAAAATGACCGCACTTTTCGTTGTTTTCAACGATGCTTATGTTAAACAAACCTTATAATTTCACATCCAACTTCGCGTAAGCGCGCTCTACCTTTTTCAATGCTTTTTCCACAGAAATATCACGAGCGAGTAAGACACCTAAACGGCGATGACCATTGACTTCGCCTTTGCCGAAAATGCGAATATTGGTGTGTGGTTCAGCCAATACTTCGGCGATATTGCCAAATTGCACGTTTTTCGATTGACCTTCTACCACAATGGCTTTGGAAGCCGATGGGCTAATGAGGGTGATTTCCGGAATAGGTAAGCCTAAAATTGCACGGGCGTGTAAGGCGAATTCGGATAGTTCTTGAGAAATCAGCGTGACCATACCAGTATCATGTGGGCGAGGGGAAACTTCATTGAAGATAACCTCATCACCACATACAAACATTTCCACCCCGAAAATACCACGACCACCTAATGCGGTGGTAATTTTCTCTGCGACCTCTTGGGCTTTTTTCAAGGCTGCATCAGACATGGCTTGTGGTTGCCAAGATTCTCGATAGTCACCATCTTCTTGACGATGGCCGATTGGCGCTAAGAAACTGGTGCCATTGATGTGGCGAACGGTGAGTAAGGTGATTTCATAATCGAATTTAACAAACCCTTCTACAATCACGCGTCCTGCGCCTGCACGGCCACCTTGTTGAGCGTAATCCCAGGCTTTTTGTAAATCGTCTTTGGATTTCAAAATGCTTTGACCGTGACCAGAAGAGGACATAATTGGTTTCACCACGCAAGGAATACCGATTTTTTCAACCGCACTTTGGAAGTCAGCAAAGTTATCGACAAATTGATAAGGTGAGGTTGGCAAGCCAAGCTCTTCGGCAGCTAAACGGCGGATGCCTTCGCGATTCATCGTCAGCTTGGTGGCTTTGGCGGTAGGAACAACATTAAAACCCGCTTGTTCTAATTCCACTAGCGTATCAGTCGCGATGGCTTCCACTTCCGGCACAATGTAATCTGGGCGCTCTTTTTCCACTAAGGCTTTGAGTGCGACACCATCTAGCATGGAAATCGTATAAGCACGATGTGCCACTTGTTGTGCTGGGGCGTTTTCATAACGATCGACGGCAATCACTTCCACGCCTAAACGTTGTAATTCAATCACCACCTCTTTGCCCAGTTCACCGGAACCAAGCATCATCACTTTGATGGCATTCGGGGTTAATGCTGTACCTAGGGTTGTCATGTTGTGTCCTTATTTTAAGAAAGATTCATCAAGCGCTAAATCGTCATTTTTATTAATCCCTACACCGCGAGCAATCACATTTTTAGCAATTTCATGCGCTTCTTCTAAAGAATGCTCGGTGTAAGTTCCACATTGGTATTCGTTTAATTCAGGAATTTGGTTTTGATCTTGCACGGTTAAGATATCTTTCATGGAAGCTAACCATGCATCAGCCACTTGCTGCTCGTTTGGTGTGCCGATTAATGACATGTAAAAACCTGTGCGACAGCCCATTGGGGAAATATCGATGATTTCTACGCTGTCATTGTTTAAATGGTCACGCATGAAGCCCGCAAATAAATGCTCAAGGGTGTGAATCCCTTTTGGTGGGAGAATTTCTTTGTTTGGAATGCAAAAACGGAGATCAAAAACGGTGATGTTATCGCCCTTTGGGGTACGCATCGTTTTGGCAACACGCACGGCAGGTGCGTTCATACGGGTGTGATCCACTTTAAAACTGTCGAGTAATGGCATATTTATTTCCTTGAAAATCAGTGATTTGTAAATTAATTGCAAGTTTTTGTAAATTTTTTTACATTTTTTTACAATTTCTTTGAACTTTTCTTTTTAGCGTCGGTCTTATAGAACAAGCAACTTGCAGTTGTTTTAATAAAATTGGTTCCTTAGGTTATTTGCCCCTTACTCGATAAGGGGCGTTTTTTTATCTGTTGAATATTAATTCGTCTTTATTCTAGCCCACAACCAGGTTATGCACAAAGGCTATTCTCGACTATGACACGAAAGGTAAACTGAAAAAGAGCAAGGCAATATAACGTAGTCCTTTTCCAATCGTCATAAAAATCAAACAACTTAGCCAATTCAATCGAAGCCAACCGGCTACTGCACAAAACACATCCCCGACAATAGGCAACCAGCTTAATAATAAAGTGATGGCACCATAGCGTTGTATTTTGTTTATCACCCATAAAGTGCGGTCATTTTTGCTATCAATTTTCGGAAACCATCGACCAATCCAATAAGTGGTGAGGCTGCCAAGTGTATTGCCTGCGGTTGCCAGAAAAACAAGCCAAAAAATATCCGCACTTAATAATGAACCGATCAATACTTTTGGCACAGCAAGGGAGACAAACACAATTTCTGAATTACCCGGCAAGATGGTGGCACTTAAGAAAGCGCTGAAAAACATCAACCACAAGCCATGGGTTTGCCAAAAATCAGTCAAAAAGCTGAAAGAGAAAATGTCCCACATTAGGCTCTAATAATCTCACGCGTTCTGACATCAAACACATCCATCCCTGCACTTAATCCCGCTTTTACGCCGAGATCGGCATCTTCAAAGACGATGCAACGTGATGGTTCGGCTTTTGCCAGTTCTGCGCAGCGTAAAAAGGTTTCTGGATGCGGTTTATGTTCTTTCACATCATCAGCGCTGACAATGGCGTTAAAGTAATGTTTGATATCTAATTTTTGCATCAACATATCAATGATTCGGCGGTTCGAACCTGAGCCAAGCGCAATTGGTTTTTGTTGATAGTAATGACGCACCACATCAAAGGTCGGGAGTAATTTTGATTCTGTTGGAATCAATTCATAGGAAAGTTTGCGTTTTGCTTGTATCACTTCATTTAAACGTTCTTGTGGCATACCGGCATCTTGCATAATGGCAGAGGCGATAGTGCTCACAGTTGCGCCACCTAAATCATACATAATTTGGCTGTTAAAACGATAACCAAATTGTTCCCCCACCATGTTCCACGCACGGGCGTGTACTGGCATGGTGTCGATTAAAGTGCCATCCATATCAAAAATAAGGCCGTCATATTTTTCAAAAAGTCTGTTATCTATCATTTATTGCTTTCCTAGTTCGTAAATTTTTTCACTTTGTTTCAATTTTGTGATCTGTGCACTGGTAATTTTATGAAATAGCGGTAAAGTTATCCTATCTTAAAAAGGAATGTTATGTCGTTACTCAAACAATTAACCCGTTGGAAAATTCGCGGTCAGATTGATCAGGACGTTATTGATATTATTCTGACTTTGCAAAGTCGCCTAGAACATCATTGGCGCATAGATGTGTCTATTCCGACCGTCATCACACTCTTATTGCATATTGCCAACAGCCTTGCCCGCTTAAAACGAGGGGGTTGCGTTTCCCCGCTTCATCAATCCTTTTATGATGAAATGCAAAGTGCGGCCATTTTCCCTGATGTTTTGGAAATTCACCAAGATTTGCTTTCTTTTATTCCGCAAGACATTCCAGAAGCCGAGCAGAGCTATTATCTCGCCAATATTTATAGCTTGCTGTTGGAGCAAGATAAAAAATAAGGGCACGAAAGCCCCTATTCTATCAGTTAAAAATCAAACTGAGTTCTAAATCTTTGAGTAAATTGCTTTCTAAGCGCAATTCATTCCATACTAACGGATTGTTATCCAAATAATGTTTCTCAAAAGTCAGTTCCCAAGTCTGCAAAGAGCGGTCAATTCTGAGATTAATTTTGTCGGTGCTGTCTGTCGCTTGGCGAGATTTATTTAAAATCACCGAAATGCGTAAAAGAATAAGTAAAACAAGGACATCTTCATCCGCATAACGAGCAAAAATTGGTAAATCATTCTTTTTAAATGCGCCCGTGTGATAACGAACTAAATTCACCAATAAGCGTTGTTGCTCACGATCAAAACCCGGTAATTCCATATTTTGCAGAATATAGGCTGAATGTTTTTGCACATTACGATGATTAATCACAATACCCACTTCCAATAAACGTGCCGCCCAAATCAACAGATTTTTCATCTCATCAGCAAGATGCGGTTTTTGCCAATGGGTGTATTGGTCAATTAAGGTTTTTGCACTATTGGCCACGCGATCGGCTTGCGCCAAATCTAAGTTAAATTGTTCGGCAAGTCCTAATGCAGTACGTGTACGGATATCTGAAACCTGAAAATTTTTTTCTAAGCTGTAAATCACCCCTTCACGCAAAGCGCCGTCAGAATAGCGCATATTTTCTAAGCCAAAAACGTCAAAAACAGCGCTTAAAATGGCTAAGCCTGGCACAAAGACATCCACGCGATCAGGGTTTAATCCTGCGATATTGAGCTCTTCAAAATGAGAAGCTTGTAAGGTTCGCTCGATTAAATTTTGTAAGCGTTCAGCCGTGATGATGCCGTTAGGATCAAGAGTTGCGGTAATCACTTGATAGACGGTTTTGATGGTGCCTGATGAACCTAGCACCGATTGCCAGCCGAGTTTTCGATATTCCCAGCCTAAATCTTCAATTTTATTGACCGCACTTTGGCGAGCTTGCTCGAAGTTTTCTTTTGAAATTTCGCCATTCGGGAAGAATTTTTTGGCAAAGCTCACACAACCCATATGACGACTTTCTGCCACTAAGGGCGTGAAATCATCACCAATGATCATTTCGGTTGAACCACCACCAATATCGATGACCAGTTTACGTCCGCTTTCGGGTTGAGTGTGGCAAACGCCTGCATAAATGGTTTTGGCTTCCGTTTGACCGCTAATGATATTAATCGGATAAGGAAAGACAGTGGCAGCCTGACGTAAAAATTCGTCATTATTGACCGCTCTTCGTAGGGTATAAGTCCCCACCACATTCACATCTTCTGGCGCAAAACCTTGTAAGCGTTCAGCAAAAAGTGCAAGGCAATTTACACCGCGCTCAATGGCTTCTTGGCTTAATACATTGTGATCGTCTAAGCCGTCGGCGAGCCTCACTTTTTGTTTTAAACGAGAAAGCACCTGAATCGAGCCATTGATAATCCGCGCCACAATCATGTGGAAGCTGTTTGAGCCTAAATCAATGGCGGCAATCTCCCGGGCCTCACCTCGGTGATGAGGTTCTGCGAGTTGAGCCAGTTGCTTGTCGTTATGCATGTCCTTTCCTAAAATTCAAATTGATACAATAAATCAAAAACTTGGTTTGTGCTGGAAACTGATTGGAAATAAAGTTGCGGCATTAAGCGGTAACGCAAGGTCACTTCGGCTAAGCCATCAAACAATCCTACACCGTATTTCACTTGTAAGCGTTTACCAATATTACCACTAACTTGTACTTTGGAGCTATCCCCAACACCGGCAGTGCCTAAGTTTAAGTCTTGAATACCAAAGGCTTCGCCAATACCGCCGACTACTTTACCACTTTTCGCCAAACCTAAGCCAAGTAATGCCGCACCGACAGAACCACTGGCACCTGCTTCACCACTGTTTTCTAATGAATGGCCGGTTAATAAATATGAAAGTGCTTGGTCTTGAGATTTAGCCGGATCAGAGAAAATGGTGACTTGTGGGCTGGATGCCAGACCAATCACTTTTACCCCCGCGGTCACTTTACTGTCTTCCATCGCTTCTGGGTTACGAATCGCTTCAATATTTAACATCGGTTGTGAAGGTAAACCAGAGAAGCTGATTTGTCCTTTACGAATTAATAAATCCTGTCCGAAAGAAGCATAACGACCATTTTTTAGGTTAATTTGACCAAATAAACCTAATTTGCCTTTATCCTGTTTCACAGAAAGTAAGCCGTTCAAATTGGTTTTTAAACCATAGGCATCTAAATGCACATCATCACCGATTTTAATTTTTAAATCAGATTGAATTTGCATCCCGGATTTGGTTTCAGAAGCAAATTGGCGATTAATGAGCTCTTCTTTACTTTTTCTTGGGCCATTTAAAATGACTTCATCTTCACTCACCGGTTCAGCATTGTCCGGTAAGCTTTCAATGGCAATTCTTGCCCAAGGGATATCCACATTACCACTCAAATCTAAGAGTTTTGGTGAGGCTTTGACAACCACATTCGGACTGACTTTTAATTTCGCCATGGATGGAATATCAACTTTGAAATTATCTGCTTGCGCTCTAACTTCTGCCGTCCAGTTATCCATGTTAGCCCAGTTAGCTTGTCCATTAATATTGAGTTTGCTATCTGGTGTTTGAACATGACCATTTAAGGTTGAAGAGGTGCCATTAAAGCGAATTGCGACTTGGCCATCAGTCACATCAAAAGGCAGGCTTTTTAGTTTCGTTTTTACATTGCGAATATCGAAATTACCGTTTAATAATGGTTTTTCTAAATTACCACCGAAACTTAAGCGTGAGACCACTTCACCATCTATGCTTTCACCGCTGGAGAAAAGTTGATTGGCTAAGGATAAGCGTAAACCTTCAATGGTAAAGGTACCGCCTAATTGACGACCTTTACTTAAATCATGAATTTTTAAGTCTGTGCCGATTCGACCTTGATTCTGAACGTTAATGTCAGATTTCAAAGTTAAATTGTTATTTTGAATATCGGCATTCACACTTAATTTAGGAATATCTAGCTTAAAGGTGCGGTAGTCTAATTTTTGTGCCACACCAATGTTATTGCCTTCCACTGCCACATTTAGTTGTAATGGTTTATCCGTGAACCACGCCACTTTTCCTCGGCTTTGTAATTGGCCTTTGAGCGTGTCTTGTCCCATCAATTTATTCACTAAATCTAAATTGATGCGTTTAAGTTCAAAAGGGACTTCGCCATTTTTCCCTGCCGTAAATTGTTGAGGAAAACAGAGATCTAAGTCTTGGTTAATCCAGCAGTGTGAACCAATGGTGGCTTGGATTTTGTTATTGTCATAAGTCACCGGAATGGTTTGATTCACTTTAAAATCGCCGATAGGTGAGTTAAGGCTAACTTGGCTTAAATTGCCTTTCCACTGCTGAGAAGTGCGGTCAAAATTACCAGTGATTTGTAAATCAGCTGCAACAGGTTCACCTTTGGATTTTAAGGTAAGCGTATGATGTTTTTCATCACCTGATGCATTCAAATCAATATTATGTAATTTGATGCTGTCACCATAACGGAAGTTTTCCGCTTTGATGGTAAGTTCACCTTTTACTTGAGGTTCACTCACAACATTACCTTTAATTAAGGCTTTGGATAAGTCTAACCCTTGGAAGTGCAAACCTTGTGCCGTTAAATCAGTATTAATGGTTGGCGCAGTAAGCTTACCTAAAATCTGTGCTTTACCAACGACGGAGCCCGATAAATCTTGCCACAGGCCACGTAAGCTTGGTGCGTTGATATCTAAATCTAAGTTTGATTTATCACCCAATGTACCTTTTGCCGCAATGCGGTTATCGCCATAGTTCAGCAATAGATCAGGAATGTTTAATAATGTTTCATTACTTAAAAAGACACTACCTTTTAAGCTTAATGTGCGAGAGGAAAGACTACCGGTTAAATCCACGGTAGGCACATCCACTTTCCAATGATTGGAATCAGCGGAACCTTGTGAGCTCACTTTGCCTGATAATACGGCTGGCATGGCTGGCACATAAGGGCGAATGTTCATTTTGTTTAAATCAGCCGTCACATCCCATTGCGCGCCATCTTTCCAGTTTGAGGAACCCGTTAAACGTGCCGTACCATCGAGGGCAGCAAGTTTTAATTCGTTGAGGGTAACTTCATAGAGTTTACCGTCTGCATTCAAATCAACATGGGTGTGAGGGATATGATCCATACCGTCCAAGCCACCGACAATCTCTGCGTGATAATTCAATAAATCACCCGTGAGTTTGATATCAACATCGTTAATTTTGAGCGGTGCAAGGCTATCTGCAAAAGCGTATTGACCTTTTTTCGCTTTTAACTGCAGATTTAATGGCATTTTATCTTCAGCCAGTTTCACATCACCCGTTAAGGTGGCATCAAGCACTCCCTGTGTGGTTAACGAAAATGCGGTCGTTTTTTTCAAGGAGCCCGATACATTGAGATCAACTTTGCTGGCAGGAAGAATGGTTTTGTCTTTTGATTTAAATGCCTGGAGATCAGATTTTAATGTGAGATCAACTGGAAAATCGTCATTGAGCTGGAGTTGCCCTTGGCTAGAAAGTGTACCAAGAGAGCTGTCAATGTCGAGTTTTTGTAATTTCACTAAATGATCGGTGGCATCTGCTTGCAATTCCACTTTAGGCACAGTGATTTTTTGGATTTCTTCGCCTTTTTCATTGAGCGATTGATATTGCCAGTTTGTACCCAAAAAACTTGGAATGTGCATATCAAAAGGCAAGTTCACCGCATTTAAATTACCTAAAAAAGCCGGTGTGAGTGTTTGCTCAATTTGCGCCCAATCAACGGGTTTAGCGGGTTCTTTTTGCTCGGGCTGAGGGGGATTCGGTTGAGTTTGGGAGACCGTTGAGAAAAGCACGTCTGAAAGCGTGGTGGGCTCAAGGGTAAGGCCAGATTCATTGTTTAAACTGATCGCACTTTGAAAAGACGAAAACGTAATATTGCTTTGATCGAGTTTCATATCAAAGTCAGTAATCGCCACATTTTTCACTAGCACAGAAACCGGTAAATGGATTTTTTCCATTGGACCACTTTCCGTTTGTTTCTCTTCAGAAGGTGGCATTACACTGGTATCAATGGCAATTTTCGGCTGCGTTAAGCTGAGATCATCAACAATAATATCACCCGAAAGTAAACGAGCTAAATTCAGTTGTAATCGCGTTTTAGGGAGCGCCACATCTACGCCGGTGGTTTGAAAACGTAAATTTTCCAAGATCAAACCATCTTGTAAGCCACCGCTGACTTGTTCAATAGATAAGCTATCGAGCATTTTATCCGCAAGTTGAATAAGTGCACGTTGTCCACTATCAAAAGAAAGTGCTGTGACTAAGCCTAAAACAGGGACAAAGATGACCGCACTTCCGACACATAAAATTTTACGGCAGGTCTTTTTCTTTTTAACGGGTTGTGTGGTTTGGTTATCTGGTTGTTTTTCTTGTTCAGACATAGTCATACCCTAAATTTCAGCACCTAAGCCAATGTAAAATTGAATGTTTTTGCTGTTATCTTTATCTCGAATTGGCGTTGCAATATCAAATTTGATGGCGCCAACTGGCGATGCCCAACGTACACCGAAACCTGCGCCGTAGCGTAACTCATTTGCTTTGTAAGCATCTGCGGCTAAGCCTGTATCCGCAAACACCGCTCCCCACCAATTTGGGTAAACTTGATATTGATATTCAAGGCTACCTGTTACTAAGCGAGAGCCACCGACTAATTTCCCTTCTTTATTTTTCGGTGAAATTTTCTTATAGCCATAACCTCGCACGCTGCGATCGCCCCCAGCAAAGAAACGTAATGCAGGTGGAATTTTACGAATATCCGCGGTATTTAAATAACCAATTTCTGCACGGGTAATAAAACGGTGATTTTCTGCGTACGTACGAATCCAGGCAGTAGAAGCTTGAACTTTAAAGAAATTGGCTTCTGACATCCAAAGCTTATTTCCTAAATCGACAGTGATTTTTTGGGTATCTCCCCATGTTGGGAATTGACCACCTCTTAAACGGGTCCGGCTAAAGCCCCCAGTTGGGTAAACCAGGAAGGTTTTATCGGTGAAATCAGCTTGTGTGTAGCTGTCATAACGGACACGAAGACCTGCAAAATATTGCCAACCCTCGCTATTATTCCAATAACGTAATGCAGCGAAGGTGAGGGCTTTGGTATCCGTATCGTTTTTATTTTCTTTTTCATAACCTGTTGAAAATTCATAATAATAGTTTAATGGATTTTTCAATAGTGGCATTTTATAGGTGGCTTCAAAGTTTTGTTTTGGCGCAGAGACGTAAAGATTTGTACGGAAACTATGACCTCGGCTATTAATCCAAGGTTTTGTCCAACCAATTTGGACATGAGGGCCCGTATCGGTTGCAAAACCGACCCCGAGCTCCATTGCGTTTTTCTTGCGTGGATAAAGTAACAGTTCGATATCCACTAATTTTTCTTCTTCGCGGACATGAGGCTGTAAAAGCACTGAGCTAAACCAGTTGGTAGAAGAAAAATCGTTAGTTAATTCAGATAAATCGCTGACTAAATAAGGATCGCCCGATTTAATGTTGAGCATATTTTGCAAATAGTCATCGCGAATTTGGGAATGGTTGAATGTGATGTTGCCGTAATGATAACGCACGCCACTATCAAACAGCATACGCCACCATGCTTCATGGGTTTCAGGGCTTATTTCTAAGCGAGAAATTTGGAATTTTCCGTCAAGATAACCACGAGCAAGGGCAAGGTTTGAAATGCTGCTTTTATAGTCATCGTATTTTTGATGCTCAACTAACTCACCTTGTTTTGGCAAGTTTTTACGGAGTGCTGTGAAGTTTTCGTCTTCTGCCGCTTCTCCTATAATTTCAACGTCTGTTCCCGCAATTTTACTTGGTTCACCTGGTTTTACATTAGCAATGAGTAAGTCTCGTTGACCTTTGCGTTTTTTCAATTCAAAGGTCACGGAAGAACCATAATAACCGAAGACTCGAAGGCCTTTATCGACAGCATCTGAAACTAATTGTTTATAACGATCTGAGCCGTCCATTTCACCTTTATCAATGAGTTTGACATTCATATCAGTATTGCGAATGGCACGTTCACCCTTGATACCGCGGATCTCAATATCCACGGTTTGTTCTGCAAAGGCTGAAAAACTCATCCATCCAAGCAAAAGAGCGGTTGTTTTTAACGAAATTTTTTTCATTTTATTACAAGCTAAACTTTAAGAAGATCCACATCAAACCGCCTTAGTTTACCCATAAAATAAGGGGATTACCAATGCAATTATGGATGGGATTTGAAATTGTTATATGCGTTTGAGCGTTAATACGACAATGCGATCAAAGAAAGAGTTTCCTTTGCTTTGAAAAAAATAGCGATTTTGGTCTTTATTCAGACATTTAACCAAAATGTAACTGGACCATCATTGGTGAGGCTCACTTGCATATCAGCTGCAAATTGGCCGTTGGCAACAGTGACTTTTTCTGCGCATTTTTGCGAAAAATAGCCATACAATTCGTTAGCTAATGCAGGCGCCGCACCTTTTGAGAAACTTGGTCGTAAGCCTTTTTGCGTGTCAGCGGCTAAAGTAAATTGCGATACCACAAGCACTTCACCACCGATTTGCTGCACGTTTAAATTCATTTTGTCATTTTCATCGCTGAAAATACGGTAATTTAATACTTTCTCGGCGAGTTTATCCGCTTTGGCTTGGTCATCTTCTTTTTCCACGCCTAATAAAACCAATAATCCTTTGCCGATTTGCCCCACAATTTGACCTTCAACTTCTACTTTAGCCTGCGTAACACGCTGGATTAATGCAATCATTTTACTTCCTCTAAATTTGTTTGATTCATTGACTGCACTTCTGCAAGCACTGCAGCTAACTGTGCACCGAATAACACCACCGTCCAGCTGATTTGAATCCACAATAACATGATCGGTAGTGTTGCCATGGCGCCATAAATTAATTGATAAGATGGGAAGGTGGTGATGTACCAAGTAAAAGCTTGTTTCCCTAAAGTGAAGAAGATTGCCGCAATTAATGCACCTGCGGCAGAATGTTTGATGCTGACTTTCTTATTTGGCACGACCATATAAATAAGCGTGAAGATAAACCAAGTAGAAAGAAATGGCACAAAACTGAGCAGTTTTAAGCCAAAAGAGAACGTTTCAGATTGCTCGAACATGGCTTTAACATAGGAACTTGCCGCAATGCTAGTACCGATTAAAAGCGGGCCGAGCGTTAAAATGAGCCAATAAATAGCAAATGACGTAAAAATCGGGCGATTACTAGTGTCTTGCCAAATACCATTGAGTGTACGGTCGATGGAGTTAATGAGCATCAATGCCACTAAAATCAAACTCACAATCCCCACGGCACTCATTTGCTTGGAGTTACGGACGAATTCATCAATATATTGTCCCACAACATCACTCGCGGAAGGCGCGAAATTGGTGAAGATGAATTCTTTCAATGCACCGGTTACTTCGTTAAAAACGGGAAAAGCAGAGAAAATTGAAAACACCACCATAATTAATGGCACGATAGCGAGCATGGTGCTGTAGGTGAGTGAACCGGCAGCTTGCGTTAATTTATTTTCTTGAGAACGCTGCCAGAATAATGCGAAAAAAGACGTTAAGGTCATTAGAGCAAGCCTCCGCAACAATGTTTAAATTTCTTCCCTGAGCCACAAACACAAGGCTGTTTATTGCTTGGGAGCGGTACAGTGGGATCAACAAAATACCAACGACCATCAATTTTTACAAAAAGAGAATATTCGTGATGCACTTGCGGCTGTTCGTTGCCTTGAAAATGTGCTTTAAATTCAACCGCACTTTGTGTTTTGGTTAAGGTTTCTGCTTTGACAATATCTAAACCGAGCCATTGCGTTTCATCAGCCCAATCTTGCAGGGCTTTTTCATCTAATAACGTTTGTTGGCTTGGCACAGTGGTTTGCACGATATAAGGAATCTTTTTAAGCACAAACGCTGAATAGCGGGAGCGCATAAGTTGTTCCGCGGTTTCTGGAAACATGTTGCCTGAATGAAAGCGTCCGCAACAATCTTCATAAGAAAGCGAAGATTGGCACGGACAAAGTGCGGTCGTTTTAGCCGACATTTTAGGCTGCCTTTTGTAAATTACGTAATTGTGAATGAATAGAACGTTTAAATGCTGGCGCTAATTCCTCAATGGCTAAGGCTTCTTCTAATTCTGCCACACTTGAAGGGGCAGAAAGTAGCGTGTTTAAACGACGAATAGTCCATTCTGGATAAGGACGGTGTTGCAAGATGAGTTCATCGCCTTGATGAATTTCACCTTCTTCGATCACGCGAACATACCAACCTGTCCAGCCAGACTGACGAATTACCTCTCTTGTATTCTCATTCTTGGTATTATGAGATAAACGCTCGCAAGGTTTACGTGGTTGAGACACTTCTAAAAGCGTAGTGCCAATTTTGTAACGATCGCCTATGCAGACATTATCCTCATGCAAGCCGGATACCACAAAGTTTTCACCATAAATCGCGCTACCGTGAAAATCAAACTTTTCACCAAGTAGCTCGTTTAAAGCGGGGAAAGATACATCAGACATAAAAAATAAGGCTTTATCAACACCACCGTGATGGGCTTTTAAGCCTACATCGTTACCTTCTGCACCCATCGTGTGAATGTTTACCATCGGTACCGGTTTTTTACGGATAGCACTTTCATATGAGCTGCCATCCGAGAAAGTTAATATTTCTACTAACCCTGTTTTAATAATAAGAATTTTTGCGTTTGACATCTATTTTTCCTGCTTTTAATTAGTTTTGAGAAATTATACCGTAAAATCACTTAAATTTTGACCGCACTTCGTTTTTTCCTTATTATTCGTTTAAATAAAACCAACAAAACAAAGGAATCTTTATGCAATATTCTCTTGCGCGTACCGAACAAGGTCAAACTCTTGGTATTACCGCAAAAATGGCAAACCGTCATGGACTGATCGCTGGGGCGACAGGAACGGGGAAAACCGTGACATTACGTAAAATGGCGGAAGCATTCAGTGATGATGGCGTGCCGGTCTTTTTAGTGGATGTAAAAGGCGATTTGTCTGGTTTAGTCAAAGCGGGTGCATTCAGTGGCAAAGTGGCGGAACGCATTGAGCAATTTGATTTAGGTGGTGAGAATTATTTAAATGGCTATCCTGTGTCATTTTGGGATGTATTCGGTGAAACCGGTATTCCGCTTCGTACCACGATTTCTGAAATGGGACCATTATTACTTTCCCGTTTATTAAATTTAAATGCAACCCAAGAAGGCTTATTAAACCTCGTATTCCGAGTGGCAGATGATAAAGGCTTGCTACTCATCGATTTAAAAGATTTACGCGCCATGCTTAAATTTGTAGCAGAGAACGCCAAATCGTTCCAAGTAGAATATGGCAACGTATCAGCTGCGAGTGTGGGTGCGATTCAACGTGCTTTACTGACCCTTGAAAATGAAGGGGCGACAAATCTTTTTGGTGAGCCAGCATTAAATCTTGAAGATTGGTTACAAACCCGTGATGGTCGTGGTGTGATCAATGTTTTAAATTCTGAAAAATTAATTAATTCCCCAAGAATGTATAGCGCATTCTTGCTTTGGTTGATGTCTGAGTTATTTGAACAATTACCGGAAGTCGGCGATCCAGATAAACCAAAATTTGTGATGTTCTTCGATGAAGCGCATTTACTCTTTGATGGTGCACCAAGTGTGTTGGTGGACAAAGTGGAACAAGTGGTTCGTTTGATTCGTTCTAAAGGTGTAGGGATTTATTTTGTGACCCAAAACCCATTAGATTTACCGGATACCGTGTTAGGGCAATTAGGTAACCGTGTACAACATGCGTTACGCGCTTTCACACCACGTGATCAAAAAGCAGTGAAATCGGCGGCAGAAACGTTCCGTTCAAATCCTGCTGTCAATGTGGTTGAAACCATTTCAACTTTAGGTGTGGGCCAAGCATTGATTTCATTCTTAGATGAAAAAGGTATGCCAACGCCAGTTGAAGTGGCTTATGTTTATCCGCCGAAAAGCCAACTAGCCCCGATTACTGAAGAAGAGCGAGCTGCTTGGGTGAAAGACGATGAGCTTTATGCATTCTATAAAGATTATGTGGATAATGAGTCAGCTTTCGAAGTGTTAAATGCTCAAGCAGATTTAGCGGCAGTACAACAAAAACAAGCCGAACAAGCGCAACAAGAGGAAGAAAGCGGTTTATTTGGTAGCTTAAGCCGTATGATTTTTGGAACACAAAAACGTGGGGATAAACTTTCTCCGACAGAACAAATTGTGAATAGCGTGGCAAAATCAGTGGGTCGCAATATTCGTAATGAAGTGACCAAACAAATCATGCGTGGTATTTTAGGCGCATTGAAAAAATAACGAAAATCTGACCGCACTTTGCGGCAAGAATGATAAAAAGGAGATTGTTATGTCTGATGTATTTCACTTAAACCTGACTAAAGCACAACTGAAAGGTGCAACACTCGCTATCGTACCAGGGGATCCTGCACGTAGCGAACGTATTGCTAAAAAACTTGATAACCCTGAGTTTCTTGCAAGTACACGTGAGTTCACTTCTTGGTTAGGCTATTTAAATGGTCAACCGGTGGTGGTGTGTTCAACCGGTATTGGTGGCCCTTCTACGTCTATCTGTGTGGAAGAGCTGGCTCAGCTTGGCGTGCGTACATTCTTGCGTATTGGTACAACAGGTGCAATTCAACCACATATCAATGTAGGTGATGTTCTTGTTACAACGGGCGCAGTCCGCCTTGATGGTGCAAGCCGTCACTTTGCGCCAATTGAATATCCCGCAGTGGCAAATTTTGAATGTACCACGGCACTTTACAATGCAGCTAAAGAAAAAGGCATTGAGCCATTTGTAGGAATTACAGCTTCTTCAGATACGTTCTATCCAGGTCAAGAACGTTACGATACCTACAGCGGCAAAGTGTATCGTGATTACCAAGGCTTGTTAAAACAATGGCAGGATCTCAATGTGATGAACTACGAGATGGAGTCCGCCACATTATTTACGATGTGTAATGCCCTAGGCTTACGGGCAGGTATGGTAGCTGGTGTGATTGTGAACCGTACACAGCAAGAAATTCCAAATGAAGCCACCATGAAAGATACGGAAGACAAAGCAGTATCAGTAGTAGTGGAAGCAGCAAGAAAATTGTTAGCGTAAAACTCAGATAAAAAGAACCGCACTTTTTTAGAAGTGCGGTTTATTTTTTAACTGTTTTTTCGAGCAAAAGCGGCGGCTTCAGCAACGAATTGCTCATCAGGTCGAATGCCTGTGTAGAGCTCAAATTGTTCGACAGCTTGTAGCACAATTACTTCTGCACCAGAAATGGTTTGTTTGCCTTGCTGTTGAGCAAATTGGATAAATGGTGTTTCAGCAGGAATCGCCACTACATCAAAAGCGGTTTGAGCTTGTTGAATAAGATTTTTAGGAAAGGCGAGATCAAATTCTTCTTTTCCACCTTTCATCCCAATTGGCGTAACGTTGACTAAAATGTCTGCCGATTGATTGTCTAAAGATGAGATATATTCATAGCCATAAAGTGCGGCTAAATTTTTACCTGTTTTTTCATTTCGAGCAAAAATCTTCAGATGCTCAAATCCACTGTTTTTAAAGGCCGCAACGACGGCTTTAGCCATACCACCACTGCCTTGTACAATCACGCGACTCTTTTTATCTAATTGATATTCTTCGATAAGTTTAACAATGGCAATATAGTCGGTGTTGTAAGCACGAAGAAAACCTTGATCATTCACAATGGTATTCACAGACTGAATGGCTTGCGCAGAAGGTGAGATTTCATCTAAAAATGGCATGCAGCTTTCTTTAAAAGGCATCGAAACGGCACAACCTCGAATACCAAGTGCACGAATGCCTTTGACTGCACTTTCAATATCCGTAGTCGTAAAGGCTTTATAGATAAAATTAAGCCCGAGTTTTTGATACAGATAGTTGTGGAATGTTGTACCAAAATTGCCCAGTCTGCCAGAAAGGGACATGCAAAGTTGGGTGTCTTTGTTAATCATATTTTGGTCTTAAATATTCAAATTTATATCATCATCAATAAAATATTGATTCATTTCAAAAGCTGGTTTTGCCGCTTTGTCTTTGCCGACAATACGAGCAGGCACACCTGCTGCTGTGGCATATTCAGGCACAGGTTGGAGTACAACAGAATTGGCGCCGATTTTGGCATATTTGCCTACTTCGATATTGCCGAGAATTTTTGCGCCCGCCCCAATCATCACACCTTCTCGTACTTTTGGATGGCGATCGCCGGATTCTTTACCTGTACCACCCAGGGTGACGCCTTGCAAGATAGACACATCATTTTCAATTACCGAAGTTTCGCCCACGACAATACCGGTAGCATGGTCAAACATAATGCCGTGCCCAATTTTGGCGGCAGGGTGAATATCCACATCGAAAGCTACTGAAATTTGATTTTGTAAATAAAGTGCGAGTGCTTTTCGATTTTGGTTCCACAAATAATGGGTAATGCGATAGCTTTGAATGGCGTGAAAACCTTTTAAATAAAGCAATGGGGTAGACCATAATTCCACGGCAGGATCGCGGTGGCGCACGGCTTTAATATCACAAGCAGCACAATCAATGATATTTGGCTCGGCCTGATAGGCTTCTTCAATAATTTCACGCAGCGAAATTGCCGGCATGATCGGGTTAGCCAGTTTATTCGCTAGTAAATAACTCAAGGCACTGCCAAGATTTTGATGTTTTAAAATGGTGGAATGGAAAAAGCTGGCGAGCATTGGTTCGCATTCTGCTAATTCTTTTGCCTCTTGGCGAATGTGTTGCCATACTTCTAACGTCATTTTTTCTCCTTATTCGCCTTTTCGTTCACGACCTAATAAGCTCAGTGAGACTTCTTGTGCACTTTTACCACAAAAGAGCATTTGGTAAATTTGTTCTGTAATCGGCATTTCGACGCCTTGTCGTTGCGCTAATAAATAGGTTTCTTTGGTGTTATAAAAACCTTCTACCACTTGACCAATTTCATCCATGGCTTGTTGGCTATCGGTACCTTTACCAAGCATTAAACCAAACCGACGATTACGGGATTGGTTATCGGTACAAGTGAGCACTAAATCCCCTAAACCAGACATACCCATAAAGGTTTGCGTATTAGCCCCCATGGATACGCCTAAGCGAGTAATTTCCGCAATCCCACGGGTAATCAATGCTGTTCTGGCATTGGCACCAAATCCCATACCATCTGAAATACCTGCACCAATCGCAATTACGTTTTTAATGGCGCCACCTAATTGAACGCCGATCATATCTTGGTTTACATACACCCGAAAATGCTGACTGCAATGAATCCGAGCTTGAAATTCTAAGGCAAATTTTTCATTACGAGAGGCAAGGGTAATCGCCGTAGGCAAACCTTGAGCCAATTCTTTCGCAAAAGTGGGACCTGAAAGCACTGCTGTCGGAATTCCTTTACCTAAGGTTTCTTCCACTACTTCTTGTAGTAATCGGCCTGTGTTGCGTTCTAATCCTTTGGTTGCCCAAATTAAACGATGATCAGGTTTTAAGTGCGGTCGAATTTTTAACAGAATTTCACCAAAAGCATGGCTTGGCACCACAATTAAAATGTCTTTAGCTTGATCAAGCGCTGTTTTCAAATCTAATTCTAAATGCAAACTTTCTGGAAATTCAATATCAGGTAGAAAACGGCGATTTTGACGTTCTTGTTGCATTTGATGAATGTGATCGGGATTGTGCCCCCAAAGATAGGTTGGAGAACCATTGCGAGAAAATGAGATAGCGAGCGCTGTTCCATAAGAACCGCAACCAAGAATGGTAATTGGAGATTGGGATGCGTTCATTTCAATCACCTTTAAAATAAAAGGGCAGACGGTATCGCCTGCCCTTATCACAATTAATGTTGGGTTTCCTGATTTTCTTCTGCTTCCGCTGCTGCTTGCTGCTTGTTCATGTAATCAATGAACAGCGCATCGAAGTTTACCGGAGAAAGGTTTAATGCCGGGAATGTACCACGATTTACTAAGTTAGAAATCAATTCACGAGCATAAGGGAAAAGCATATTTGGGCATTGAGATGTTAAGCAGTGTGCCATTTGAACATCTTCTAAACCGCTGATTGTAAATACGCCAGCTTGTTTCACTTCACAAATAAATGCTACATCACCAGAGTCTTCCATGGTGGTTTCTACGTTGATATTTAACGTGACTTCGTATAAATCTTCACCTACTTGAACCGCTTCAGTGCTTAAGTCGAAGCCGAGTTTTGGTTTCCATTCTTGGTGGAAAATATGAGGAAGATTTGGTGCTTCAAAAGAAACATCTTTTACATAAATACGTTGAATTTGAAGTACTGCTTCTTGTTGCTCTTCAGCTGCTACTTCAGGTTGTTGATTTTGTTCAGACATAGAGGATCCTTACTTATGTTTTTTTACTAATGGTAAATTTGCCCCCGCCCAAGCAGCTAAACCGTCTTTTAACACATAAACTTTTTCAAAGCCTTGTTTGGTTAAAAGTTCTGCGGACGTAGCAGAAGAAACACCGTTAACATCCACAATGATAAGCGGTTTTTCTTTGTGATGTTCAATTTTGCCTACATTTTGATTTTTAATTTCAGTTGGAAGCAAGTTTATGCTACCAATGATATGGCCGCGTTGGAATTCATCAATAGGACGTAAATCAATCACCACGGCTTCTTCGTCGTTCATTAAGCGAACCGCTTCAGGGTTGGTGATCACGCGATATTTTTGTGTCGCACTTTTAAAAAAGGTGAAAAGTGTCATAAAAAGGACAGCAAACCATGCGATCGTTAAAAAAGTGTGTTTTTGAGCAAATTCAATTGCTTGAGGCATAAATTCTTGCATGTTGTTCTCAACTTAATTTTGATTATGAATAAGAGTTTATCTTCAGATGAAATAAGGCTTTAAGTATAACCGCACTTTAGTTATCTTTCAAAAAAATTATCAAGGAAACGCAACGTTGGCGAAAGCTTATACAATCGGATCGATAAAAATGTGATCGGGATCATAAATATCTTATCTTTGTGTTTATTCTACGCCTAATTAAGTAGAGAATAGCCAAACTTAGATGATTAAACGTGAAAGGAGACGCGCATGAAATTAAAAAAATTAACGGCACTTATGATGCTCGGATTCGGTTTTTCGGTCGCACAAGCTGCGGAATTACCTAATATTACAATTTTAGCAACAGGTGGCACGATTGCCGGAAGTGGCGAAACTGCCGTTTCTTCTGCTTATAAAGCAGGGCAACTCAATGTTGATGCACTAATTGATGCGGTGCCCGAAATTAAGCAGCTTGCAAATATAAAAGGTGAGCAAATTGTAAAAATTGGTTCACAAGATATGAGCGATGATGTGTGGTTAAAATTAGCGAAAGCGATTAATGCACAGTGTAAAGATACCGATGGTTTCGTGATTACTCATGGTACCGATACCATGGAAGAAACCGCTTATTTCTTAGATCTTACCGCGAAATGTGAAAAACCAATTGTATTAGTCGGTGCAATGCGTCCTGCGACAGAAAAAAGTGCGGATGGTCCGTTAAACCTTTATAACGCCGTCGTCGTGGCAACGGATAAAAAATCATCTGGTCGCGGTGTATTAGTGGCGATGAATGATGAAGTATTAGGTGCTCGTGATGTGACCAAGATGAGTACTACTGCAGTACAAACGTTCCATTCACCGAACTATGGTACCTTGGGTTATATCCATAACAGTAAAGTGGATTACGAACGCTCACCTGAAAGCAAACATACTGTAAACACACCATTTAACGTAGATAAATTAGACAGCTTACCGAAAGTAGGCATTGTTTATGCTTATTCTAATGCACCAATTGAGCCGTTAAATTCATTATTGGATGCGGGCTATCAAGGCATTGTTTCTGCGGGTGTGGGTAATGGTAACGTGAATGCAGCACATTTAGAACGTTTAGAAAAAGCGGCGAAAGATGGTGTTGTGGTGGTACGCTCATCTCGTGTGCCAACCGGTTACACAACACGTGATGCTGAAGTAGATGATTCTAAATATGGTTTTGTGGCTTCAGGTACATTGAATCCGCAAAAAGCACGTGTGTTATTACAATTAGCCTTAACACAAACAAAAGATCCAAAAGTGATTCAACAATACTTCGAGGATTTCTAGGAAAGTCATTGAAAGTGCGGTCAGAATTTGAATCAAATTTTAACCGCACTTTCGGATAAAATAGACTAATCCAAGTAATAAATATAGATAATGCACTAGTTTGTTGTTAATATATGTTCCGGAATTATTTTTAAAATTAATATGGAGAAAATATTATGATTTGGGCTCAACTTTTAGTCGTCCTACTCTTTATTTACCTAGGGGCTAGATTAGGCGGTATTGGTATCGGTTTCATGGGTGGTATGGGTGTTGTTGCACTTTCACTACTTGGCTTAAAACCGGGTGCCATTCCGTTTGATGTAATTTCAGTTATCATGTCTGTAATCATGGCGATTGCGGCAATGCAAGTTGCGGGTGGTATGGATTTCTTAGTAAAAATGGCTGAAAAAATCCTACGTAAAAATCCAAAATACATCACTTTCCTTGCGCCAACTGTGACTTATTTTATGACTGTACTTGCGGGTACTGGTCACACTGCGTTCTCAACACTTCCAGTGATTGCTGAAGTGGCAAAAGAACAAGGTATTCGTCCTTCACGTCCACTTTCTATTGCGGTTATCGCTTCACAAATTGCGATTACAGCGTCTCCAATTTCTGCTGCGGTGGTATTCCTTTCTGCTGAATTAGAGAAAAACTTTGGTTTAAGTTACTTACAATTATTAGGTATTTGGATCCCAACTACTTACGCAGCATGTATGATTACTGCGGTGATTTGTAACTTCCTTGGTAAAGATTTGAAAGATGATGAAGTTTACCAAGATCGTCTAGCAAAAGGTTTAATTACTATGCGTGGTGAAATGCAAATTGAGATCAAACCTTATGCAAAACGCTCTGTAGCAATTTTCCTTATCGCAATTTTAGTAGTCATGCTTTATGCAACTGCAATCAGTAAAACAGTTGGTTTAATTCAAAACCCAATTCTTTCTCGTGATAACGCCATTATCTCTTTCATGCTTGCAACTGCAGCCATTATCACTATGGCATGTAAAGTGGATACCGCAAAAATTACCAATGCAGCAACCTTTAAATCTGGTATGTCAGCGGTAATTTGTGTGCTTGGTGTAGCATGGTTAGGTAATACTTTCGTTGAAGGTCATATCGATCAAATTAAAGCGGTATCAGCTGAGTTCTTACAACAATACCCTTGGAGTTTAGCGGTAATCTTGTTCTTCGCAAGTACCTTACTTTACTCACAAGCTGCAACTGCAAAAGCATTATATCCAACTGCAATTTTATTAGGTGTTTCTCCGGAAGCAGCGATTGCAGCATTTGCCGCAGTATCAGCATTATTCATTCTTCCTACTTACCCAACCTTAATTGCGGCAGTAGAAATGGATGATACTGGTTCAACTCGTATCGGTAAATACGTATTCAACCACCCATTCTTAGTGCCGGGTGTGATTGCAATCAGCTTATCTGTATTATTTGGTTTCTTAATGGCAGGTGCAGTTTTATAATCCCCCATTAAGCTAACATAAATGAAAACCATCTTGTCTGCAGATAAGATGGTTTTTTTAATGGGGAACTTCTTCTCGCTGTGATACTCTAAAGGGCAACCTATTTTTATATATAAGGAAAACCAATGAAGTTATTTAAAATCCTTTTTGCTGCATTAATTGCTTATGTGCCAACAGCATGGTCTGCGGTGGATTATAATATTAAATACAGTTCCAATTATTTAATGCCGGCGTATGTGCATTTTAAAGCTGATGGTTCACAGTATTCAGTCAATGCAAAAATTAATATTCCGTTGTACAACATTGTGTTTACTTCTCGTGGTTCGCAAACTGCGAGCCAATTTAAAATGGTGAATTATCAAGATGTGCGTAATGGTAAGCCTTATGCTATTTCTAAAATTTCGCCAACAACAATTGAATACGGTAAAGTGAAAAATGGGTTAGAAACCGAACCGTTAACATTACCGACTTTTGACTTATTCACCATGGCATTTCAGTTGAGCTATTACGATAAATTGCCAACCAGTTTCCAAATTACAAACGGTAAAAAACTTTACCCAATGGAAAATGTGAATGTGAAGAAAGTGGAAAAACAGATCCAATATAACAAGCAAACTGTCACTGAAATTACTTATTCATTTAAAACAGGTAATAAGGATATTATGGTGAAGAAATTCTCAGGTGAACAATTTCCACGTTATATCAAATACACCAGAGATGGTGATGATTATGAATTAGAGTTTGATGAGTTTGTCAAATAACATAAGATGATAAAAAGAAGCCACGCTAGATTGCGTGGCTTTTTATTTTATTGCTTAGTGTGAATACATAAATACTTGAACGAGAAGAAGTATCGATGAGATAACAAATTGACAGCCCACGATTGGCATGACAAATTTCAGCCATTTATTGAATGGAATACCAAGCATTTGTAGCGTGACAAGGACTAATCCTGTTGGCGCAAGGAATAACATAATATATTGTCCCCAGTTATAAGCCGATACCACGATATCTCTTGGAATGCCAACAGTATCAGCCAGCGGTGCCATAATTGGCATAGCGAGTACGGCAAGGCCTGAAGAGGAAGGTACAACCAATCCTAAGAAAATGAAGACAATGAGCTGACCAATAATAAAGACGCCGCCATTCATTCCTCCAACAAGATGAGTCATATAATCGAGAATAGTGTCAGAAATCATTCCTTGCTCTAGAATGATATTAACTGCTCGAGCGAGTCCGATAATCAATGCGACGCCGACTAATTCAGAAGCACCATGAGTAAAGCCATTTACGACATCTTTTTCAGGCAATCCACTGATAAACATAATAATGATGGTAATGGCTAGGAAGGAAGCCGCCATTTGAGGGAACCACCAGCCCCCAAACATCACCCCCCATACCATGAGAGGAAAGGCGCCACTAAATAGAATCAGAATCAGTTTTCTTCTAAAGGTAAATTCAACGGTTGCATTCGGATCAATATCTTTCATATAGAGATCATAGAAGGCCCGGCGATCGTCATAAGTATAAGAAAATTCACGATTGGCACGCAGTTTTTTACAGTACCAATACATATATGCTACTACACAGGTTCCACCAAGAATCAGACCCAGTGTGCGAAATCCCATCCCTTCAGTGAATGGAATCCCTGCAGCGTTTGAAGCAATAACAACGGAGAATGGATTGATTGTAGAGAAGGCTGTGCCCATTGAAGCTGCGAGAAATATGGCGCCGACACAGACAATAGAATCATAACCCAAGGCTAAAAAGACAGGAACAAGAATTGGGTAGAAGGCTACCGCTTCTTCTTCAATACCACAAGCCGTACCGCCTAATAGCATTAACACGCAGACAGCAAAGACAACAGAGAATTCATTTCCTTTTGTTTTCTTGGTGAGAGACATTAATCCGGCATTGAATGCTCCAGTTTTGTTTATCACACCAATCATTCCACCGAGTATGAAAATAAAAATCATAATATCCGCGACTTCAATGGTGCCATCCACCATGGCGTGAATCATATCGGTAATGCCTTTTTCGTGTTGTTCAATGCGTTGATAGGTATCGGGGATAGCAATCGGCTTTTTGATAATGCCGTTGGTGAAATTAGAAAGTTGAATTTTGATATTGAGTTGATTAAGGGTTTGTTCTGTTGCTGGATAGCTTTGATCGGGAATTCCGTGGGTTTTGACAATAAAGTGATTTTCGGTGCTGTCGTAGGAAAGTTTAGAGTAGGACCCTGAGGGAATAAGCCAAGTAAGACCAATAGCAATAAGAAGAATAATAAAGAGAATGCTAAATGCGGAAGGGAATTTCATCTTTTTCTTTGATGCTTCCATTATGGAGAACTCCTTGTGTTCGGATTAATCAATAAGCCGAGCGCGTATTCTACACAAAACGAGCAAAAAAGCAAAGGGCGATTTTTGAAAGAATTCAATAATAGCAATGTTGGCAATCGTTTACCTAAGCCAGACTTAATTATAATTAGATCTGGCTTAAGTCTATTTTATTTAGGCAAATTGAGTAATTTTTTCACTCAAATCATCCAACATTTCATAACGTTTTCGGTACATCGAGCGTTTTTTGCTGGCGATTTCTTCGAGTGGTTTGCGAGCACTTTCAAGCGGTAATTGCCAATATTGACCATTTAATTGCCCTTGGTTTTCTTGCCAGAATTCATCGTAATTGAATAGAATTTTACTGCGCGCAGATAAACGGTATTTACCTTGTGACGTGTGAGGGATACCGATTAACTCACATTGCCATTTTTCAGCTAACAAGCGGAAAACATTCATCAACATAAACATTGGACGAACACCATGTAATTCTTTTGTGGCTTGTTTCACGGCTTCTTGAGCGTCTTCATAAGAGGGCCCTTGAATAGAAGCAATAAGTAATTTATTTGGCTTTAAGAAGGTGAAAGAGGCATCATAGATGCTACGTCCATTATTGTCTTTTAAGTTAATGGAAAAATAACCTTCGAAAGGGTCGATCTGGTTGATATTGAAATAAATACCAAGCTGTTCTGTTAATTGTGCTAATAAAAGGGATTTTTCTTGGAGTAGTTTTTTGCAAAATTCTACGCCCATTTTTTCTTCAAGCATTAACAGATTATTGGTAATGGCATTGAGTCGATCGGTTACAGAAAAACGTTTGTCACAATAGGTCGCGAGCAATGCATTAAAACGATATGGATTTTGTTGAAAAAGCGGAATCCAGGTTTGGTGAGTATTTAAGAAATTGACCAATGCATCACATTGTTTTTTAAATAAAAATTTGCGTCCGTAATAACGGGCTTTATCCCTTAATTGTTTTTTTAATGGGTGATTGCAAGAATCGGGTAGTAATTCTTGAAAGGTCGCGAAAGTAATAGTTTGTTTTGCTGTCATAGTGGATAAAGTGCGGTTATTTTTTCAAACGTTTTTTATTGGGTAAAATCATACTGATTTTTGACCGCACTTATTGTACCTGTATTCCATGGTTTTTCCAATTAACCATCAACAAAGGTGGTTCTTTACTTGCCTATTTTTCGATTTCTCCTTAATATGCCAAATCCTACCTTGAATTTATGCAACTCATCCCCATATTCAATGAAATTATAGAATTGATGTAAGAGAGATAATTATGAACGCCAAAAGAACTCAACAACGTACACTTCCTGTATTGCCATTACGGGATGTTGTCGTTTTCCCTTATATGGTGATGCCACTTTTTGTTGGGCGTGCAAAATCGATTAGCGCCCTTGATGAAGCCATGAATGAGGGCAAACAATTATTATTGGTGTCACAAAAGCAAGCGGATTTAGAAGAACCTACCGTTGATGATGTATTCGATGTCGGGACGATTGCGAATATTATTCAATTATTAAAATTGCCAGACGGCACGGTGAAAGTGTTGGTGGAAGGGCAACAACGCGCGAAAATCAATCAATTAAACGATGGTGAAGACCATTTTTCTGCGGAAGTCACACCAATTGAAACCACATTTGGTGATGAAAAAGAATTAGATGTGGTGAAGGCAGCTGTTTTAAATGAATTTGAAAGCTATCTTCAACTCAATAAAAAAATTCCTGCAGACGTTTTAGGTGCATTACAACGCATTGATGATGCCGATCGTTTAGCGGATACCATGGCTGCGCATATTCCAGTAACTGTTCGTCATAAACAAAGTGTGCTAGAACTGGCAGATGTGCAAGAGCGTTTAGAATACTTGCTCGGCATGATGGAGTCTGAAGCGGATATTCTTCAAGTTGAAAAACGCATCCGTGGCCGTGTGAAAAAACAAATGGAGAAAAGCCAGCGTAACTATTATCTTAGCGAACAAATTAAAGCGATTCGCAAAGAAATGGACGAAGGCGAAAGCGAAGATACCATTGATGAAGTTGAGCAACTTCGTCAAAAGGTTGAAGCGGCAGGTATGCCGGCAGATGTGCGCGAAAAGGTAGAGAGTGAGTTACAAAAACTCAAAATGATGTCGGCGATGTCAGCTGAAGCAACGGTGGTGCGTAGCTATGTTGAGTGGATGCTTCAAGTACCATGGCATAAACGTACTAAAGTGAAGAAAGATATCGCAAAAGCACAACAGGTTTTAGATGCGGATCACTACGGTTTAGAACGTGTAAAAGAACGCATTTTAGAATACCTTGCAGTGCAAGCACGTCTAAACAAAATCAAAGGTCCAATCCTTTGCTTAGTCGGGCCGCCAGGGGTGGGTAAAACCTCACTGGGTCAATCTATTGCCAATGCAACAGGTCGCAAATATGTGCGTATGGCATTAGGTGGGGTACGTGATGAAGCAGAAATCCGTGGTCACCGTAAAACCTATATTGGTGCATTGCCGGGTAAATTGATTCAAAAAATGGCAAAAGTTGGTGTGAAAAACCCACTCTTCTTGCTTGATGAAATTGATAAAATGTCTTCGGATATGCGTGGCGACCCAGCATCAGCCTTGTTAGAAGTGCTTGATCCAGAACAAAATACCACCTTCAACGATCATTATCTTGAAGTGGATTACGATTTGTCTGATGTGATGTTTGTGGCAACCTCAAACTCCATGAATATTCCAGGCCCATTGTTAGATCGTATGGAAGTCATTCGTCTTTCTGGTTATACCGAAGATGAGAAACTGAATATTGCGATGCGTCATTTGTTGCAAAAACAAATTGAGCGTAATGGATTGAAAAAAGGCGAATTAACCATCGAAGAAAACGCTATTTTAGATATTATCCGTTATTACACCCGTGAAGCTGGTGTGCGTGGGTTAGAGCGTGAAATCTCTAAAATCTGTCGTAAAGCGGTGAAGAATTTATTGGTCAATCCAAAAGTAAAATCCATTACCGTTAATTCAGATAACTTGCATGACTATCTTGGTGTGAAACGTTTTGAATTCGGTAAAGCGGATACGCAAAACCGTGTAGGCGAAGTAACAGGCCTTGCGTGGACAGAGGTGGGCGGTGACTTACTGACTATTGAAACCGCTTCAGTAGTAGGTAAAGGAAAATTGACCTTCACTGGTTCATTAGGTGATGTGATGAAAGAATCTATCCAAGCGGCGATGACTGTAGTCCGTGCACGTGCTGAAAAATTGGGTATCAATTCTGAGTTCCATGAAAAACGTGATATTCATATTCACGTGCCAGATGGTGCCACACCAAAAGATGGTCCAAGTGCAGGTATCGCAATGTGTACCGCATTGGTTTCTTGCTTAACGGGTAACCCAGTGCGTGCCGATGTCGCAATGACAGGCGAAATCAGCCTACGCGGTAAAGTATTACCAATCGGCGGATTAAAAGAAAAATTACTTGCGGCACATCGTGGTGGCATTAAAACCGTATTAATTCCAAAAGATAACGTGAAAGATTTGGAAGAAATTCCAGATAACGTGAAAGAAAATCTAGCGATTCATGCGGTAGAAACCATTGATGAAGTGTTAGGCTTAGCGTTAGAGAATCCGCCGGAAGGCATTGAATTCGTGAAAGTGGAAACGAAAGCGAAAGCACCTCGCCGTAAAGCTGCGACTAAAACAGCAAGAGCGGTCAATTAATGACTCATTTTTAGGGCTTGTGAAAACAAGCCCTTTTGACTTTTAATTATGCAAAAATTTCCTCCTCTTTCCCTTTATGTTCATATTCCTTGGTGTGTGCAGAAATGCCCTTATTGTGATTTCAATTCGCATGCACAGAAAGGCACAATTCCTGAGCAAGAATATGTACAACATCTGATTGCCGATCTTGAGACAGATTTAGAGAAATATCAGGCTAGTATTCAAAATCGTCCACTTCATTCAATTTTTATTGGTGGTGGCACGCCGAGTTTATTTTCAGCGGAAAGTATCAAGTTGTTATTGGCAGAAATTCAACGTCGTATTCCTTTTTCAGAGAATATTGAAATTACCATGGAGGCTAATCCAGGCACCGTGGAAGCAGAGCGTTTTAAAGGTTATGTGGATGCCGGTGTAACACGTATTTCCATGGGCATCCAAAGTTTTAATGACGATAAATTACAACGTTTAGGGCGTATTCATAATGCGGCGGAAGCTAAAAGTGCGGTCAGTTTGGCGAAAGTTTCTGGGTTAAAAAGTTTCAATTTGGATTTAATGCATGGCTTGCCAAACCAAACGCTTGAGGAAGCCTTAGATGATTTGCAGCAGGCCATTGATCTTGCTCCACCACATCTTTCTTGGTATCAGCTCACGATTGAACCTAATACTATGTTTGCTTATCGTCCGCCTAAATTGCCGGATGATGATGAGCTTTGGGATATTTTTGAGCAAGGTCACCAACTTTTAACCGAAGCCGGTTATCAGCAATATGAAACATCCGCTTATGCGAAACCGGGCTTTCAGTGTCAGCATAATTTGAATTATTGGCGATTTGGGGATTATTTGGCGATAGGTTGCGGTGCCCATGGAAAACTCACTTTTCCTGATGGCAATATTTTACGTTTTTCTAAAACGAAGCATCCAAAAGGGTACCTGCGTGGTGAATACCTTTATGAAGAAAAAAACGTGGAAAAAAATGACCGCGCTTTTGAGTTTTTTATGAATCGCTTCCGCTTACTGGAAGCGGTGCCAAAGCAAGAGTTTGAACATTACACGGGGCTTTCGCAAAGTGCGGTCAAAAATCAAATTGATTTTGCCATTCAACAAAATTATATCGTAGAAAGACCGGATTTTTGGCAGATCACCGAACACGGGAAATTGTTTCTGAACGAGCTGTTAGCGATTTTTTTAGATGAATAAAATTTTTTTATCATAACGAATAAATTTTTACACTTGTTTATTTAATAGTGTCGTATTAAAGTAAGGCAAACGTTTACGTTGTTATCCACGATTTAAAAGGGAGAGAAAAATGGACCAATTAGAAATGAAAAAATTAGCGGCCCGTGCGGCGTTAAAATATGTTAAGCCCGATACCATTGTTGGCGTGGGAAGTGGTTCAACAGTGAATTGTTTTATTGAAGCCTTAGGTGAATTAAAAGATCAAATTCAAGGCGCGGTGGCCGCATCTAAAGCCTCAGAAGAATTATTGCGTAAACAGGGTATTGAAGTATTTAGTGCTAACGATGTATCCAGTTTAGATATTTATGTGGATGGCGCAGATGAAATCAATCCGCAAAAAATGATGATCAAAGGCGGCGGTGCGGCACTGACTCGTGAAAAGATTGTGGCCGCTTTAGCGAAAAAATTTATTTGTATTGTGGATGCTAGTAAACAAGTGGATGTGTTAGGCAGTACGTTCCCATTGCCAGTAGAAGTGATTCCAATGGCTCGTTCACAAGTTGGTCGTAAATTAGTCTCTTTTGGTGGTGCCCCAGAATATCGTGAAGGTGTGGTGACTGATAACGGCAACGTGATTTTAGATGTACATAACTTCGCTATTTTAAATCCAGTGGAAATGGAAAAAGAATTGAATAATGTCGCGGGTGTGGTAACAAATGGTATCTTTGCCTTACGTGGTGCGGATATTGTGATTGTTGGTACTCCAGACGGCGCAAAAGTTATTGATTAATAAAAATAAGGAAGCAAACATGACAAACAAAGTCTCACTCGACAAATCAAAAATTAAATTTGTGCTATTAGAAGGCGTGCACCAAAGTGCATTAGATACCTTACATGCGGCAGGCTACACTAACATCGACTTTTACAAAAAAGCCTTAGATGGTGATGAGCTAAAAGAAGCCATTAAAGATGCGCATTTTATTGGCTTACGTTCGCGTACCCAATTAACGGCTGAAATGATTGAAGCTGCACCGAAGTTGATTGCCATTGGCTGTTTCTGTATCGGTACCAACCAAGTGGATCTTAATGCAGCCAAAATGCGTGGGATTCCTGTATTTAATGCACCGTTCTCTAATACCCGTTCTGTGGCTGAACTAGTGTTGGGTGAGATTTTGCTCTTAATGCGTAATATTCCTCAGGCAAATGCAGATGTGCATCGTGGTTTATGGAATAAATCGGCTGTAGGTTCTCATGAAGTGCGTGGCAAAAAACTCGGTATTGTGGGTTACGGCCATATCGGTTCGCAATTAAGTATTATTGCAGAGTCTCTAGGGATGGAAGTATATTTCTACGATATTGAAAATAAATTGCCATTGGGTAATGCAAAACAATTACACACACTTGAAGAGTTGTTAGGTTCTTGCGATGTGATTTCGCTTCATGTACCAGATTTACCTTCAACTCGTAATTTAATGAGTGCTGAACGTATTGCGCAATTAAAACAAGATTCTATTTTGATCAATGCAGCACGTGGTACGGTAGTGGATATTGATGCTTTAGCAGCTGCGCTTGAACAAGGTAAAGTTCGTGGTGCAGCGGTTGACGTATTCCCTGTTGAGCCTGCATCAATCAATGAAGAGTTTGTTTCTCCACTACGTAAATTTGATAATGTGATCTTAACCCCGCATATTGGTGGTTCGACTGCGGAAGCACAAGAAAACATTGGTTTTGAAGTGGCGGGTAAATTTGTGAAATATTCAGATAACGGTTCAACTCTTTCTTCTGTTAATTTCCCTGAGGTATCCTTGCCTGAACACGTGGGTACAAAACGTTTACTTCATATTCACGAAAACCGTCCTGGTGTATTAAACAAATTGAACCAAATTTTCGTTGAAGCTAATCTCAATATTGCAGCACAATTTTTACAAACCGATCCGAAAATTGGTTATGTGGTCGTTGATATCGAAACAGATGATGCGTCACCATTATTAGCGAAACTCCGTGAGATTGAAGGCACAATCAAAGCGCGTGTGTTGTATTAATTTGAAAAATTAAGCAAAAACTGACCGCGCTTTGTGTGGGATGGAAAGCAAAATGGGCAAAGTAAGTTATTTTACGTTGCCCATTTTTATTAACTATTTGTAGCGTACATTTATTTTATCATGGCCTTAAATAGATTACGGCGATCAGAATTAAATGTCGGCTGTGCGGTTGGGATGGATAAAACCATACGCAAACAATCTTGCGTAAGTTGAACCGCCTGTTCGTTAGTCAGATTTGGGTCAAGTGGTGAATGTAAGGAGCAACTTAAATATTGCGGTACATTTTCAAGACTACTAAAGGTGAAAGTGAGTGCTTTGTAAGGCAGTTGCACAGTGAGTTTATCGCCTAATTCACGTGGTTCCCATTGTTGTTGAGGACCAGGTAGAATCACCACACTCATCATCCACGGGGTTAATACTGTGCCGATCCATTGATCTTCGAATAAAACAAATTTAGGGCAGAAACACTCGATGCCTTTGTGATAAAAAGGGAGATCTTGCATTTCAGGTACAATGTTTTGCATTTCGGCAAGGAAAATCTCCGTTGGGTTTTTTTCAAAGCCAGTAACAGAGGTTAAAAGTTCGGTAGAGTTTTCAGGTGTTTTTTCGTGTCGATACATGGTTTATTTTTCAATATTAATAAGATTAAAGAATTCTGGAGAAACCTTAAAGAAAATTCCCCTCTTTTGTAAAGAGGGGTTAGGGGAGATTTAACAATAGTCTCGATTAATTAAGTCAAATCTCCCCCTGCCCCTCTTTTCTAAAGAGGGGTATCTAGATTTAAGCCGTATTCCCTAATGACTTGATTTAACGTTTCAAAAACCTTTGGCAACACGTTTTGTATTGTTTCCGTTAAACCAATTCCAGACTCTAGCGACTCTGGTTGGATGCCGATAAGACAAAGGTGTTTTGGAAATTCGTCCGTTAATTTCATTGCAGAAAGTACATCACAGATGCCGAGTTGGTGTGGCGAAATTTTGCGAGAGAAAAAGGTGGGCACTTGCTCGTCATGTAACACGACAATCTCACCTGGCTGTTTATTAGCAAGCACGGCATCGACAATAATCAAATACTCGCGATTTGCCATTGCATCCAGTAATTCCATGCCACAAGTACCACCATCGATGACGTCAAAGTGCGGTTGAATTTCAGGGCGTTTTTCAAGCTCCTGCACCACGCGCACACCGACACCTTCATCGCTTAACAAAATATTGCCGACACCAAGAATTAACGGCTTCATTACAACACCTTCACTTCAGTCACTTCGCCGTTTTCGGTATTAACGACATGCACGGCACAGGACATACAAGGGTCGAAAGAGTGAATGGTTCTGACCACTTCCAATGGTTTAGTCGGATCTGCCACCGGTGTACCAATAATGGAAAGTTCATAAGGGCCCATTTGGTCTTGTTCATTACGCGGACCCGCATTCCATGTAGATGGTACAACTGCTTGGTAGTTTTCAATGCGACCGTCTTTGATGACAACCCAGTGAGAAAGCATACCACGTGGTACTTCACCGAAACCAACACCACGGAATTCACCGCTTGCTGGAATATCTGTTTTGATATACGCCGTCATATCACCTTTAGCGATATTATCAATGAGCATTTGCCATTGAGCGCTTAAAATGTCGTTGATCGCACAGCAATGCACGGTACGACCGATAATACGTCCAAGGGTAGAATGTAATTGATCGGTGGTTAACGTGTTGCCAGTCAATTTTTCATAAATGCCTTTTAATTCATTGAAGTGGTTGACAGTTGGCGTGTCATTCGCAGCCAAACCACACATTAAATAGGCGAGAGGACCCACTTCGACAACTTTACCGTAGAAGGTTGGTGCTTTTACCCAAGAGTATTTACCATCATCTTGCCAACCGGTATATTTCGGACGAGTTAAGCCAGCCCAAGGTTCTAATGGCTCATCATCTTCGTACCAAGCGTGTTTACCACTTTCTTTAATGCCTTTTACAACGAACTCATCTTTTTGTTGATCAATTGGGCGGAAAGTCGATAAATCACCGTTTTCGATATAACCACCTTTTAACATGAATTTAGAGTTATCTGCATCAATTGGATATTCAGGTACAGATAAGTAGTTGCCTGATGTTTTACCAAGGCTTAACCATTCAGGATAGTAAGCCGCAAATACTGCCGCATCTACTTTATACACTTGGTTAATGAAGTCAGTTAAGCGATCGATACAAGCTTTCACGAACATGAGACGTTCTTGGTTTAGTACCGCTTGGGAATCTAAGTTAATTGGGTTTGCTACACCACCAATCGCCAAGTTTTGAATGTGTGGTGTCTTACTACCGAGTAATGCGACTACACGGTTAGCATCACGTTGACATTCAAGCGCTTGCAAATAGTGCGCGACGGCAATGAGGTTGACTTCTGGTGGAAGTTTCATTGCAGCATGACCGAAGTAACCGTTAGCGAAAATACCAAGTTGTCCGCTATCCACTAATGCTTGGATTTTTTTCTGTACGTTGCGGAATTCGTTAGCACTGTTTAATGACCATGTAGAGACACCTTTTAGCATGTCTGCTGCTTTTTCAGGATCAGCTTTTAGCGCAGCGGTGATATCCACCCAGTCCATCGCGGAGAGTTGATAGAAATGCACGATATGGTCGTGAATACTGTGTGCAGCAAGAATCATGTTACGAATGTACTGTGCATTGACGGGAACTTTAGCACCAATAGCATCTTCTACGGCACGTACGCTGATAATCGCGTGTACTGTGGTACATACGCCACAGATACGTTGCATAATCATCCATGCATCACGAGGGTCTGCACCTTTTACGATATTTTCCATACCGCGCCACATGGTACCAGATGACCAGGCATTGGTGACGACGCCGTTTTCAATTTCGCAATCAATACGTAAATGACCCTCAATACGGGTAATTGGGTCAATTGAGATACGTTTTTTTTCTGACATTATTCTGCTCCGCTAACTTTTTTGCTGAATGCCGCTTTTTCGGCAATAATTTTTTCTGAGTCTTCGGTATGTTTTTCTTTAAATACCGGTAATACAGGGAATAAACGAATGATTAAAATATAGGCACATACTTCAATAGAAACGAAACCGATTGAAATAAGCAATTCTTCCGCAGATGGGAAATATTGATAGCCGTTGCCCGGATTATACATGATAAGCGAATAGTTCATACGCCATAATGCTGCACCGAGTAACATGCTTAATGCCGAAATAAATAACCAACGGGAATCTGATTTTTTCTCCCCGAGGAAGAGGGTTAGTAATGGTAATACCATCAACCAGACTTCCATCCAGAACATCCATGCTTCAAATTTAGTTAATTTATCGAAACCTACAACCATTTGCAGTTTGTCGTGATAAATCAACTCACCAAAACGCACCGCTAAGAAACAGAAAATTAATCCTGCGGTAACGCGTGCCAATTGAGTAAATAAATGACGTTCATCTGGTGTTTTTCCTGCAAGACCCGCTTTAACTAAAGAACCCTCGAAAATCACAATAGAGAAACCCATAATGAAAGCTGTCAGCAAGGAGAGAATTGGTAGCGCTTCATAGCTTTGCCATACCGGATGGACTTTGTGACCAGCTACAATCATCAAGGAACCCATTGAAGATTGGTGCATCATTGGTAACAAGGCACCCAAGGCAATAATGAAAAACATGATTTTATTCAGTTTATTAAACCATTTTTTCAAGCCGAAGAAACCAAGCCATACAGGGGCGAATTCTAGGGTCACCACGATGATATACACCGTCATACAAAATGCCGTTTCAAATAGAACGGAATTCGTGTTGAACTGACCTGGAATGTAGAAATATGGCAAATGCCAATAACGTCCCATATCAATGGTGATAGATAAACCACCAAGGGAATAGCCGAATAAACTTGCAAGCAATGCTGGGCGAACAAGAGCGTGATATTTCCCTTTATTGAAAATATACACGGTCCAAGCGAGAGCCCAACCACCACAGGCAAATCCTGTACCGACAAGTAAGTCAAAGGCAATCCATAAACCCCAAGGATAACCGCCGTTAAGTGCGGTTACAGAACCGATACCAAACACTAAACGTTTTAAAATTAATAAAACGCAAAGCACGGCAAGTGGTGCAAAAAAGAGAATTGCGGCAGAAACAAGGCGACCGCCTACCGGACGTGGATTACTCATGATGCTCATCCTCCGCTTCTTCCATTTCCTTGCGTGCCTGACGCATGGCTTCTTTTTGTGCTGCTATACGCTCAGCGATTTTATCGCCATGCATATTTTTGTAAGTCATAAAGGTTAAACCGGCAAGTGCCACTAACGGTAAGGCTAAACCGCGATACAAGAAATGTTGTAAATGCGCCGCACGAGAACCTGTCGCGACTTCATCTAAGTCTGGTAAACCAAGATTAGCAAAAGGTACACCACTTAAGGCGAGCACCTGTGTACCACCACCTTCTTTTTCACCGTAGATGTGATATTGATATGCCGGTACGGTAGCACGGTATTTATCTGTACTATTGACGTGTTGACGTGGGTAATCATATTCAGTACCACGTAATAAGCTTAAACGACGTTTAGCTTCAGCCAATAATTCTTCACGTGTACCAAAAATAATGGCGCCAGTTGGACAAACATGACAGCAACCAGGTAATTCGCCTTTATCTAAACGTTCAACACCTTTTTGGTTACAGAGTTCACATTTGCTGATTTCACCGAATGGATTGTCATAGTCGTATTTTGGTACATCAAACGGACAGCCAACCATGCAATAACGGCAACCGGTACAAATATCTGGGTCATATTTTACGATACCGGTTTTTGGATCTTTGGTAAGGGCTTGAACTGGGCAAACCGCAACACAGTTTGGGTCAACGCAATGCATACATTGTTTTTTCACGTAAGCATAGCCGTTTTCTGTTTTGTCTTTATTTGTGCCGTCACCATCACTCCATACTTGAATCACGTTACGAGTAAATGGGGTGAGTTTGTCGTTATTTGACCAAGTTTGATCACCTTTTGGATTCACGGGTGTGTGGTTCACGTTTTGACATTCAGCTACGCATGCTTGACAACCTACACAAAGGGTAGAGTCGTAAAGCATTCCTAGTGCGCCGGGAATAGGCTCAACCGCTTCTGATGCCTGCACATTTGACACAGGCAAAGTAGATGCGATTCCGCCAAGCATACCCGCTTTTAGAAATTTTCGTCTATCCATTATTATTTACCTGCATGTTCTTCTTTCTCTGCAGCTTTAGCTTCAGAACGAGCTTTATGTTGAGCGCTTAATTCGCGTAAGGTCACAACACTCACGCCGGCTAGGATTGCTGCTGCACCACCTAATAAACCAATAGCGGTCATAGTTGCACCTGAACCTTCGGTATTGTTGACATCAGGTTTTTCAACGCGTGGTGTTGGGTTTTCTACGCCCGCTAATTGGAAAATACCTTTGGTAAAGCCCACACCTTTTTCGTTACAACCATAGCAAGGATGCCCGATACCAACCGGCCAGTTATTACCGCCGACATCACAGAATTCTAAAGTAGAGCAGTTGCCGTAAGTTTCTGGCCCTTTACAACCAAGATGATACAAACACCAACCATTTCGGTGACCATAATCGCCGTATTCTTTAGCGAAGCGACCTGCATCAAAGTGCGGGCGACGATAGCAGTTTTCATGAATTAAGCGATCGTAAGCGAATAATGGACGATTTAATTTGTCCATTGCGGGTAGTTTCTTATAAGTAAGAATATAAGCGACAGTTGCAAGGAAGTTGTGTGGATTGGGTGGACAGCCAGGAATATTAATCACTGGTGTACCTTTTGGTAAGACTTCAGATAAGCTGCTTGCGCCAGTTGGGTTACCACCGCTAGAAGGTACGCCACCCCATGCCGCACAAGAACCGATCGCAATAATCGCGGCAGCCCCTTTAGCGGCTTCTTGAATGTGTTCTACAATCGGTTTACCTGCTACCATACAATAGACGCCGCCGTCTTTCACCGGAATAGATCCATCTACGACTAAAACATATTTTCCATAATACTGTTTAATTGCATTGTGTTTATTATCTTCAGCTTGTTCCCCAAAGGCTGCAGAAAGAGTTTCGTGGTATTCTAAGGAAATCATTTCCAATACCAAGTTTTCTACTGTTGGGTGGGTCGCACGTAGCAAGGATTCAGTACAACCCGTACATTCTTGCGCACCAATCCATAATACTGGTGGGCGTTTAGGTTCAGTTAAAGCAGTGGTCATTTCTGCACCCGCTTTTGAACTTAACCCCATAGTCGCCGCAAGTGCGGTACATAACTTCATAAAATCCCGACGGGAAACTTCTGCTAAAGCAGAAAATAATCCATCACTTCGTTGCATATAATCACTCCAATTGGCACGTTACTTGTATGGTTAATCTAGCTATGATATGCCTTGATGCGGGAAATTTATTTGATCGTAATCAAAAATACCCTTATTTTCCTTACAAAATAAGTGGGTAAGTGATTGTTTTTACTTTGTTATTGAGAATGATTGTTATTTATTGGCGCCGCATTCACTTGGAGTCCATTTTTTGTACACTAAATCATAATAATAAAGTAAGGATTTGGGCTATGAAAAGCTTCATGAATATTGACCGCACTTCTGGGTGATATGAATGGGGGAAGTGGATAAAACTAAATTCTTGGTTTTATTGATTTTTATCAACAAAATATTGTCTAAGCAAATAGATTTTATTGTGCTTTTCCCTATACTGAATAGGGAAAATTTTCTATGGAGAAATAATGATGAATATAGTTGTGGGTATTGTCCTTCTCGGTTTAGCTTTCACTATTTCAATGTATAACAAACTGATTAGAAAACGTAATCAGGTGAGTAGTGTTGAAGCCAGTGTGGATGTTCAGTTGAAACGTCGTTATGATTTATTGCCAAACCTTGTCGCCACCGCTAAGGAATATATGTCGCATGAGCGTAGCCTGCTTGAGCGTATTGTGACGTTACGTGAAAGTGCTAAATCAGCCCATTCTACAAGTGAGAAATTCCAACTCAATAATGAGATTTCGGGTTTATTGCGTAATTTACAGGTTCGTCTAGAAAATTATCCGGATCTCAAAGCCAATCAAAATCTTTTGCAAATTCAGACCACACTTAGTGATGTGGAAGAGCAAATTTCTGCAGCAAGACGTACTTATAATTCAGCAGTTGAAGAGTATAACAATGCGGTGGAAATGTTCCCGTCAAATTTAATTGCAAACTTGTTTAATTTCCAGAAAGGAACATTTTTCGATATTCCTCAGAATGAAGCGGAAGTCCCTAATGTGGGTAATTTATTTAAACAATAAGTGGAAAAACAATGAATACACCAAAAGAGATTGAAGGGATTCGTTTTCTTGGATTGGAAAAATTAGATGAGGAACGTTTAGCCATAAAATCACTCATCAATAAATGGATAATTATGCTATGCGTTGGATTATTTTTCCTCATCGGAACGATAGGGAACGGGTATCTATTAAGTACTGCATTGATCCTTGGTGTGCTCATTTATTCTTTTCGTCATTTATTTTTTAAATATAAGCGTTTTATTGCAGAATTTAAAACGCGCGTGATTAATACGATTGTCCAGGAATTTGGTTTCCACTTTAGCGCAGATAGAGGACTGAATATTAGTGATTTCCTCTCCGTTTATGATAGTGGTCCCGCAACATTCCGTAGTGAGGATTTAATTTTTGGTGAGTTTAACCAAACTGAAGTTGAAATCTGTGATTTTTCAGCATTTAACATGTCGTTGAAAGAGAAATCGGTTAAGGCATTAGGTGCTCAGAATTTTCAAGGCATTTTATTTAAAGCCACTTTTCCTAAAGAACTGGCCCATTGGGTTTATGTTTGTGATAAGAAAGAAGCAGGTTTAAGAAAAGAAGGTGAAATTGCATTGATGGATAATCCGTCTTTTAATCGCTATTTTGATGTGTTTACTGAAGATCAAATCTTAGCCAGATATGCTTTAGCGCCTAAGTTAATGGAACGTTTTTGTGGACTGAAAGAGAAATTTAATTGCCCTATTTCGATGGTACTTCGTAACCGAGAAGTGATTATTGCACTTAATTTAGGAAAGAATAGTTTTGAACCGTCCTTTGAAAAGTCATTGTTAGAAGACAATACGATTCGTGATTATATTTCTAGTATCAAAGGCTTTACAGATATGGTGAAAGAACTCGGGTTAAATAACCATATTTGGAAATAAGTGTTAATGTAATAAAAAAGACGAGTTTAAATAATAAACTCGTCTTTTTTTATCTTATGAGTTTTTATGCGTTGTTTGCTGCTTGTGCTTTTTTACGCTCTAAACGTAACACACCTAAATGTGTCATATAGCAACAGAAAATACAGCCTGCTACAGCGAATAATAATAGGTAGAAACCTGCATCCCAACCGAATTTATCAGCCAAAATACCAAATAATGCAGTACCAGAGAAACTACCTAAAATGTAACTTAATAAACCACGTAAACCCGTTGCTGAACCTGCTGCGAAAGAAGGAACTAGCTCGATAGTTTGAAGTGAAGATAAGAACATTGGCACATAAATTAAGCATCCAATAATACCTGCACCGATGGTTACAGTTATTAAGTCACTACCGCCCCAGTAAACGAACATTGCTGCACCCACACCGAATAAGGTGATGATGGCCAGTGGCATACGGCGACCTTTGAAATAAGTATCAGTTAACCAACCAGCTAATAGCGTAGAAGGAATGGCTGCCCATTCAAAGATAGCAAATGCTGTCCCCATTTGAGCTTTAGTGAAACCTTTAGTTTCTAACAAATAAAGTGGTAGCCAGGTTAATACACCAAAACGGATCATGTAAGTGAATACGTCAATGAAAGAAACAAACCATACATTAATATCTTTCATAATGTAATCACGGAAGATTTCCCATGTGGTTAAGTTGACGTTTTCTTCTTTTGTGACAACTAACTCTTCATTCTCATTTTCAAGAATTTTACCAACTGGTGGTAAACCTTCGTTGTAAGTACGACCAGCACCGAAGATATAGAAAATAATCGCAACGATAGTAGCAATTGCTACAGGCACAACAAAGTGTGCAGCTTGCCAATGCTCTTGACCTAACCAAGCGATACTTGCACCTGCAATTGGTGCGACTAAACCACCACCTACGTTGTGAGAGATATTGAAGATAGCGGTTGTTACACCACGAGATTTACGTGGGAACCAGCTTGCTAATACGATATAAGCTGGACCTGCCCCCATCCCTTGGAAGATACCATTAAGTACACAAAGGAATAAGAACGCCCAGAATGATGCGCTAAAGCCCATCATTAAGTTTACCGCTGCCGACATCATTAAGCCGAAAATCATAAAGTGTTTCGGATTTGATTTATCTGCGATTGCAGACATGAAACCTTTACTTAAACCATAAATAATTAACATGGTACCGGAAATAAAACCGATATCTTTTTTGGTGAAACCAAAATCGCTAATTAATTCAGGAGAAGAAAGAAGGAAGTTATTACGTAAAATATAGAATGCCGCATAACCGATAAAGATGCCAAATAATGCATGCCATCTTAAGCGATTATAACGTTCTCTAATTTCCGCATCAGGAACAGGCGTACCTGGATTAGATTTTAGGAATGAAATCATTTAATGATCCTTAAATTTTTAATACAACAAAACTCATTTCTATACAAAAAATGAGGTGGTCAATATAAGGGGAAAAATAGAGATGTCAAATAGTAAATAAAAAATAACAAAAATTTTGACCGCACTTTTATTTCGCAAAATAGTCAGTTTTTTGCTATAATTCCGCACAATTTTCATTACAAAATAGAGAAAAACTATGTCAGAAACACCGGTTACAGAAAATGCTTATGGTGCATCAAGTATTAAAGTCTTAAAAGGGCTTGATGCGGTTCGGAAACGTCCGGGCATGTATATTGGGGATACCGATGATGGAACAGGCCTACACCATATGGTGTTTGAGGTAGTGGATAACGCGATCGATGAAGCGCTTGCCGGCTATTGTTCCGATATTATCGTCACTATTCATGATGATAATTCTGTTTCCGTACAAGATGACGGTCGTGGTATTCCAGTGGATATTCACCCAGAAGAAGGTGTTTCTGCAGCAGAAGTAATCATGACGGTACTTCACGCAGGCGGTAAATTCGATGATAACTCCTATAAAGTATCAGGTGGTTTACATGGCGTGGGTGTTTCGGTAGTAAATGCACTTTCTGATAAATTGCAATTAACCATTCGTCGTCAAGGTCATGTGTATGAGCAATTCTATCACTTGGGTGAGCCTCAAGGACCTTTAACCGTTATTGGTGAAACTCAAGCAACGGGTACAACCGTGCGTTTTTGGCCAAGTCCAGAAATTTTTGCAATTACAACTTTCGATTACAAAATTTTAGCAAAACGCTTACGTGAGCTTTCATTCTTAAATTCTGGCGTATCCATTCGTTTAATCGACAAGCGTGATGGTACGGAAGATCACTTCCATTATGAAGGTGGTATTCAGGCATTCGTTGAATATTTAAATAAAAATAAAAATCCAATTCATCCAAAACCATTCTATTTTTCAGCTGAAAAAGACGGCATTGGCGTGGAAGTCGCATTGCAATGGAATGATGGCGTAAACGAAAACGTTTATTGCTTTACCAACAACATTCCACAACGTGATGGTGGTACTCACTTAGCCGGTTTCCGTGGCGCATTAACCCGTAGCTTAAATAACTACATGGAAAGCGAAGGGTTACTGAAAAAAGAGAAAGTGAGCACTTCAGGTGACGATGCGCGTGAAGGTTTGGTGGCAATTATTTCGGTGAAAGTGCCAGATCCTAAATTCTCTTCACAAACAAAAGACAAATTAGTGTCTTCTGAAGTGAAAAGTGCGGTTGAATCTGCCATGAATGAGCGCATGCAGGAATATCTATTAGAAAATCCAGCTGATGCAAAAATCATTGTAAATCAAATTATTACGGCTGCACGTGCACGTGAAGCGGCTCGTAAAGCACGCGAAATGACCCGTCGTAAAGGCGCATTAGATATTGCTGGCCTTCCGGGTAAATTAGCAGACTGCCAAGAAAAAGACCCAGCTCTTTCAGAGCTTTACCTCGTGGAGGGGGATTCTGCGGGTGGTTCTGCAAAATCAGGTCGTGATCGTAAAACCCAAGCGATTTTACCGCTAAAAGGGAAGATTCTTAACGTTGAAAAAGCACGTTTTGACAAAATGCTTTCTTCTCAAGAAGTGGGTACATTAATTACGGCGCTAGGCTGTGGTATTGGTCGCGATGAATATAATCCAGATAAATTACGTTATCATCACATCATTATCATGACTGATGCGGACGTGGACGGTTCACACATTCGCACTTTATTGTTGACCTTCTTCTATCGTCAAATGCCGGAATTAATTGAGCGTGGTTACGTGTATATTGCTCAGCCACCACTTTATAAAGTGAAAAAAGGTAAACAAGAGCGCTACATCAAAGATAACGACGAAATGGTGCAATATGAATTAATGCTTGCGTTAGATGGTGCCGCGTTGCATATCAGTGCTAATGCACCCGCAATGAATGATTTAGTGTTTGAGAAATTAGTGAGTGAATATAACAATGTTCAGAAATTAATTACTCGCTTAAGTCGTTATTATCCAGAGCCATTATTGCAAGGTTTGGTTTATCAACCACAATTAACCGTTGATTTAATGCGTAATGAAAGTGCGGTCGAAAATTGGGCGAATTCTTTTGTTGCGTACTTAACCGCAAAAGAAACGGAAGCACATTTATATTCGGCAAGAACGCAATTTAACAGTGAACGCCAAGTATATGAAGCCGTCATTACCGTTCGTAAACATGGTATTGATACCGATTACTTCATCAACTTTGATTTTGTAACGGGCAATGAATTTGCAAAGATTACCGCATTCGGTCAGCAAGTGAATGGCTTGCTAGAAGAGGGCGCTTACGTTACTCGTGGTGAAAAAACTCAACCCGTTCAATCATTTGAACAAGCCGTTGAATGGTTGATGAAAGAATCACGTCGCGGCTTAGAAATCCAACGTTATAAAGGGTTAGGCGAAATGAATGCTGAGCAACTTTGGGAAACTACGATGGATCCAAATGCTCGCCGTATGTTAAAAGTATCAATTAAAGATGCTGTTGCTGCAGACCAACTCTTCACCACATTAATGGGTGATGAAGTTGAGCCTCGCCGTGAATTCATCGAAATGAATGCCTTGAGAGCAAATCTAGACGTTTAGTCTAACACTCAAAAATATCACTAAAAATGACTGCACTCTGGGAAACTGAGTGCGGTATTTTTTTACCTAATATATAAATAAAAATAATTTTCAATTAGATCTATTATTTGTTTATATTCTTGACTATAATTTTTGCGACTTATATCGCTTAAAGACAATAATACGAAATAGACTCGTTTTTTGGTTGTTAGATTGGTAGCAAAGTACGCATAGTAATGTGCGTACTTCTTTTTTGTTTTAGGAGCAATCATTATGATGATAGATAAACGCCTAATTAACACGGTGGCTGACAGTAAAAAGTGGATTGGCATCACGGTGTTATGGAATTGGGGGGCGTTAATTGGCGGGATTATTAGTGCCGTCGTGTTTTCTTATATTTTACAGGCGGCTTATTTTAATGAATTGAGCCCGATAAGTGCGGTCATTTTGGGCATCATTTTGGTCGCCGCTTTAGCGTTGCGTGCCTTTGCAGGCAAAAAATCGGTGCAGGCTTCTTATTTTGCCAGTACAAAAGTCAAACATGAGCTGCGTAGTCTCATCTATCGTAAATTGGCTTCCATGCCGCTTAACCAAGTGAATCAACAATCCACGTCAAGTATCATTCAAGTGGCTTCAGAAGGCGTAGAACAACTTGAAATTTATTTCGGACGTTATTTGCCTCAGCTTTTTTATAGCTTGCTTGCACCGCTCACACTCTTCGCTTTTCTGATTTTTTTCAGCTTTAAAACAGCCGTAATTTTGCTGATTTGTGTGCCACTGATTCCGATGTCGATCATTGCAGTGAATAAAATTGCGAAAAAACTCTTGGCAAAATATTGGTCCATTTATGTGGGGTTAGGGAGCAGTTTCTTAGATAACCTACAAGGTTTAATCACGCTAAAAATCTATCAAGATGATGCTTATAAAGCGAAAGCAATGGATGAAGAAGCGGAACATTTCCGCAAAATCACTATGAAAGTACTGACCATGCAGCTTAACTCGGTATCGCTGATGGATTTACTTGCTTACGGTGGTGCGGCAATCGGGATGTTAACGGCTTTGTTGCAATTTCAAGCCGATCAATTAACCGTATTAGGTGTCATTTTATTTATTCTGCTTTCTTCTGAATTCTTTATTCCACTTCGTTTATTGGGGTCTTTCTTCCATGTGGCGATGAATGGTAAAGCGGCTTCAGATAAGATTTTCACATTGTTAGATAGGCCCGTGGAAACCCAAACGCAAGCGGTCGATTTTGCAGCGAAAAATGCCATTCAGGTAGATATTCAAGATCTGCATTTTGCTTACAGTAAAGAGAAACCAGCAATTACAGGCTTAGATTTAAGCATCTTACCAAATCAGCTTACGGTCTTTGTGGGTAGAAGTGGTTGTGGTAAATCTACCTTGGTTTCATTGCTAATGGGCTTTAATAAAGCGCAACAAGGCAAAATTCTATTCAACGGCCAAGAAATTCAATCTATTGACCGCCATTCGTTTTATGAAAAAGTCTCTTTGGTGAGCCATAGTAGTTATGTGTTTAAAGGCTCGCTACGTGAAAATATGACCATGGCAAAAATTGATGCCACAGATGAGCAAATCTATGCCTGTTTAGAACAAGTCAATCTGGCGCAATTCGTTCGAGATAATGGTGGATTAGATATGCCGTTATTAAGTCGTTGCGCAAATTTATCTGGTGGTCAAATCCAACGTTTAGCGTTAGCGCGTGCTTTGTTACACAATGCCGAGCTTTATATTTTTGATGAAGCGACCAGTAACATTGATGTGGAAAGCGAAGAAATTATTTTGCAGTTCATTCAGCAATTTAAACAACAAAAAACTATTGTGATGATTTCCCACCGATTGGCGAATGCCGTAAATGCTGACTGTATTAATGTGCTTGAACAAGGCAAATTGATTGAGCAAGGCACACATAAAGACCTCATGGCAAAACAAGGTGCGTATGCTGAAATGTTCCAACAACAAAAAGATTTAGAACAAATTAGAGAGGTGGCAAATGCGTAAAAATGGTTTTGTTGTAATGGGGCATTTGTTGAAATTAGTGACCCCACTGGCACATATCATGGCGTTTACTATTACCATGGGAACGCTTGGTTTCTTGGCTGCCATCTTTATTATGGTACTTGGAGCGATGGGGTTAGTGAATTTATTAAACTTTGACACCCATTTAAGTTTTTCTGGCATTTTGACCGCACTTATCGTGTTAGCGGTGGCTCGTGGCGCGTTGCGTTATTTAGAGCAAATGTCAGGACACTATATTGCTTTTAAATTGTTGGCCTTATTGCGTGATAAAGTGTTTTCCTCTTTGCGCCGCTTAGCTTTTGTGAAGTTGCAAGACAAACAAGCGGGGCAATTAGTGTCCTTGGTGACTAATGATATCGAATTGCTCGAAGTGTTCTATGCGCACACCATTGCTCCAATTATGATCGCATTTTTTACTTCTGCGATTTTATTGTTGGTTTTTGGGCATCTTTCAGGCTGGTTTGTACTTGTAGCATTAGCCGCTTACTTAACAGTGGGTGTGATTTTACCGATTATCACCACCAAATTGGCACGTGAAGAGGGCAGACGCTATCGTGAATTAGTGGGCGAAATGAATGATTTCTTCCTCGACAGTGTGCGTGGCATGAAAGAAATCCAACTTTTCGGCTATGCGAAACAGCGCTTAGATGAAATTCAACTACGTAGCCAAAAAATTGATACAGCCTTTGAACGTATTAAAGCCCAAGAAGCCAAAGTGCGCGTTTACACAGAAGTAGCGGTATCGGCGTTTAACATTATTATGCTATTCACTGGCTTAATTTTATTTAGCCTAGACAAGATTGATTTTTCAGCCTTTTTAATTGGCGTGATTTTATTGATGTCGAGCTATGGCCCGGTTATTGCGTTAAGTAACCTTTCAAGCAACTTATTACAAACCTTGGCTTCGGGTGAGCGCGTATTGAGCTTGCTAGCAGAAGAACCTGAATTAAAAGACGTAGAAAGTGCGGTCGATTTGAAAGAGGTTTCTCGCATTGATGTTGAGAACGTAAGTTTTGCTTATGGTGAAGAACAAATTTTATCGGATGTCAGCTTATCTGTGAAAAAAGGTGAAATTTTAGGTATTCACGGCAGAAGTGGTAGCGGTAAAAGTACCTTGCTAAAACTGCTGATGCGTTTTTACGATCCTAAATCGGGTAGCATTAAAATTAACGGCGAAACTTTACCGAATATCAACACCCGTAGTTTGCGTGACAATATGGCATACATTACTCAGCAAACCTATATTTTCAACGAAACCATTGAGGAAAATATTCGCCTTGCGCGCCGTGATGCAACGTTAGAAGAAATTATGGAAGCTGCGAAGAAAGCCTCAATTCATGATTTCATTTTAAGCTTGCCAGAAGGTTATCAAACGAAAATGACGGAATTGGGCGGCAACCTGTCTGATGGTGAAAAACAACGTATCGGTATTGCCCGTGCATTCTTACATAATGCACCGATTATTTTACTTGATGAACCGACCAGTAATTTGGATAGCTTAAACGAAGCGATGATTTTGAAATCATTGTTGAACGTGAAAGTAGAAAAATTGATTATTCTCGTGAGTCATCGCCAATCTACCATGGCGATTTGTGATCAGGTGATTGGCATTGAGAATGGAAGAATGTCGTAAGGTAGTGAGAAAAAGAGCGGTCAAATTGACCGCTCTTTTTTATTTTCTTAATTTCACTAACTCAACTTCGTGATTTTCACCTTTTCTAAGAATCAGATTAGCGCGCTCACGAGTCGGCAGAATGTTTTGTTTTAAATTCAATCCATTAATGTTATCCCAAATGTTGCTAGCAGTTTCAATGGCTTCCTGCTCAGAGAGATTGGCATAATGTTTAAAATAGGAATCCGGATTGGTGAAAGCACTTTGACGGAATTTTAAAAATCGCTTGATGTACCATTCTTTGAGCAAGTTCTCGTCTGCATCAACATAAATAGAGAAATCCACAAAATCAGACACGAAGGTTTGATTTGCTTTATTTGAACCTGTTTGGAGAACATTTAACCCTTCTAAAATTAAAATATCCGGTTGATCGACAATATCAAATTTATCAGGAACGATATCGTAAGTTAGATGAGAATAAATAGGCGACTTTACCGATGGCTTGCCTGATTTGATATCAGCTAAAAAACGAATTAATTTGGCCGTATCATAAGAAATAGGGAAACCTTTTTTCTGTAGCAAATCATCTTTTTTCAGTTTTTCTAATGGATACAGGAAACCATCTGTAGTGATTAAATCGACTTTTCGTTCAGTAGGCCAATGAGTTAGTAGCGATTGCAAAATACGTGCCGATGTACTTTTCCCAACAGCAACACTACCCGCGATACTAATGATATAAGGGACTTTAGGGCTTTGTCCGCCAAGAAAACGATTCAAAACGGTTTGGCGGCGAAGGTTTTCGTCAATGTAATAGTTAATAAGACGTGCAAGTGGCAGGTAAATTGTGCTTACTTCATCAAGAGAAAGCTCTTCATTAAAACCTAAAAGCGGTTTGAGATCTTGCTCCGTTAATTTTAGCGGAACAGATTTTCTTAATTCAGCCCATTGTTGACGACTAAAGTTCAGAAAGGGCGTGAGTTGTTCGGTGATTTCCACGGTGTTTTATGTTTAGAGTGAAAAAAAATTGGACAAAATATACCCTATAAATGAGTTGTGATCATTGTTTTTTATTAAAACTGGTGAGATTTAAAGCAAGAATGTGGCTTTTTGCTTGTAAATTAGACGAATAGTTAAAAAAAACGTATTTTTCATAAAAAAAACTTGTCAGGCATAAAATTTTCCATATAATACGCCTCACTTGCTTACAACACGCCGACTTAGCTCAGTAGGTAGAGCAACTGACTTGTAATCAGTAGGTCACCAGTTCGATTCCGGTAGTCGGCACCATCCTTTAGTAAACAAGTATTCATTTAGTGTGGAGGGGTTCCCGAGTGGCCAAAGGGGGCAGACTGTAAATCTGTTGGCTCAGCCTTCGAAGGTTCGAATCCTTCTCCCTCCACCATTTTCTAAATGAATTCTGATGGGACAGATGAATTTAGGACTGCGGGCATCGTATAATGGCTATTACCTTAGCCTTCCAAGCTAATGATGCGGGTTCGATTCCCGCTGCCCGCTCCAAACGCTGATATAGCTCAGTTGGTAGAGCGCACCCTTGGTAAGGGTGAGGTCGGCGGTTCAAATCCGCCTATCAGCACCAGCCTTCAAAATTCCTCTCTCCTTTATTAAGTAGTAATGATCTTATTGGTTAATGTGGTTTAATTTACCCATCGATAACCGTGTCTATTTAGAGGGACTCTTTAAATGTCTAAAGAAAAATTTGAACGTACAAAACCGCACGTAAACGTGGGTACAATCGGCCACGTTGACCACGGTAAAACAACTTTAACAGCAGCAATCACAACCGTATTAGCAAAACACTACGGTGGTGCAGCTCGTGCATTCGACCAAATCGATAACGCGCCAGAAGAAAAAGCGCGTGGTATCACCATCAACACCTCACACGTTGAATACGATACTCCAACTCGTCACTACGCACACGTTGACTGCCCAGGACACGCGGACTATGTTAAAAACATGATTACCGGTGCGGCACAAATGGACGGTGCTATTTTAGTAGTAGCAGCAACAGATGGTCCTATGCCACAAACTCGTGAGCACATCTTATTAGGTCGCCAAGTAGGTGTACCTTACATCATCGTATTCTTAAACAAATGCGACATGGTAGATGACGAAGAGTTATTAGAATTAGTAGAAATGGAAGTTCGTGAACTTCTTTCTCAATATGATTTCCCAGGTGATGATACACCAATCGTACGTGGTTCTGCATTACAAGCATTAAACGGCGTTGCAGAATGGGAAGAAAAAATTCTTGAGTTAGCAAACCACTTAGATACTTATATCCCTGAACCAGAGCGTGCAATTGACCAACCGTTCCTTCTTCCAATCGAAGACGTGTTCTCAATTTCAGGTCGTGGTACAGTAGTAACAGGTCGTGTTGAGCGTGGTATCATCCGTACTGGTGATGAAGTTGAAATCGTTGGTATCAAACCAACAGCGAAAACAACAGTAACTGGTGTTGAAATGTTCCGTAAATTACTTGACGAAGGTCGTGCAGGTGAAAACATCGGTGCATTATTACGTGGTACAAAACGTGAAGAAATCGAACGTGGTCAAGTATTAGCGAAACCAGGTTCAATCACTCCACACACTGATTTCGAATCAGAAGTTTACGTATTATCAAAAGATGAAGGTGGTCGTCACACTCCATTCTTCAAAGGTTACCGTCCACAGTTCTATTTCCGTACAACTGACGTAACAGGTACAATCGAGTTACCAGAAGGCGTGGAAATGGTAATGCCTGGTGATAACATCAAAATGACAGTAAGCTTAATCCACCCAATCGCGATGGACCAAGGTTTACGTTTCGCAATCCGTGAAGGTGGCCGTACAGTAGGTGCTGGCGTTGTTGCGAAAATCATCAAATAATTGATGTATTAACTGTAACAAGTTAGATAAAGAAGGCGTATCGAAAGATACG
>NZ_JVHG01000019.1:0-45270 GCF_001055095.1 Parahaemophilus parainfluenzae
GAAGCCCAAAATCCTTTTTTATTTTCAACTTTCTTTTGCTTCGCTTCTTCCATTCTTTGTTTGACATAATTTACCCAAACTTGATGGGGCGCATCAAAATCAAATGATTTCATAAAATCATAAGGAATTTTATATTCCGCTAATGGATTTATATCAATCAATTCTTTGGGTGCTATAGGACTATCAATACCCAAATCAAAACCGTGGATTGCTGCGATTTTGGCATACATTAAAACTTGCGGTTGCAAGTAAAAATCAAAATGTAAAAGTGTTCCTTTTGCTGCTCGTTTAGCAAGCTTAAGTTCGAGTAATTTATCTAAAGCTTCTTGCATTCCTTTTATATTTTTATCTGCTAGTGCCACATAAAATTCATGATCGGGAATGCGCTTTAAATCGCTACGGGCTTTTTTCTCATCATTTAAGAACGTGAGTGCGCGCTCTTTTAATAATTGCCAATCGCCACTTAACGCCAATAAAGTGTTCGCATTAAAAAAAGGTCTGATATCAGTTCGTTTATAAGGGACTGAAATATCCACAATTTCATCACGATGTTTAATTAAATAATCAATCAACTTTTGATTATCTGAAAGCAAACTCATAAAAAAGAAATTTGTATTAATTCCGTTGTACGCCCATTGAAAATCATACTTAGATAAAATACCTAAGAAACCTGCAATAGAAGCATTTTCTTTAAATCCTGAAATATCATTTTCTAATAAATGCTTAGAGGCTAATGCTACATGATAATCTTTCATCCAAAATATCAATGAAAATACATTTCCATTGAATTCTTCTATATGACTCAATACTAGTTTCAATTTTTTATTGTCAAATTCTACATATTCTTCAACCCTATCCAAAGTGAATTTCTTTGCATCACTGTAAGTCTTTGCAAGATCACTACCTAAAAAAACTTTATATTTTTCCATCAAAACCTACTTAATTTTTATAGCTAATGCAGAAGGAACAACAGGTCCACACGCATAAATAAAAATATAAAAACATATGTGGATTTTCAAATCTATATACGCCTATCTTACTTAAAAACCAACCGCACTTTTATTTTATCAATTAGCTATACTGCTGCCGATACTTCTCTAAATTATCTTGAAAATGCTGAATATAGTATTCGATGTCTTTTTCTCGGTAGCCAAGAATTCGGCCGATTTCACGTTCCACTTTTGGATCAAAACCATTCACAGTGCTTGCTGGAAGTAGCACTTCCATTTGTTCAGCGAGTGCAAGAGATTGAGGTAAATAGACAATAAAATCAGTTAAGCAAACATCATTTACATGACGTTGCACCGTTTTTGAATGAAGCATTCCTAGCTCAAGATAAGGGAGAAAGGCGTCAGGAATACCGAGCTCCTGATTGAATAATGCCACTTGCTTTTCGCCCCTTAACATTAATTCCAGCTCCTTGCCTTCATGCGGCCCAAGAATACCTTTTTCCATAAGAATATTCCTTTCGTTGAAATAAAAAAGGGGATTGGATGATTGACCAGATCCCCTTCATTGTACGCCTATTTGGCCACAATGTTCATCTAAATGACGAAATTATTTTTTCCAATTTTTCAACGCATCGGCAAAGGCATTCCCCATCGCACTATTTCCTCTAGGATGACGATCTTGGCGAGGTGCATTACTTCTTGGTTTTGCGCTTAAAGTGCGGTCAGATTTGCCGTCATTTTTAACCGCACTTTCATCTAATCGCATCGTCAACGCAATACGTTTACGTGGCACATCCACTTCCAAGACTTTCACTTTTACGATATCGCCCGTTTTCACCACTTGATGTGGATCTTCTACGAATTTATCGCTTAATGATGAAATGTGTACTAAACCGTCTTGGTGAACACCAATATCCACAAATGCGCCGAAATTAGTCACATTGGTGACGGTACCTTCTAAAATCATACCTGGTTTTAAATCGGTAATTTCTTCCACGCCTTCTGCGAATACAGCAGTTTTAAACTCACCACGCGGATCGCGCCCTGGTTTTTCCAATTCTTTGAAAATATCTTGGACGGTTGGTAAACCAAATTGCTCATCAATGAATTGTTTAGCATCAAGTTGGCGCACCACACCGGCATTACCCATTAAATCTTGGATAGATTGTGCTGTCGCTTGCAAGATTTTTTCGACCACAGGATAAGCTTCTGGGTGGACACCTGAAGCATCAAGTGGATTTTTCCCGCCTGCAATACGCATAAAGCCTGCACATTGCTCAAAGGCTTTTGGCCCTAAACGCGGCACTTTTTTCAATTCGCTACGGCTTTCAAAACGCCCATTTTCATCACGATATTCCACAATGTTTTGCGCTAAGGTTTTTGTCATCCCCGCCACGCGAGCAAGTAACGGTGCGGATGCCGTATTCAAATCCACACCTACTGCGTTTACACAGTCTTCCACCACCGCATCGAGTTTACGCGCAAGTTGGGTTTGGTTTACATCATGCTGATATTGCCCAACACCAATGGCTTTCGGTTCGATTTTCACTAGCTCCGCCAATGGATCTTGTAAACGACGAGCAATAGACACCGCACCACGTAAAGATACATCTAAATTCGGAAATTCATTTGCCGCAAATTCAGAGGCGGAATAAACCGATGCGCCAGCTTCGCTCACCACAACGGTTTGTGGTTTATTTTCTTTGATTTCTTTAATCACTTCTTTCGCAAAACGTTCAGTTTCACGAGAAGCCGTACCGTTACCAATGGCAATTAATTCTACGTTATGTTTGCGGATCAAACTGAAAATCGCCACTTGTGCTTCGGCTTCACGCCCCGTGTGTGGATAAATGGTGGTGGTATCTAATAATTTACCTGTGTTATCCACCACCGCGACTTTAACTCCCGTACGCAAGCCCGGGTCCAAGCCCATAGTGTTTTTCGCCCCAGCTGGTGCCACCATTAAAAGTGCGGTCAGATTTCGGGCGAAAACATCAATGGCTTCTTCTTCCGCTTTTTCACGTAAACTTGCCATTAATTCCGTTTCTAAATGCAACGAAACTTTGATTTTCCATGTCCAGGCAATCACTTGCTCGCGCCATTTATCTGCAGGCAGCCCCGTGAAACGTACATCTAAATAATCACGAATAATCTCTTCACAATAACTTTGGCGACTTCCCTCTTCCGCATCAGGATCAGCATTTAAGCTTAATTGTAAAATACCCTCATTACGTCCACGGAACATGGCTAATGCACGGTGAGAAGGCACATTTTTTAATAATTCTTGGTGGTCAAAATAATCTTGGAATTTTGCCCCTTCCGTTTCTTTGCCTTCGATCACTTTAGATACTATAACGGCATTTTTCGCTAAATAATCACGGACTTTCGCTAATAAACCCGCATCCTCAGCAAAACGCTCCATTAAAATATAGCGTGCACCATCAAGCGCGACTTTGGTGTCTGTCACGCCTTTATCAGCATTCACAAATTCCGCTGCCGCCGTTTCAGGGTCATTTTTTGGCTCATTCCAAAGTAAATCAGCCAATGGCTCAAGACCAGCTTCAATCGCAATTTGCCCTTTGGTGCGACGTTTCGGTTTGTATGGTAAATACAAATCTTCTAATTCGGTTTTGCTTTGTGTTGCATGGATTTTGTCACGCAATTCATCGGTCAATTTCCCTTGCTCTTCAATGGATTTCAAAATAGTTTGACGACGATCTTCTAATTCACGTAAATAAATTAAACGGGTTTCAAAATGACGAAGTTTAGTGTCATCTAAGCCACCTGTGGCTTCTTTACGATAACGGGCGATAAATGGAATGGTATTACCATCATCTAATAATTGAATGGCGGCGAGGATTTGTTGAGGTTGAACGGTTAATTCTGCCGCAATAATTTGGCTAATTTGTTGATTTAACATTGTCATACTTCTTTGTTATTAAAGGATTCGATAAAAACGGGAATAGAATACTGGTTTTAGACAACAGGCTCAAATATAATTCAAAAAAATTTCTTTTATTTTTATCATGGCAAAATCAAATTACATTACCCGTCAAGGCTGGCTTGCCCTTGACCAAGAACTTAAATTTTTGTGGAAAGAAGAACGACCAAAAGTTACCCAAGCGGTTTCAGATGCCGCCGCGCTTGGTGACCGCAGTGAAAACGCAGAATATATTTATGGCAAACGTCGCTTACGTGAAATTGATCGCCGCGTGCGTTTTCTTTCCAAACGATTAGAAGTGTTACAAATCGTGGATTACCACCCGAAACAAGAAGGCAAAGTGTTTTTCGGTGCCTGGGTTGAGCTAGAAGATGAAGAAGGTGAAGTGAAGCAATATCGTCTTGTTGGCTGCGATGAATTCGATCCCGCTAAAAACTGGATCTCCATTGATTCTCCCGTCGCTCGTGCCTTAATCGGAAAAGGTGTTGATGATGAAATTCATGTGGAAACCCCCTCGGGCAAAGTGGTGCTTTATGTGAACCGAATTTGGTATGAAAAATAGCGAAGTAGAAAAAACAAAAGAGCGGTCAAAATTGACCGCTCTTTTTTATTCTATCAATCAGATAAATTATGCTTTATCACCAATTAATACAGACTCTAACGCAATTTCAATCATATCATTGAAGGTTAATTGACGTTCTTCTGCTGTAGTTTGTTCGTGTGTACGAATATGGTCTGAAACGGTACAGATACAAAGTGCTTTTGCACCATATTCTGCTGCTACGCCATAGATACCCGCTGCTTCCATTTCTACGCCTAAGATGCCGTATTTTTCCATCACATCAAACATTTCAAAATCTGGCGTGTAGAAGAGGTCTGCAGAGAAAAGATTCCCTACGCGAACAGGCTTACCTTTTTCTTTCGCTGCTTGAACCGCGGCTTGTGCCATATCAAAATCAGCAATTGCAGCAAAATCGTTATCTTTGAAACGGATACGGTTTACTTTTGAATCGGTACATGCACCAAGGCCGATAATAACATCACGTACTTTAACGTCCATACGTACGGCACCACAAGAACCAACACGGATGATTTTTTTCACGCCGTATTCAGTAATTAATTCTTTCGCATAAATTGAGCAAGATGGGATACCCATACCGTGACCCATAACAGAGATACGACGACCTTTATAAGTACCGGTGTAACCCAACATATTGCGAACGTTAGTCACTTCTTTCGCATCTTCTAAGAATGTTTCAGCAATATATTTTGCACGAAGCGGATCGCCTGGCATTAATACAACATCTGCAAATGCGCCTTCAGGAGCGTTAATATGTGGAGTCATTGTTTTTTCCTCTTGTTGATAAATAAAAAGTCATTTAAGCAAACGTTTTCGCCTGCTTTAAAGTACAACACCACGAATGATTCGTGGTGTTGAGAGATAAAGTGCGGTCAGAATTCACCACATTTTAATTACATTGCTACGCCGCTTAACTCGATGAATAAACCTGCGATAGTCGCACTCATTAAGTTAGCTAATGTACCCGCTACAACTGCTTTTAAACCTAAGCGAGCCACATCACCACGACGATTTGGTGCCATACCACCGATACCGCCGATTAAGATTGCGATAGAGCTGAAGTTAGCGAAACCACATAATGCGAAAGTAATGATGGCTTTAGTTTTTTCACTTAATACAACTGCTGTATCTGGTTGTAAGTATTTCGCGAACTCTAAGTAACCCACGAATTCGTTAACAGCTAATTTCATACCAATCATTTGACCGGCGATTGCAGATTCATCCCAAGATACACCAATTAAGTACGCTAATGGTTTGAAGATCCAACCAAAGATTGATTGTAATGTTAAATCACCGTAACCGAACCAGCCGCCTACACCACCTAAAATACCGTTAACTAAAGCGATTAAACCCACGAATGCGATTAACATCGCACCGACGTTTAACGCTAATTGCATACCTGCACTCGCACCACCTGCCATTGCTTCAAGCACGTTGGTTGGTTTTTCGCTATCATCCGTTTCAGGTTGTTTATCGTTAAATTGTTCAGTTTGTGGGAATAAAATTTTCGCAAATAATAAACCTGCTGGTGCAGCCATGAAAGATGCTGCGATTAAGTAAGTCAACGGCACCCCCATTCCTGCATAACCCGCCATTACTGAGCCCGCGATAGAAGCAGTACCACCCGCCATAATAGCGAACAATTCAGATTGGGTCATATTTTTAATGTAAGGACGAACTACTAAAGGTGCTTCAGTTTGACCAACGAAGATATTCGCTGCTGCAGACATTGATTCTGCTTTAGATGTACCTAACGCAGCTTGCAATGCACCACCGATCACTTTGATGACCACTTGCATGATGCCTAAGTAGTAAAGCACTGAAATTAAACCAGAGAAAAAGACGATGATTGGTAACACTTTCACCGCAAAGATAAAGCCGGCATTTGAAGGATCTGCTAAGCCACCAAAGACGAAGTTAATCCCTTCATTACCATAGGCGATAACATTGGATACACCATTTGCTGTCGCTTGTAATGCATCACGACCAAACGGCACATACAAAATAAGGGCCGCAAATCCGATTTGGATCGCCAAAGCCCCTAATACAGTACGTAAATTAATCGCCTTACGATTATTTGAAAATAATACGGCAATGATCAGTAATACTACAATGCCTAAAACGCTACCTAAAATACCCATTTTTTTCCCCTAGGTTGGTTAGATAAGTAAGTGAATAAAATTGTCCTATTCTACTTGTTTTTCGGTAAAAAGTCGGAATATTTTTACTATTTTTCGGCATGTTTGCTTATAAAATGGTCACAATTTTGGTCAGACCACAAGATTTCGCATAGTTTTCAAGTGTTTGGGTCTGTTCAACGGTTGGGACATAAGGGGTTAGCCTTTCGGCGTCTCGTGCACCTTTTGTGTGCATTCGAATAATTTTGAACAACACATCCGGATAATCTTTCAATAAGGACGCGACTTTTTCCACCAACTGTTCTGCATCAAAAAAATTCGCCACATAAACTAACCGCACTTCTTCCACTTTATTTAATGGTAATAATTGCGCCAAGTTCTTCAAATTGCGATCTAAGTTTTCTTGCTTGATATGTTGATGAGTGGGGATGATATTTTTCGGGACAATGCCTTGGCGATTTTGTCTATCAAAGCACAAACTCTGTAAGCCAAGTCCTTCTCCTTTCAAATCAAAGAGAAATTTGTCTGTAACATCAATTAAAGGACGAATTGCGTCAAATTCAAAGAAACCACTGCTATCTAAATAGCAAGTTAGCCCTTCCTCACGTAGCTTTTGGAACAATGGAACAAGTTTTTTATGATGAATGGTGGGTTCCCCGCCGGAAACCGTTACACCACGAATAAAAGGTACCGCATCCATCACTTGCTCATACAAATACTGCAGGCTGACTTGATGAGCGCCTTCTGCATAACGAGGAATGGTTTCTGGATTATGGCAATAAAGGCAGTTTAACTTACAACCTTGTAAGAAAATACTGGTACGATTCCCCTGCCCTTCTACATTAGAAAAAGGAATAATACGATGCAGGGGAACATAAATATCAGAAAGTGCGGTCACAAAAAACGCGGTTTTCTAGAGTAAGTCATTACTTACGAAAGTTTCATTTGGAAAATCACTAATTCCGCTTGGCAGCAGAATGTGAAAACCGCTTTAAGTACATATCCCTCTTCAACCTGTTGAATTTCAGACTGAATTTGGCAAGGTTCACTTTCTACATCACGTGCTTTTAATGTGAAATATTCCAATGCGCCTTCTGCATCTTGACGAGTCGCGTAAAACTGTTCGATAGGTAAACTACAATCACTGTTATCAAACAATGATTTCATATCGAAAGTATTACAGCCTACGCATTCAATTGGTTTTTCAGTTTGAATGGCCATCTTTTTCTCCTTATCTAAAAAAGCCGTGATATAACACGGCTTATTAAGTTTAAAATTATTTTGCAGCAACAAAGCCGACGGCTTCGTACACTTTGGCAAGGGTTTCTTTCGCTCTTGCGCGGGCTTTTTCTGCACCTTGACGTAAAATCTCGTCTAAAAGTGCTTCATCATTACGATATTGATAGAAACGTTCTTGTAAACCTGCAAGTAAGTTTGACACTTCGTCAGCCACCGCTGTTTTTAAGTGACCGTACATTTTACCTTCAAATTCTTTTTCAAGGTCTGCCACAGATTTATCCGTTACCGCAGAAAGAATATCTAATAAGTTAGACACCCCCGCTTTGTTTTTCACATCATAACGTACAACAGGTGGTTCATCAGAGTCTGTCACCGCGCGTTTGATTTTTTTCGCTACCGATTTAGGATCTTCAAGCAAGGTCACCACGTTATTGCGGTTATCATCTGATTTAGACATTTTTTTATCAGGATCTTGCAAAGACATAATACGCGCACCTGCTTTGCCTAAGAAAATTTCAGGAATCGTGAAAATATCACCATAAAGCGCATTAAAACGAGTGGCAATATCACGGGTGATTTCTAAATGTTGTTTTTGGTCATCCCCTACCGGCACGCTTTTCGCTTGGTAAAGTAAGATATCTGCTGCCATTAAAACCGGATAATCAAATAAACCCACGTTAATATTTTCAGCATAACGTGCTGATTTATCTTTAAATTGAGTCATACGGCTCATTTCACCAAAATAGGTGTAACAGTTTAACACCCAGCTTAGTTGAGTATGCTCTGGTACATGAGATTGCACAAAGATCGTGCTTTTATTCGGATCAATGCCACAAGCCAAGTAAAGGGCGAGCACATCAAGGGTCGCTTTGCGAAGTGCTACAGGGTCTTGACGTACCGTGATGGCATGTAAATCCACCACACAGAAAATACACTCATAATCTTCTTGCATTTTCACCCAGTTGCGAAGTGCACCTAAATAATTCCCGATAGTTAATTCGCCGGAAGGCTGCACGCCACTGAATACAATTGGTTTTGTCATTGGTTATCCTTTTATTCTGTAAACTGAATTGGCGCTATGATAACAAAAGATAGGGCGTTTTTTAATGATTGAGTTCAAAACAATGTGTAAAAATGCTATATTACGCCAAAAATTTCTGCAGCTCACAATTTATAATCCCAATGAAAAATTATAATGATATGGCTCTGGCTCTTGCCGGTGTTTGTCAATCAGTCTTATTAATCAGTCAATTAGCACAAAAAGGCGAAGTTGATAACCAAGATGCATTCCAAACCACCATTCATTCTCTTCTCATTACTCAACCCGAAGATACATTAGCCGTATTTGGCGGTGATATTCAACATCTTAAAATGGGATTAAACACACTTATCGAGCAACTCACCCAATTGAATGACAAAAATTTATTAAATTATTGGGGTAGTTTGTTAGCGTTAGAGAGCAAATTAAACAAACAACCTGAAATCAAACAAGAACTTGGCCGCCGTATTGCCCGTTTACCGGAACAACTTGCTTATCACGACAATCAATTTGATGATGAGATGTTTTCTATCATGGCAAACATTTATGTCGATACGATTAGCCCTTTAGGCAAACGCATCCACATTATTGGTTCGGCATATCATTTGCAGCAACAAAACGTGCAAGACAAAATTCGCGCGTGTTTACTTGCCGGCATTCGTTCTGCCGTCTTGTGGCGTCAAGTCGGCGGCAGCAAATGGCAGCTGTTATTTCATCGTAAAAAATTAGTGCAAGCGGCACGACAACTCTACTTAACTTTAAATTAATCCTTGGAGAACTCTTATGCAACTTTCCGCATTAACCGCTCTTTCCCCGATTGACGGTCGTTATCAAGATAAAGCCACTGCATTGCGTGGTATTTTCAGTGAATTTGGCTTGCTCAAATTCCGTGTCACCGTGGAAGTACGTTGGTTACAAAAATTGGCGGCGACCGCTGAAATCCAAGAAGTTTCTTCTTTGTCCAAAGAAGCAAACGATTACCTTAATAAAATTGTGGAAAAATTCAGTCTTCAAGATGCTGAACGTATCAAAGAAATTGAGCGCACCACGAATCACGACGTAAAAGCAGTTGAGTATTTCTTAAAAGAAAAAAGTGAAGCTTTACCAGAATTAGCCAAAGTCTCTGAATTTATCCACTTTGCTTGTACCTCGGAAGATATTAATAACCTTTCTCACGCCTTAATGTTAAAAACAGCACGTGAAGAAGTAATCTTACCGGAATGGCAAAAACTGATTGATGAAATCACCCGTCTAGCGAACGAATACAAAACCATCCCATTACTTTCTCGTACACACGGCCAACCTGCCTCACCTAGTACTGTGGGTAAAGAAATGGCGAACGTGGTTTACCGTTTAAAACGCCAATTCAAACAACTTCAACAAAATGAAATCTTAGGTAAAATCAACGGTGCTGTGGGTAACTACAATGCGCATTTATCCGCTTATCCAAATATCAATTGGCATAAATTCAGTGAAGAATTTGTCACCTCATTAGGTTTAGATTGGAACCCATACACCACGCAAATTGAACCTCACGATTACATTGCTGAATACTTTGATGCCGTGGTACGTTTTAATACCATCATCATCGACTTCGACCGTGACTTATGGGGCTACATTGCGTTAAATCACTTTAAACAACGCACTATCGCGGGTGAAATTGGTTCATCTACCATGCCACATAAAGTAAATCCTATCGACTTCGAAAACTCAGAAGGTAACTTAGGTTTAGCCAATGCCGTGATGACTCACCTAGGTCAAAAATTACCAATTTCTCGCTGGCAACGTGACTTAACGGACTCCACTGTATTACGTAACTTAGGTGTGGGTTTAGGTTATTGCTTAATTGCGTATGCCGCAACGCGTAAAGGTATCAGCAAATTAGAAGTGAATGAACAACATCTCCGTGATGAACTCAACCAAAACTGGGAAGTTTTAGCTGAGCCAATTCAAACCGTGATGCGTCGCTATGGTATTGAAAAACCATACGAAAAATTAAAAGAGCTTACACGTGGTAAACGTGTTGATGAAAAAGCAATGCGTGAATTCATCGAAAAACTAGATATCCCAGCCGATGAAAAAGCACGTTTACAACAACTCACTCCTGCAACCTATATTGGTGCAGCCATTGAGTTAGTGGAAAAACTTTAATAAAGAAAAGGGCTGCTTTTAATGCCCTAAAAAATCAAAGTGCGGTCAAAAACATTTTAAATTTTGACCGCACTTTTTTTATTTCTTCTCTTAGCTATTGCATCCTTCACGCTTAATAAACAGCAATCGCGCGTGATCATATACCCAATTAAAAATAAAGGTATAAACGGTTACCATCACCGTTAAGCTGAAATCCATCATAAAAGCTGTAATCCAATCCACTTTTAAAAAGTAAGCAATGATCGGCACGGTGAAAATAAGTAAACCGCCCTCAAATGAAATGGCATGTAAAGTACGAAATATGACACCTCGCTTTTCTCGCGGCCCCGTAAAGACTTTATCAATAAAATAATTAAAAACGAGGTTCCATAGCATGGCGGTTAAGGAAACCAGTACCATGGACCCAAAGAGAATAGAAACACTTTCTTCTGTAAAGAAATACAAAGCGAAAACAGAAAGCAACACAACCGTGGTTTCAAACAAGATTGCATGAAAAAGCCGCTCAAGAAAACTCATTTGTCATCCTTTACAAAGCAAAAGTGCGGTCAAATTCACCGCACTTTTCATCAATATTTGATTAATTGGTTTTTAATTTATTCCAATATTTTTCGTAAATGTCCACTGCTTCGCCCACATCGCCTTGCATAATGCCTTTTTCAATGTTTTCAGCAGATGGGAACAAGGTTGGGTTATTCGCCATTTCAGGTGAAAGTAACGCTTTCACGCCTTCATTTGGCATTGAGAAGCCCATTTTTTCAACCACTAATTTCGCATTTTCAGGGCGAAGTAAGAAGTCGATAAATTTATAAGCGCCCTCTGTATTTTTCGCACCTTTTGGAATCGCGTAGTTATCCATCCAGAAAATTGCGCCTTCTTTTGGATACACAAATTGGATACTTGGATTTTCTTTGTGTGCTAAATAAGCTGAACCATTCCATAACATACCGATAGAAGCTTCACCTTGAACAAACGGCACTTCTGGCGAATCAGAGTTAAAGGTCACTACATTTGGTAACAATTTCAGTAAGCGCTCATAAGCGGCTTTAATGTCTTCTTCATTCTTAGTGTTCGGTGATTTACCATCTAAAAGTAATGCAATGTGGAACACTTCACGCGCATCACTGGTTAATAACACTTTGCCTTTGTATTCTGGATTCCAAAAATCAGCCCAACTCGTAATTTTGCTTGGGTCAATATCATCCGCGTTCACACCGATACCAGTTAAGCCATAAACGTAAGGCAGAGAATATTTGTTATTTGGGTCAAATTCCTTGTTTAATAAATTTGCTGGAATTTGTTTAAAATTACTTAATTTGCTGTGATCAAGCTCTTGCAACATGCCTTCTTTCGCCATTTTATTGACGTAATAGCTTGATGGGAAAACTAAATCATAACCACTGCCGGTACTAGAGGTCAGCTTTAATTTAGCATACATTTCTTCATTACTTTCAAATGTCGAATAAATCACTTCAATGCCGGTTTCTTTAGTAAATTCCGCAACCAAATTAGATGGCACATAGTCAGTCCAGTTATAAACATAAAGTTTTTCAGCAGCAAATGCCACAGAGGTTGCGACGAATGCGACGGCAGACAGACAAAGTGATTTAATGTATTGAACAGCATTTTTTTTCAATTTATTGACCTCCTCAGGACAATCAAAATAAACCTTAAGTAATCGTTTACCTATGTAAACTTGGGGAGTATAGCACCTTTTTTGCAAAAGGTTTGACATATTTTCCCATCAGGGTAAGATTTCTCTCATCTCTATTTTATGTTAATCAATCATCAACTATGCTCGAATTTGCTCATCAAGAACACGTCAAATCTTATTATCTCGATAGTCGAAATCAAACCTTTGAACTGCCGCCTCTCACTCAGCAAGAAGAAGCGGATATTTGTGTCATCGGGGCGGGTTTCTTTGGCTTATCTGCTGCCCTTGAATTAGCGGAAAAAGGCAAAAAAGTGATTGTGCTAGAAGGTGCGAGAGTCGGATTCGGCGCATCTGGTAGAAGTGGTGGTCAAGCCATCAACGGTTTTGAAGAAGGCATTGATGAATATATTGCTCAAGTAGGCTTTGATAAAGCGAAAAAACTTTGGGATATGTCGCTAGAAGCCATTGATATTATTGATGAACGCATTGCTAAATATGGTATTCAATGTGATTGGAAAAAAGGCTATGCCACATTGGCTTTAAATGAACGTCGTATGGACGATCTCATTGAAATGGAAAAAGCTAGCCACGCAACTTTTGGCTATGACAAGATGCAACTTTGGGATAAAGCCAAACTGAAACAACATTTAGGCAGTGATATTTATGTGGGCGGTTTATACGATAGTAATTCTGGTCATTTACACCCATTAAACTATTGCTTAGGCTTAGCAAAAGCTTGCTTGGATTTAGGCGTGCAGATTTATGAACAATCGCCTGTTGTGGATTTAGTAGAAAAATCAGGTTGTATTGAAGTCAAAACCGATAAAAGTGCGGTCATTTCTCAAGATGTTATTTTAGCCACCAACGCTTATATTGATGCGCTACCAAAATCCATTCATCGCGGCATTAATCGTAAAATTTTGCCAGTAGAAAGTTTTATTATTGCGACCGAACCTTTAGATCAAGCCACGGCTGACTCCGTGATCAATAACGGCATGTCTGTTTGCGATAACAATATCTTGCTTGATTATTATCGTTTGAGTGCAGATAACCGTTTGTTATTTGGTAGTGACTCGAGCTCAGAAAAAGATATGGTGCAAATTATGCGTGGCAATATGTTGCATGTCTTCCCACAGTTAGAAAATGTCAAAATTGACTATGGCTGGGCAGGGCCAATTGATATGACACTGAACGCAAGCCCGCATTTTGGTCGTATCTCACCGCATATTTACTTTGCACAAGGTTACTCGGGGCATGGCGTCGCACTCACTGGGCTTGCAGGACGCATTATTGCAGAAGCGATTTTAGGTAATGACGAACGTTTGAGAATTTTTGAAGAACTGAAAGTCCCATCGTTTTACGGTGGCAAACGCCTCAAAAACTTAGCCACCAAGATCGGCGTGCAATATTACAAATTCCTCGATCGCTATCGTTAATCCAAGAAAAGCAAAAGGCGTGTTTAATACACGCCTTTATTGTTTCGATAACATTAAGGTTTAATGTCTCGTAAAATAGGATTTTGCATGGAAATCAGAGTTTCCGTTGATTGAATTTCATCAATTAACTGGATCTTAGTCGCCAATACGGAATGTAATTCAGCAATGGTGTGTGTCATCACTTTGATAAAAATAGAATAATTTCCCGTGGTGTAATAGGCTTCCACCACTTCATCAAAGGTGTCTAGCTTTTTAATCACTTTTTCGTAATCTTTTGCGCTTTTCAAAATAATGCCAATAAAACAGCACACATCATAACCCAGTTTACGCTCATCAATAATCGCTTTTGTGCCTTCAATCAAACCAGACTGACGCATTTTCTCTACGCGAACATGAATTGTACCAGGGCTCACGCCAAAGTTTTTCGCCATTTCAGCATAAGGTGTACGTGCATCTTTTGTCAGTACTCGGAGAATTTGGCGATCAAGTGTATCGATATTGTTCATAAAACACTCCCTATTAGATCTTTTTTAAAATATCTTCTTTATTTTTGATAATATTCAACATTTAAAACAATGTAAAGAAATTACTTGAAACAAATTGCAATTTTATTGAATAATGCACAACAAATCTTACCAGTTATTATAAAAAGAAGGATAAATATGAAAAAGACGTTTATTTTGCAACAACAAGAAATTAGCTTTGTGAAGAACACCTTTACTCAAAACTTGATTGAACAACTTGGCATTATCGAAGTACAAGGTCCAATTCTTAGTGAAGTTGGCAACGGTATGCAAGATAACTTATCAGGCATTGAGAAAGCGGTTCAAGTAAACGTGAAATGCATCCCAAATGCGGTTTATGAAGTGGTTCACTCATTAGCAAAATGGAAACGTCACACTTTAGCACGTTTCCACTTTAAAGAAGGCGAAGGCTTATTTGTGCACATGAAAGCATTACGTCCAGATGAAGATTCATTGGATCAAACTCACTCTGTTTATGTGGACCAATGGGACTGGGAAAAAGTGATTCCTGAAGGTCGTCGTAACTTTGCTTATTTAAAAGAAACGGTACGTTCTATCTATCGTGCAATCCGTTTAACTGAATTAGCGGTAGAAGCGCGCTTTGATATCCCATCAAGCTTACCAAAAGAAATCACCTTCGTTCACAGTGAAGATTTAGTGAAACGCTACCCAGATTTAAGCAGTAAAGAACGTGAAAACGCCATTTGTAAAGAATATGGCGCCGTGTTCTTAATTGGTATCGGTGGCAAATTATCAGACGGTAAACCACATGATGGCCGTGCACCAGACTATGATGACTGGACAACTGAATCTGAAAACGGCTACAAAGGCTTAAACGGTGATATTTTAGTGTGGAACGCTGAGTTAGGTAAAGCGTTTGAGCTTTCTTCAATGGGTATTCGTGTGGATGAATCAGCATTACGTTTACAAGTTGGTTTAACCGGTGATGAAAATCGCTTAAAAATGGATTGGCACCAAGATTTATTAAACGGCAAATTACCTCTCACCATCGGTGGTGGTATCGGTCAATCTCGTATGGCTATGCTTTTGCTTCACAAAAAACACATTGGTGAAGTGCAATCAAGTGTATGGCCAAAAGAAATGTTAGAACAATATCAACATATTCTTTAATCAAAAGAGAAAATAAAAAGTGCGGTGAAAATTCACCGCACTTTTGTTTTTAGGAAATTAATTAATCTTGTAATGCACCACTGTTAAACATTGGCAATCCCATTGTTTTTAAGCTGTCACGATAAATACCCAGTAAGTCTTTCTCCGTAATTTTTTGTAATTGATCTAACGGTTTATCTAACGCAGCAACTGTTTCAATCACAAGACAAGGAAACCTTGAAGATTTTTTGCATAATTAATTCTCCATATTGGATTGAATAACAAAAAGAGCGGTCACTTTTTTATCAGTTTCCGCTCTTTTCACTAAACTTGATTCATCGACATACACAATAACGTCAATGGATGGATACAAGTCACGTTAGATGACATATCGATCTGCCATTTACAAGTTTGGCATTCAGAGATCACGTAATCAAATCCACCGGCATTGATGTTATCGAATAAGTTCTTACCGATAGATTGGGAAACCTCGTAGTTTTCTTCTTTGAAACCGTATGTTCCAGCGATACCACAACATTGTGATGGTAACATCACTACTTCTAAACCTGGAATTTGTTTTAACACTTCCAAGGTGTACGGTGCCCAACCTGCTTTATCCACGTGACATGCGGTGTGATAAGCTACACGCAATTTCAATGGCTTAAGCGGTAAGGTTTTACCTTCTTTAAAGAGTTGATATAAGAATGGTGTCACCATGTGAATATGCGGACGAACTTTCGCATTGTCGATACCTAAAATATGATGATATTCATCACGTAAATTTAGGGAGCAACTCGATGCTTCACTGATCACATCCAAGCCATTTTCATCCACCATTTTGCTGATGTAATCGGTGTTAAATTGTGCAATTTTTTTCGCTCGTTCTGGGAATTGGTTCACGCTTAATGGCAAGCCACAACATTTTTCTTTTTCCAATAACACCACGCCAATATCCATAGCATTGAACACTTGAATAAATTCTTTACCCAATTGTGGATTATTGTAGTTCACATAACAACCGTGATAATACGCCACTTTGCGTTCGAATTTTTGTTGGCTTTCCACCATTTTTTTCATATACCAGCTACGGAACGTACCAAAGGAATATTTTGGTAACGTACGATGACGGCTGATTTTTAACGCTTTTTCCAACACAAATTTTGTCGCTTTCAAACCCGTGATTGTGTTCACAATTGGGGCTAGTGGCGTGTTAAGTGACCCCATAATATCGGTGTTACTTAAAATCGCATCACGTAATTTTTGCACAGCCGGTTTGTGTTGTTGAGCAAGGTATTTATTTCTTGCACGAACGATAATGTCACCAATTTTCACATCAGACGGACACGCAATTTCACAACGTTTACAGTTAGTACAGTATTTCAATGCTTCATCATAAAGTTCGGCTGATTTTAAGCGTAAACGCTCACCATCCGGGCCTGATTGTTTTGGACCTGGATAGTTTGGATTTTGACGCGAAACCGGACATACTGCAGTACACGCCGTACATTTAATGCAGCTCTCAAAGCTTTCATCAAAGGCATGATGATGTTGTGGCGCATTAAGGGATTGTTTTGCATTATCAATTAATTGTTGAATGTTCATAACGCCTCCTTAATGTGTGTTGTGAAGAATTTCATCAGCAACAGCAAGCGCTGTTACCACTGCTACGCCAGAACCACAACCAAGCTTTAGGGCATTGAAACCACCAATCACATTACCCACCGCATATAAATTCGTTAAAAATTGACCGCTCTTTTGTACTTGGCATTGCGCATTAATCGCCACGCCCGCAGATTGGTACGGTTGTGGATTTGAGAAACGGTGATCAGTCCAAGTAAAGCGATCCGTATCGTTAAAACCTTCCACACCGATGATGTCAGAATGGAATACGGGTTCGTAGATTTTATCGAATTCAGAAACTAAACCTTTACTGAAGAAACTGCCAGAAGCTAAGACAAAATGTTCTGCTGTGATTTCTTCCGCTTCGTGCAAACGCGTTTGAATAGCACGAACTTTGTTGCCATGAAAATGTGCTTTTAATGCGCTATCACCATTCATCATGAGTCCGCCTAATTTCTCAAAACGATGACGTAATTGAATACGTTGACGCATACCTAATAAAGAAGGCGGTAAAGTTGGTAATTCAAATAATGGCAAGCCAGTTGCTTTACGAAGTGACTCCATAAACTCTTGATTTTCTAAACCGAAACAAGCTGGTAAGAAAATTGCTTCAGTGCCTTTCGCAGCTTCTTTCATTTCAGCCACAAGATCATCAAATTTCAGTTTATATTCTAAAACTTGCGCAATGTTCACACTACGGAATTCACGGGAATTTGCACGTAACTGATCTAATTCTGGAATATTTAAAAAGCCCGTTTTCACTTCACAATGTGCAAATTGTGGATTGAGCGTAAGGTTATCTGCCAATAATTCTGGTTGGAAATCGTGATAGCCTTCAATGCCTAAAACCGCAATTTTTTTATAAGGGAATGGGGTTTCGCCTTGCACGGTTGGCACGCTATTTGGTGAAAGCCATGCACCACGTAAACTGCCTAAACCCGTTACACGAAGATGATTTTCTGCGGTTGAACCAATTAAATCTAAATTTAATGATTCCGCTAATTTTTCGAAATCTTGCGCTTTCGCTAATACGCGTTCAGCACCCATAATGCTATAAGGGTGTTGCGGTAATTGAGCTGCAAGTGCAGTCAAATTCTCAGGAATATTTTTAACAAACGCACCATTTGGTAAACGGCTTAATAAATCCAATGAGCCGGATGCAAAATCAATTGCTGCTTGGCCGTTATTAATAATGACACAACGTTTGCCTTGTTCTTGTAGAGCGATGCCGCAAGTTAAACCTGCAAGGCCGCCACCAATAATCACTACATCAAAATTCATTGTTATCCGTCCCTTGCTGTTTGTCAGTTTCAAGCGGTTGAACATCGTTTAAGCCCAACACACTGCCATACATCCATGAAGTAAATTCCGCTTCACGAATCGCTTCGCCCCATGCAATAGGCTCAATACCACGCCAACGCTCTTCCATGAAAGAGGTTAATTGTGTGGTAGATTGGCGAGGTGTTGCCACTTCAAAACGGTTCATTAAGCCCGCCGCACGACATGCGCAAAGCTCAGCTTGGCAAGTACCCATACCTACACGAGTACGACGACGTAAATCCACTAAGTTATTGACGTTTAATTCATCAACGGCATAACGGACTTCACCCGCTGTCACGGCTTCACATTCGCACACCATTGAACGATCAAGACGTTCTTTATCTAATAAGCGAGTTGCACGTGAACCATGACGATACACGGCTGAATAACGAATCGTACTTGGAAGTGAAATCACTTTCTGATTGGTTTCTGCGCGGCTTTCAGTTGAACCCGGCAATGGACGCTCAGCAGTCGTACAACGTGCGGTTTTGTTGAGTTTTTTACAAACAAGATCCGTTGCCCATTCAGCCATTAAGCGATAAGTCATTAATTTACCACCAGTGATAGTGATAAAGCCGTCTAAGCCATCACGCTCTGCGTGGTCAAGCAACACGATACCGCGACTTACGTTACGACCTGATGGATCATCATCAGACGCGACTAACGGACGCACACCGGCATAAGCACGTAATACACGAGTATGACGCAAGCTTGGTGCAAGTTTTTCCCCCTCACGGAATAAGATATCCACTTCTTCCGGAGTGACTTCCATGTTATCAATTTGATCGTAAGGAATACGGCTAGAGGTTGTACCGATAACACAAATGGTATCACCTGGCACAAGAATGTCCGCATCCGCTGGTTTACGGCAACGGTTAATGACCATTTTGTTGATACGGTGTCCCATGACAAGTAATGCACCTTTTGCTGGGAACATTTTGATTTTGAGATCCGCATATTCTGCGATGCCTTGTCCCCAAATACCACCCGCATTAACGACTAATGGCGCAAAGAATTTACGATTTACGCGATTTTTGTGATCGTAAACATCCACACCGATTACTTTGCCACCTTCGCGAATTAAGCTTTTCACTTCGCAATAAGTGAACATTTTCGCGCCATTTTCGGTGGCATCCATCACGTTAGAAGCCGTTAAACGGAAAGGATCGATTGAACCATCTGGCACAACAACGGCCCCCACTAAATCTGGGTTTACTGATGGCTCCATAATTTGGGCAAGTTTAGGATCAATGGCGACAGCTTCAATACCGGATTTAGTACAACTTTCGATGAAAGTTTTTTGATAATCAAGGGAATCTTCAGGTAAGGTAATAAATAAACCTTCTGTTTCATCCACACAGTGACGAGCGATATTGCGCAGAATTTTATTTTCTCTAATACATTCTTCTGCTGATTCTTGATCGTTTACGGCATAACGCGCACCACTATGTAACAAACCGTGGTTACGACCTGTTGCGCCTGTCGCAATATCACGACGCTCTAATAAAATACAGTTAATTCCACGCAATGCGCAGTCACGAGCAATCCCCGCACCTGTCGCACCACCACCAATGATAATCACATCCGTCGAGATAGGGGAAAAATCTCCCACATCACGATACATATTAGGCGATAATCCCATTGTTACCCCCAAAGCCAAAATATTAATAAAAAGAAACGTAAAAACTGTTACAAATTCCATGGCTATTGTATGGGAGAGCGGTTAAATTCACAACATTCTGAGCGAAAAAGAAAGCTGTTTTGTGAGATAGATCACACAATTTTCGAATTCGCTCATTTGTTAAAAAATATTTTGTGAAATGCATCACATTTTTGAATTATTTCTCTTTTTAATTTCTATTTTTATTTTATCATGCACGCTATCCCCATCATGGGGGTGGACTCATAATTAAAATGATTTTGGAGAGAAATTATGTTTGGACCATTTAAACCCGCTCCGCACATTGCGGAACTTCCAGCGGAGAAAATTGATTCCACGTATAAACGCTTACGTTGGCAAGTGTTTGCAGGGATCTTCTTTGGTTATGCCGCTTACTATTTTGTACGTGCAAACTTTGACTTGGCACAACCTGGTTTAATTCAAGCCGGCTTGTACTCAAAAGCGGAATTAGGTGTTATCGGCTCAGCTGCCGGTCTTGCCTATGGTTTATCTAAGTTCGTAATGGCTGGTATGTCTGACCGTTCGAACCCTCGTGTATTCTTACCATTTGGTTTATTGCTTTCTGGTCTTTGTATGACCATGATGGGTTTATTCCCATGGGCAACTTCAGGCATTGCCATCATGTGGGTAATGATCTTCTTAAATGGTTGGTTCCAAGGTATGGGTTGGCCTCCATGTGGTCGTACAATGGTACACTGGTGGTCTAAATCAGAACGCGGTACTATCGTATCTATCTGGAATACCGCGCACAACATCGGTGGTATGATGCCGGGTGCAATGGTGCTATTAGCAAGTGCCGTCTTCTTCAGCACTCATGGTGTCGAAGCACAAGCAAAAGATATTTGGCAACAATCCCTCTACTATCCGGGTATTGCTGCAATGATCTGTGCAATTCCAGTTTACTTCGTGATGCGTGATACTCCACAATCTTGTGGTTTACCATCAATTGAAAAATGGCGTAATGACTACCCAGATGACTATAACGAAAAAACTTACGAAAACGATTTAAGCACAAAAGAAATCTTCGTAACTTATGTATTGAAAAACAAACTGTTATGGTACATCGCGATTGCTAACGTATTCGTATACTTAATCCGCTACGGCGTATTGAAATGGTCTCCGGTTTACTTAAGTGAAGTAAAACACTTCAACATCAAAGGTACCGCATGGGCTTACACAATCTATGAATTAGCAGCGGTTCCAGGTACATTATTATGTGGTTGGGTATCAGATAAAGTCTTCAAAGGTAAACGTGGTTTAACCGGTTTCATCTTCATGATCTTAACTACCGCAGCAGTTGTAGCATACTGGATGAACCCAGCTACACCAGAAGCTGAACTTGCAAACTACTCAGCTTGGTATGAAAACCCATATCAATTAACTGACTTCATCTTAATGACCTTAATCGGTTTCTTAATCTACGGTCCTGTAATGTTAATCGGCTTACACGCTCTTGAGCTTGCACCGAAAAAAGCAGCAGGTACAGCAGCAGGTTTCACCGGTTTATTCGGTTACTTAGGCGGTACAGTATCAGCATCAGCTGTTATCGGTTGGGCAGCACAACACTACGGCTGGGACGGCGGTTTCTACGTCATGATCGGTGGTGGTGTCTTAGCGGTGTTATTACTCTTCATCGTAATGGTTGAAGAAGGTAAACATAAAGCTAAATTAGGCGATACCTACGGTAAATAATCTATAAATTAAAGGCGACAGGCGAAGGCTTGCCGCCTTTTTTATTACAAAAAACAACTGAATTTTTAACTGCACTTTAAAAGGAGATAATGTGATGAAATTGAATAAATTAACCATTATGTTAGGCGCGGCAGTTATGGCAAATGCAGCATTCGCAAATCAAACTTGTGAAGCACCCTATCGTTCAGCCCTCCCCGCTTATACTTATAAATTAGACAAAGTACTCGAAGTCAACGGACGTCAAGGCATTACCACTGATGGTAAATATTTATACGTATCGGGCAGTAAAACGCTCGCCAAATACGATATGGATGGAAAACTGATTAAAGAAAATAAAGATCCTTTTGTCGGCTATCAAAAAGAAGCCAATCACATTGGCGACATTGATATCTACAACAATGAACTTTATGTTTCCTCCGAATGGTTTGATGCCGGCGTAGGTAAAAATATTCAAATTGCGATTCACGATCCTGAAACCCTCGCATTAAAAAGATCAGTTGATTTTAATCCTGAGTCAGGTCAAGTCGAAGTTTCCGGCATCACCGTAGATACCGTTCACAATTCTGTTTGGATGGCATCTTGGGTTGGTGAGGAAAGTGGCCGTTATTTATATGAATATGACCTTTCAACCGGTAAATATAAACGTAAAGTGCATTTACAACCTGTTCCACAATGGATTCAAGGTGTTTATGCCTATAACGGTGATCTCTACGTCACATCTGATGATGGTACAGCAGATGAAAAAGAACCTGATCATATTTATCGTGTAGAAATTTCAGATAAAAATAATGAAGCTCGAGTTGTTTTAGAAAAAACATTGAACGACATTCGAGATGTCGGCGAAGTCGAAGGCTTGAATGTGAATCCAAAAACGAAACAACTACTTGTCCATGCAAACCGAGGCAAACAAATTGTGTTAGGGATGCCAAAAGGATTTTATCCAGGATATGACCGTGAAATTAGTGAAATCTATTTTTACGACATGAAACCAAGATGTAATAAGTAAATCAAGGAGAACACACCATGAAACTCAAAACTTTAGCGCTTTCTTTATTAGCTGCAGGCGTACTTGCAGGATGTAGCGCACACTCTTCTGTGGACACTATGAAATCAGACAAAATTATCATTGCTCACCGTGGTGCAAGTGGTTACTTACCAGAGCATACACTTGAGTCTAAAGCGCTTGCATTTGCACAACATGCAGACTACTTAGAACAAGACTTAGCGATGACAAAAGATGGTCGTTTAGTTGTTATCCATGACCACTTCTTAGACGGCTTAACTGACGTGGCGAAAAAATTCCCAAATCGTCATCGTAAAGATGGTCGCTACTACGTAATCGATTTCACCTTGAAAGAAATTCAAAGTTTAAATATGACTGAAAACTTTGAAACTAAAGATGGTAAACAAGTTGCAGTATATCCAGGTCGTTTCCCACTTTGGAAATCACACTTCAAAATCCATACTTTTGAAGATGAGTTAGAATTCATCCAAGGTTTAGAAAAATCTACCGGTAAAAAAGTGGGTATCTACCCTGAAATCAAAGCACCTTGGTTCCACCACCAAAATGGCAAAGACATTGCAGTTGAAACCCTTAAAGTGTTGAAAAAATACGGTTACGATAAGAAATCTGACATGGTTTACTTACAAACCTTCGACTTCAATGAGTTAAAACGTATCAAAAATGAATTGCTACCAAAAATGGGCATGGATTTAAAACTTGTCCAATTAGTAGCATACACCGACTGGCATGAAACTGAAGAAAAAGACGCGAAAGGCAAATGGGTGAACTACGATTACGATTGGATGTTCAAACCAGGTGCAATGGCAGAAGTGGTGAAATATGCTGATGGCGTTGGTCCAGGCTGGTACATGTTAGTAGATAAAGAAAAATCTAAACCAGGCAACATCGTGTATACCCCATTAGTGAAAGAACTCGCACAATACAAAGTGGAATTACACCCATACACCGTACGTAAAGATGCTTTACCTGAATTCTTCACTGACGTAAATCAAATGTACGATGCATTATTAAATAAATCTGGCGCAACCGGTGTATTCACCGACTTCCCTGACACTGGCGTTGAGTTTTTGAAAAAACAAAAATAATACGTAAGTAAAAGTAATAAAAAGAGCGGTCAAAATTCGTTGTGATTTTTGACCGTTTTTTCATTTATAAAGTTAAATAGATCACTTTCCAATAATTTTATAAAGTAGATATCATAATTACAATTAGCTAAACTTTACTTAAACAATTCTATTAAATCCAACAAACTAATTAATATAGCAAATATTGTAAACCTCATATTCCATTTATCTTGTTTTTCATGTGCTAATTTCTCTATTTCTTTCCGCTTTTTATCCTCATCCAAATTCAAGATGTAATGCACACTAGATAACTGCTCCAACAACTCATCTGAGTTTTGATTTATGTCAAAAACATTATCCAAGTACTTCCATGTTTCAATCAAACTAATATTTCTCATAACAACTGGCTGATGGAATAAAAATACCGCCTTAAACTTTGTAGCCTCTATATATAGCTGTCTTAACTTATCAACATCATCCTGACAACAAATACTCTCAGAAAGCCTATTGCTTATATTTTCAATAGCCCCCAAATAAGCATGAGCCAACGCTAACAGAATAAGTCTCCGTTTAAAATTATATTCTTGCTCTGGTATTCGAGAATAGAATCCCATTCCTCTGCCATCAATATGCTCATAATGAGATGGATACTCTATAAAATCATTTTTCTTTATGGCTTTTGACTTTCTTATCTCTAGAGAGATTTCTTCTGCAATAGCATCATTGAAAAAAGAATCATCAATAATTAATTTTGAAACTGATAAAATAGAATATTTCTTATAATCTAATTCTATTTTTGAAAAATCAACAAACATACTTTGTTCATATTTTTCACCGATAAAAAACATTAGTAACCAATTTCCATTTTTATCTTCATAAAACTTATTATTAGACAATAGAACAGAACGTAAAAAGAGAATATTACTATTGTTAATCTTTAACTCACACAATTCATTGACATCTGGGTATTCAGTTATCTTATATATTTTAGCTGTAATGTTTTTTTTCATGATGTAATCACCTTAATAAGCTAATATCATTTCCAGAATTTGTTAGGTGCAATTAATTTTGCTAAATGCGTGGTGTGCAGGTTCTTGATATCGTATCATCAAGATTGACACATGAACATTATTTACCCATCTCTTTTTATGTCTAAGTAAAAAGGCTTGCTATTTATCTCAGCAAGCCTTTTAAATAAACTAATTAAGCAAACTGCTTTTTATTCTCTAAATAGCGTTTTGCACATTCTGCTGCAGCAACTAAGCCACCAGCCATCATAATAATATCTTTAATCACGAGTCGGCCAGCACCTGAGAGATATGGGAAGCCATAATTAGGGGTTGGGAAGTCCCCTCCTAAATTAGGCACCCAGGTTTCTGGCGTAAATATCAGGAACGACAGCGTGACTATCGACATGCCAAAGGTGAGTAAGCCCCCAAATAAACCTAATGTTGGAGACCAAATTCCTGCTAATACTAAAATACCAATTGTCACAATGATTGCGCCAATAATATAAGAAGCGGTATAGGTGCCGTTGGCTTTATGCCATTCGATATTTTTTGCGACCATTTTGCCTTCAGGGTTTTTATATAAGGTATATTCTTTTACTAAAACACCCTTATCATTTGTCACTTCATTTGCACCGTTTTTGTAAAGGAAGCTTAAAAAAGGACTATTTGACACAAAGTGTGCGATACCATCTGCCTCATACTGGCAAACTTTTAAACCTCCAATCCAAACCATCACAACACAAATCGCAATGCGGATAAAGTTAATAAATTGACGTTGCAATGGCGCAACAATATTAGCTAGCAATGTAACTAATGCACTCATTCAGAACTCCTTATATAGTTCAATGGATATAACGGACATAATGTCCAAGAATTTTTATATAAAATATTTATATAAATCATTAACAATATTAGCGAGTAATATTGTTGGTATTTTTTATTGCTAAGATTTATGCAATAAAAAAAGAGATACCAATTTCTTAGTATCTCTTATTTTTAATTAATTTTCCGTGATCAATTTCACATTATTTGAAATTCACTCTCGCATTTCTAAAAATTCTCATCCATGCGCCATCTTCAGACCAATCTTCTGGATACCATGAGTTGCTCACGGCACGGAATACACGTTCTGGGTGTGGCATCATCGCGGCAATACGACCGTCCACGTTAGAAATGGCGGTAATCCCTAATGCTGAACCATTCGGGTTGGCTGGATAGGTTTCAGTTACATTCAAATGGCTGTCGATATATTGTGCCACAATCAAGTTTTGCGCTTGAAGTGCGGTCAAATTCTCAGGTGTTTTGAATTCTACACGACCTTCACCATGAGAAACGGCAATCGGCATATGTGAACCCGTCATGCCTTTAAACCACAATGAGTTGGTGTCGTTGATTTTCACCATCGCAGCACGCGCTTCAAAACGTTCTGATTTATTACGTACGAAACGTGGCCAGTTTTCTGCACCAGGAATGATTTCCGCAAGGGTGGAGATAAATTGACAGCCGTTACATACGCCTAATGAAAGAGTGTTTTCATTGGCGAAGAATTGGCTGAATTGATCGCGTAATTGTGGGTTGAATAAAATAGATTTTGCCCAACCGCCACCTGCGCCTAATACGTCACCGTAAGAGAAGCCACCACAGGCCACCATCGCGTTGAAGTCGTTTAAGTTGTAACGGCCTGCCATTAAATCACTCATGTGAACATCAATCGCCGCAAAGCCTGCACGATCAAAAGCGGCCGCCATTTCAACGTGGCTGTTTACACCTTGTTCACGCAATACGGCTACTTTCGGTTTTACGCCTTTGCTGATATACGGTGCGGCAATATCTTCATTCACATCATAAGTTAAGTGAGCCGATAAGCCTTTGTTGTCTGTTGCTTTTTTCGCTTCAAATTCTTGGTCAGCACATTCTGGGTTATCACGTAAGCGTTGCATTTGGTGAGTGAGTTCTGCCCAAATACCACGTAATTCAGAACGTTTTTCGCTTAATAGTTTTTTACTGCCTCGTGTGATTTCAAAACGATCTTCTGAACTTACAGAACCGAGTTCATAAGTTAAACCAAGCAAGTCATACGCTTTTAATACCTCACGCACGGCGCTTAATTCACGTTCTGACACTTGGATTACCGCACCTAATTCTTCATTGAATAACACGGCTAAATCATTATCGCCTAATGCAGAGATATCCACATCTACACCGCAGTTACCCGCAAATGCCATTTCTGCAAGGGTGGTAATTAAACCACCGTCGGAACGGTCGTGGTAAGCCAATAATTTACGCTCTGCCACCAATGCTTGCATTGCATCGAAGAAGTTTTTCAGTTTAGCTACGTTTACCACATCGGCTGGTTTATCACCTAATTGTTTATACACTTGCGCAAGTACGGTCGCGCCTAAGCGATTTTTTCTTTCACCTAAATCAATCAACAATAAACGGCTTGCGCCTTTGTCTGTGCGTAATTGAGGTGTCACGGTTTTGCGGACATCTTCCACGCGTGCAAAAGATGAAATCACTAAAGAAAGCGGTGCGGTGACGGATTTTTTCTCGCCATTTTCTTCCCAAGTGGTTTTCATCGACATCGAGTCTTTACCCACAGGAATGGTGATACCTAATGCTGGGCAAAGTTCTTCACCGACTGCTTTTACGGCTTCATATAAGCCTGCATCTTCACCGCCATGGCCCGCTGCAGACATCCAGTTTGCAGACAGTTTGATGCGTTTAATATCGCCAATGTTGGTGCCCGCAATGTTGGTAATAGATTCGGCTACCGCTAAACGTGCAGAAGCACCAAAGTCTAATAATGCCACCGGTGCGCGTTCGCCCATTGCCATGGCTTCACCATGATAGCTGTCTAATGATGCAGTTGTAACAGCCACATCAGACACCGGAATTTGCCATGGGCCGACCATTTGATCGCGTGCCACCATACCCGTTACCGAACGGTCGCCAATGGTGATTAAGAACGTTTTTTCTGCCACCACCGGTAAACGTAATACACGATGTAACGCTTCTTTTAATTGAATATTTTCTGTTGCAAGCGGTCGATTTTCCACAGTTTTTGATGAAACCTCACGCGTCATTTTCGGGGTTTTGCCTAATAACACATTCATTGGCAAATCAATTGGATTATTGTCGAAATGGCTATCGTGCAAGGTTAGATGTTTCTCTTCCGTTGCCTCGCCAATGACTGCAAATGGCGCTCGCTCACGTTCACAAAGTGCGGTAAATAATTCGAGTTTTTCTGGCGCAACCGCTAATACATAACGTTCTTGCGATTCGTTACACCAAATTTCTAATGGTGACATACCTTTTTCATCGCAAAGGATTGAGCGTAAATCAAATTTACCGCCACGTTCACCATCGTGCACCAATTCAGGCATCGCGTTGGATAAACCACCCGCCCCCACATCGTGAATAAAGAGAATTGGGTTTTCATCACCTAATTGCCAGCAGCGATCAATCACCTCTTGGCAGCGGCGTTCCATTTCTGGGTTTTCACGTTGAACGGAAGCAAAATCTAAATCTTCTTTTGATTTACCGCTGTCCATCGAAGAAGCGGCACCACCGCCTAAACCGATGTTCATCGCTGGGCCACCTAATACGATCAATTTCGCACCGACTGGAATTTCACCTTTTTGAACGTGTTCGCCACGAATATTACCGATACCACCCGCTAACATAATCGGTTTGTGATAACCACGCACTTCTTCACCGTTGAAGCTGTTGACTTTCTCTTCATAGGTACGGAAATAACCCAATAATGCAGGACGACCAAATTCGTTGTTAAATGCTGCGCCACCTAATGGGCCTTCAATCATAATATCTAAGGCTGAAGCAATACGGTTTGGTTTGGAAAGTGGATTTTCCCAAGGTTGTTCAAAGTTTGGAATGACAAGGTTAGATACAGAGAAACCGGTTAAACCGGCTTTTGGTTTGGCACCACGACCGGTTGCACCTTCATCACGAATCTCACCGCCCGAACCTGTTGCAGCACCCGGGAATGGCGAAATTGCCGTTGGATGGTTATGGGTTTCCACTTTCATTAAGATATGTGCATCTTCATTGTGATAGCGATATTGCCCATCTTGATCCGCAAAGAAACGGCCGACTTTTGAGCCTTCCATTACCGCAGCATTATCTTTATAAGCTGAAAGCACGAAATCAGGGGTTTTCTCAAAGGTATTTTTAATCATCTTAAACAGGGATTTATCCTGTTTTTTGCCGTCAATAATCCAATCCGCATTAAAGATTTTATGGCGGCAGTGCTCAGAGTTGGCTTGCGCGAACATATAAAGTTCAATATCGTGCGGATTGCGTCCTAATTGAGTGAAGTTTTCTACCAAATAATCAATTTCATCTTCTGCCAGTGCCAAGCCTAATTCTACGTTGGCTGTCACCAAAGCTTCACGCCCACCTTTTAAAATATCCACGGTTTTAAACGGTTTCGGATCTTGATGACGGAATAAAATCTCCGCATCTTGCGGATTACGCACCACAGTTTCCATCATTCGGTCATGTAAAAGTGCGGTCAATTTTTCTGTTGTTTTTTCATCAAGCGGTTTGCTTAACTCAAAATAATACGCCAAACCACGCTCAATGCGCTCTACTTCATTTAAACCGCAATTATGCGCGATATCCGTCGCTTTAGAAGACCAAGAAGAAATCGTGCCAACGCGTGGAATCACAATAAAAGTTTCGCCTTTGGCATCGTGTTCTGCCAAAGTTGGGCCGTAATGTAACAATGCTTTTAGTTTTGCTTCCTGCTCGCTAACAAGCGGTCGATTTAATTCCACAAAATGCAAATATTCCGCATAAACCGATTTCACCGGTAATTGATTTTGTTGGAATTTTTGCATTAAACCTTGAATACGGAATTCAGAAAGGGCGGGTGAGCCACGAAAAGTTTGAAACATACGGGTACCTTTGAGTTGTGTTTGAGATGAAAATCGCGGGCTATTATAAAGGAAAACACGCCAAAACGAAAACGTTTGCGTCAATCATTTTCAAATGATTTTAAGTGGGAGAAAGCATATAATCATCAAGAAATTTAAAAACAATCCGAAAACTAACCGCACTTTGGGGCGCCACTATGATCATCAATGACATTAATTTCAACGATCTCTATCAACAACATCTGAAAGCCTGCAATCACTATAATCTTCCACCAACAAAGTGGGATAAAAAAGCGCCTAAAATGGCCGAGAATTTAGTGGGTAAACCAAGCCGTTATAACGAGACGTTGCTTAAAGCCATGAATGTACAACCCAATGAAACGGTGCTAGATATTGGTTGTGGCCCCGGCACGCTTGTGATTCCTTTAGCCCAACAATGCCAAGCTGTGTATGCTCTCGATTACAGCCAAGGGATGTTGGATATGGTGCAGCAATACAAAGAAAAGCACCAATTAAATAATATTACCCTTCTACATAAATCATGGTCCGATAACTGGGATGATGTGCCTCAAGCCGATGTAATACTCGCCTCTCGTTCTACGCTTGTAGATGATTTGGATGACATGATTGAAAAGCTGCAAAGCAAGGCTAAAAAACGCGTCTTTTTAACCTCAGTGACCCAACGCCATTTTCTCGATGAAGGCGTATTTGAAGCCATTAGCCGTGATGACGTGGGCTTTCCGACTTATATTTATTTGGTCAATCGTCTTTACCAAAAAGGCATTCACGCGAATGTGAATTTTATTGAAACCGAATCTGGTTATTTCCAAGGCGAAACCTTTGAAGATTTATTAAATTCCGTGGAATTTTCTCTCGGTAATCTCACCGAAAAAGAAAAACAAGACTTAGCTCAATTCTATCAACAAAAACAAATAAATAATGAACCGATAAAGCATGGACAACGCAAATGGGCGTTGATTTGGTGGGAGGTTTAAGAAAAAAGTGCGGTTATTTTTAACCGCACTTTACGTTTTAAGATGGATTAAAGAATCTCTAATAACTTCGCAAAGTCATCAAACACCCAATCTGGATTTGATTCAGCAATTGGAATGTTGTAGTTGTATCCGTAAGTTAATCCCACAACCGGACAACCCGCTGAATGTGCGGCGAGAATGTCATTTCGAGAGTCACCCACAAAAAGCACTTGGCGAGGTTCTACGCCAAATTTACCGCATAAATAATACAATGGACCTGGGTGTGGTTTAATCGCGGGTAATGATTGCCCACCAAGCATTTCACTGAATAAATGATCGATACCAAATGCCGCCAATACAGGCTGAACGTGACGAGTTGGTTTGTTCGTTACCACAGCTAAGGTATAACCACGAGCTTTCAAAGTTTCCAATGTTTCTTTTACATTTGGATATAAACGACTCACATTGCAAAGATTTTCAGCATAATGCACATTAAAGCGCTCTTTCACTTGCTCGATTTCAGCCTCAGAGAATGTTTTACCTGTTTGCTCTTCAGTCCATTTTAAAGCACGCGCAATTAATACAGGTGCGCCATTACCGATCCAAGTTAAAACCTGTGCTTCTGATGCAGGTGCAAAACCAAAATCAGCCAATGCAGAATTCACGGATAACGCTAAATCCGGCAAGCTATTCACGAGCGTACCATCTAAATCAAAACCGATAACTTTAAATTGAGTCTTCATTACTACTACCTTTTATTTTACTGACGCTAATTGCGTACGCATTTGATCAATGATTTGTTTATAATCTGGTTTACCAAAAATCGCTGAGCCTGCCACAAACATATCTGCACCGGCTGCGGCGATTTCTGCAATATTATCCACTTTTACCCCACCATCAACTTCTAAACGGATATCTAAACCACTTTCATCAATCAGACGACGTGCATGTTGTAATTTTTTCAATGTTGAAGGTAAAAAGGATTGTCCACCAAATCCTGGATTCACGGACATTAACAAAATCACATCTACCTTATCTAATACATAATCCAAATAACTTAATGGTGTGGCAGGATTAAACACTAAACCCGCTTTACAGCCGTGATCACGAATAAGCTGTAACGAGCGATCAATATGTTCACTAGCTTCAGGATGAAACGTAATGTAATCCGCACCCGCTTTGGCAAAATCAGGAATAATACGATCGACCGGTTTCACCATTAAATGCACGTCAATGGGTGCTTTAATGCCATAATCACGCAAAGCTTTACACACGGCTGGGCCAAAGGTTAAATTCGGCACATAGTGATTATCCATTACATCAAAATGAATCACATCCGCACCAGCATTCAACACGTTTTGCACATCATCTCCTAGACGAGCAAGATCTGCAGAAAGGATAGAAGGGGCGATTAAATAAGGTTTCATTTGTCATCTCCTAAAGGATAAAAGTCCTTGTAGTTTACTACGTTAGGCTTAATTTTACCTTGATTATTTACAAGTTTTAGCTGAAAACAAAGAAAAAAATAACCGCACTTGATTCAATTACCTCAAAGTGCGGTTGGTTTTTATCGTATTTTTAAAAGACCGATTAGTTTAATCCAATGATTTCCCAACGGTTGTGAGATTGACCATCGATTTTGCCTTTCTTCACGTTGGTAATGTAATCGATCATCATATTTTGGATAGTGCCTTTTTCGCGACCCATTGCTACTTTAGATTCCCAAAGTACGGGGATTTTTTGACCTTCCCAAATACCACCTTTACCGTTTAACTGAGCGAAACGATATGAGTTCATACCCACTTTTAATTTCATATCATCAGTGACCGGTTTGCCGTCAGCAAGGGTTAAATCAACGATTTTACTACCTTTTGGATTACGTAAGTCAATTTTGTAATTTACGCCACCGAAAATGTCGTAAGTCACATATTTTGATTTTTTACGCTCCGCATTGTAACGGTATTCAGTATCACCTGGTTGGATGGTATCGAAGTAGTTCGCAGACCATTCCATATATTCTTTCAATTGTTTACCGGTCAGTTCATAAACGGTAACATCACCGCCTGCATAACGATAGTTAAAGATGATGTCTTTTTTCTTGATATCGCCTTTATCCATACGTGCTTTTTGATGGTCGAAAGAGAAAGTCACCACATCTGCACCGCTGTAATGTTGTTCAACATCATTAATGAATGAAGATAGACCAGTATCTTTTGAGAATGCAGCAGATACACCGTGTTTAGTCTCTTGAGGTACCATTTCATTCGCTGTTTGACCGATTACTACGTTGTTTAATTCACGTAATTTCTCGTGATAAGGTTTGTAGATTTCCACAATTTTCTTATCTGCTTCAAGTGCTTTAACTGGAACCGTTTTAGATTCTTTCTTCACTAATTTCACTTCTTTTTTATCGTTGATATCAAAAGTGAGATCCACTTCAGATACCACGGTACCGTAACGGTGTGGTTCAGTGATTAGTGTATTTTTAATGGTTTCACTTGGTACATCTTTGTGCATGTGACCTGCAATAACTACATCAATGCCATCTACCGCATTGATGACATCACGCATACCGGTATCAGGAATATTGTTTTCATTATCGATACCCATGTGGGTCACCGCAATAATCGCATCCACGCCTTTTGCTTTTAATTTCTCAACTTGTGTACGCGCTTCTTCTGTCGGTGAAGTAAATTTCATGTCTTTTAAGTTGCCCGTGTCTTCTTCAAATTTTGCTGACATTGGGGTACTTAAACCAATAATCCCTAACTTCACGCCATCTTTTTCGATTATGGTTGTCGCATCGATATAACGTTTGTCATTTTTCTTATGATAGAAGTTTGCGGTTAATTTTTTCGCTTTGATATCTTTTAGGATTTCATCTAATGCTTTCATCCCAAAGTTAAACTCGTGGTTACCCAATACGAAAATATCATAATTCATTTCGTTTAATACTTTTGGAATTGGGTGATCTTTGTAATATTTTTTATCTTTTGCGAACACATCGATTTGGTTGTCTTGGATCGCATCACCGACTTCCACTAACACCACGTTTTTATTATTTTTACGCACATCTTTCACATAAGTTGCAATTTGTGCATAAGAACCAGATTTGTCCTCTACGTCTGCACCATAGCTCCAAGGTACGATACGACCGTGAACATCTGAGGTCCCTAATAATTTAATATTCACTTCTTGTGCCATTGCTGTGCTAACAGCAGAAAGCGCACATAATAAGCAAAGTAATTTTTTCATAGAATTTCCTTTAAAGTTGCACAAAGTGCGGTTAAAAATGCCGGAGAATTATAGCGGTGAATCGATTGCTTACATAATTTTATTTTGAAGAAAAATAAAATTTGTGAGCTTGATCATATTTCATTTGGAGGATTAATGCCCTGTTTGAGAAAACAAGTTAATCACTAAAACACCACTGATAATCAACGCCATACCTATCAGCCCTGCGGTATCAATTTTCTGACCAAATGCGAAATATGCCACAATAGCGGTCAGAACAATACCAACGCCCGACCAAATGGCGTAAACCAAGCCCACGGAAAGTGTTCGGAAAACAATGGAGACAAAATAAAACGAAATAGCATATAGCGCTAATGAACCAACGGTGGGTAAAAGTTTGGTAAAGCCATCACTGACTTTTAATAAATTCGTTGCCACGATTTCAAGGCAAATAGAGATAGCGAGTAATGTCCAAGGATTCATATCAATAAAACAGTAAAATAGAAAAACGCTATTCTACCTTAAGCAGCGGATGGATGTAACCGAATTTGACGAGCCATCGCCTGCATATAAGGTGCCGTTTGCTCAAAGAAATAACGGTAAGAGGCACATAAATAATTATGTGGATCAGGTTCATTTTCAAGAGAAACAAAACGATGTTTTGGGCAGCCACCATAACAGAGTTTACGAAACTCGCAACGCCGACAAAGTGCGGTCAATTTTTGTGATTTTTCTAAACGGAATTGTTGCTGTTTACTGGAAAGCACAATCTCCGTTAAAGGTTGCTGAGTTAAATTGCCGACCTTGTATTCGGGGTACACAAAATGGTCGCAAGCATATACATCACCATTGGCTTCCGCCACAAGAGATTGACCGCAAGTGGGTTGGTGAACGCAAGTTGTGGAAGGATAACCAAGCCATTGCCCTAGCAAATTATCAAACTGCGACACATAAATTTTCCCTACATCATACTCGTACCATTCATGAAAGACATCCACAAGAAATTGCCCATAACCTTCTGATGGTACTGAAAAATCGGTTACTGATTGTGTTTGGGCATGACGTTCCACAATAGGAATAAACTGCATATAAGTTGAACCAAGCTGTTTGAGTGCTAAATAGGTTTCTCTTCCTTTTTGCCAGTTTTGATCGTTAATGACGGTTAAGGTGTTAAATTCCACGCCATATTCTTGTAGCAGATTTAAAGCTTTCACGACTTTTTCAAAGGTGGGATTACCATTACCCGAAATACGATAACGATTATGCACAGCACTTAAACCGTCAATAGAAAGCCCAATGAGAAAATGATGTTGTTTGAAAAATGCGGCCCATTGATGATTAATAGCAATGCCATTGGTTTGAAAGGCGTTTGTGATCTGTTTGCCTTGGGCAAATTCCTGCTGATATTCAACGGCTTGTTTATAAAAATCTAAGCCTAAGAGAGTCGGCTCCCCCCCTTGCCAAGCAAATTCAACCACATTACCGACATGAGATTGGATATAGTTTTTGACGTAATGTTTTAAGGTGTCTTTCGACATAAAAGGCGCATGTTTCCCCAACTGTTCTGATTTTTCCAAATAAAAGCAATATTCACACTGAATGTTACAGTGAAAACTGCTTGGTTTCGCCATTAAGTGAAAATGAGCTTGTGGTAGAAAAACAGACATCAACCATCCTTTGTTACAACATTATTTATGACCAGATATTCGGTCTAATGCGCCATTTTGTTTGAGTTCTTTTGCAATACGAATCGCAGTTTCAGTTTCACAGCCAGCATATTCTGCAATTTCACGATATGTCCAATTATAATCAGGAAAATGTTGTTTGAGAAAATACAAACTATCCATCACGCGATCTAAAGTACGCAAATAGGCACTTTTTGCCAAACGTTCTTCTGCTTCGCGTAATTCATCTGCCAAAATCTGTAATAAACATTGGCTCATCACCGTATTATGCGTGAAAAATTCACTCACGACATTAGGTTTGATGCGAGTAATCACCGCATCAATTAAGACTTTTGCATTGCAATGATAATGTTTATCTGCCATCGAAAACAAAGTTCGAAAACCAAAATAATCGCCCTTGGAATATAATCGCACTAAGCTTTCCTTGCCATTCTCAAGGGTATGAAATAAGCCAACCAAGCCTGCTTGCACATAATAAAATTCATGTGCTGACTCACCTTGTTGATACAAGAAGGAACCTTTCGGCAAGTGATGCAGCTCAGTAAACTGACAATGTGACAATTCCGTAGGCTTGATTGCGCAATTTTCCATAATCGTCCCTTAAAAGTGCGGTCAATTTTTTATTGGTTTTACACTTCGTTGATAATCCGATATACCCAGTTTTCTAATGGATCATTTAAGCGTTTCATTTCTTGACGCATTTCTTCCAGCATCTCTTTTTTGACCGCTTCATATTCTGGCTTGTAGAACAAATTATGCATTTCAGCCGGATCGTTTTTCACATCATAAAGCTCACAAATGTCCGAAGCATTAAACACTAATTTATAGTCTTTACGGTGCCACATGCGTTGTTCAAAATAGACGAAATGCCCCGCCAACTGTGCCAATATCCCTTTGCGTTGATTATCTTGATGTTGACGAACAATCGGCAAAATACTTTCCCCTTCAAAGGCTTGAGGAATAGGCTGATTAGCGAGATCATAAACGGTCGAGGTTAAATCATGGAGATAGACAAGATTATCATCTTGTTGATTAACGCGGTTTGAATTTGGGTCTTTAATAATCATCGGAATGTTGTAGGTGGTATCGAACATGAACTCCCCTTTTTCAATCATTCGATGAGCACCCATCGCATCCCCATGGTCAGCAGTTGCCACAATAAAAGTGCGGTCATAAATGCCGTTGTTTTCTAAGAAGGTAAATAGCTCACCAATTGCATCATCAATCAAGGTGATATAACCCCAGAATTTTGTGATCACTTCTTTCCAATGATCTTCACTCGCTTCCCACATTCCCCACATTTTAGAGATGGTACGATAGTGTCCTGGTTTGCCTTCTAGTGGCTTGAAGAAGCTTTCATCTAGCACCACATCTTCTTTGCGATACATGGAATAATACGGTTCTGGCACGATACAAGGCGTATGCGGTCCCCAGAAATTAATCCATGTAAAGAACGGTTTATTTTCAGCAAGTGATTCACTAATATAGCTTTTTGCTTCGTCAATAATGAAATATGGGATGGTTTGTTCTTTTGTGCCTGAAAGCAAACCACAAAGTTCTTGTACACGTAAATGAGGGTTATCACCGAAATAAGCACGGCTCACTTCAGGAATTTCATAGCCTTTTTCATCTAACCATTCTTTATAACGATTGGAATGTGTCGGCGGTTGGTTGAACACTAAATTTTTATACACACCACTGCCAGGATAACCATAGCCATCAAAATTATGCCCTTTAATGCCATAATCTTCCGGTACAGACTTTGTACCCACGTGCCATTTCCCCACAACATAGGTGTTATAGCCGTCTAGTTTACCAATATTGGGGGCTGCTTCACTCACTTCACCTGTACCACCTTTTTCACCATTACGAATGATGCCATGGGTAGATGGCATTAAACCGGTAAAGAGTGAAGTCCGTGCGGGCCCACAAACGGAAGCGGGCGTAAAAGCATTATTAAAACGTACGCCATCTTTAGCTAGACGGTCAATATTCGGGGTTTTAACGATCTGGTGACCATAAGCCCCCAACATATCTTTACGCACTTGGTCGAGTAAAATATAGATAATGTTCATACACAATCCTTATCTATTTTAAGGGCGTACGTGATGTACGCCCTACTGCTTAATGTTGGTTAGAAAGATGTAATTGATGTTCTGTTTTTTCATTTTTTGGTCTAAAGACAATCAACACAATGAGTTGTAATACCGCATACACTTCCAACACTAACATTGGATTGCCATCTGGTGAAGCAATACCAATTGGTGATAAGAATGCATAAAGCGCAATTAAACCAAGAATTAATGAAACAGATGTTACTTTAATGTATTTCCAATTGGTTAAGTCTACATCGCCTTTATTGATGGTATTTTCCACATAAGGTTCACGTTTTAAGAATTGACCTAGAATCAACATAAAAACAACATCAAATACGAATAATCCGCCCATTACATACACGAAATTGATTTTCACATTGAACACCCAAACAATACTGAAATAAAGTACTACGTGTACAAGCAAAGCTATACGTGCAGCCAAGCCAGAAACTGTTTTATTAAATAAACCCACAGCAAATAGCGCAACAATCGGAATATTCACAAAACCAGCAAAGCGTTTAGTGATTAAGAAAATACCATCTGTACCGAACATCAAAAGTGGGCCAATAATCATGGTCACAATCGCCATAATGGTAGAGACTTTTTTCGCATAGACGATCAATTCTTGATCGGTGCGTTGTTTTTTACTGATAGATGGTAATAAGTCTTTACAATAAATGGTCGCTGCAGAGTTTAAGAATGAATTAAAGGTACTTAAAATTGCACCGAAAAGTGCCGCAATAAAGAAGCCTTGCAATGCAGTCGGCATCACTTTATTAACCAACAATGGATAAGATGTATCAATTGGATTTAAGCCTTCACCTAAAATATGGAAACTCAATAAACCCGGTAAATTAAGAATAATCGGTAATGTGAGTAGGAAAAGTGCTGCAATTAAAATCCCTTTTTGACCCGATGCTAAATCCTTCGCCCCTAAACAACGTTGTACGATGGCTTGGTTCGTTGTCCAATAGAAGAAGTGAACAACCATAATACCGGTAAAAATTGTTGGCCAAGGAGTAGAATCTGTTGAGCTACCAATGGCGTTCCATTTTTCAACGTGAGTGGTGGTGATAATATTCAAGCCTTCAGAAATGCTACCATTACCTAAATAAAGCAATGCAAATACAGGCACAAGCAATGCACCAATCACTAAGATTACGGCATTGATAGTATCGGAAACTGCCACCGCTTTTAACCCGCCAAAAATCGCATAAATCGCACCGACAACACCAATAGCAATCACCGTATAGACAATTGCTTGAGCGTAGCTTAATCCAAAGATCGTTTCTAGATTGAAGATTTTGTTAAAGGCAATTGCCCCAGTATAAAGTGCGGTCGGAATAACGATTAAAAGATAGAAGACCAAGAATAATCCTGACATAATCAAACGAGTTTGACGGTCAAAGCGATTTTCAAAGAATTCAGGAATAGTGGTATAACCGTTACGCAAATATTTCGGCAACATATAAAGCGCCAAGAAACAAAGCGGAATCACCGTTGGCACAGTCCACGCAATAATAGAAAAGTTGTTTTGATAAGAAACGGCATTCACGCCAATCAATTGCTCAGTAGAAAGTGAAGTTAGCACCATTGAGCAACCAATCACAATACCGCTTAATCCTCGTCCCGCTAAGAAATAACCTTTCGAGGTGGTTAAATCATCGTTTTTCGTCCGTAGCCATGAAATATAGGCTACCAAAGCTGTTACGATGAGGAAACTCGAAACTGTTAATAGCATACGCTCCTCCTTGTAGAATCCATTATTAATATCCATTTATAGACTACTGCTAGGTGTATAAAGAGCATATGATAATTGTCATACTGATTGTGTGAGAAGGATCACAAAATTAAAATAAAGTCTGTTTTTATAGATAATTATGAGCAAGATCATAAATTATTTATTTATCCAAAAGAATAATAATGCCGTACTCCCACAAAAAAGGAGTTTGAAATGAGTTTACAGTTAATTTTTATTTTAATTTTATGTGGTGTGATGACAAATATAATGTCCGCTATTTTTGGCATCGGTGGCGGCGTATTGATGGTACCTATTCTCTACACCTTATTCCCACAGTTCCCTTTACAAATGATTGCTGCAACATCATTGACGATTGTCATGGGGTCATCCTTTATTAACTTAATTTATTTTTACAAACAAAAAGTATCGATTAATTACAAAGCGATGCTCATTTGGTCTGTGGGTATGATTATTGGTGTGCAGCTAGGATTCGAATCCAGTTTTTATGTACCTGATATTGCCATCATCAGTGTGTTTGTTATCACACTTTCCCTATTAGCAATTCGTACTATTTTTAGTAAAGAAACCGCAATAATTCAGCAATCTACAGCGGATGAAACGATTAAAGGAATCGGTCTTTCAACTATAGGTGGATTTATTGCTGGCATGACCGGCATTGGAGGTGGCTCAATTATGGCACCTTTAATTGGACAATTAAAATCCGTTAAAGCCCACCAAATTGCGCCTTATACCAATGCGATGATGTTTATTGGTGGGCTAGGTAGCCTTTATGGCTATCTTTCAAAAAACTCGACTTATCACTTTGGTTGGCAAATCGGTTACGTCAATTTTTCGATTGTGATTATTGTTGTACTAAGTGCTTTTGTAACCGGATTTTTCTCAATGAAAATCCGAGGTAAATTATCACCGCACTTAGTCAAAAAACTATTGGGTATTATTTTATTAGTAATCAGCGCTTATATGTTACTTATCCATTCCATAAAATAAAAAATGGCAGAGTAAAACACGCCCTCTGCCATTTCGGTTATTTTTCTTCTTTTTTCACTTCATCCCACAGAATATCCATTTCGATTAAAGAAAGATTTTTAAGTGATACGCCTCGTTCTAATGCCTTTTCTTCGACTTTACGAAAACGTTGTTCAAATTTATTATTCGCCTTACGTAAAGCCTCTTCTGCGTTACATTTAAGGTGACGAGACAAATTGACTGTCGCAAAAAATAAATCCCCAATTTCCTCTTCTATTCTTTCTTGATTACGAGGTGTTTGGTTGACCTCATCTCGTACTTCCTTCAATTCTTCTTCAACTTTAGCAAATACAGGCTCAAGTTCATTCCAATCAAATCCAATCTTTGAACACTGTTTTTGCATTTTCTGTGCTCTTAACAATGCAGGAAAAGCATTCGGAACATTATCTAAAATAGACTGTTGTTTTTGAGCTGATTTTTCTTGAGCTTTGATGCTGTTCCAACGGGCTAGCGCTTCTTCTTCATTTCCAGCTGTTGCATCACCAAATACATGAGGATGGCGACGTACAATCTTTTCAGAAACATCATTAAGAACATCATCAAATGTGAAATAACCATCCTCTGAAGCAAGCTGACTGAAGAATACTACCTGTAATAAAAGATCACCAAGCTCTTCTCTTAAATTCGCAATATCTTTCTTTTGGATGGCATCAATGACTTCATAAGTTTCTTCAGTTAAACAAGGAATCATGGAGTCATAATTTTGTTTAAGATCCCAAGGACAACCGCCATCAGGATTACGTAATTGTGCAATTAATTGAATAAAATCTTGAATAGAATAACGCATAAGAATATCTCTGAAGCACTAAAATGCAATTAGTATAAAACGAATAGCAAAATAGACAATATTCTTATAAAAATTAAAGATAAATTGATATGGAATAATGGCAGGGGCGGAGAGGCTCGAACTCCCAACACCCGGTTTTGGAGACCGGTGCTCTACCAATTGAACTACGCCCCTATTGGTATTAAGAATTGGCGGAATGGACGGGACTCGAACCCGCGACCCCCTGCGTGACAGGCAGGTATTCTAACCAGCTGAACTACCACTCCGCTAAATGAGGTATGATTGGCAGTGACCTACTCTCACATGGGGAAGCCCCACACTACCATCGGCGTAACAATGTTTCACTTCTGAGTTCGGTATGGATTCAGGTGGGACCATTGCACTGTTGCTGCCAAAATTTTTATTTTGTTAATTTACTCTTAAAATAAACTAACAAAATAAAAATTACCTGGCGGTGTCCTACTCTCACATGGGGAAGCCCCACACTACCATCGGCGCATCGGCGTTTCACTTCTGAGTTCGGTATGGGGTCAGGTGGGACCACCGCTCTATCGCCGCCAGGATTATTCCTTTAATAACTTCTTCTCTCTCTTTCTGCTCTCACTATCTCTAGTGCTCACAACCAAACAAGCTGATTCAACCTAAAAACTTTCTCTTTCGTCTCTGAGTCTTTTTATTTTAGTCTTACAACCTCAAAAACCCTTGAGCGTTGTATAGTTAAGCCTCTCGGGCAATTAGTATCTGTTAGCTCAACGGCTCGCACCGCTTACACACCAGACCTATCTACGTCTTAGTCTTAAACAACCCTTACAGATTTTAAATCTGGGAGAACTCATCTCAAGGCAAGTTTCGTGCTTAGATGCTTTCAGCACTTATCTCTTCCGCACTTAGCTACCCGGCAATGCGTCTGGCGACACAACCGGAACACCAGTGGTGCGTCCACTCCGGTCCTCTCGTACTAGGAGCAGCCCCTTTCAATTCTCCAACGCCCACGGCAGATAGGGACCGAACTGTCTCACGACGTTCTAAACCCAGCTCGCGTACCACTTTAAATGGCGAACAGCCATACCCTTGGGACCTACTTCAGCCCCAGGATGTGATGAGCCGACATCGAGGTGCCAAACACCGCCGTCGATATGAACTCTTGGGCGGTATCAGCCTGTTATCCCCGGAGTACCTTTTATCCGTTGAGCGATGGCCCTTCCATTCAGAACCACCGGATCACTATGACCTACTTTCGTACCTGCTCGACTTGTCTGTCTCGCAGTTAAGCTTGCTTATACCATTGCACTAACCTGACGATGTCCGACCGTCATTAGCAAACCTTCGTGCTCCTCCGTTACTCTTTGGGAGGAGACCGCCCCAGTCAAACTACCCACCAGACACTGTCCGAGACCACGTTTCGTAATCTTCGTTAGAACATCAAACGTTAAAGGGTGGTATTTCAAGGTCGACTCCATAATCACTGGCGTGACTACTTCTAAGTCTCCCACCTATCCTACACATCAAAATTCAATGTTCAGTGTCAAGCTATAGTAAAGGTTCACGGGGTCTTTCCGTCTAGCCGCGGGTACACCGCATCTTCACGGCGATTTCAATTTCACTGAGTCTCGGGTGGAGACAGCCTGGCCATCATTATGCCATTCGTGCAGGTCGGAACTTACCCGACAAGGAATTTCGCTACCTTAGGACCGTTATAGTTACGGCCGCCGTTTACTGGGGCTTCGATCAGGAGCTTCTCTTTCGATTACACCATCAATTAACCTTCCAGCACCGGGCAGGCATCACACCCTATACGTCCACTTTCGTGTTTGCAGAGTGCTGTGTTTTTAATAAACAGTTGCAGCCAGCTGGTATCTTCGACCGGTTCAACCTTCATCCGCGAGGGACTACAATCTACGCCGGCGCACCTTCTCCCGAAGTTACGGTGCTATTTTGCCTAGTTCCTTCACCCGAGTTCTCTCAAGCGCCTGAGTATTCTCTACCTGACCACCTGTGTCGGTTTTCAGTACGGTTTAGATAAACCTGAAGCTTAGTGGCTTTTCCTGGAAGTGTGGTATCGGTTACTTCAGCTCCGTAGAGCCTCGTCATCATCTCTCGGTGTTAAAGAAGTCCGGATTTGCCTAAACCTCTCACCTACCAACTTAAACGCACATATCCAACAGTGCGATAACCTAACCTGCTCCGTCCCCACATCGCAGTTTATCCAAGTACGGGAATATTAACCCGTTTCCCATCGACTACGCTTTTCAGCCTCGCCTTAGGGGCCGACTCACCCTGCCCCGATTAACGTTGGACAGGAACCCTTGGTCTTCCGGCGAACGGGTTTTTCACCCGTTTTATCGTTACTTATGTCAGCATTCGCACTTCTGATACGTCCAGCTAACCTCTCGATTAACCTTCATCCGCTTACAGAACGCTCCCCTACCCAACAGTATTGCTACTGATGCCGCAGCTTCGGTGCTATATTTGAGCCCCGTTACATCTTCCGCGCAGGCCGACTCGACTAGTGAGCTATTACGCTTTCTTTAAATGATGGCTGCTTCTAAGCCAACATCCTAGCTGTCTAAGCCTTCCCACTTCGTTTCCCACTTAATATAGACTTTGGGACCTTAGCTGGCGGTCTGGGTTGTTTCCCTCTCCACGACGGACGTTAGCACCCGCCGTGTGTCTCCTGAGTATCACTCTTCGGTATTCGTAGTTTGCATCGGGTTGGTAATCCGGGATGGACCCCTAGCCGAAACAGTGCTCTACCCCCGAAGGTGTCCGCTCAAGGCTCTACCTAAATAGATTTCGGGGAGAACCAGCTATCTCCCGGTTTGATTGGCCTTTCACCCCCAGCCACAAGTCATCCGCTAATTTTTCAACATTAGTCGGTTCGGTCCTCCAGTTAGTGTTACCCAACCTTCAACCTGCCCATGGCTAGATCACCGGGTTTCGGGTCTATACCTTGCAACTAGACGCCCAGTTAAGACTCGGTTTCCCTTCGGCTCCCCTATTCGGTTAACCTCGCTACAAAATATAAGTCGCTGACCCATTATACAAAAGGTACGCAGTCACCCCAAAAGGGCTCCCACTGCTTGTACGTACAAGGTTTCAGGTTCTATTTCACTCCCCTCACCGGGGTTCTTTTCGCCTTTCCTTCACAGTACTGGTTCACTATCGGTCAATCAGGAGTATTTAGCCTTGGAGGATGGTCCCCCCATCTTCAAACAGGATATCACGTGTCCCGCCCTACTTGTCGTTAGCTTAGTACCATGACCTGGACTTCGAGTACGGGGCTATCACCCTGTATCGCCAAGCTTCCCAGCTTGTTCCTCTGTCTCTGTCATTATCACTAACAGGCTCCTTCGCGTTCGCTCGCCGCTACTAACGAAATCTCGGTTGATTTCTTTTCCTCGGGGTACTTAGATGTTTCAGTTCTCCCGGTTTGCCTCACTTACCTATGGATTCAGTAAGTGATAGTAGATTCTTCATCTACTGGGTTTCCCCATTCGGACATCTTGGATTAAACGCCTCTTATCGACTCATCCAAGCTTTTCGCAGATTAGCACGTCCTTCCTCGCCTCTGATTGCCAAGGCATCCACCTTGTACGCTTAGTCACTTAACTATACAACCTCAAAAATTCTTGATGTTG
>NZ_JVHG01000020.1:0-2857 GCF_001055095.1 Parahaemophilus parainfluenzae
GAAGCCCAAAATCCTTTTTTATTTTCAACTTTCTTTTGCTTCGCTTCTTCCATTCTTTGTTTGACATAATTTACCCAAACTTGATGGGGCGCATCAAAATCAAATGATTTCATAAAATCATAAGGAATTTTATATTCCGCTAATGGATTTATATCAATCAATTCTTTGGGTGCTATAGGACTATCAATACCCAAATCAAAACCGTGGATTGCTGCGATTTTGGCATACATTAAAACTTGCGGTTGCAAGTAAAAATCAAAATGTAAAAGTGTTCCTTTTGCTGCTCGTTTAGCAAGCTTAAGTTCGAGTAATTTATCTAAAGCTTCTTGCATTCCTTTTATATTTTTATCTGCTAGTGCCACATAAAATTCATGATCGGGAATGCGCTTTAAATCGCTACGGGCTTTTTTCTCATCATTTAAGAACGTGAGTGCGCGCTCTTTTAATAATTGCCAATCGCCACTTAACGCCAATAAAGTGTTCGCATTAAAAAAAGGTCTGATATCAGTTCGTTTATAAGGGACTGAAATATCCACAATTTCATCACGATGTTTAATTAAATAATCAATCAACTTTTGATTATCTGAAAGTAAGATCATGAAAAAGAAATTTGTATTAATCCCGTTGTATGCCCATTGAAAATCATATTCAGACAAAATACTTAAGAAACCTGCAATAGAAGAATTTTCTTTAAATCCTTCGATAGAATTTTCTAACAAACATTTAGAGGATAATGCTCGATGATAGTCATCTAATAAACCAATTGAAAAAAACACATTCCCTCGAAAATCATCAATTAATTTTATTCTTTGAAATAATTCGAGATAAGAATCATCTGAAAACGAATTAACCCGTTCCAAAGTAAATTTTTTAGCATCACTGTAAGTCTTTGCAATATCACTACCTAAAAATACCTTATATTTTTCCATATTTACACCTATTATGACTAATTCTTATTAGGAATTCTAACTGGTAATAACACAACTTTACTATTTGATTTATCTACACCAGCTATAATTGTTTTAATTGATTTACCATTATCAATAGCTTTTATTATCGCAGTTCTTGCTGGATCATTTTCAGGTAATTTATACACAACTTCCTTAATCCATTTTTCTGACAACTGATTGGTGTTTCCTGCCCCCTTAGAACTCACCTGAATTGCCCCATTAGCTTTTATTTGTTTACTATCAATAATGACTACTGAACCATCTTTGCCCACTAACACATGATCAAAACCATTATTTGAGCCATATTTTCCGCCTTGTAATGGTTCATAACCTGAACGTTTTGCTAAACCATGAATTAACGACTCTGTTTTTCCGCCTTTAATATCACCATTTTTGACAATGTCATCGATTAAAGCTTGCTCAGCTTTACTAGTTGCTTTTATTTCACAACTTGCTCCACAAACTTTAGTGGCATTGATAAATCCTTTATCAGTTGATACAGCGATATTATCAACTTCATTAATTACTCGATTCAAAACAGTGTGATTAACTACTCTATTTACTTGATTTTTAGTAAAATCAACCACACCGTTTTTCAGTGCTCCCATTGGCTTAACTAACGCCAATCCCGCACCACTTAGCACCACTCCTCCAGTTGAAACACCTTTCATTTTACCTTGGCGGTAACCTTGCATTTCACCCGCGAGTTTTGGATTTTCTTGAAGGGCAAGCGCATAAGCCTCATCCCAATCTTTCAACGAGACCACAACATTATTATAGGTTTTCTCTGGATTTGAGATTGCTTCCCATAAAGATACAACGGTATCATCTAAATTAACAACCGCATCCGCTGTGTCTTTAACACTATCAATTTGACCCTGAGCTTCTGCAAGCTCTAGACCTTCTTGATATTCTTTAGCTTTATCCTCATCTCCATTGAATAAAACCTTGGCATACATTTCAATGTTTTGCTTACGCTCATCACTAGGATGAACGTCATCAGCCATGCCATTATTCTCTACCGCATCTTTCGCTGTCTTAGCCGCAATAATCGCCCCATCAGAGCTATCTGATAAACTACCACCAGCAATACCTGCTGCTACCTGACTTAAAGACGATACCGTACGTTTTTCTTCTTCACTAAGCTTTTCAGGTGATTTATTGTAAAGTGTCGAGGCAAGGAAATGAGCCGCTGCCTCTCCACCTGCTGCACCCGCCGCACCAGCAGCAACATTACGGTTGCCCGCATAAGCCTCTACCGCGCCCCAAAGTGCATGAGCAGTCAAATTGAGAGCGGTATTTACATTACCTTTTGCATCTGTGGTCGCTTTCTTAATTTGGTTATTCACCGCAGGTGATAATCCTGAAGCCACCACTTCCGCTGCCGGTCTGCCGGCTAAAGCGGTGCTGATAACATTTAATGCCGAATCAATGACAAGACGTTGACTTCCACCCGTTTCCCATTCTTTAGCTTCGCGACTCGCTGTCTCAAAATTATCTCGTGCTTGTTTGACTAAAGCGCGGTTAGTTTCGTTGTTGTTTTCTGCCTTGGCTTTTTCTGCTTCTTCTAACGCAATTGCGGCTTCATGACGCTTCGCTTTCGCTTCTTCGCCAAATTTATTAGCAAGCAAACTTCCTGCTTCCGCGACATTTGGTCCAAATTTCTCTGTCACCTCACGTTGGAAATCAAGTTCTTTTTGAACATCATCTTTATTAAAACGATTCTCTAATTTACCACTTTGACTTTGTGCACTCTCTGTAGTGATATCTGTTTTTATCGCAGCAATTTTATCTTGTACCGTTTTGCCTGTACGTTTTAATTGCTCTGCTTCATCTTTAATTATGATATTTTGTGTATTAATACCACTTTTTGTTGTGCTAGATTGGCTATCGGAATCTTTACCATA
>NZ_JVHG01000021.1:0-4133 GCF_001055095.1 Parahaemophilus parainfluenzae
CCTTTTGCATCTGTGGTCGCTTTCTTAATTTGGTTATTCACCGCAGGTGATAATCCTGAAGCCACCACTTCCGCTGCCGGTCTGCCGGCTAAAGCGGTGCTGATAACATTTAATGCCGAATCAATGACAAGACGTTGACTTCCACCCGTTTCCCATTCTTTAGCTTCGCGACTCGCTGTCTCAAAATTATCTCGTGCTTGTTTGACTAAAGCGCGGTTAGTTTCGTTGTTGTTTTCTGCCTTGGCTTTTTCTGCTTCTTCTAACGCAATTGCGGCTTCATGACGCTTCGCTTTCGCTTCTTCGCCAAATTTATTAGCAAGCAAACTTCCTGCTTCCGCGACATTTGGTCCAAATTTCTCTGTCACCTCACGTTGGAAATCAAGTTCTTTTTGAACATCATCTTTATTAAAACGATTCTCTAATTTACCACTTTGACTTTGTGCACTCTCTGTAGTGATATCTGTTTTTATCGCAGCAATTTTATCTTGTACCGTTTTGCCTGTACGTTTTAATTGCTCTGCTTCATCTTTAATTATGATATTTTGTGTATTAATACCACTTTTTGTTGTGCTAGATTGGCTATCGGAATCTTTACCATACACCAATGCAGGGTTTAGGTTTAATAGTAATATTCACATTTTCGGCAAAAGAGAAATAAATGACCATCGCCGCTTAGGTATCTTACTCGCTCGTGATATTTCCATAGAAAAAGCATTGGAAAAAGTAGAGCGCGCTTACGCGAAGTTGGATGTGAAATTATAAGATTTGCTCAACTTAAGTATCGTTGAAAATAAAAAGTGCGGTCAATTTTGAGAGGTTTTAAAACTCTTTGAAAATTGACCGCACTTTTAACTTAAAATTCTAAGCGCTGTGTTAAGCCTTCTTCGGGTTCTTGACTTCGGAAAATCAGCCATAACCTCAACACATCAATCATAATTCCACGCGGTAAAGTGAGATAAAGTGATTCCTCTTCTTGGGCAAAAAGGAAATAAAAATTCACTTGATCGTTCATCACCTCAACGCCCCAAGAATTAGAGGAGATATCCGCTTCTTGAGTCATCTCATCTGTTAAGATTGACAATGAATGATCTAAAAAAGAGAAATAATTTGGACCACCCATTGGATCATTCAAATAGCCGGTTAGTGGATTTAGTTGATGATTTTCTTCTAAATAGCAAGTTGGAATAATTTGACCTTTATGCTGAATATACGTAAAAACAAGTTTCATCTTTACTCCTGCTCAGCACTTGGAAAAGCGGTGACGACAGGATAGGTATAACCTTCTATACGCACGCCTGAATTTGAAATGCCAACCCACATACCTTCAGCTTTACGAATAGGATCTAAATCATCTACTTGATTCATATAAGCAGAATTAATTTCTACTTTGATACGATCTGCCGTCCACGTTTGAGGAAACATCAAGGTCTCCCCATTATTGTTAGTTTTAGCAATATATTGATTAGTTTCACTATCAAAGGCGGAAATCTGTGCTAAATATACGCCATTTGGATAAGTGTATAATATCCGATCAACACGGATATTACCTAAGGTGGAATGGCCACCGATCATGACTGTCATTTATAAGCATCCTCTGAGTCGATAATTTCTTGGTAATCTGGCTGCTTTAACTCTACAGGTCTTTGAATGAAACTATACCACCGTCTAGCCAAATACGTTAATTCCTCTCTATCTACAATATAATACTTTTCCTCACTAGGATCATAATCTGCAGGTCTATCTTCAGGTAAATACAAGGAGAATCCCAAATATACCTTATCCTTATCTATTACTGCATCCATCACATCCGTACTAACATAATCTTTATCTATAGATAAATCGGCTAATGTAATACTACTATCAAAATTTAAAGTATCTAAATATATACGTACATATTCATCTCTCCAGGAGTGATTTTCATCATTTAAAAACACACAAGTTGATTTATAAAAACTTGAATCATCAAACTTAAATAATAATTTCATATACTTTTCCTAATTATAACTAGGAGCCTTAGGATAAATAGTGTCGATTTTTCCATTTTCCTTAACATACCAACGAACTTCAACTCCTGATTTTGTCACTCCTTTCCACTCAGACTTAGTACTAGGAACTTTGCTAGCATTTTTAAATGCATGCTCCAATTCAACTTTTAATCTATCCTGAGTCCAAGTTCTTGGAAACATTGTTGATACACTATCTTTTTCCTTACCAGATTTTTCTAAAAATGGCTTCGCATTTGGATCTTTTAAAGCCCTAGGATTTGGAATAGAAACTTTAGCCTCATAAACACCGTTTGCATATTCTTTAATTACTTTTTCCACTTTTACATTTCCGAGTGTGGTGTGTCCTCCTTTAAAGAAACTACCTTTTGGCTCACCATTAATAATATGTTTTTCTAACACTTTATCAGAAATTGGTAATTTAATATTTTTCGCCAACTCATTAGCTTCTCTATTTAAATTCTGTTCATTTAAATAAAAGTCTTTTTGGCGATTAGAAATCCTTTCATTTAATCCTTTATTTCGATTTACTCCTAGATTTGTATTATCCCTTGAATAATCCACATCTGGTGAACGAACCCACTTACCCCCAATCCATTTCATAGTTTTTCCAGCCACAGAGACCGTTGCAGCACCGGTTGTTAAACCAAAGAAGACCTCTCCCACATCTTGAGGATTTCCATCTGTCATCTCACGTAGCGCTTTCTCAACAGAATGCGCAGGGATATCTTGCTCAATCCATTCTTTTGGTAGACGAACAAGTTTCTCACCTATGCGCAAGGTATCATCTAATACCTCACCGAAAGATGTATTATCAATATAATCTTTCGCTGATTTTAAACTTTCCTTCGTTTTTTGTGGCCCTGAATTTGTTAAGCCATACCAAATTGAACGAAAATAGGCATCATCTGGATAATAATTTCTTGCTAGGGACTCAAAATCCTTACCTTCTGATACATGAGCCAAATAAGCATTAAGTTGTTCTTTAAAATGCTTATTCGCTTCCTGTGAATAGGCTAGATAACAATCTGAATTACCTGCACATTGTTGCTCTGCGCTGCGTTTTGCTGCGAGAAGCTCCCGCTCAAGGGATTGACGATATTCATCCAGTTCTTGATTCCGTTTTTTACTAAGCTCATTAGTTTCCTCGACCACTCTCATTTCGCAATCAGAATCACCTTTACAAGCTTTATATTTTCTTTCTGCTTCAACTAAATCAGATGGTTTTAAATAATTATTCTCCACCGCATCTTTCGCTGTCTTAGCTGCAATAATCGCCCCATCAGAGCTATCTGATAAACTACCACCAGCAATACCCGCTGCCACTTGGCTTAAAGACGATACAGTACGTTTTTCTTCTTCGCTAAGCTTTTCAGGTGATTTATCATAAAGTGTCGAGGAAAGAAAATGAGCTGCCGCCTCTCCACCTGCTGCACCTGCCGCACCCGCAGCAACATTACGATTGCCCGCATAAGCCTCTACCGCGCCCCAAAGTGCATGAGCAGTCAAATTGAGAGCCGTATTCACATTGCCTTTTGCATCTGTGGTCGCTTTCTTAATTTGGTTATTCACCGCAGGTGATAATCCTGAAGCCACCACTTCCGCTGCCGGTCTGCCGGCTAAAGCGGTGCTGATAACATTTAATGCCGAATCAATGACAAGACGTTGACTTCCACCCGTTTCCCATTCTTTAGCTTCGCGACTCGCTGTCTCAAAATTATCTCGTGCTTGTTTGACTAAAGCGCGGTTAGTTTCGTTGTTGTTTTCTGCCTTGGCTTTTTCTGCTTCTTCTAACGCAATTGCGGCTTCATGACGCTTCGCTTTCGCTTCTTCGCCAAATTTATTAGCAAGCAAACTTCCTGCTTCCGCGACATTTGGTCCAAATTTCTCTGTCACCTCACGTTGGAAATCAAGTTCTTTTTGAACATCATCTTTATTAAAACGATTCTCTAATTTACCACTTTGACTTTGTGCACTCTCTGTAGTGATATCTGTTTTTATCGCAGCAATTTTATCTTGTACCGTTTTGCCTGTACGTTTTAATTGCTCTGCTTCATCTTTAATTATGATATTTTGTGTATTAATACCACTTTTTGTTGTGCTAGATTGGCTATCGGAATCTTTACCATA
>NZ_JVHG01000022.1:0-16479 GCF_001055095.1 Parahaemophilus parainfluenzae
GATTTACCTGAACGTTCACGTAAGTAGTAAAGTTTAGCTTTACGTACTGCACCTTTACGTTTAACAGTGATTGAATCTACAACTGGTGAGTGAGTTTGGAATACACGCTCAACACCTACACCGTTAGACACTTTACGTAAAGTAAATGCTGAGTGCAAGCCACGGTTACGAATTGCAATAACCACGCCTTCGAATGCTTGCAAACGACGTTTGCTACCTTCAACTACCCATACTTTAACTTCTAAAGTATCACCTGGGCGGAAGCTAGGTACGTTTTGTTTTAATTGTTCTTGTTCAAGTTGTTTAATAATGTTAGACATTGTTTGATCCTTTATTGATCCTAGATGTAACTGAAACTAACTGTTATATTCGGCTTGCGCCTCTTTTAACAGTTTACGTTGTTCGTCAGTCAGAGCTAGGCCTTCTAAGAGCTCAGGGCGTCGGAGCCACGTTCTTTGTAGCGATTGTTTTAATCGCCATTTGCGAATTTCTTCGTGATGTCCCGACATCAGCACGGATGGCACAGTTAATCCTTCTAACACTTCCGGTCTGGTGTAATGCGGGCAATCTAATAAACCGTCTGCAAAAGAATCTTCTTCTGCGGAGGCTTGTTTGCCTAATACACCGGGAATAAAACGAGCAACAGCATCAATTAATGTCATTGCCGGCAATTCCCCACCAGTCAGAACGTAATCGCCAATTGACCATTCTTCATCAATTTCAGTTTGAATCAATCGCTCATCAATACCTTCGTAACGTCCACATACCAAAATCAATTTCTGATTTTTAGCAAGCTCGGTTACGCCGCCTTGATCGAGTTTACGTCCTTGTGGCGAAAGGTAAATCACCTTTGCGCCTTCTCCTGCCGCTGCTTTCGCAGCATGAATCGCATCCCGTAAAGGTTGCACCATCATCAGCATTCCCGGACCACCACCATAAGGACGGTCATCCACGGTTTTATGCTTGTCGAATGTAAAATCTCTTGGATTCCAACATTCTACTTGCAGAAGATTATGTTTTACGGCTCTACCTGTAACCCCAAATTCCGTAATCGCTTTAAACATTTCGGGGAATAATGAAATCACCCCTATCCACATAAAAAGCCTACTACATTACGTTTGTGCATACTTGAGATTAGAAACCAGCGTCCCAATCCACTTCAATTGTTTTCGTGGTGAGATCGACTCTTTTAACTACTTGTTCATACAAGAATGGAATTAACCGCTCTTGTTTTCCAAAAGCATCTTTAGTATTGGCTTTAACCACTAATACATCATTAGAACCGGTTTCCATCATCTCTGTTACCGTTCCCATTGTATAACCTTCTAGGTTGACGACTGAACAACCGATTAAATCGTGCCAGTAATAATCGCCCTCTTCCAGTTCTGGGAAAACAGATAAATCCACACCAATTTCAACATTTGCTAAAGTTTGTGCAGCTTCACGATCATCAACGCCTTTTAATTTAACGATGATTTCGTGATTATGATGGCGCCAGTTTTCTAATTCAGTTGGCTGCCATTCACCTTTGATTTTTAAAAACCAAGGTTGATAATCAAAAATGCTTTCAGCTTGTTCTGTTGATGAATAAATACGTAACCACCCACGGATACCGTAGGTTGAGCCTAATTTGCCCACAACTTCAATGCGTTGTTGTTCCATATTTTTCACCTATCTTAGTTTAAGAACTAAATCAAAAAGCGAGATTATGCTTTTTGAGCTTCTTTCACCAAAGTTGCAACACGGTCTGAAAGTGATGCACCTTGAGCAACCCAGTGGTTTACACGCTCAAGATCAACACGAAGACGCTCTGCGTTACCTTGTGCGATTGGGTTGAAGAAACCTATACGCTCAATGAAACGATCGTCACGTGGTGAACGGCTGTCAGCTACTACGATTTGATAAAATGGGCGTTTTTTAGCTCCGCCACGAGATAAACGAATGGTTACCATAACCTTCCTCTAAATGTTTAATTACTAAAAGAATATTCTTAAACTCGAAAGCGATTTAAGAATATAGCTTACTTTTTTCTCTGTATATATAGACAAAAAGCCTGCGAGTTTTATACTTTTTGAGCAAAATTGCAAGTTTTGGATGAGCATTCTAATAAGTACGTTATATTCTCTTGAAAAAGTAAACATTATCATTCACATGCAATTTTGTTTTACGTATAATCTAAGAAACTCTCAAATAGTTTTAGGTCAAGTTTACGCGTTAAGCGGTATTTTATATTGATAAAATATCAGTTAAATGAGGTTTATTATGAAAATCAGTTTTCATTCTGTGTTACTTGGATTAGCGTCATGTATTGGCATTCAACAATCTGTGATAGCGAGTCCTCCTTCGTCTTCTCACCAATCAATATCTACTGAGTCCGCTGAGGCTTTAAAGCAACAATTTTCAATCGCTTTAGCTAAACAAGAAAAGCAACAAATTTCTATTTTACAGAAAAAACTCACCGCACTTTTTTCTTTACCTCCCCAATTTCTTGATAATCAGATCCAAATAAGCGAAAAAATCCTCACTCGCATTTTTAAAACAGATAAAAATCTCACCCCTAAATTTCTTGATTATTTATACTTTGAACCGATAAATACTGGCGATGCTAATTTAATTCAGGAAATGAAGAAAAACTTACTGGTGTCTTTTTTAGCGAATGAGCAGGCAAAAATTTATATTCGTCAAACAGATAATTCGGAGCAATTTGTTCAGGCTTTAATAGAACGGGGAGCCAAACCAGATCAAATTATATTATTGTCTTTGGATGCTAAAGGCATATTTCAAAAAATTATTGAACAGATGCGTCAAGATTTTCCTAATCAAACAACTTTTTCTATTACTGAGAATCGAGTGAGTTTGATAACCCCTTCTTCTGAAATTAAGCCCCGCCTCGCTCTAGCCAATATGATGTTTGCTCGCCAATTTAAAGGGGTGGAGGTTGATGATTTTTCGTATTTAGATCAAGCACGTGAAAATCTTCAACACAATAACTATGCTATTCGTTATAAGACTTTCCAAGCAATGCTTGAAGGCTTAAATTAATCCGTTTACTCACAAGGAGCCATTATGTTTTTATCTAAAAAATCAGTTACCTTTGCAGTTAGTGCGTTAGCAATGCTTTGCTCAGGTGCAGCCTTTGCTAAAGAAGCGCCGCAAGCACATAAAGCTGTGGAGTTAAGTATCTTACATATTAACGACCACCATTCTTATTTGGAACCGCACGAAGCAAGAATTAATCTAAATGGTCAACAAACAAAGGTTGATATTGGCGGTTTTTCTGCTGTGAATGGAAAACTTTATGAGTTACGTAAAAAGTATAAAAATCCATTAGTGCTACATGCTGGTGATGCGATTACCGGTACGCTGTATTTCACACTTTTTGGCGGTTCCGCTGATGCGGCTGTCATGAATGCTGGTAATTTCCATTATTTTACTTTGGGTAACCATGAATTTGACGCGGGTAATGAAGGTTTATTAAAACTACTCGAGCCATTAAAAATTCCAGTACTTTCAGCCAATGTTATTCCTGATAAAAATTCAATTTTATATAACAAATGGAAACCTTACGATATTTTCACTGTGGATGGAGAAAAAATTGCCATTATCGGTTTAGATACCGTGAATAAAACGGTTAATTCATCTTCACCAGGTAAGGATGTGAAGTTCTATGATGAAATTGCTACCGCACAAATTATGGCAAATGCGCTAAAACAACAAGGCATTAATAAAATCATTTTACTTTCACATGCAGGAAGTGAAAAAAATATCGAAATTGCTCAAAAAGTAAATGATATTGATGTGATCGTTACTGGGGATTCACATTATTTATACGGCAATGATGAATTACGTGGTTTAAAACTTCCAGTAATCTATGAATATCCGCTTGAATTTAAAAATCCGAATGGCGAACCGGTATTTGTAATGGAAGGTTGGGCTTATTCTGCTGTTGTGGGTGACTTAGGTGTTAAATTCAGTCCTGAAGGTATTGCGTCTATTACTCGTAAAATTCCTCATGTGTTAATGAGTTCTCATAAACTTCAAGTGAAAAATGCGGAAGGTAAATGGACTGAATTAACAGGCGATGAACGTAAAAAAGCGCTTGATACTTTAAAGTCAATGAAGAGTATTTCACTTGATGATCATGATGCAAAAACAGACATGCTTATTTCAAAATATAAAAGTGAAAAAGATCGTTTAGCACAAGAAATTGTTGGCGTCATCACCGGTTCTGCAATGCCGGGTGGTTCAGCAAATCGTATCCCAAATAAAGCAGGCTCAAATCCAGAAGGTTCTATTGCAACGCGTTTTATTGCAGAAACAATGTATAACGAACTCAAAACAGTGGATTTAACCATTCAAAATGCAGGCGGTGTTCGTGCGGATATTTTACCAGGCAATGTAACCTTTAATGATGCTTATACTTTCTTACCTTTCGGGAATACGTTATATACCTATAAAATGGAAGGTTCGTTAGTGAAACAAGTGCTTGAAGATGCGATGCAATTTGCTTTAGTTGATGGTTCTACAGGGGCATTCCCTTATGGCGCGGGCATTCGTTACGAAGCGAATGAAATACCAAATGCGGAAGGTAAACGTTTAGTCAGCGTGGAAGTATTGAATAAACAAACCCAACAATGGGAACCAATTGATGATAATAAACGTTATCTCGTTGGTACTAATGCTTATGTAGCTAGCGGTAAAGATGGTTACAAAACTTTTGGTAAATTATTTAACGATCCGAAATATGAAGGCGTTGATACTTACTTGCCTGATGCGGAAAGTTTCATTAAATTTATGAAAAAACATCCGCACTTTGAGGCTTACACTTCATCAAATGTGAAATTTAATGCTTCTAGTGATGCGTTACCTAAAAAATAAAAGCTAAAATATATTGAAAATAGCGCGTATTTAACACTCGATTTTATACCTCAGGCAAACCCACTTTATAGACCATCTGGTAAAGGTGGGTTTATTTTTTGTCGTTTTATCTCTTTCTATTACATTTCACTTTAGATTGCCATTCAAGCAGTCAGTTTCGTAGAGTTTTTACCATTACCTCATATTAATAAAGTCTGAATTATAAAAAGCGTAAAAAAGCCCATAGCACAAGGGCATTTTCTTGATATTTTGTGCTTGCTTGCATGTGTACTTTCGACGAACCTCTGTAATGGGCATAACTATGTCTATGGTGTTGTTCTGCTTCCGTAAAGTTATGCTCAACCATTTTTGCTAGACGTTTGTAGAGTTTTTCCCTTGCTCCGATGACTTAACTGCATTGGCATTTTGAGTAGTGTAAAAGCGCATTTTGTTCAACAACGTGCCGATATTGTAGAAATGGAAGGAAAAATTTGGCTCAACCTCGCCAATCCTTTAACCTTACTTGGTGTGCATGGTTATGATGAACCTCCACACATAACCGATTGTAAAATTAAAATTTTTATTTCATCTGATTTAGATGATCAGACGTTTGATAAGCTTACTGAAGCTGCATTAAGAAATTGTTTTATCTACAACACATTAAATAAAACGTTTTCTTTTACTGTCTTGTTTGAGCAAGTTTTGTAATTCATTATATCAGTTAAAAATACGACTTAAATTAAATACCATCAATATTTTCCTAATTTGAAATAATTGGTATTTTTTTATACCATAAATGCACTTTTGGAAACAATCCACTCAAATCCTACTGAGCGTTTCCTTCAAAATCGCACTTCTCCGTGCTATCATTTGCGATGGTTCCATCTCACCATTTAGGGCTTAAAGCCTTATTTTATTTAATCTGATTTTATTTTTATTCACTTAATTTTTAAGGGGGAAGCGTTGTCTTTATCTAAATTTATGGAAAAGCAAACGTCGTTCAATCCTTTAGTGATTGGTGCAACGTTATTTTTTGTGGTGTTGCTTGTCGCGATGATTTTAATCGCACCTGAACAAACACAAACTTTATTAAATGCTGCTAAATCGGGCATTTTTGCCAACTTTAGTTGGTTTTACGTATTAGCATTCTCAGTATTTTTGGGCTTTTTAGTCATTTTATCAGTCAGTAGCCTAGGTAATATCAAATTAGGCAATGATGAAGAAGAGCCTGAATTTGGTTTTCTGTCTTGGTTGGCGATGTTATTTGCTGCCGGTATGGGGGTAGGGTTGATGTTCTTTGGTGTAGCAGAACCATTGACGCATTACTTATCTGATATTACCACAGGCAGCGCAGAGCATAAGCAACAAGAAGCCTTGTTACACACCTTATTCCACTGGGGAATTCATGCCTGGGCGGTGTATGGCACGATTGCGTTGGCATTGGCTTACTTTGGATTCCGTTACAAATTACCTTTGGCATTACGTTCTTGTTTCTATCCGTTATTGAAAGAGCGTATTAATGGCAAGTTAGGCGATCTTATCGACATTATGGCGTTACTTGCCACCTTATTTGGTGTTATCACAACATTAGGTTTTGGTGCATCACAATTGGGTGCAGGCTTACATCAATTAGGCTGGATTAGCGAAAATAGCTTCAGCTTGCAAGTTGTCGTAATTGCCGTGGTAATGAGTTTAGCGATATTTTCCGCGATTTCTGGTGTAGGGAAAGGGGTAAAAATCTTAAGTGAGCTGAATTTAACATTAGCTTTCTGTTTGTTGATTTTCGTCTTAGTGGCGGGACCGACACTTTATTTGTTATCCGCTTTTAGCGACAACATCGGAACGTATCTTAGCAACTTAGTAAAATTAAGTTTCAAAACCTATGTTTATGAACAAGAACATACTAGTTGGTTTAGCGGTTGGACAATTCTGTATTGGGCATGGTGGTGTTCTTGGGCGCCATTTGTCGGTTTATTTATTGCTCGTATTTCGAAAGGGCGTACCATTCGCGAATTTATTTTCGGCGTGTTGGTGATTCCTAGCATGTTCGGTATCTTGTGGTTTACCGTATTTGGTAATACAGCCATTTGGTTGAATGATGGTGAAGCTGCAGGTGCGTTAGGACAAATGATTTCTTCGCCTGAAACGTTGCTCTTTAAGTTCTTAGATTATTTACCGCTTTCTGGTGTGACGGGTTTAGTGAGTTTGGTGGTGATTTCTTTATTTTTTATCACTTCTGCGGATTCGGGCATTTATGTATTAAATAACATTGCATCACGCGATAAAAGTCTTGCTGCACCACGTTGGCAAGCGGTGATGTGGGGCGTATTAATGTCAACTGTCGCCATTGTTTTGATGCAATCAGGCGGCTTGGCTAATCTACAGACAATGACGCTATTAGTGGCATTACCTTTCGCGATGTTGATGTTATTGATGTGTTTTAGTTTATGGAAAGGTTTGAGTGCGGATAAAAAATATTTTGATACCAAAGTTAATCCAACCAGTATTTTCTGGACGGGGGATAAATGGAAAGAACGTTTGGAACAAATGATGAACCAAACGCAAGAAAAAGATATTTTACGCTTCCTTAAACATACGGTATTGCCGGCAATGCGTGAGCTACGCCAAGAATTGATTGGTAAATATGAATTGAGTGTGCAAATTAACACGTTATTTGATCAAGATGAACCTGCAGTCGAGTTAGTCATTCAAAAAGATTTGATGAGAGACTTTATGTACGGGGTGAAATCTATCGGTCGTGAGGTGTCAGAGCAATTAATTAATGATGATAACTTGCCACATATCCAACATAGTATGACCTATGAGCCATACACTTATTTCTTTGATGGTCGAGTGGGTTATGATGTGCAATATATGGACCAAGATGAATTAATTGCCGATATGTTGAAACATTATGAACGTTATTTAAGTTTGCTAGACGATGTGGGTCAAGAATTGATGGCACACGAGCAAACAGAACTGGCTGAATAATAAGATTAAAGTGCGGTTGAAAATCCTATAAGTTTTTAACCGCACTTTTTATCTTAAAACAAATATGAAGATACAAAATACTTTTAAAGCAAATGTTATTTGGGGCAGTTTAGGTTTTAGTTTAGCGATTATTGCAGCTCTTTTATTTGATACGCAGCAAACGATATCTTATCTTGCTGCGGCGAAAGCCTTTATTTTCTCTCAATTTAGCTGGTTTTATATTTTACTGAGTGCATTTTTTCTATTCTTTTTACTCTTCTTAGCATTAGGACGATATGGTGATATTAAGCTGGGGGGCGATGAGGAAGAACCAGAGTTTAAATTAGGCTCTTGGATTGCATTACTCTTTACCTCTGGAATTGGTATTGGCATTGTTTTTCTTGGCGTTGCTGAACCGCTTTCACATTTTCTTTCACCAATAGGTGAATATGAGAAAGTTCGAACGGCATTATTTTTTAGTATTTTTCATTGGAGTATCAGTGCTTGGGCTATTTATGGATTAATTGCACTTACGATTGCTTATTTCGGATTTCGCTATAAATTACCCTTTTCTTTACGCTCTTGTTTTTATCCCTTACTGAAAGAAAAGATTAATGGAAGAGTCGGGGATATCATTGATATTCTCGGAATTTGCACTACCTTATTTGGCGTGGTTGCAACCTTAGGTTACAGTGCAATTCGATTAGCTGCAGCGTTCCATTCAATGCATTTATTGGATAACTCACCGTATTTGGTTCCCCTTATTTTAGTGAGTGTTTTTATCATTGCTATCTTAATTTCACTGCAAGGGATTGCCAACGGGTTCCGTATTCTTAGTGAGCTTAATCTAGGCGTCACATTTCTCTTTATGCTACTGGTTTTGCTATTCGGTCCGACGATATATTTAATTTCTGCGTTTACAGAAAATATTGGCACCTACTTAAGCGGTTTAATTAGAGTCGGCTTCAAGGCTTATGCCTATGATGTAGAACATCTAGATTGGTTTATGGATTGGACGGTTTTTTACTGGGCATGGTGGTTTTCATGGGCGCCAGGCTTTGGGATTTTTATCGCACGGATTTCTCGCGGACGAACTTTGCGGGAGTTTATTTTCGGCGTATTGATGGTGCCAAGTTTATTCTTTGTTTTATGGTTCACAGTATTTGGAAATGGGGCCATTTGGGTTAATGAACATCTTGCTAAGGGGGCATTAGGTCAAGCTGTAAATAATGTGGGGTCACTCCTTTTTGATTTTCTGAGTTATTTACCCTATTCCGGTTTAACTAAAACGTTAGCTTTATTTATTATCACACTCTTTTTTATTGTAACCATTAACTTTGGTATTTATACGCTTAATAATATCGCAATTGAAGACAAAAGCCAGGTTTCACCTCGTTGGCAATCTATGTTTTGGGGTGGTTTATTGTCAGCTGTTACATTTGTTCTTTATCTTTTTGGCGGTATTGAAATACTACAATCAACGATGTTGTTTTTCTCTTTACCTTTTGCTCTGTTGATGTCAGTGATGGCATGGAGTTTGTTAAAAGGTTTACGATTTGAACGTCAATATTATTCCACAGAGGTTTCAGATTTGTGGACAGGTGCAAACTGGCGTAGTCGTTTAAGACAGCTAGTGATTGAACCTAAGCGAGATGACGCCATTTCCCATTTAAAAACAACAGCACTTTTAGCAATGAGAGAGTTACGGCAGTTACTCATTGGTACCTATGGTCTAAATGTGACATTACATCAACGTTTTGACGTCGATAATAATCAACTGGTCCTTTCTATTGAAAATGGATTAGCAGAAGATTTTTTTTACCAAATTACCTTGTTTGAGAAGCCCGCATCTGAAACAGCACAAGTTCATCATGCATTAATGGTTTCAACCAATATTCAATTGGAAGGTTATCCTTTGAATATCACAAAGGAAGAGGATTTGATCGTGGACATCTTGCAATGTTATGAGCGATACATGAGAGAGCTGGATTTTGTTATTTCATAATTCCTGTCTCATGAGCAAACAGAACTGGCTGAATAATAAGAATAAAGTGCGGTTAAAAATCCTCTAAATTTTTGACCGCACTTTTAAAATTACCTCTTGAGACAAATGCATAAAAAGAGTATATTCAAGCCCAAATTTTCAATTTAATTCTAACGGAGTTTTTCTATGTTTGGTTTATCCCCAGCACAAATGATTATTTTATTAGTCGTGATTTTATTAGTATTCGGTACAAAAAAATTACGCAATGCGGGATCTGATCTTGGCGCAGCAGTAAAAGGCTTTAAAAAAGCGATGTCTGATGACGAGCCGAAAAAAGATGCGGAATTTACTCAAATTAAAGACGGTACAAACACCGCTGAAAAAACTGAAACTGTAAAAGATAAAGAACAGGCATAACCGTGTTTGATATTGGTTTTTCCGAACTTGTTTTATTGATGCTTGTGGGCTTAGTAGTACTAGGCCCTAAGCGTTTGCCTGTGGCTATTCGCACGGTAATGGGCTGGGTGAAAACGATCCGTGGGTTGGCAGCTAATGTTCAAAATGAATTAAAACAAGAGCTTAAATTGCAAGAATTGCAAGATAGCATTAAGAAAGCGGAACAACTAAATCTAAAACAGCTTTCCCCAGACTTAAGTAAAACCGTTGAAGAGCTGAAAGAGCAAGCTCAAAAAATGCGTGCAGAGTTAGAAGAAAAAGCGACTGCAGCAGGAACAACGGTGGAAGAGCAAATTAAAGAAATTAAAAGTGCGGCTGAAAATCCGGCTGATTCTGCGGAAAAACTTGAGGTAAGCGCACAAGGAACAGCAGAGAAACCGGTTGAAACAGCATCCACAGAACATGCAGAGAATGAAACTGCTGAAGTTTTGGAATCTGAAAAAACAGAAGTGGATTTGACCGCACTTGAACCTCATGAACAAGCTGAATTAACTGAGCGTTTATCCGATTACTATTCGCCGGATGATGTGGAGCTACAGCCAGCACCCAAATCTGAAGCGAAGTCCTAGAGAATAATTATGAGCAATATGACGGACGATTCCCAACCGTTAATTACCCATCTTGTTGAACTCAGAAACCGCTTATTACGTTGTGTAATTTGTATTTTAGTGGTTTTTGTGGCGTTGGTTTATTTTTCTAATGATATTTATCATTTTGTTGCCGCACCTTTAACAGCTGTGATGCCAAAAGGTGCAACGATGATTGCAACCAATATCCAAACACCTTTCTTTACGCCAATTAAATTAACCGCGATTGTCTCGGTGTTTATTTCGGTGCCTTATTTGCTTTATCAAATTTGGGCGTTTGTTGCACCGGCACTATATCAACATGAAAAACGTTTAATTTATCCGTTATTATTTTCCAGTACAGTTTTATTCTATTGCGGTGTAGCATTTGCTTATTATATTGTTTTCCCTTTTGTGTTTAGTTTCTTTACCCAAACTGCACCAGAAGGGGTGGCTATCGCCACAGATATTAGCAGTTACCTTGATTTTGCCTTAGCGTTATTCTTGGCATTCGGTGTGTGTTTTGAAGTACCTGTTGCTATTATTTTGCTTTGTTGGACTGGTGTAACCACGACGAAAGCATTGGCTTCAAAACGTCCTTATATTATTGTGGGTGCGTTCTTTGTTGGCATGATCTTAACGCCACCCGATGTTTTCTCACAAACTTTACTAGCTGTGCCAATGTGCCTTCTCTTTGAATTAGGCTTGTTAGTTGCACGTTTCTATCAACCGAAAGAGGATGAAGAAGAGACAACGGATGAAGAAAGTGCGGTAGAAAATCAGGCTGATTTAAATCACAAAGATTAAGAAAATGGGCGTAGGTGATACGCCCTTTTAACATCATAAAAAACAGGAATATTATTATGACTCAACAAATTTTAGGCGGTTTCCCAACCCGTCGTCTTCGTCGTTTACGTAAACATGATTTTAGTCGTCGTTTAGTGGCAGAAAATACATTAACCGCGAATGATTTAATTTATCCGGTATTTATCATTGAAGGTGAAAATCATCGTGAGCCTGTCCCTTCTATGCCTAAAGTTGAACGTTTAACGATCGATCAATTATTAATTGAAGCAGGCCTTTTAGTGAAATACGGTGTGCCTGTGATTTCATTATTCCCTGTGGTTGAGCAAGATAAAAAATCGTTAATGGCAGATGAAGCGTTTAATCCGAATGGTTTGGTACAGCGTGCAGTGAGAGCATTGAAAGCCGCTTATCCAGAATTAGGTGTATTAACCGATGTCGCACTCGATCCTTATACACTACACGGGCAAGACGGGATCATTGATGAAGAAGGCTATGTATTAAACGATATTACAACAGATATCCTGATTAAACAGGCTGTTTCACACGCTGAAGCTGGTGCTGATATTGTTGCACCGAGTGATATGATGGATGGACGTATTGGTCGTATTCGTCAGGCATTGGAAGAAAATGGTCATATCAATACGCAAATTATGGCGTATTCTGCAAAATATGCGTCTAATTATTATGGTCCATTCCGTGATGCAGTCGGTTCTGCCGGTAACCTGAAAGGTGGTGACAAGAAAACCTATCAACTTGATCCAGCCAACGGTAATGAAGGCTTGCAAGAAGTGGCTCTTGATTTACAAGAAGGGGCAGATATGGTGATGGTAAAACCAGGTATGCCATATTTAGACATGGTATATCGTGTGAAAGACTATTTCGGCGTGCCAACCTTTGCTTATCAAGTTTCTGGTGAATATGCGATGCATATGGCAGCCATTCAAAATGGTTGGTTGAAAGAAAAAGAATGCATTATGGAATCATTGCTTTGCTTTAAACGTGCGGGTGCAGACGGTATTTTGACGTATTTTGCGAAGCAAGTCGCTGAATGGCTTTACTTAGAAGGTAAAAATAAATAAGCACTTTTTAACTTGAAGTGCTAATCCAGGTGCTAATTTTAGATACCGTCTAATAAAAACGAGAAAATATTAAATGTTTTCTCGTTTTTTATTTTTTCTTCATTTTTTCTATAAAAAAACTATTGCCTAGTTGATTTTTCTATTGTTATATTGATGACACGCCGCAACAAGACGGTGATAAATAAAATAACGTTACACACATCATATTAACTCACTACTAGAAGGAAAATCCTATGTCAGCAGTAGCATCATTAGACGCATTTCTTGAAAAAGTGGCTCAACGTGACGGCCACCAACCTGAATTTTTACAAGCCGTTCGTGAAGTCTTCACGTCAATCTGGCCTTTCTTGGAAGCAAACCCTAAATACCGTTCAGAAGCTTTATTGGAGCGTTTAGTTGAGCCAGAGCGCGCAATCCAATTCCGTGTGGCATGGACTGATGATAAAGGCCAAGTTCAAGTAAACCGTGCTTTCCGCGTGCAATTCAACAGTGCAATTGGTCCTTTTAAAGGTGGTATGCGTTTCCATCCATCTGTTAACTTATCGATTTTAAAATTCTTAGGCTTTGAACAGATCTTTAAAAATGCCTTAACTACATTGCCAATGGGCGGTGCGAAAGGGGGCTCAGATTTTGATCCTAAAGGCAAATCAGATGCTGAAGTGATGCGTTTCTGCCAAGCGTTAATGGCTGAATTGTATCGTCATGTTGGCCCAGATACCGATGTGCCTGCCGGTGATATTGGTGTAGGTGGTCGTGAAGTCGGTTATCTTGCAGGCTATATGAAAAAATTATCAAACCAAGCGGCTTGCGTGTTTACTGGTCGTGGTCTTTCATTTGGTGGGAGCTTAATTCGTCCTGAAGCGACAGGTTATGGATTAGTTTATTTTGCCCAAGCAATGCTCGCTGAAAAAGGGGATAGCTTCCAAGGTAAAACCGTTTTAGTTTCTGGTTCTGGTAACGTGGCGCAATATGCGATTGAAAAAGCGATGGCGCTGGGTGCGAAAGTCGTAACCTGTTCTGATTCTGCGGGTTACGTGTATTTACCAGAAGGATTCGATCGTGAAAAATTAGAGGCTTTATTAGAGCTCAAAAATGTAAAACGTGGTCGAGTAGAAGAGTTTGCAAAACAATTCGGTCTTCAATATTTTGCAGGCAAACGTCCTTGGGAAGTGAAAGCAGATATTGCACTTCCTTGCGCAACCCAAAATGAATTAGAGATTTCAGATGCGAAAGCCTTAATCGCAAATGGAGTGAAATTAGTCGCAGAAGGTGCAAACATGCCAACCACTATCGAAGCGACAGAAGCATTCTTAGAGGCTGGTGTATTATTTGGCCCAGGTAAAGCAGCTAATGCAGGTGGTGTTGCGACATCTGGCTTAGAAATGGCGCAGAGTTCACAACGTTTGTACTGGACAGCTGAAGAAGTGGATAAACAGCTTCATCGCATTATGTTAGATATTCATGCCAACTGTAAAAAATACGGTTCAGCAGAAGGTCAAGCAAACATTAACTACGTAGTGGGTGCAAACGTAGCAGGCTTTGTGAAAGTGGCCGACGCGATGTTAGCACAAGGCGTTTATTAATTCACAAAATGAATAAAAAATTGACCGCACTTTGTGATGAAGTGCGGTCATTTTTTATGGTGAATTATTATGTTGAGATAGGCGAGCGGCTTGCTTTTTTGCTCAAAAAGTGTAAAATCTTCAGGCTTTTTGTCTATATATACAGAGAAAAAAGTAAGCTATATTCTTAAATCACTTTCGAGTTTGAGAATATTCTTTTAGTAATTAAACATTTAGAGGAAGGTTATGGTAACCATTCGTTTATCTCGTGGCGGAGCTAAAAAACGCCCATTTTATCAAATCGTAGTAGCTGACAGCCGTTCACCACGTGACGATCGTTTCATTGAGCGTATAGGTTTCTTCAACCCAATCGCACAAGGTAACGCAGAGCGTCTTCGTGTTGATCTTGAGCGTGTAAACCACTGGGTTGCTCAAGGTGCATCACTTTCAGACCGTGTTGCAACTTTGGTGAAAGAAGCTCAAAAAGCATAATCTCGCTTTTTGATTTAGTTCTTAAACTAAGATAGGTGAAAAATATGGAACAACAACGCATTGAAGTTGTGGGCAAATTAGGCTCAACCTACGGTATCCGTGGGTGGTTACGTATTTATTCATCAACAGAACAAGCTGAAAGCATTTTTGATTATCAACCTTGGTTTTTAAAAATCAAAGGTGAATGGCAGCCAACTGAATTAGAAAACTGGCGCCATCATAATCACGAAATCATCGTTAAATTAAAAGGCGTTGATGATCGTGAAGCTGCACAAACTTTAGCAAATGTTGAAATTGGTGTGGATTTATCTGTTTTCCCAGAACTGGAAGAGGGCGATTATTACTGGCACGATTTAATCGGTTGTTCAGTCGTCAACCTAGAAGGTTATACAATGGGAACGGTAACAGAGATGATGGAAACCGGTTCTAATGATGTATTAGTGGTTAAAGCCAATACTAAAGATGCTTTTGGAAAACAAGAGCGGTTAATTCCATTCTTGTATGAACAAGTAGTTAAAAGAGTCGATCTCACCACGAAAACAATTGAAGTGGATTGGGACGCTGGTTTCTAATCTCAAGTATGCACAAACGTAATGTAGTAGGCTTTTTATGTGGATAGGGGTGATTTCATTATTCCCCGAAATGTTTAAAGCGATTACGGAATTTGGGGTTACAGGTAGAGCCGTAAAACATAATCTTCTGCAAGTAGAATGTTGGAATCCAAGAGATTTTACATTCGACAAGCATAAAACCGTGGATGACCGTCCTTATGGTGGTGGTCCGGGAATGCTGATGATGGTGCAACCTTTACGGGATGCGATTCATGCTGCGAAAGCAGCGGCAGGAGAAGGCGCAAAGGTGATTTACCTTTCGCCACAAGGACGTAAACTCGATCAAGGCGGCGTAACCGAGCTTGCTAAAAATCAGAAATTGATTTTGGTATGTGGACGTTACGAAGGTATTGATGAGCGATTGATTCAAACTGAAATTGATGAAGAATGGTCAATTGGCGATTACGTTCTGACTGGTGGGGAATTGCCGGCAATGACATTAATTGATGCTGTTGCTCGTTTTATTCCCGGTGTATTAGGCAAACAAGCCTCCGCAGAAGAAGATTCTTTTGCAGACGGTTTATTAGATTGCCCGCATTACACCAGACCGGAAGTGTTAGAAGGATTAACTGTGCCATCCGTGCTGATGTCGGGACATCACGAAGAAATTCGCAAATGGCGATTAAAACAATCGCTACAAAGAACGTGGCTCCGACGCCCTGAGCTCTTAGAAGGCCTAGCTCTGACTGACGAACAACGTAAACTGTTAAAAGAGGCGCAAGCCGAATATAACAGTTAGTTTCAGTTACATCTAGGATCAATAAAGGATCAAACAATGTCTAACATTATTAAACAACTTGAACAAGAACAATTAAAACAAAACGTACCTAGCTTCCGCCCAGGTGATACTTTAGAAGTTAAAGTATGGGTAGTTGAAGGTAGCAAACGTCGTTTGCAAGCATTCGAAGGCGTGGTTATTGCAATTCGTAACCGTGGCTTGCACTCAGCATTTACTTTACGTAAAGTGTCTAACGGTGTAGGTGTTGAGCGTGTATTCCAAACTCACTCACCAGTTGTAGATTCAATCACTGTTAAACGTAAAGGTGCAGTACGTAAAGCTAAACTTTACTACTTACGTGAACGTTCAGGTAAATC